>JACRKC010000005.1 GCA_016235555.1 Verrucomicrobiota bacterium
GGGAGCGCACCCGTCTCGGGTGCTGGTGCCGGCGTCTCGCCGACACCTCCGAAATCCTCGGCGAGACGCCGAGGACGGCCCGCGGGACGCGGGCGCTCCCCGAACCACCGCGTGTCACTCAATTGTGCGAGCCTCAGTAATAGATGACAAATTCGCCTGGGCATTTCGCCCGCCAGCGGACTCCTCCCGTCCGCGCCGAGCCCCTTCTTCAACGCCCGCCGCCCCGCACCGGGGCCAAATAGTATCACGCCTCAATAGCGCTTTCGCTCCGTGGATTTCGGATCGGTCACAAGGTCACCACTGTTGAGCTTCCCGTCCCACGCACTCGCGCGGAAAGTGCCGCCGGCATCGTAATACTTTTTCGCGGTGTCGACGGTGTTCACCATCACGCCCGGTTCATCCAGCTTGAGCGCGCCGGCGATGAGGCCGTCCGGTGTGATGAACCGGCTCTCCCAACTGCGCGACGCGGAACTGTTGTTGATCGAAATGAACATCGCGTGGTCCGCGGCGCGGGCCTGCGCCGTCGGCGGCATGATCTTCGGATGGATGGAGCCCTCCTTTTGCCGGGCGTTGTAGAACGAGTGGAACATCACCTTCACGCCGAGCCGGCCATACTCGCGATACAGCTCGGGAAACCGGATGTCGTAACAAATCAGCAGACCGCACCGCACCCCCTTCACCTCGAACGTCACGAAGTGATCGCCCGGTGTATAATGCCTCAGATCGCCCGTCGTGCAGAAGCGCTTGTCGTAGCGGTCGACCACCGCCCCGGACGCATCGATCACATAGAGCGAGTTGTGCGGTTTGTGCTCGCCGCTCAGGCGGTGCGCCGCGCCCAGGACCACCCACACGCGCAGTTCGCGGGCGAGCGCGCGGACCTGCTCCAACTCCGCGCGTTGCTGCGCCCACGGGAAACCGTCCAGCGATTTTACATCCACACCGGCATAACCGCACAGCGCCGCCTCCGGGAAATGGACGATTTCCGCCCCCGCGGCCTGCGCCTCGGTCATCTGGCGCCGGATCCACTGCCCGTTGGCGACGACGTCGGCCGATACCGGAAACTGGCACGTGCCGACGCGCAACTCGGCCGCGAGGCCGGCGGCGCAGGACCCCAGCAGGATCAGCATCAACCAACTCGTTCGATCGGCGATTCTCGTCATGGGAACATGGGGTTGGGGGGACGGTGCGCGGACAGGAACGACCGCGTTTCACGCCCAGACCCAACTACGGGCGGGACGATCCTGCAAGACCAACGCCGGAGGGCGCATCTCACTTTCTTGCCGCGAGCCGAACGGTGGGCCGGCCGCTCCGCGGGCGGCCAAGGGCGAGTGAGAATCGAAGCGTTCTGGCCGTGCGCGGAGCAGCGCCCGGCCCACCCCGCGGGACAGCGCTTCGCAGGAAACTGAGGTGCGCCCAAACGCCGGCGGGTGTGACTCAAACTGAGGTCAGTTTCCGAATGGCTTGGCTGTAGCGGCGGTCCATGACCGCCGGCGTTGCGCCAAGGGTATTCGTTCGGCGGTCATAGACCGCCGCTACAGAGCGCTGACCTCAGTTTGAGTTGCACCCAACGCCGCCCCCACCGCGAATGAACCCTTGCACGGCCCGGCCCGGGCGCAAATCTCGGCGGTTTCACTGATGCCGTCCGCGCCCATTCTCTACGAATCACACTGCCACACGCCGCTCTGCAAACACGCCCGGGGCGAACCGGCCGACTACGCCGCCGTCGCCGAAAAGCGCGGCCTGAAGGGCCTCATCGTCACCTGCCATTGTCCCCTGCCCGACGGCATCTCCGCCGGCGTGCGCATGGCCCCGGAGGAATACGACCGCTACATCGCGATGGTCGCGGAGGCCCGTGCCGCGTTCGCCGGGCGGGTCGATGTGCGGCTCGGCCTCGAAAGCGACTATTACCCCGGCGTCGAGCCGTGGCTCGAAAAACTCCACGCCCGCGCGCCGCTGCACCACGTGCTCGGCTCGGTGCACCCGCAGGTGCCCGACTACCGCGACCGCTATTTCACGGGCGACTGGTTTGCCTACCAGCAGCTCTATTTCGACCACGTGGCCGCCGCCGCCGAGACCGGGCTCTACGACACGATGGCCCATCCCGACCTCATCAAGAACGAGTCGCCGTCGGAGTGGCGTTTCCTCCGCATCGAGCCGTTCATCGAGCGCGCCCTCGACCGCATCGCCGCGACCGGTGTCGCGATGGAGATCAACACCAGCGGCCTGCACAAAGCCATCCCCGAGATGAATCCCGGCCTCGCGATGCTCCAGCACATGCAACGGCGCGGCATCCCGGTTGTCATCGGCGCGGACGCCCATCGCCCCGAACGCGTCGGCGCCGACTACCACACCGCGCTGCGCCACCTCGAAGCCGCCGGCTATCGCGAAGTCAGTTTCTTCCTCGACCGCCAGCGCCAGAGCGTGCCGATCGCCGCGGCGAAGGCGTCGCTGCGCTAGGGCAGCGACACAAAAGAAACACGACGTTGCGAAGCCTGGTAGCTGCGAGCTTGAGCTAGTGTTTTCCGGGCTCGCCACTCGCGCACGCTCGCAGCTACCCGGCGTTGCGCTATGCCGTTTTCTTCCGGGGCGCTGCCCTAGGCGTCGAAACCCGGCACCTTCAGGCGCTCGCCATCCTTGAGCGCTGATTGGTGCGCGACGAGACCGGGCGCCGTGTAGGCCACCGCTTCGTAAACATCCACCGCCGGTCGCCGGCCCTGCACGATCGCGTCGATGAATTCGTGCGTGATGAACGTGTGCGAGCCCTCGTGCCCGCTGTTGTGGCGGAGCGGTGCAGGCAGCCGGTCGGTCTTCCACCACTCCGGCACCGCGTAGTTTTCGAAGCCGGGCAGTTGCCGTTCGAAGCCGCCGCTGTCTTTCTCCGTCTGCTTGCCCGCGCGCACAATCACCGCGCCGACGCCGTTCGGATCGGGAAAGAAGAAACTCATCTTGTCGCCGTAAAACCGCGCGCGTTCGCCTCCACGGTGGGCTCCGCGCCACCACACCTGCACCTGCATGGGGTGACCGCGATTGGTGCGGAAGTGCGCCGTCTCGTTCCAGAACGGATTGCGGTAAACATTGCCTTTGAGCTGCGGATCCTCGTCGCCCCAGCCCGTGCAAGTGACTTCCGTCAGTCGCTCACCCGTGATGCTGATGAGGTGCGCGGTGCAATGCGTCGGGTAGTGCATCGGCGGCAGCCCGTGCCGCCACGTGGGTTTCCCGCCTTCGAACCAGAGCGACTCGAGCCCCGCGTGATGATACATCGACTCCGTGCAGTAGATTGTTCCGAACTTCCCTGCGCGGTGGAACTCCCGTGCCGAGATCGTCGGCTGCTGCCAGTGGCTCGTCTCCGCCATCATGTAGGTGAGGCCGCTCGCCTTCACCGCGTCGATGAGCACGCGACATTCTTCGAGGCTCGCCGCCGCGGGCACGGCGCACAGCACGTGTTTGCCCGCCTTGAGCGACTGCACGACGTGGCGCACGTGGTCCGGCACCGGCGTCGCCAGAAACACCGCCTCGATCCGCGGATCGCGCAGCAACTCCTCCAGCGAGTCGTAGGCCTTGGCGCATTGGTAGACCTTCTGGAGCGCCGCGCGGCGTTCCGGCCGCAAGTCGCTCACGGCCTCGACCGTGCAGTTCGGATGCTCGTGAAACTGAAACGTCGCGCCAAACCGCCCGCCCACGATGCCCATGCGCACCTTGCGTCCGCTTGCGGGTTCACCTGCAAAGGCGAAGCGCGGCGAGAGCGCAACGGCGGCGGCGGAGCCGGCCAGTCTTAGGAAATGACGGCGCGAGGAAGGGGGAAGACGTGGGGGCATACGTTCGTTGGAGCGGCCTTGCTCTAGCAGTCGCCGCTCCCCCCGAACAAGCCAATCCGCGCCTCAATGTCCCAGTCGTGACACCATCGCGTAGATGATCAGCACGAGCAGCACGAGACCGGTGCCGAAGAAGATGAAGCCCATCGTCTTTGCGATGTTCTTGCGCCCCTCCCAGTCGTCGGCCCTCACGCGGTAGAGGTCGAGTTTGCCGGCGGCGAGCAGGCGGTCATACCAGCGCTTCCGCTCGTGGAGCATCTCCGTTTTCGAGATGCGGCCCGAGAAGATCACGGTGTCCATCGGGAATTTCTCGATGCGGAAATGGGTGTTGAAGAAGTGGAATGAGAAGATGAACCCCGCCGCGAGCAGCGCCTCGTCGGAGTGGACCACCATCGCGATGTTGATCACCCAACCGGGGAGGAACGCCGTGAAGAACTTCGGGAACCACAGGATCAGGCCCGAGAAGCCGATGATCGCGATGCCCCAGAACACGGCGAAATAATCGAAGCGCTCCCAGTAGGTCCAGCGGTCGAATTGCGGCCGCGGACCCTTGCCGAAGAACCATTTCTGGTGGTCGATGAAATCGCGCCAGTCCTGGAACGACGGCACCATCGAGTCGGGGCCGAACACCACGCCCCACACGCGCCCGAGCGAGAATCGGCCGGTGGCGGGATCGCGCAGGTTGTGGCGTTGCCTCCAGAAATGCGGAATCAGGCTCCCCACGTGCAGCACGAAATACAGGAACGTCACGACCGCCGCGTAGTGGTGCAGCGTGCGCGCGACCTCGGCGCTGCCGAGCAGGCGGAACATCGTCTTCGCCCAGTCGGTGTAGTAGAACTTCAGCGGCATGCCGGTGATGACGAGGGCGAGGAAGCTCGTGACCATCATCAGGTGCAGCGTGCGCTCGAACGGCGTGAACCGCGTGAACACATCGTCATCGACGTGCGCCTGGATCTTCGCCTCGCGAAACGCCTTCGAGTCGTGCGTGTAGAGGTAGATCGAGCGCACGAGCCAGAACACCGTGTGCAGGCCGAAGAACGCGAACACGCTCACGAGCAGCGTGGTCATGAAGATGAAAACCTTGTTGAGCACCGGGTAGTTGACCTTGTCGAGGGGGTTGGCGTGCGGCGCGTATTCGGTGAACCTGGCGTTCACGCCCGGGTGGCACTGCGCGCAGGTGCCGACGATCTTGTCCTTGTGCAGGCGCGAGCGCTTGTCGCTCACGGGGAAGACGTCGTGATGCCCGTGGCAGTCGTAGCACGCGGCGACATCGGACGCGACGTTGGGCCGGCCGAGCGCCATCGCCTTGCCGTGATACGTTTCGCGGTAGTGCTCGAGCCGGTCTTCGTGGCATTTGCCGCAACTCTGGTCGCTGTTGCCCTTGAAGTGCGCGGTCGCCGGTTTCTCGATATCGTGCGCACTGTGGCAGTCGGTGCACACGGGGCCTTTCTTGTCGCCCTTGGCGAGCAACTGGCCGTGGACGCTCTGCTTGTAGGTGTCCTCGATCCCGACGTGGCAGGCGCCGCAGGACTTGGCGATGTTCGCGTGGTTGGTGTGCGAGTCCTTGTCGATGCTGCGCTTGATGTCATGCACGCCGTGGCAATCGTTGCACGAGGGCGCGACGATGAGGCCCATTTTCACGAGCGCCTTGCCGTGGATGCTGTCGAGGTAGTGGCCCGCCGCCTTCTGCTGGCCCATGCGGTAGTCCTTCGCGAGCTTGGGGTCGTCGTGGCAGGTGCCGCAGGTCTTCGGGAGGTTGAGCTTGAAGACGGGCGAGTCGGACTGCTTGACCGGCACCATGTCGTGCGTGCCGTGGCAGCTGCTGCACTTCGCGGCGTCGGACGCGCCGAGCTTGTGGCTCATGCCATGGATGCTCGCGGCGAACTGTGCATTGGCTTTTTCGTGACACGAGCCGCACCGCGCCGGCGGGAGCTTCGAGGGATGCTCGGGATCCTTGATCGCATCGTGGCAGTCGACGCAGTTGAGTTTGCCGTGGACGGACTTCGCGAACAGCTCCGGCCGCACGCCGATCCAGACCGGCGGCTCGCCCTTCTTCTTCGGCTTAAACTCCGCCTCGTGGCAATCCATGCACTCCTTGTTCGGGATGGGTTTCTTCGCGGCGGCAGGGGTGGCGTCGGCGGCCCGGAGACCGCTTGCGGCCCAAAACAGCAGGGCGAAGACAGCGATCCCGTGCCGGAAGGAGGAGCGGCAAAAAGCGTTCATAACCGTTTCCCCCATCATGCGGCCCAAAGCCGCGCACCGGCTACGCAGGCGTTGCGCGTTCGTGCGCAACGGTTGGCAATAACCGTCTTCAGTGGTGGGCGGGCACGTCCCCGTGCCCGCATGACGATCGCGGCCCGACCAAACCCATGCGGGCGCAGGGACGCGCCCGCCCACCCGCGAGCGTTACTTCTGGATGCCGCCGTTGTGGCAGTCGGCGCAGGTCAGATCCGGATCGAGCTCGCCGCCCGGATGCGCGAATTTCAGGCCCTTGGCCGAGAGGGTTTCGAGTTCGGCGCCCCGGCCCTGCGAGATGATCGTGTGGCACGTCGTGCAGTCGCTGGCGCGCACCGTCTCGCCGGCCGACGACTTGTGCTTGTCGTCGTGGCAGCGGAAGCAGCCGGGCCAGTCCTTGTGGCCGATGTTGTTCGGATACACGCGCCAGTCAGCCTTCCGCTCGGGGAAGATGGTGGTCGCGAAAATCTCCTGCACCTTCGTGATCGACGCGGGCAGGACGGCGGCAAACTCCGCGTCCGCGTATTTGCCCTTCATGAATTCGGCGATCTTCGCCGGGGCGTCGGCGGCGGTCAGGTCCTTCTGCGTCATCGCCTGCACGGCGACGCGCTTGATGTTGGGCAGCTTGGTGCTGATCGCGCCGGACGCCATCGCGCGCTCGACGGAGTCGTTGGCCGTCGGGAAGGTGTGGGCGGGGCGGTTGTGGCAGTCCATGCAGTCCATCACGCGGAGGCCGGCGGCCGGCGGATCGGACTTGAACTTCTCGGTGCGGAAGGTGCGCGATGTGCCATCCTTCATGTTGGTGACGCGCATCCAGGGAATGTCCTGCCGTTTGTCATCCGTCGCGTAATACTCGACGCGGTTGTCGGGATTGACGTGCCAGTGGATGCCGCCCGCGGGGCCGCCCGGCGCGCTGGTGTTCACGTGCATGAGGATGCGCGCCGTGTAGGGCGTGTTCTTCTTGTCCGACGCGAAATGCAGGTAGTTCACATCGATGTTGCCGTGGAATTTCTCCGGCCAGTGGCACTTCTCGCAGATGTCCTGCGCCGGGCGGAGGTTTTTGATGGGGGTCTCGATCGGGCGCTTGTAGTTGTCCAGCGTGTAGGCGATCAGCTGGTGGGTGCCGTTGATCTTGGCCTTCACAAACCACTCGGCGCCGGAGCCGATGTGGCATTCCACGCAGTCGACGCGTGCGTGCGCGCCACGTTTGTAGGTGATGAGTTCGGGGTTCATCGCCTTGTGGCAGACCTCGCCACAGAACTGCGTCGATTCGGAATAGTGGTAAGTCTGGTAGCTGCCGAACGCGCTCAGGAGCAGAAACATGACGCCGCCGCCCGCGAAGATGAAGATGTAGCGGCGCTGCTTCAGGTCGCCGAAATCGATCTGCCAGCGGTCGGGCCGGTCGCCCGCGTGCTTGAGGGCGTAGCGCCGCTGCGCCCAGGCGCCGAACAGCACCATCGCGATTCCGCCGATCAGGAAGATCGGGACGACGACGTAGGTCAGGATGCCGAGGTAGGGATTCTTCTCCCGCTGCGAGAAGTCCATCCACACCAGAAAGGCAAACGAGACGAGCGCGCCGGCGGAGAACACCGCACCGATGGCGCTGATCCAGTTGTTGAAATGCGACCGCGGCTTGCGCGGGACGCTGGTGGCACCCGAATCGGGCGCGGGATTGGACGGTGGTTGCATGGGCGGAAGCGCGACGGCGGGCAGAAAAAAAGACAGGCGCGGGCGGGTCAACCGCCCGCGCCAGCAGACAAGTAATATCGGGAAAAGGGCCTCAGCCCTTGAACTTGCGGATATACGCGACGAAATCCTTGATCTCGGCGGCGCTGAGTTCGCCCTTGAAGGCCTTCATCTTTTCTTTGCCATCCTTGTCGAACACCCCCTCGGTCGTCACTTTGATGATGTCCTCATCCTTCATCTTCGCCTGCACGGCCGCGTCGGTGTAGTCCTTCAAATTGAGTTTTTTGCCGACCTTGGTCTGGCCCTTGCCGTCGGCCCCATGGCATTTCGCGCACAGGTTCTCCCAGTTTTCCGCGGCGGGAGCAGCCGAGCTGAGGGCGGCGGCGAGCACGAAGGCGGCGCCAGCGGCGAGAAGTTTGGTGGTCGATTTCATAGGTAGGAAGAAATATTTGCGGGCGGGAGTCGGAGGTGTGGCGTTGTGCAAAACAGTATGTCGGAAGCGACGCGCCGCGGGCTGCGCATCGCTTGCCAACATGCGTGCAAAGCTTGTTTTTTGAAGCCAAATTCTGCGCGGCCTCCCCTCCGCCCCGACCTCCGCCGCCGGTGTGCGCCCGTTGTGAATCGCTGCGCGTCGGTTGTGTTTTCGATGGTGTGCGCTCGACCGCGCCGGAGGCGGCGCATTACTGCGGGGACCATGCGCATCATCGGTGGGCCGGCCGCCCCGCTTCTCGCCGGCAACCCCTTCGCGGCGGACCTGGCGCCCTGCCCCCAGTGCCGGCGCGAACTCGCCGATCCGCGCGACCGCCGGCACGGTCACGCGTTCGTAACCTGCGCGCGGTGCGGCCCGCGCTTCGCCACCCTGCACGCCTTTCCCGGCCGGCGGGAGCAGACCACGATGGCGGCATTTGCGCTGTGCCCGGACTGTCAGCGCGACTGCGCCGACGCCGCCGGCCGCCGGCACCAGGCCGCGGCGCTGGCCTGCCCGCGCTGCGGCCCGCGGATCGTGCTCACCGATCCCGAGGGGGCCGTCCTCGCCGAACGCGAGTCCGCCATCTACGTGGCCTCGCGGCTGCTGGGCGACGGCCGCATCGTCGCCGTGAAGGGCCTCGCCGGGTATCAGTTGTTCGCCGACGCGACCTGCGTGCACGCGGTCGGGACCCTGCGCCGCCGCCTGCACCGCGACGGCGAGCCGCTGGCGGTGATGTTTCGCGACCTCGCTGCGCTGCGCCCGTGCGCCGAGCTCACGCCCCCGGCGGCGCGACAGCTCCAGTCGCCGGCGGCCCCGATCGTGATCGTGCCACGCCGCAACGGCAGCGCGCTCG
Source organism: Verrucomicrobiota bacterium (assembly GCA_016235555.1). Taxonomy (GTDB): domain Bacteria; phylum Verrucomicrobiota; class Verrucomicrobiia; order Opitutales; family Opitutaceae; genus JACRKC01. The sequence goes on from JACRKC010000005.1 coordinate 9,056, forward strand.
CCCCGGACGTGGCCCCGGGCCATCCTTGGGTCGGCGCCGTGCTGCCGCCTTCCCCTCTGCACGTCCTGCTGTGTCAGGCGGTGGGCCGGCCGCTCGTCGTCACCGGCGCGCGGCTGGCGTCGGCCCCGCCGGCCGTCACCGCCACCGAGGCGCATGCCCGTCTGCTCGGGATTGCGGACGCGTTCCTCGAGGACGACCTCGCCCTCGCCCACCCGATGAGCGCGTCGATCGTGCGGCTGACCGCCCGCGGTCCGCTCGTGCTGCGCCGCGCCCGCGGCCTGGCTCCGGCCGAATTCGCCCTGCCGGCGCCGCTCGCCGGCCGGTGGCTGTGCGCCGGCGGCCAGCGCAACAGCACCCTGGCGATCGCCGAGGGAGACCGGATCATGCTCGGGCCGCACCTCGGCGACCTGGGGAGCGACCGCGCGCTCGACAACTACCAGCGCACCCTGGTCACGTTGCAGAGCTGGCGCGGTGGCAAACTCACCGGCATCGCCTGCGACAACGACCCGGACTCCGCCGCCGGGCGCTTCGCGCGCACGCTCCAGGTGCCGCGGCTCGCGATCCAGCACCACCTGGCGCACGCCTTGTCCTGCCTGCTGGAAAATCGCCGCGGCGCCGACGACGTGCTGGCGGTCGTCTGGGACGGCGGTGGCCGCGGGCACGACGACACGGTGTGGGGTGGCGAATTCATCCGTTTCACGAAAGGCACCGCCCGGCGTTTCGCGCGGCTGCGACGCTTCCGGCTGCCCGGCGGCCCGGCCAGTTGGCGCGAGCCGCGCCGCGCGCTCCTCGGTTTGTTGCACGCGATGGGCGACGCCCATTTCGGCCCGTTCGCCCATGAGTTCGGCCTCGCCGCGAGCGACGCCTCGGTGCTGCACGCGGCGCTCGCATGCGGATCCGACGCACCGCTCACCTCGAGCTGCGGCCGCCTGTTCGACGCCGTGGGGGCGCTGCTCCAGTTGCGCGATCGCAACGCATACGACGACCAGACCGCGCTCGCCACCGAGGCGATCGCGACGGGCGGGCGCGGCGCCCATCTCGTGCTGCCGTTCCCCGCCCGCGACGCGCACGACGGCGCCGTTTGCGAACTCGACTGGGGCCCGATGATCGAGGCGATGGTGACGCATCGCGCCCTGAGCCGCGACGCCGCGTCGCTGTCGGCCGCTTTCCACCGCGCGCTGGCGCATGGCATCGTCGAAATCGCCCGGCGGGCCGGCTGCGCGGCCGTGGCGCTGTCCGGCGGCTGCTTTCAAAATGTGCTGCTGCTCGACCTCACGGTGGCGGCGCTGCAGGCGGCCGGCTTCGAGGTCCTCGTGCACCACGAAATTCCGCCCAACGACGGCGGACTGGCCGCGGGTCAGGCGTTGGGCGCGTTGTGGGGCCTCAGCACCGTCGAGCCGGCGTGACCCAGCCCGCCGGTTTTTTCCGCGGAACCGCGGTTCGCGATTGCCGCTCGCAAGGATTGATCGAACATCCGCAAGATTTGCGGAGCCCATCCAACGCCCTTGTGGCACCGTAGAAATCAGCCTAATCGCATTTCGCAAGAAATGCACCCTTCGCCAACGTCCCTGACCCATGATTGCTCCCACACATCTCCGCCTGTTGCTGTCGCTGCTCGCCACCGCTCCGTTGTGGCTGGCTTCCTGCCGCGACCCGAAGGTTCAGAGCTACCGCGTCGCCAAGGACGCCCAGCCGCCGCCCCCGCCCGCGGCTCCGGCCACCTCGGGTAACCTCCCGGCGGATCATCCGCCCATCACTCCGGGCGCCGCGGCGCCGGCCGGCACCCCGATGGCGGGCGGCGGCGCCATGGCCAATACCGCCGTGCCCACCGCCACCGGCGCCAACCTCACGTGGACCGCACCGGCGCACTGGCAGGCGAAAGCCGGCAGCTCGATGCGCAAGGGCACCTACGTGATGAGCGGCGACGGCGGTGCGACGGCCGAACTCGCGATCACCGCCTTTCCCGGCGATGTCGGCGGCGAGGTCGCCAACGTCAACCGTTGGCGCGGCCAGATTCAGCTCGCTCCCGTCTCCGCAGCCGAGGCCGGCGCCGCCCTGCAGCGCCTGAGCGTCAACGGCCTCACCATCGCCGTGCTCGACATCGCCAACCCCGGGCTCAATCCGCCCGTCCGCATGCTCGGCGCCATGGTGCCATTCGCCAACTCGACGTGGTTCTTCAAGCTCACCGGCGCCGACACCCTCGTCGCCAAAGAGAAACCCGCGTTCCTCGCATTCATCCAGACCGTCAAAGCCGCCACGCCCTGATCCGCCACCCGCGCGTTTCCCATCAATCATGAAAGATCTCCTGACCTCGCTCCGCGACTTTTTCGTGTCGCTCAAGCTCACCGTGGCCCTGCTCGTGTTCGGCATGATCCTCGTGTTCGCCGGCACGCTCGACCAGGTGAACCTCGGCATCTGGGCGACGCAGGAGAAATACTTCCGCTCGTTCATCGTCTACACGCGCGTGGGGGACTTCGCCGTGCCGGTCTTCCCCGGCGGCTATCTCATCGGCGGCCTGCTGCTCATCAACCTCGTCGCGGCGCACGTTTATCGCTTCACCTTCACGTGGCGGAAGTCCGGCATCCAGCTCGCCCACGCCGGCCTCATCCTCCTGCTCATCGGGGAACTGCTCAGCGGACTCTGGCAGAAGGATTTCGCGATGCGGCTCACCGAGAGCGAGTCGAAGAACTACGCCGAGGCCTTCCGCGAAAACGAACTCGCGATCATCGATGCGACCGACGACAAGTTCGACGAGGTCGTCGCGATCCCCGAACCGCTGCTCGCGAAAAAGTCGCCGATCCAGCACCCGAAGCTGCCGTTCCGCGTCGTCCCGAAGACGTATTATCCCAACTCGGTGCTCTCGGCGCGCAAGGCCGACAGCCCGGTCGCGGCCGAAGCCACCGCCGGCTTCGGCGAACGCATCCTCGCCGCGCCGCAGCCGATGACCTACAAGACCGACGAGCGCAACCTGCCCACCGCCTTCGTCGAGCTGGCCGCCCCCGACAAATCCCTCGGCACCTATCTCGTCTCCCTGCACCTCGTGATGCCACAGGAATTCGAATACGGCGGCCGGAAATGGAAGCTCATCCTGCGCACCGCGCGCATCTACCAGCCGTTCTCCCTCACCCTGCTCAAGTTCAACCACGACCGCTACGCCGGCACCGACATCCCCAAGAATTTCTCCAGCCGCCTGAAACTTCAGACCCCCGACGGCCGTGACGACCGCGAAGTTCTCATCTACATGAACAACCCGCTGCGCTACGCCGGCCTCACGTTCTACCAGTCCGGTTACGAGGGCGAGCGCACCACCATCCTTCAGGTCGTGCACAATCCCTCGTGGCTCGTCCCCTACGTCGCCTGCACGCTCATGACGCTCGGCCTGGCGATCCAGTTCGGCATTCACCTGCTCGGCTTCGCCGGCCGCCGCGCGCCCCAAGCCGCCACCGCCACGGCCTGACGCCCGCGCCCCCCCCGGACCACATGAAAAACTATTTCGCTCCCGCCACCATCCTTCTGGCCCTCATCGCCGTCGCCGCCACGCTGCGCCCGACGCGCAACACGACCGCTTACGACACCACCGGCTTCAGCCGCCTGCCCGTGCTCGTCAACGGCCGCGTCAAACCGCTCGACACCGTCGCGCGCACTTCCCTGCTCATGTTGCAAGGCCGCCAGCGCGTCACCACGCCCGACCGCCGCAGCATCGCCCCCGCCGAGTGGCTGCTCGACGTGATGTTCGTGCCCGCGGTGGCCGACGAATACCAGCACTTCGAGATCGTCCACCCCGACGTGCTCGCGCTCATGAACCTCACGGCCGCCGACGGCGCCGGCGGCAAGCGTTTCTCCTTCCACCAGCTCACCAAGGGCCTCGCCGAGCTCGATCGCCAGGCGAAGCTCGCCTATGACACCGAGAGCGCCGTCCGCACGCCCTTCCAGCGCGCCACGATCCAGCTCCGCGACGGCGTGATCCTCTACCAGCGCCTGCAAAACACCCTCAACGCCGCGAGCAGCGCCGACTTTCTCGATCAGCTCGCCCGCTTCGACAAAACCCTCGCCACCGGCCTCGCCGCCACCAAGGCCCACGGCGGCACCAACCCCGGCGCCTCCCCCGAGGCCAGGCTCCTCCTCGAACTGAGCGCGAGCTTCGGCACGCTCGACTCCGTCGCCTACTTTCGTGCGGTCCCGCCACCCAACGGCGCCGACACCCACGCCTGGCAGACCGCCGGGACCGCGTGGTCCGCCAGCTTGAATTCCGGAAAAATCGCTCCCGCCGCCCTCGCCTATGCCAACCTCGGTCGCGCCTGGCAGCTGCACCAGCCCGAGGCGTTCAACAAAACCGTCGCCGATTTCCGCGCCTCGCTCGAATCCACGATGGCGGGCGCCCTCCGCCGCTGCGACGTCGAGGGGCGCTTCAACTCCGCGCAACCGTTCTACACGAGCACCCTGCTCTACGTCGCGGCGTTTCTGCTCGCGGTGGCCTCGTGGCTGAAGTGGCCCGGGGAACTTGGCCGCGCCGCGTTCTGGCTCGTCGGCATCGCGTTTCTCCTCGAGACCACCGGCATCGGCGCGCGCATGTGGCTCGAATCCCGTCCGCCCGTCACCAACCTCTACTCCTCCGCGCTCTTCGTCGGTTGGGGCGCTGTCGCCCTCTGCCTCGTGCTCGAATACGTCTACAAGAACGCGATCGGCAGCGTCGCCGCCGGCCTCATCGGCTTCGCCACCCTCGTGATTGCGCACCATCTCGCCCTCGGCGGCGACACGATGGAGATGATGCGCGCCGTGCTCGACTCCAACTTCTGGCTCGCCACGCATGTCGTCACCGTGACGGTCGGCTACTCCGCCACCTTCCTCGCCGGTTTCCTCGCCCTCATCTACGTGCTGCGCGGCACCCTCACCCGTTCCCTCAGCCAGCCCACCGCCGACGCGCTCGCGAAGATGATCTACGGCATCGTGTGCTTCGCGACGCTCTTCAGTTTCGTCGGCACCGTGCTCGGCGGCATCTGGGCCGATCAATCCTGGGGCCGCTTCTGGGGCTGGGATCCGAAGGAAAACGGCGCCCTCCTCATCGTGATCTGGAACGCAGTGATCCTCCATGCGCGCTGGGGTGGGTTGATCAAACAACGCGGCCTCGCGGTGCTCTCGATCTTCGGCAACATTGTGACGGCTTGGAGCTGGTTTGGCGTCAACATGCTCGGCGTCGGCCTGCACAGCTACGGCTTCATGGACGCCGCGTTCTGGTGGCTCGTGCTGTTCGTCGCGAGCCAGCTCGCCGTGATCGCGATCGCCGCCCTCCCGACGGAAAAGTGGCGGAGCTTCCGCGCCACGGCGGCGTAAGTTGCTGCCCACGGTGGAGCGCGTTGCCCTCAACGCGTTTCGCCTCCCGGAGGGCATCGCTCAAAGGGTTCGACTTGCTGAGTCTGGCGAAACAACGCGACCAAGCGTTCGGCGGTTCGGGGAGCGCACCCGTCTCGGGTGCTCGTGTCGGCGTCTCGCCGACATCTCCGAAGTCCTCGGCGGGACGCCGCGGATAGCCCGCGGGACGCGGGCGCTCCCCGAACCACCGCGTGTCACTCAATTGTCCGAACCGGAGCACAGGCAGGAGCGGGTGTAATACCAACGTCACCTTGTTTTTTGACTGTAGGCCCGGCCGGTGCCGGGCTGCCCGCCCGGCGGGCGGGCCTGCAACGGAAAGTCTGAAAGCTACGGGATGCTGGTAAAATTACACCCACGGTGGAGCGTGTTGCCCTCAACGCGCTTTTGGTGGGAGGGGCTTTACGCCCCGACGAGTCGCGGGGTAAACCTGCTCCCACCTTCAAACCAGCGCGTTGGGGCAACACACTCCACCGCCGCACGGCGCCGTTGCGAAAAAGCGCGCGTTCAACTGCACGTTTCCGGCCTGGCCGCCTCGCGCGGGATGCGAGTGAAATATGCCCGCCCCCTTCGCTCCGCCGGCCGGCTGCAAGCCCGCAAAAACTGCGCCCCTCCCGCCAATCGATGCGCAGCCAGTCCGGGGCGGTTGTGCGATGCTCTGGCCGTTCCACCGTCCCATGATCCTCCCCACCGAAACCCTCTCGGCGCCGCCCGGTCTGCTCGACCTGGACTTGATCCGCAAATATTCCGTCGCGGGTCCGCGCTACACTTCCTATCCGCCCGCCAACCACTTCACGGCGGAAACCGCGACGCTCGCCCTCGACGAGGCGATCGCGGAAGACAACCGCGCCGGCGGTCCGATCTCCCTCTATTTTCATCTGCCGTTCTGCGAGACGCGCTGCTGGTATTGCGGCTGCCACACCGTCATCACGCGCCGCCGCGCCTCCGCCAGTGAGTATCTGGACGACCTCGCGCGCGAGATGCGCCTCACCGCCGCGAAGCTCGACCGCGCCCGCCCGGTCACACAGATCCACCTCGGCGGCGGCACGCCGACCTTCTTCCCGCCCGACGAACTCCGCCGTCTCGGTGCGCTCATCCGCGAGCATTTCACCGTCGCCGCCGATTGCGAATTCAGCGTCGAGATCGATCCCCGCCGGGTCACCGAAGAGCATGTCATCGCCCTGCAGGAGATCGGCGCCAACCGCGCTTCGCTCGGCGTGCAGGACACCGATCCGCGTGTGCAGCTGGCGATCCACCGCTTCCAGCCGAATTCACAAAACATCCGCGCGTTCGAGTGGCTGCGGGCCCACGGCTTCACGTCGATCAACGTCGATCTGATCTACGGCCTGCCGCTCCAGACCCCGGATTCGTTTGCCCGCACCATCGTCGACGTGCTCGGCCTCGGTCCCGACCGCCTCTCGGTCTTCAGCTACGCGCACATTCCGTGGATCAAGCCCTCGCAACGCATCTTCGAGGATCGCGAGCAACTGCCCGGCCCCGAGCTGAAGCTCGCGATGTTCGCCCTCGCGCACGAGAAGTTCACCGCCGCGGGCTACGTCGACATCGGCCTCGATCACTTCGCGCGACCCGACGATGCCCTCGCCATCGCCCAGCGCGCCGGCACGCTCCACCGCAATTTCCAAGGCTACAGCACCCGCGCGGACGCCTCGCTCTACAGCTTCGGCATCTCGTCGATCTCGTCGACCGCCGACACCTACCGCCAGAACCACAAGACCCTCGAGGAATGGCGCGCCGCCCTCGACGCCGGCCAGCTGCCGGTCGAACGCGGGATGCGCCTCACGCCCGAGGATCAGGCGCGCCGCACGATCATCATGCGCATCATGTGCGACCGGCGGATCGATTTTGCAAAACTCTCGAAACTCATCGGCACCGACTTCGTCTCCATGTATGCGGGCGAACTCGCCAGCCTCGCCGAACTCATCGCGGACGGCCTCCTCACCCCGGTTGACGGGGGACTCGAGGTCACGCCGCGCGGGGTCCCGCTCCTCCGCGTGATCGCGATGAAATTCGACGCGTATTTCGTGACGGCCGCCCGCCGCCACGCGCAAACCATCTAACTCCGCCAACCAGCCAACCATCACTTTGGGTCAGTGGGAACACAGGGCGCCGGCGAAAGCCGGCGCCCACCCTCCCGCCAGCCGCAGCCAGCACGAAAATTTTGGGTCAGTGGGAACACTGGGAGCGTCGGTGAAAGCCGGCGCTCCCTTCCCCGCCCGGAGCACCGAAACCAATTTGGGTCAGTGGGAACACAGGGCGCCGACGAAAGTCGGCGCCGCTTTTTTTTGCCCGCCGGCGGCGGCCCTGATCGGGCGCCGCAAAAAATGCGCACAACAAGGCAGGGCGCGCGCTGATTCCGGGCTTTGCTCAACCCGGCCGGCCCGCATCATGTTCGCTGCACCATTTTCATCATGAATATCGACTGGAAATCCCGCGCTGTCGCCGCCGCCGAGGCCGTCTCGTTCGTGCGCAGCGGAACCAATCTCTTCGTGCATGGCGCCTGCGCCACACCCGCCCCGCTGCTGGAGGCGCTGTGCGAACGCCATGATCTCGCCGACGTGAAGCTCTACCACCTTCACACCGCGGGCCCCGCCCCGTGGACCGCCGCCGGCCGCGAAGCGGAATACCGGTCCGTCTCGCTCTTCACGGGCGCCCCGCTGCGCGAGCCCGTGGCCGCCGGCCGCGCCGACTTCGTGCCCATCTTCCTCTCCGACATCCCCGGTCTGTTCCTCTCCGGTTCCGTGGCCCTCGACGTCGCGTTTCTCCAGGTTTCCCCGCCCGACAAACACGGGATGTGCTCCCTCGGCACCTCGTGCGACGCCGCCAAGGCCGCTTCCGAGATGGCCCGCATCGTGATCGCAGAAATCAACGAGCAGATGCCGCGCACCCATGGCAACAACGTGCTGCCCTTCGATCGCATCCACGCCTTCGTCGCGACCAACCGCCCGCTGCACGAGCATCATCCCGAGCCCGAGACGCCCGTCGAAGCGCGCATCGGCGAACTCGTCGCCGATCTCGTCGAGGACGGCTCCACGCTGCAAATGGGCATCGGCGGCATCCCCGACGCCACGCTCGCCCGTCTCCACAACAAGCGCGACCTCGGCATCCACACCGAGATGTTTTCGGACCGGGTGGTCGATCTCTACGAGTCCGGCGCCATCACCAACCGCCACAAGACCGTCGGCATGGGCCGCATCGTGACGAGCTTCATCAACGGCACGAAACGTCTCTTCGACTTCGTCCACGACAATCCCATGGTCTCGTTCTACCCGTGCGACTGGACGAACGACACCTCCGTCATCCGGAAAAATCCGAAGGTCGTCGCCATCAACTCCGCGATCCAGATCGACCTCACCGGCCAGGTGTGCGCCGATTCGATCGGCCACCGCATCTTCTCCGGCATCGGCGGCCAGATGGATTTCATCCGCGGCGCCGCGCTCTCGAAGGGCGGCAAGCCCATCATCGCCCTGCCCTCCACCGCCGCCGGCGGCAAGGTCTCGCGCCTCGTCGTCCAGCTCAACGCCGGCGCCGGGGTCGTCACGACCCGCGGCCACGTGCACTGGGTCGTCACCGAATACGGCGCGGTGAACCTCCACGGCCGCTCGCTCCGCGAGCGCGCCGATGCGCTGATCTCCATCGCGCATCCGGATTTCCGCGCCGGCCTGCGCAAGGACCTCGCCCAGGCGCGGCATTTCCCGGCCAAATAACGCGGACTCCCGCCGCGCCGCCCCGGCCGCGCCGGCGCCACGCCCGCGCGGCCTTCGCGCGCTTATGGGCGCGATTAACTCCCTGAGTAAACGGCGCCTTATCGCGGCCAGAGTTGCGCTGCTGAATCACGCTCCGGCGCCCGCGGGTGCGATTCGCCGTTGCACCGCGCATTTTTTGCCCTCACTTTTCCGGCGTGATTTCGGCCGAAAAACTACCCGCCCAACAGAGCCGCGCCGTGGTCGCGCAGCTGAAACGGTCGCAGATTTACCGCGACTACGAGCAGGCGTTTCGCGAAACCACCGGCCTCCCCATCGCGCTGCGCCCGATCGAGGCGTTTGACCTCCCGCATCACGGCGACCCGAAGGAAAATCCGTTTTGTGCGCTCATGTCGCGCAGCAATCACTCCTGCGCCGCCTGCCTGCAGCTCCAGAAACGCGTCGAGGAGGAGGCCCGCCTCGAGCCGAAGACCCTCAAGTGTTTTGCCGGCCTGTGCGACTCCGCCGTGCCGGTGCGCGTCGGCGAGAACCTCGTGGCCTTTCTCCAGACGGGGCAGATCATGCTCCACCAGCCGAAAAAGACCGAGTTCACCAAGGCCACGCGCTCGCTGTTCAGCTGGGGCACCGAAGTCGACATGAAGCGCCTCGAGGAGGCGTATTTCCAGACCCGGGTCGTCAACCGGAAGCAGCACGAGTCGATCATCCGTCTGCTCACGATCTTCGCGCAGCACCTCTCCAGCCTCAGCAACCAGCTCATGGTGCAGGAGGCCACCGCCGAGTCCCCCGCGGTCGCCAAGGCCCGCGTCTTCATCGCCGAACATCAGAGCGAGGAGTTGTCGCTCTCCCAGGTCGCCTCGGCGGTCAACATGAGCGCCTTCTATTTCTGCAAGACCTTCAAGAAGGCCACGGGCATGACGTTCACCGAATATCTCGCCCGCGTGCGCGTCGAGAAGGTGAAGAATCTTCTGCTCAATCCGCACAAGCGCGTGAGCGAGGCCGCCTACGAGGCCGGGTTCCAGTCGCTCTCGCAGTTCAACCGCGTGTTCCGCCGCATCGCCGGCGAGTCGCCGTCGGTCTACCGCGAGCGCATCCACGGTCCGAACCACAGTTGACCGGGAGGTGGAGCGCGTTGCCCCCAACGCGCTGAGGCGTTTCGTCCGCCCCAACCAGCGCGTTGGTCTCAACGCGCCACCCCGCGAGCCTCAGTGCGCGTGCACGTGCGCCGGACTTGGCGTCGGGCACGGCTGCGTCCGATACTGGCAGATCGAGCAGAACGACTCGATTTCGCGCCGCGAGATTTCTCGCATCACGAGCTTCAACGTCGAGAAGGCGTTGTCGCGATTGTCCGGATCGAGGCCCGGCGTCTCGGCCTGCACCAGCACCAGCGCCTCTTCGAGCGCCTGGCAGCCCGCCGCGAAGTAGACCAGCAGCGGATTGCGTCCGCACGGGCACTCCGGCCGGTGGTCCGCGGCCGGGGCATGCCGGCGCTTCGCCGGGGCATGCCGCAGCGCGTTGAACACCTCGTCGAGGGTCCAGTCGATCATGAACACCAGCGCATCCGGATTCGCCAGCGGGGTGTTGACGCGCTCGATGCGCAGCAAGACTTCCCACCGCGCATGGATCTCGCGACGGCGGGTAATCAGGGCGCGCACGAACTCGTCTTGCATGGGCCGCAGTGTGCCGGGTTTGCGCACGATCTGCTCCGCCGCCGTTGCCGATTTCGGCGCATTATTTGCCGTGGTTGCTTCTGGACCCCGCAAAATTTGCACAGCGGCGGACAAGCCCTGCGGAGCCGGAAGCCGGCGCGCCCGCTACATTGGGCGTGGCAATTTCGCCGCCACGAATCCAACCTGTTTCCACCATGGCCGTCGTTCCCCTTACGCTTACGATCAGTCTCTGCCTGGTCTTCACCTTCGTCGTGTTTTTCCTCCGCGAACACGCCCGCGGACGCCTGAGCAGCGCCGAGCGCGACTCGCTCCTGCCTCTCGCGGAGGAAACCCGGCACCTGCACCAGCCCAAGCGTTGAGGCGCGTCCTGCCCGGCGCCGCCGGCTCCCCTTTTTCCCGCCGGCCGGTCTCCGCCGCCGGCCTTCCGTATTACCTCCCCCTCAGCCGCATCCCGTCCCTCACCCATGTCTGATCGAAAAATCACCGTCGAATTCAACGACCAGATCGTCCGGCAATTCCTGCTCGCGAGCGTCCTTTGGGCCGCCGTCGGCATGCTGGTCGGTGTGCTCGTTGCCTCCCAACTCAACTTCTGGCAGCTCAACTTCCAGACCGCCTGGCTCTCGTTCGGCCGCCTGCGCCCGCTGCACACCAACGCCGTGATCTTCGCGTTCGTGGGCAACATGATGTTCGCCGGCGTCTACTACTCGACGCAGCGCCTCGTGAAGGCCCGCCTCGCGAGTGATTTCCTGTCCAAGCTCCACTTCTGGGGCTGGCAGCTCATCATCGTCGCCGCCGCGATCACGCTCCCGCTCGGCCTCACCCGCGGCAAGGAATACGCGGAACTCATCTGGCCCATCAACATCGCCGTCGCGCTCATCTGGGTCGTCTTCGCGGTGAACTTCTTCTGGACGCTCGCCAAGCGCCACGAGCCCAGCCTCTACGTCGCCATCTGGTTCTACATCGCGACGATCATCACCGTGGCGATGCTCTACATCGTCAATCACCTCTCGATCCCGACCAGCCTGCTCCACAGTTACCCGGTCTTCGCCGGCGTGCAGGACGCGCTCGTGCAGTGGTGGTATGGGCACAACGCCGTGGCGTTCTTCCTCACCACGCCGATCCTCGGCATCATGTATTACTTCATCCCGAAGGCCGCCGAGCGCCCGGTGTATTCCTACCGCCTCTCGGTCGTGCACTTCTGGTCCCTCGTCTTCGTCTACATCTGGGCCGGCCCGCACCACCTCCTCAACACCGCGCTCCCCGGCTGGCTGCAGACGCTCGGCATGACCTTCTCGCTCATGCTCTGGGCGCCCTCCTGGGGCGGCATGTTGAACGGCCTGCTCACCCTCCGCGGCCGGTGGGACCTTCTCCGCACCGATCCGGTGATCAAGTTCATGGCCGCCGCCGTGACCTTCTACGGCATGGCCACGTTCGAGGGGCCGTTGCTCTCGATCAAATCCGTCAACGCCCTCGGTCACTACACCGACTGGATCATCGGCCATGTGCACGCCGGCGCGCTCGGCTGGAACGGCTTCATGGCCGCCGGCATGATCTACTGGCTCGTTCCGCGGCTCTGGAACAAGCCGCTCTACTCCACCTCGCTCGCCAACCTCCACTTCTGGCTCGGGACCGTCGGCATCCTCCTCTACGTCGCCGCCATGTGGACCAGCGGCATCACGCAAGGCGTGATGCTCGGCGCCACGACCGACAACGGCACCGTCCTCGCCTACCCCAACTTCCTCGACACCCTCAACACCATCCGCCCGCTCATGCTCATGCGCGTGGTCGGCGGCGGACTGTTCCTCGTCGGCTGGCTCCTCCTCGTCTATAATCTCTGGCAGACGCTCCGCGGCGCGCAGCCGGTGAACGGCTCCGTCGAGTTCTACGCCGACAGCCACGAGGCCGAGGGCGACACCAGGCTCACGCTCATCGGCGCGATCCTCAATCCGCCCGTGCTCTTTTCGGTGCTCGGCACCGGCTTCGCCTGCGCCTGGATGTTCGGGGCCAATCTCGTGAGCATCGCCGGCCTCGTCGGCACCATCCTCTGCGCCATCCTCGCCTACGCCCACTGGGAGTCGCGCGGCCAGGCGTGGGGCGCGTGGTATGACAAGCTCCTCGTCAACTCCCTGCCCTTCACGATCCTCACCTTCATCGCGGTCGTCGCCGGTGGCCTGATCCAGATCATCCCGACGGTCATCGCCCACCGCGCCGCCACCGTCGAGGATCGCCGTCAAATCCCCTACTCGCCGCTCGAACTCGCCGGCCGCGACATCTACGTGCGCGAAGGCTGCTACACCTGCCACTCGCAGATGATCCGCACGCTCGTCCCGGATGTGCTCCGCTACGGCCGCCTCGGCGTCACCGCCGACTATTCGCGCCTCGGCGAATCCATCTACGACCATCCGTTCCAGTGGGGCTCCAAGCGCAACGGCCCCGACCTCGCCCACGTCGGCGGCAAATACAACCACGTCTGGCACCTCCGTCACATGGAGAACCCGCGCCAAATCTCGGTCGGTTCCAACATGCCGTCCTACCCGTGGCTGCTCACCAGCGACACCGACGTCGCCGCCCTCCCCGGCAAGCTCTCCGTGCAACGCACGCTCGGCACCCCGTATCCGGACTGGACACCCGCGCAGATCGGCAAGCTCGTCAACGACCAGGCCAAGGAGATCTCGGCCGACCTCAAGGCCAGCGGCGCCTACGTCGCCCCGGAGAAGGAGATCGTCGCCCTCATCGCCTACCTCCAGCACCTCGGCAAATACGAAACCGTCGCCCCGGCGAAACCCGTCGCTGCGAAATAATCCCCCTCCCCCATGTTCCGCCGCCTCCTCCTCGAAGACGCCGCCGCGTGGTTCACGCTCACGGCCTTCATCACCGCCGCCACGATCTACGCCGCGTTCACTTGGCGCGCCGTGCGCATGAAGCGCCCGCAAGCCGATCGTTTTGCCCAGCTCCCCTTCGAAACCGCCACGCCCGCCGCCCGCCATGACACCGACGCCTCCTAACCAAATTCCGGAGGACGCCCTGCGTCCGCACACCTACGACGGCATCCAGGAATACGACAAACGCCTCCCCAACTGGTGGCTCTACACGCTCTACGTGACCATCGTGTTCTGGGTCGGCTACTGGGCCTACTACGAGTGGTTCCGCGTCGGCCTGAACGGCCCCCAGGCGGTCGAAAAAGCCATGGCCAGAATCGAGGCCGACAAACTCGCCGCCAACGCCGCCAACAAACTCGACGACGCCTCGCTCTGGAAAATGAGCCAGAACGCCGCCTTCACCGCCGCGGGCAAGGCCACCTTCGACACCACGTGCGCCGCCTGCCACTTCACGTCCATGCGCGGCAAGAGCGAAAACCCGGCCGCCATCGGCCCCGACCTCACCGACACCAAGTGGATCCACGGCGGCAAGCCCACCGAGATCTACGACCTCATCACCAAGGGCGTGCTCGCCAAAGGCATGCCCACGTGGGGGCCCGTCCTCGGCGCCAAGAAAATCACGGAAGTCACCGCCTACATCCTCAGCAAGCACCAGGAGGGCGAGCCCATCGTCCTCGAAGCGCCTGCTCCCGCCGCCGCGCCGCCCAAGTAAGGCGGTGCGCGTTCGCCCCGACGCGACCGTTGCGCTTGGCCGCGTGTCTGCGACACTGTTCCCATGTCCGCGCACACCGCCAATCTCCCCACCCGCGAGTCGGTCACGACCATCCGACCGGATGGCTCCCGCCCGTTCATGTATCCCGCCGAGTCGCGGGGCCGCTACACGCGGGCGCGGCGGATCGCGGCCTTTGTCCTCCTCGTCGTCTACCTCGCGCTGCCGTGGATCAAGATCAACGGCTACCCGGCGGTCTTCCTCGATGTGGCGGAGCGGCGCTTCCACCTGTTCGGCATCACGCTCGCCGCCCAGGACATGTGGCTGCTGTTTTTTGTCATCACGGGCATCGGGTTTTCCCTGTTCTTCGTCACCGCGCTCCTCGGCCGCATCTGGTGCGGCTGGGCCTGTCCGCAGACGGTCTTCCTCGAACACGTCTACCGCCCGCTCGAAGCCCTGATCGAGGGCGACGCCGTCAAACGCCGCGCCCTCGACGCCGCGCCCTGGGGACCGGAGAAGATCGCCCGGCGCACCGCCAAACACGCGGTCTTCATCCTCGTTTCCGCCTTCTTCACGCATCTCTTCCTCGCCTACTTCGTTTCGCTGCCCGAAGTCTGGTCGATGGTGCGCGCCGCGCCCAGCGAACACTGGGCCACGTTCGTGTTCATGATGGCCTACACCGGCCTCACCTACTTTGTCTTCGCGTGGTTCCGCGAACAGGTCTGCATCGTCATCTGCCCCTACGGCCGCATCCAGTCCGCCCTCACCGACGACCACACCGTCACGATCAGCTACGACGCGCGGCGCGGTGAACCGCGCATGAGCGTCGCCGAGGCCAGGCGCTGGACCACCGCCGCCGCGGGCAAACCCGGCGATTGCGTCGATTGCCTGCGCTGCATCCACGTCTGCCCCACCGGCATCGACATCCGCCAGGGCATGCAACTGGAGTGCGTCGGCTGCACCGCCTGCATCGATGCGTGCGACGACGTGATGACGCGCCTCAAGCGGCCCATGGGGCTGATCCGCTACGCTTCGCAAAACAACCTCGCCGGCCGCCCCACGCGCTGGGTCCGCCCCCGCACCATCCTCTACTGCATCCTCCTGTTCGTCGGCATCGGCGTCGCCTCCTGGGCCCTTTCAACGGTCAAACCCGCCAGCTTCCTCGTCACCCGCATGACGGGCGCCCCCTACATCGTCGACGAGACCTCCGTGCGAAATCAGTATTTCGTCCGGCTGGTCAACAAGCGCAACACCACGGAGCGCTTCGTGCTGAAGCTCAAGGACGCGCCCGCCGATGCCCAGCGCACCGGCTTCGACGGCCCGGTCGTAGTCGGCCCCCTGGGCGAAGTGGTGCAGCCGCTCGTGTTGCAGCAGCCGCGCGCGTCCTACACCGGACCGTTCCACTTCGAAGTGCGCGTCGAGGACGCCGCGGGCCGGTTCCACCTCGAACGCAAAGTCGATTTCCTCGGGCCCGAAGCCCGCCTGCTGCGCGAGGACGACGAGGAGCGGAGGAAAAATGCCCCCGGAAAATAACCCGACCGCCGCCCGCCCCTCCCGCCTCTGGGTCTGGGTGCTCGGCGCTTTCCTCCTGCAAGCCGCCGCTTGGACGGCGTGGCTCGTCATCGCCTCGAAAAACAAAGTGGCCGAGGTGCCCCTCGTGACTTCCGGAGGTGGCGCGCGTTGATCCCAACGCGCTGTTGGATTCCCGCCGCGAAACGCCCGTCGGGATCAACCCGCCGCGCTCGCCCACGAACCCCAAAATGGAATTCGCCGCGATCAACTCCCCTGGCGCCGCCCTCGTCGCCGGCGCTGTCACGAGCCTCCATTGCGCCGGCATGTGCGGCCCGCTCGCCTGCGCCCTCATGCCGGTCAAGGGCGACCGCACCGACGGACAGACCGTGAGCACGGTCTATCACCTCTCCCGGCTGACCGGCTACGCGGTGCTCGGCGCCCTCGCCGGCGGGCTCGGCCGTCTGCCGCTCACGTGGGTTTCACAGTCGGTGCTGCGCTGGCTGCCCTGGGTGTTCGTGGTCTTCTTTCTCGCGCTCGCCCTGCGTTGGGACCGGTTCCTGCCGAAACTCGCCGCGCTCACCCGCGTCACGTGGAAACTCCAGGGCTGGATGCGCGGCCGCTCGCGCGTCGAGGCCGCCGCGGCGATGGGCTTCGCCACGCCGCTGCTGCCGTGCGGCCCGCTGTATTTCCTCGTCGCGCTGGCGTTGATGTCCGGCTCCGCGCTGCGCGGCGTGGAGTTCATGCTCGCCTTCGGCCTCGGCACCGTGCCGCTGCTCTGGCTCGCCCAGACCCAGTTCCATTGGGTCCGCCAGAAACTCTCGCCGCTCTGGCTCGAGCGCACCCGCATCGCCCTCGCACTGATGTCCGCGGTCCTCATCGGCTGGCGCCTGCGCGCCACGCTCGGCTTCGCGGGACCCGATCCGTCGACCTTTATCTGCCACTAGGATGAGCCCCGCCGTTCTCCCCGCCTCCCCGCCCACCGCGCGGGCGAAACTCACCTGCCGCCATTGCGGTGCGCCGCTCATCGACCCCCGGATGCGTGAGACCGGCTTCTGCTGCGCCGGCTGCTCCTACGTTTTTCGCCTGGTGCATGAGCACGGCCTCGCCGGCTACTACAACATCAAGGACGAAATCACCACGCCGGCCGACGCCGCGGTCTTTCAGCCCCGCGACTATGCGTGGCTCGAAGCCGCCCAGTGCGAAGTCGAAGGTGGGGTCCGCTCTCCGAGCGGGCCTGAGTGCCAGGGTCCGTTGGGTGCACCAACTCAGGCCGGCTCGGAGAGCCGGCCCTCCCACAAGATCCCCGAACTCACCCTCGACGTCCAGGGCATCTCCTGCGCCGGCTGCGTCTGGCTGATCGAACGCATCTTCCAGCAGATCCCCGGCGCCCGCGCCATCGTCGTGAATCCGCAATACGGCACCATGCGCCTGCGCTGGGTGCGCGGACAATTCTCCGCCGCCGACTTCGCCCGCAAGCTCCAGGCCTTCGGCTACCTGGCCGGGCCCGCCGGCGAAACCGTCGCGGAACCGGAGAGCCGCGGCCTCGTGAAACGCATCGGCCTCTGCGCGGCGTTCGCGATGAACATCATGCTCTTCGCGTTCCCCGCGTATTTCGGCATGGAGCCCACGTTCGAATACGCCCGGCTCTTCAACCTCCTCACCCTCGCGTTCGGCACGCTCAGTTTCCTCGTCGGTGGCACCTATTTTCTCGGCCGCGCCGTCCGCGCCCTCCGCGAGGGCGCCATGCACATCGACCTGCCCATCGCGATCGGCATCCTCGGCGCCTACCTCGGCTCGCTCTACGGCTGGATCGCCGGCGAGGAGCGCTTCGTCTATTTCGATTTCGTCGGCACCTTCATCCTCCTGATGCTCGTCGGCCGCTGGGCCCAGGTCGCCGCGGTCGAGCGCAACCGCCGCCGCCTCCTCAGCCAGCAGCCGAAACCACAACGCGTGCGCCTCGCCACCGGCGACACCATCCCGCCCGAACAACTCGTGGCCGGCCAGATCATGCAACTCCCCGCCGGACAGACCGTGCCGGTCGAGTCACGCCTGCTGGCTGACGAAGCCGCGTTCTCGCTCATGTCGATCAACGGCGAATCGGAGCCGCGCATCTTCCGCGCCGGCCAGCGCGTGCCCGCCGGCGCCGTCGCCGTGAGCCGGGGCGAATGGCGGCTCGCGGCCCTCCAGCCGTGGTCGGACTCGTTGCTCGCCCAGCTTCTGCAACTCGGCGAGCGCGCCGACGAACGCCACGTCCTGCTCGAGAAAATTGTCCGCGGCTACCTCATCGGCATCATCGCCGTCGCCGCGCTCTCCGGCGTGGGCTGGTGGCTGGCCGGCGCCGATGCCCCGCGCACCTGGGCCATTGTGACCGCCGTGCTCGTCGTCTCCTGCCCCTGCGCCATCGGTCTCGCGTTTCCGCTCGCCGACGAGATGGCCACGATCGCCCTGCGCCGCCGCGGCGTGTTCGTGCGCGATGGAAATTTGTTCACCAAGCTCGCCCAGGTGCGGAAGCTCGTCTTCGACAAGACCGGCACGCTCACGCTGGAAACGCCCGTGCTGCAAAATCCCGAGGCCCTCCACGCCCTCGGCCCCGAAGCACGCGCCGCGCTGCTCGCCCTCGTCCAGGACAACCCCCACCCGGTGTCCCAATGTCTCCTCGAAAACCTGCTCGGCGAGGACAAGGTTTCGCCGCTGCCCGGCGCCGTCCATGAGACGATCGGCTTCGGCGTGGAGCTCGGTCCCTGGTCGCTCGGCCGCGGGGGCTGGCACGACGCTCACGGCGCGTGGAACGAAACGGTGCTGGCCCGCGCCGGTGTCGTCCACGCGTGCTTCCGTTTCGCCGACACGGCGCGCACCGACGCCCGCGCGGAACTCGGCGCGCTCGAATCGCGCGGGTTCCAGACCTTCATCCTCAGCGGCGACAGCCGCGAGAAGGTGGTATCGCTCGCCACTTCGCTGGGGTTGCCGCCCAGCCGCGCCTTCGGCGAATTCTCGCCCCAGGCCAAGGCCGATTGGCTCGACACGCACGCGGCTGACGACGCCCTCATGCTCGGCGACGGGGCCAACGACAGCCTCGCGTTCGATCGCGCACTCTGCCGGGGCACGCCCGTGATTCATCGCGGCGTGCTCGAGCAAAAGGCGGACTTTTACTACCTCGGCCGCGGTATCGGCGGCCTGCGCGCCCTCTTCGACATCGATGTGATCCGGCGCCGCACGCAGGTGGCCATCCTCGTCTTCTCGGTCGTGTATAACTTGCTCGCGGTCGGTCTGGCCGTCGCCGGGCACATGAGCCCGCTCCTCGCTGCGATCCTGATGCCGATCAACTCGCTGCTCACGCTCGCGCTCGTGACCGGCGGGATGCGCCCCGCCTTCCGCCGCACCGCGTAGCGACCGAGCAGCGGTGTTAGAGGCGGTCATCCACTTTTGTCCAAGAAGACGCACGGGCTCCGAGGTAGGACAGGTCTGTGACCTGCCCTTTCGCGCGGTGCGTGTGCGCTGGGCAGGTCACAGACCTGCCCTACTCCCAGCCGCTGCTCCGCGGAAAGTTCCTGACAGCCTCCAGGCCGGCCTCATGTCGGCCGCCACCCGCGGGTAAAAAACAAAAGGGCGCGGGCTTTCGCCCGCGCCCTGCGTTCCCACTGACCCAAATTGGTTATTTTCTCTTCGCCGCCTTCACCTTCTGCGGTGGCACGATCACGACGGGGCACTTCGCCCGCATCAGGACGCCGTGCGTCGTGCTGCCGACCAGCAGATCGTAGACGGCGGTGTGCCCGTGCGAGCCCATCACGATGTAATCCGCGGCACATTTCTGGGCTTGCTCGACGATGTGGGCGACCGGCGCGCCGTTCACCTGGACGATCTCCGTCGGAATCGATTGCGCCTTCAGCCGGTCCTCGATCCTCGCGAGATTCTTGGCGGCGGCCTTCTCGCCGGCCGCCGTGATCTCCGAGAGGTTCTCCATCATCGGGGCATATTCACTGGTGATCACCGGGGGCTGGATCACGGTCAGCAGCACCACCCGGCCTTGGAAAGAACTCGCTAGCGCGGCGGCCTCCGCGACCACCGCCTCACTCACACCGCTGAAATCGATGGGGGCGAGGACCGTTTTCACGGGCAGACTCTACACCGAACGGCCGCCGTCTGCGCCGCAACCATTGCTCTAGTTTGCGCAATTCTTGGCGAAGCGCATCGGCGCGGGACATACGCACGAGCGCCGCGCCCCGGTCCACCGCCCTGCGTAGTCGCCCGGCTTCATCACGCCGCCTCCGCGCCGAACAACACCGTCTCACCACTCAAGGGTGGTCGTGATTGCCCAAAGTCCCGGCCGTCGTTTCCCGACGGCCGGGCGCGGGCAGCGGGATTCCCCTCAACCGCCGCCCCGTTGTGCCGATCGGTCCAAGGCAATGGTTTTGTCAAAATTTTCCGACGCCGAGGTTTTTCAAGTCGCCCAGGAACTGCCGGCCGCACCGCGGTTGCTGGTCGAACTCGGCCAGTTGATTCGCCACCCCGACACCGACTCGACCGAGATCACGGCACTGCTGCGCCAGGATCCCTCGCTCGTCTCGCGGCTCATTCGCATGGCCAACAGCGCCGTGTATGCCCGCGCCGAACCCGCGGGCTCGATCGAGGAGGCGCTGGCCTGCATCGGCTTCCACGAAGTGCACCGGCTCGTCGGCGTCGTCGCCGCGCACCAGCTCTCCGGCGAGCGCCTCGAACCCTACGGCATCGACGCCGGCCGCCTCCGCCAGAACTCGCTCTTTGTCGCCGTGCTGATGGAGGAGTTTGCCCGCTACGCCGGCGAGGACTCGCGCAGCTGCTACACCGTCGGCCTGCTCCGCTCGCTCGGCAAGATGGCCCTCGGCCGCCTCGCCGATCCCGACGCGCCGCTCGTCCCGTTTCGCGCGAGTGGTGAACTCGCGCTCGACACGTGGGAGCAGCGCAGCTGGGGCACGACCAACTGCGAAATCGCCGAGCGCATCCTGCTGCACTGGCGCCTGCCTCACGACACCGTGGTCGCCATCCGGCACCACTATCACCCGGGCCGGCTGCACAATCCGATCATCCACCTGTTGAACCTCGCCGCCGGGGCCGCCGAGCACCGCTGCTTCGGCCTGCCGGGCGAGGAAAACTTCTGGCAGTTCCTTCCGGACAATTTCGCCAAGGCCGGTCTCACCGCGCGCGATCTTCAGACCGCGGGCGAACGCGCCCAGCGCACGTTCCAACGCCTGCACTCCGTGGTGGGTTGAACCGTCGCACCCCGGTGCGAGGTCCGCCGCCGGTCGAACGTTCGACCGACGCCACGCTGGCTCCGCCGGCCCGCGCTCGGATTCTGACTGGCCAGTCCGGATGGCACTTGCCTCGGCCAGCCGGCCGCGGAGCGTGACCCCTGCGGACTCCCCGCCCCCGCCCCATGAACCCCCTCCGCCTCCCCCGCGCGATCTGTCTGCCTCTCGCCCTCATGCTCCCCTTGCCTGCATTCGCCGCCAACGCGACCGGCGTCGCCCCCGCCGCCCCACTCGGCTCCAAGGTCTGGGCGTGGGACAATCTCGTGGTCAAGCCCACCCCCAACGGTCTGCGCCGCGACGTCGTCGATCAGCCCACCGCCACGCTGGCCCGATTCGAGAGCCACGTCACCACCCTCCATCCCGGCAGGATGTCGCACGCCCCGCACCAGCACGCGCAGGAGGAATTCATCCTCCTCAAGGAAGGCACGCTCGACGTGCACATCAACGGCCAGGTCACCCGCGCGGACACCGGCTCGATCCTCTTCTTCGCCTCGAACGACCTGCACAACGTCACCAACGTCGGCGACACACCGGCGACTTACCTTGTGTTCAATTTCGCCACCGCCGCCACCAAGACCGCGCCTGCCGAGGGCGTCGCCGCCGCCAGACTCCCCGGTAAACTGCCGTCGCAGATTTTCCATTGGAATAAACTCGCATTCAAACCCGGCCCCAAGGGCGGCCGCCGCGAGATCGTCAACTCCCCCACCTGCACCTGCGCCAATCTCGAGGGGCACATCACCACGCTCAAGGCCGGCGAGACCCCGCACGCCGCCCATCAGCACCCCGACGAGGAGCTCGTCATCGTGAAGGACGGCACGATGGAGTGCACCGTCGACGGCATCACGCAGCGCGGCGGCCCCGGCTCGATCTTTTTCTACGGCTCCAATGCGATGCACGGCATGAAGAACGTCGGCCACACCGAGGCGACCTACTACGTGTTCCGCGTGATCACGGAGGCGACGCCCCAGCCGCCCGCGAAGAAAACCTGAACGCTCCTTTCACGATCTCGCAGCCGCCCGACGTCAGGAGGCTGGAGAACTCGCGAAACCGAAACCCAGCCTCGTCACTCCAGCTGCCCCTGCGATGTCGCAACCCTCCCCGAAAGACGGCCTCAAAACCTCCGAATACGTCGGCTACGCCCTCGGCGACACGGCCTCGAACTTCTTTTTCCAGACGTTCAACATTTTCCTCACCTACTACTACGTGGATGTGTGGGGCATCCCGGCGACCGCGCTGCTCTGGATGATGCCGATCGTCCGCCTCATCGGCGCCTTCGACGATCCCATCATGGGCCTCGTCGCCGATCGCACCAACACGCGCTGGGGCAAATTCCGGCCGTATCTCCTCTGGGGCTCGATTCCCTACGGCCTCTGCGGCTACCTGATGTTCGCCGGCCCGAATCTCAGCCCCGACGGCAAACTCGTCTACGCCTACATCACCTATGCGCTCATGCTCACGAGCTACACGGTGATCAACGTGCCCTACTCGTCGCTGCTCGGCGTGATCAGCCCGTCGTCGGGCACGCGCACCGTGGCATCGAGCTTCCGGTTCGTGGGCGCGTTTGGCGGCGCGTTTCTCATTTCACTCGGCGTGCGGCCGCTCGTGAAACACCTCGGCGGCGGCAATGAGATGCAGGGCTTCCAGCTCACGATGGCGATCTTCGCCGCCGTGTCGGTCGTGATGTTCTGGATTTGTTTCGCCACCACGAAGGAACGGGTGACGCCACCGCCCGGGCAGCAGACCGATGTCCGCGAGGAACTGCGCGAACTCTTCCGCAACTGGCCGTGGGTGATGCTGCTCATCACGTCGATTTTCTCCACCACCTTCGGCGCGCTGCGCTCCGGCAGCACGCTCTTCTATTTCAAATACGTCGTCGGCGACAGCGGCGCCCCGATCCTCTTCGGCCAGCTCGACCGCGCCACCGTCTTTCTCTCCACCGGCGCGCTCGGTCTCGTGCTCGGCACCGCCTGCCTCGGCCCCATCGCGCGCAAAATCGACAAGAAACACTACGCCGCCATCCTCAGCGCGATCACCGGCGTGTGCTTCGCGGCGTTCTTCTTTGTGCCGAAGGACGCCTACGCCCTCCAGCTCACGCTCAACGCCATCGCGCAATTCGCCGCCGGCCCCACTTCCGCGCTCACGTGGGCGCTCTACGGCGATGTGGCCGACTACGGCGAATGGAAATTCGGCCGCCGCTCCACCGGCCTCGTCTACTCCGCGTCACTCTTCGCCATCAAGACCGGCATCGTCGTGGGCGGCTTCCTCCTGCCGTTCTTCCTCGATCGATTCGGCTTCGTGCGCAACGCCACGCAGACGGCCACCGCCGTGCTCGGCATCACGCTCGCATTCTCCCTCGTGCCCGCCGTGTTTGCGCTGCTCAAGGCCGGCGCGCTGCTCATCTACCCGCTCGACCAAAAACGCGTCGCCGAAATCGAGCGCGATCTCGCCGTCCGGCGGGCGGAGCGCGTTGACCCCAACGCGCTTTCGGGAGATTCGCCGGCGCCCAAACCCGCGCGTTGAGGTCAACGCACTCCACCTCGTGACGATCCGCAATCCCATCCTCCCGGGCTTCAATCCCGACCCGTCCATCGTCCGCGTCGGCGACGATTACTACATCGCGACCTCGACGTTCGAGTGGTTCCCCGGCGTCCAGATCCACCACTCGCGCGACCTCGTGCACTGGCGCCTCCTCACCCGCCCGCTCCGCCGCCCGAGCCAGCTCAACCTGCTCGGCGATCCCGATTCGTGCGGCGTCTGGGCGCCGTGCCTCAGCTACGCCGACGGCCTGTTCTGGCTCATCTACACCGACGTGAAACGCTACGGCCGCACGACCGTCGGCGGCGCGAGCGGCGCCTCGTTGCGCGATTTTCACAACTACCTCGTCACCTGCCCGACCATCGACGGCGAGTGGAGCGATCCGGTCTACCTTAACAGCAGCGGCTTCGACCCGTCGCTGTTTCACGACGACGACGGCAAAAAATACCTGCTCAACCAACTCTGGGATCACCGGCCCGGGAAGAATCGTTTCAACGGCATCGTGCTCCAGGAATACTCCGCCGCCGAACGCCGTCTGGTCGGCGAACGGAAAAATATATTCGCCGGCACCGCCATCGGCTTCACCGAGGGGCCGCACGTCCATAAACGCGGCGGCTGGTATCACCTGCTCACCGCCGAGGGCGGCACCGGCTGGGGCCACGCCGTCACCATGGCGCGCTCCCGCTCGCTCGCCGGGCCCTACGAACTGCACCCCGACACCCATGTGCTCACGTCGCGCCACCGCCCCGACGTCGAACTCCAGCGTGCCGGCCACGCCGACCTTGTAGAGACGCCAGGCGGCGAGACCTATCTGGTCTTCCTGTGCGGCCGCCCGCTGCGCAACCGCGGCCGCTGCACGCTCGGCCGCGAGACCGCGATTCAGAAAATGCAGTGGGGCGCCGATGGCTGGCTCCGCACCGCCGACGGCACCGGGCTCCCCGCCACCGAAGTCGCCGCACCCGCCCTGCCCGCGCATCCCTTCCCCGCCACACCCGCGCGCGAGCACTTCGATTCGCCGAGCCTGCCGCTTCCGTTCCAGTGGCTCCGGACGCCATCTCCCGGCGAGATTTTCTCGCTCACTGCGCGCCCCGGCCACCTCCGTCTCTTCGGCCGCGAGACCATCGGCAGCCAGTTCACGCAGTCGCTCGTCGCGCGCCGCCAGCAAGCCCACTGCTACAGCGCTTCGACCGTGATCGAGTTCGAGCCGCGGCACTACCAGCAGTCGGCCGGCCTCGTCTGCTACTACAACAGCGCAAAGTTCCACTACCTCCACGTCTCGCACGACGAGACGGCCGGCAAACACCTGCGCGTGATGACCTGCACGCCCGACTCGCCCCAGACCGACTCATTCACGCCGCCCGTCCCGCTTCCCGCCGACGCACGCGTCGAACTGCGCGTGGAGGTCGACAGCGAACGCCTCCTCTTCGCCTACCGGGTGGCCGGCCGTGATACCGCGTGGCATTGGCTGCCGTCGCAATTCGACGCCAGCATTCTCTCCGACGAAGCCACCGTCCCCGGCGCCCCGAATTTCACCGGCGCCTTCGTCGGAGTCGCCTGCCAGGACACCTCGGGCGCCGCCCTTTGCGCCGACTTTGACTGGTTCGAATATCGCGAGCGCCCGTTCCGCACGGCCCCCGAATAGCGCCAACAAAAAACCCCGGCTTCGTGCCGGGGTTTCGAAAGGAGCGCGGGACGAAGTCTTATTTCTTCTCTTCGGCCTTCTTCTTCTTCTCAGCCTTGGCCTTGGCGACATCGGCATCCAGCGCGGCCTTCTCGTCGGGGTCGAGTTTGCCGTTGCCGTTCTTGTCATACTTCTTGAGGTCGGCCGCTTCCTTGGCCTTCTTCTTGGCAGCCTTCTCGGCGTCGTCCGCAGCACGAACGGCCGGAACGGTGAACATGCCGGCGACCGCAAAGAGGCAGGCAAGGAGGGTAATCTTGGAGGTTGGTTTTTTCATAGGGCGCGCAGGTTCTCTCCCGACCGCCTCGGAAAATCCAGCCTGATTTTTATTAGATCAACGCAACCAATTGGTCCCTCACCTGTTCCAAACGTTTGTAGACCGCCAGATCGTCCGGCATCGTCGCCAAAGCCCGCCGCAAGCCGGCCGCGGCGACCCGATCTTGGGCCACGACATCCAACCGGTGTAACGCGATCCGAATCCCGAAAACGATGCCCCCGCTCCGCGGCAGCGCCAGCAACGCCTGATGCTCGACGCGCAGCCACAGCCGATCGAGCGACACCGGTGGCACCGGCGGCGGGATCGCGCGGCTCGGATGGAGGTTCAGTTCCGGTGTCGCGGTCAGCCCCCAATTGTCGCGCAGATACGCCAGCCCGGGCTTCAGGCGTCCCAGAAACTGCTGAATCGGCGAGCCGAGGGCGGCGTTTAATCCCGGCACCACACCATGGATCGTCTCAAGCGTTTGCCCGAGTTTCTCGGTCAACGCCCAGCCGGTCGGAAAAACCAGCACCCCGCCGCGCAATCGGACGGCGCCGGTCGCATCGGCTGAGAGGAAAAGCAGGTCGGGCTCGAACGCACCGCCGACCGCCCCGAGCCGCATCGTCCCCTGCGCGCCGGCCACCGGCCGGTCGCCCCAGCCGGCCGCCAGCTCGACAAACTCCGCGAGCAGCGGCTCCGCTTCCGGTCCCATCGCCGCGTATCGGCCCGGGTCGCCCGCCAACCACCGGCGTCGTTCCGCCAGGATGCCACCCGTCTTGTCCTGCGCAGAAAAAAACTCGCGCGGCTCGCCGCGCCGCAACGTGAGGTGAAAGCGGTGGTCTTCCGCTGGAAACAACTCCGCCAGCGCATTCACGGCCGCACCACCAGCCGGGTGCGGTGCGTGCGCCGGAAGTGACGGTTCGCAAACGCCGCGAGATCGCCGATCGTCACGGCCTCGATGCGTCCGTCGTAGTTCTTCCAGTCGTTCACCGGCTGGCCTTGGAGCGCGTTAAGCCCGGCCTGCATCGCCCGCGCCGAGTTGGTTTGCAGCGCCTGCCGGCGGCCCGCCTTGAGGCGGGCCTGACAACGCGCCAGCTCCGCCGGCTCGACGCCACCGAGTTGGACGCGCGTGATCTCGGCGTCGACTTCGGCGAGCACTTCCGCCTCCCGTCCCGGCTGCGTGCCCGCGTAAAAATAGAACATCCCGGCATCCAGCCCTGTCACCCGCCCCGAGCGCACGAAATACGCCAGCCCTTTTTCCTCGCGCACCCGCTCAAACAGCCGCGACGCCATGCCGCTGAAAATCTCATCCGCCACCTCGCCGACGTAAAAATCCGCCGAGTGCACCTTGGGGCCCGGAAACGCATCGACGACGACCGCCTGCTCCCGCGGCTGGCGCTCGGCGAATTCTCCGGGATTCGCCGGCAGGGCGTGGGCCACGTCCGGGCCCCGGCCGAATTTCGGCACCACGCCCCGGGGAACTTTCGCGAGCAGGGCCTTGAGCTTCGGCGCGAGCTTCGCCGGATCGAAATCGCCGGCCACCGCGAGCACGACGTTTTCCCCGACGCAGAGTTGACGCCACAGCGCCGCCAAATCGGCGGGCGTGAGCGCCTTCACACCGGCCTCATCGCCGTGATCATCGAGACCGAGGGCGTGCGCCCCGAAGAATTTGGCCCGCGCGAGTTTTCGCGTGAGCGTCACGACATCGTCGGCGTCCTGCTGGAGGGCCGCCAGCTGCGCGTCCCGCTCGATCGCGAACGTCGCCGCCTTGAAGGCCGGCGCCAGCAACGCCTCACCGGCGGCTTCAATGGCGCGGGCCGCGTCGGGTGGCAGCACT
The DNA here is from genome assembly GCA_016235555.1 of Verrucomicrobiota bacterium. Classification (GTDB taxonomy): domain Bacteria; phylum Verrucomicrobiota; class Verrucomicrobiia; order Opitutales; family Opitutaceae; genus JACRKC01. Next base: position 36,503 of record JACRKC010000005.1, read on the forward strand.
TCGACGGCGAAGCCGAGACTGTTGTTGCCCGAAAACGGGTAAAACGAGCCGCCGACCTCCTCGATCTGCCGCGCGACGGCCGCCGCACTCCGCCGCCGCGTGTCCTTCGTCAGCAACGTCGCGAGCAGCGCCGTGGCGCCGCGCCTGGCCGGATCCTCGTAGAGCGGTCCACCCTGCACGATCAGGCGGAAATGAAGATTGGGCAACCGGGCATCACGCTGCAAAAGGAGGCGCGCCCCGTTGGGCAGCCTGGTTTCGGTAAAATCGGGCTGCTCGCCACCCGGCGCCTTCACGCTCGCCACCGGCGTCGCGGCGGCCGTCGGATTCAGCGATATCGCCGTCAGCCGCGCCGGCGTGACATACGCCTGCAAGACCCGCCGCAAATCCGCCGGAGTCACCGCACGCAGGCACTCGAAATAGGACCGGCTGTAGTCGAGGTCGCCCACGACGACCTCCGCCGCACCGAGGCGCGACGCCTGCCCGCTCATGGTCTTGCGGGTGTTGATCTCGCCGACGACGAGCTGGCGCAACGCCTTCTTGAGCTGGGCGGTGGTGAACCCGCGGTGCCCGCACCGCGCCAGCGTCTGCTCGATCGCCCGGGCCGCCGCTTCACGCTTCGCGGCGTCCGCCGTGAAACTCACACAAAACAGCCCGCTCGAGCCCGGATTCCATGCGGACGCATCGATGCTGTGGACCAACCCGGTCTTCTCACGGATTTCCTGCCAGAGCACGGAACTGTCGCCATGGCCCAGGATCGTCGCCAGCAGATCGAGCACCGGCGCGTCGTCGTGGGCCAGACCGGGAATCGGCCACGCCTGCACCGCCCGGGTCAGTTCAACCTCTTCGAACCGATGCGAGGCCCGCGGCGCCAGTTGCGCGGGCTCCGCGGGCACCAGCACCGGTGCCAGGCGCACCCGCGGGGCGGTCCCGAAGTGTTGCGCCACGACCGCGCGGGTTTGCTCCACATCGACGTCACCCACGACGACAACCACGAGGTTGTTCGGCACGTAGCGCGCCGTGTAGTAGTCGAGCAGGTCCTCGCGCGTGACCGCCGCGAACACCTCCCGGTGTCCGATGATGGGTTGGCGGAACGGGTGCTCGCGAAACGCCGTCGAGAACAACGCATCCCACAGGCGGCTGTCGGGATCGTCACGCGTCATCGCGATTTCCCGCAGAATCACTTCCTTTTCCTTCGTGCACTCGTCCGCCGGCAGCGTCGAGTTGAGCACCGCATCGGCGAGGATATCGATCGCGACCGCGGTGTGCTCGCTCGGCAGGTCGATGTAGTAGACCGTCCGGTCGAACGTCGTGTAAGCGTTGATGTAGCCGCCGTGGGCCTGGACCGTGGCGGAGATTTCGCGACCCGCCCGGCGCGACGTGCCCTTGAACAGCATGTGCTCCAGATAGTGCGAAAGGCCGGCGCCGAGAAACTCACCCTCATGGATGCTGCCCGTTTTGACCCACACCTGCACCGAGGCCAGGGCCGCGGAGCGATCGGCCTTGATCAGCAGCGTCAGTCCGTTGGGCAGCACCGTGCGGTCGACGGACTCGCGCCAGAACGGATCGAGCAAATGGATGTCAGCGGCGGCAGGAACGGAGGGTTTCGGCATGAAGGAAATGCGCTGCGACGACCGATCGGCGGCGGTCAACCGGGGACACCTCGGCTAGGCGGCCCCAAACGCCTCGGCGGCGGGCGGGCCCGAGCGGCGCACGCGGCGCGTGGGCTGAAATGGTTTCACGAACGCCTCGTCGAAAGAATAGATGTCAGCGAAGTCCTCCCGCCGGTCGTTCTCCGTCTTCGAGAAGACATTGTATTCGATGAGATTGAAGACGATGTCGCCGAAGTCGCGGCAGCGCTGCACGCCCCAGGAATCGAGCACGGTCTTGGACAGCGGACCATACTGGTCGAGGGCGTAGGCCCGGAGACCTTGCAGCAGTTCCGGACCGGAAACATGGCGGGATTTCTCCGCCCGGGCGGCATCGCGTTTCTTCAGCTCCTTGACCGTGTGGTCGAGCCCCAGCCGCACGAAATCATAGGCCTTCCGGTCGAAGCGGGTGTCCTCTTTGCAGATGAGCGTGACGATTTCGGTGAAATCCGGGTCTTGTTGCATGGCGGAGCAGCGCGCACGTTGGTGAATCTCCCCGCCCGGCGCAACGTTCGGCTCAACTTTGCCCGGCCTTGTCGGGCAAACCCCCTAAAGACTATTTACTGGCAAAACGCCCCTCGCGTAACAGAGTCGTTACACCCCCCCAATGATCGCATCGACTCAGACCAATCATCCGCTGGCTGGCGCCAGACCAGGGACGAAGGCGCCAACCGCGATTGACTTGGCCACGGCAAAACTCAAAGCGGCGGGCCTGCGCATCACGCGGCCGCGCCTCACGATTCTCGCAGCACTCAACCGGCGTTCGCAACCGACCAGCATCGAGGATTTGCACGAAAGCCTCGGCGGTCGCGGCCAGGGCTGCGATTTGGTGACGGTTTATCGCTGCATGGCCGCGTTCGAAGAGATCGGCCTGGTGCGGCGCGCATTCCTGCACAACGGCACCGCCCTCTACGAAATCAATCTCGGCCAGCCCGCGCGCTACCACATCGTGTGCAAGTCCACCAACCGGGTGGAGGACCTCGACGCCGAGACGTCGGCCGAACTCAACGAGACGCTCCAGAAGATCGAAATCAAGCTCCGTGCCCGCGGCTACGAAGGCGTGGGCCACATCGTGGAGTTCTTCGGCGTCGCTCCGTCAGGCGGCCGGCTCGATCCGCAGCACACCGCCCTGCCAGCCGTCCGCTGAACGGGCGCGACGGCGGCAGCGGGTTGGTCCGGCCGCGGCTTGCACGCCACCGGGCGTGGCCCGTGCGAGGAGTGGTTTCGACCGCGCTCCGGCCATGCCGCTGTCACTTTGCTTTTGGACTGTAGACCCGGCGGTGTCGGGGCTGCCCGCCCAGCGGGCGGGCCTGCAATGGAAAATCTGTAAGCTATGGGACGTTGGCATTGCCGCCCGGACGGTCTGTCTGGCCGGCGGGCAACCCCGGCAGCCTCGCCTCCACCTTGTGGACGGCGCCTCAGAGGGCGTCGAAAAGGCAGGGCCCGCCCCCCGGGCGGGCCGAACGCCGCGCCGCGACCCGAGCAGAACGGCCGGCCCGGAGGTCCGGCCCTCCTACCTTCGAACAACCTTTTTCGACGCCCCTCAGGGCGCGCCGCGCCGGCCGGGGCCGGCGATGATGGTGTCGAGCCGCTGTTTCAACCCGGCCGCTCTCTCCGGAAATTCGGCGATCACATTTTTTGTCTCCGCCGGATCGGCGCGCAGATTGAACAGTTGCGGCGCGGGGATGCGGCTTTCCGCAAATCGCGTGTCGTTGGGATTGGCGCCGCTGCCGATCCCGGACGCCGGCCCGCTCTGGGTGGCCGGCACATATTTCCAAGCCCCGGAGCGGAGCGACAGGGTGTTGCCGATACCGTGCAGCACCGTGTGATCGCGCAGATCGGCGGTCGTTTCGCCGAGCAAGACCGGCGAGAGGTCCAGGCTGTCCGGCGCCGAGTCCGCCGCGAACTTCGCGCCCGTGAGCCGGGCCACCGTCGCGTAGAGGTCGACGAGGCCGAACATCTGGTCGGACACGCGCGGCCGGATCCGCGCCGGCCAGCGGGCGATCAGCGGCACGCGGCAGCCGCCTTCATAGACGAGATATTTCCAGCCGCGCAGTCCGCCGGCCGGGCGGTGATCCTTCACGTCCTCGCGCGAGCGATCGAAATAGCCGTCGAAGAGCACGGGGCCGTTGTCGCTTGTGAACACGACCAGCGTGTTCTCCGCGAGGCCGAGACGGTCGAGGGTGCGGAGCAGTTCGCCGGTGGCCCAGTCCAGCTGCTGGATGACATCTCCGCGCACGCCCACCTCGCTGGTGCCCGCGAACGGCGGCTCGGCCACCCGCGGGACATGCGGTTCGAACAATCCCACATAGAGAAAGAACGGCTGGGCGCGATGGGCCTCGAGAAACGCGACCGACTGGCGCACGACCGTGGAGGTGAGCTCCTCATCCTTGAAGCGCGCGGCCCGCCCGCCCTTCATGAAGCCGATGCGGCTGATGCCGTTGACGATGGTTCCCGCGTGCTGCCGATCGGCACCGACTTTCAGCAAGTCCGGACGATCGACGCCGGTGGGCTCCACGCCAAAATCCCGTTGATAGCTGACGGAGATCGGATCGGCCGGATCGAGTCCGACCACGCGATCGTTTTCGATCCAGACCGGGGGCACGCGGTCGACCGTGGCCGGGATGATGTGGCTGTGGGAAAAACCGATTTCGCGCGGACCGGGTGCGATGCGACCGTTGAAATCCACGGGCGTGCGACCATCGCCGAGGCCGAGGTGCCACTTGCCGATCGCGCCGGTGAAATATCCGGCATTCTTCAACGCTTGCGGCAACGTCAGGCGACCCGGCTCGATGCACAGCGGGGCGTCACCATCGAGAATCGAAGTCGGCCTGGCCGTCTGGCGCCACGCGTATTCGCCCGTGAAAAGCGAATAGCGCGTGGGCGTGCAGGTGGACGACGGCGCGTAACCCGCCGTGAAGCGCACGCCGGCGGCGGCGAGGCGGTCGACGTTGGGCGTCTTGACCCGCGTCGCGCCATAGCAGCCGAGATCGCCATGGCCGAGATCGTCGGCCACGATCACAAGAAGGTTGGGCCGCGATTCGGCGGCGCCGGCAAATCCCGCAGCGACCGCGACTGCGAGGGTGGCAATGATGCGACGGAATGATGACGCCTTCATGGGTGAGGCCGGCATCGTTACCAGACCACGACCGCCTTGGCCACACTCCACCTGCGCCCGGACGGCACGAGCCGGAGGCATGCGTTGAGGCTCCGAACGTTGACCCTGAATCGGGCGGCAGACCAATCGCCCGGGAATCCCTGCTCCCCTTTCCGGTGACTGGATTGGAATCAGTGTTCATCAGTGACAATCAGCGGTTCAACCGCCGGTTCCGCTGAGTCTCGCAAAAATAGGGTGACAAAGAGTTCGGCGGTTCGGGGAGCGCACCCGTCTCGGGTGCCCGCGGGACGCGGGCACTCCCCGAGCCATCGCGTGTCACTCAATCGTGCGAGCCTCAGTCGGGTGACCCCGGTGTTCCCGGCGACCGGGTAACCGCGAATCTGCCAGCGCGTGACCTCGCCCCGGGCACCGGCGCAACCGAACGGCGCCGCCACACCTACCGCGCCGAGACCTTCCGCGTCCCGGGCTTGTTTTTCGCCTGCTTGAGCGCGTCGGTCCAGATCGCGAGGGCGGCCTTGGCGGCCGCCAGCTTGGACTGAGCCGCGCCCACCGCAGCCCTGGCCTCGGCTTGCTTTTTCGCCTCGGCGTCGCCGCGCGACTCAAGCGCCACAAGCGCGGCCGTCGTCTTGTCCAACTCCTGCTGCAACGCGACGAGGCGCAGCGCGCCTTGCCTGACTCGCTCGGCGAGCGACGGCGGATTGGCGTCCAACTGGCCGGTGACTTTGCCGGTCTTTGTTTCCCAGACGTAGACTTTCCCCTGCCAGTCGCTCCCGAGCACCAGCCTCCCGTCGTCTGTGAACGTCACCCGGTTTGGCAGATCCCCGGAGAAGGCGAGCGACTGCAGGTTTCGACCGGACACATCCCAGATGACAACCTTGTTGTCGCGTCCGCTCGAAACGATGCGACCGTCGTGGGCGAAACGCGCGGCGAGAGCCCCGCCGGGATGCGCATTGACGCTGCGGAGCGCGCTGCCGTCGGCGGCCTTCCAGAGCTTGAGCGCGCCATCCTCCCCCGCGGATACGAACATCTCGGAGTCATCGCGCCAGCTGATTGCCGTGACCGCGCCGCGGTGGCCCGGCAGCGTAAACACCTCCTGGCCGGCGTCGGCGTCCCACACCACGATGCCGCCATTCCGATCGGCGGTCGCGAGGTATTTGCCGTCCGGCGAAAACTCGAGCGCGGTCACCCAGTCGGTGTGCTTTTTCAGGCGAAACTCGAGGGCGCCGCTCCTGGTGCGGTAGATTTTGACGATCTTGTCCGGCCCGCCGAGCGCGATCCACTGCTGATCCGAGCTGAGGTCGGCCGCGAGCACGGAGTCGTATTGATCGCCGATGGTGATGATGCGCTCGCCCGTGGCGACGTCCCACACGGCCGCGGCGCCGGATTTTCCGCCCCGGCCTCCACCCGCGACGAGCAACTGGCCGTTGCGACTGAATTTCACGTCGCAGACCAGGCCCTCGGGGAACGGCAGCACCCCGGCAAACTCGAAATCGCTGGTGCGGTAAAAAACGATCTGGCGCGTCCCTGACAACGCCACAACGGGCGCCCACGGGCTGCTCGCCACCGCGCTCAAGGCCGAGCCCCGCTCACCGAGAACCACGGGCTCCAAAGCCAGTGTCGCCGGCATGACGGGCGGGCCCGCCGGCCGGCCGACCGACGCATTTTTCAACGAGAGATCGGCCGCGGGCCGGGCGGCCGCCAGCGCCTTGCTGTTTACGCCCTGGAGCAGACCGCCCTCGATCCACGCGCGGACAATGCCGACGTCGCGCTCGGAAAGTTTCGCGTTGGGCGGCATGGTGGGTTCATCCGCATGGGTGATGGACTTGAACAGCTGGCTGCCGACGGCATCGCCGGGAGTCAGGCCGGCACCGCTCCCGCCGCCCTTGAGCGCGGCTGAGAACGACGTGAGATCGAGGTCGCCCTTCAGTTTGTCGGGGTTGTGGCACTTGAGGCAGTTATCCCGGAAGATCGGAAACACGTCGTCCTCGTAGGTGACGCGTTTCGAGTCGGCGGCGGGAGCGGTGGTCGCGAGGGCGATGGCGGCGAAGGTTAATCCAAGAAATTCACCACGAGCCTTGCGAAGGCATCGAAAAAGGTCGGGACGGCTCTCCGAGCCGGCCTGGGTATGCGGCCTCGCTCGCGTTGGCGCTCTGAAATCCACGCCGGAACTCGGGACGCCGCGGAGAGGCGTCCCTACCTTCACGCGATTTCTGCTCAAGGGGATTTTCACGGCTCAATGATTGAACACAAATTCCTTCGCGTTGAGCAGCGACCAGAAGAGGTCGTTCAACACGACTTCGTCCTTCCTCCCCTCACCGAAGAAGGACGAGAGCTGCTCGGTTTCGACGGTCGTCGGGAACCGCGCCAGCACCCGCAGATACAGTTCCTCGATGATCTCGTCCCGCGTGCGCCCCTCTTTTTGGAGCCGGCGCACGAGTCCGCCGTTCGTGAGCTTGGCGTTCACCGCGGTGCCGTTGAGCAGATGCAGCGCCTGCGAGAGATTCGGCTCCATGCGCACCTCGCACGAGCACGGCGTCTCGCGCGTGGCGCGACCAAACGTGGTCAGGAAGTAGTTGCTCGTGCGCCCGTCGGCGATTTCGACGGCCCGGGCGCCCAGCGGGAGCCCGCGCAACTTCTCCGCATCCCCCGTGATATCGCTGAGCGCGTCGAGCAGGACCTCCGCCCGGATGCGCCGCACGCTGCTGCGGGAGAAATTTCGCTCGTCGTTGGCGTTCGTCTCGTTGGCGAGGGCCGAGGCCTGGTAGGTGCGCGAGGTGCAGATGTCGCGGATGAGCCGCCGGAAATCGTAGCGATATTCGATCAGGTGCGTGGCGAGCGCTTCGAGCAGTTCCGGATTCGAAGCCGGATTGCTCACGCGCACATCGTCCACCGGATCGACGATGCCCCGGCCGAAACACTGCGCCCAGATGATGTTCGCCAGGTTCCTGGCAAAATACCGATTGCCGGGCGCGAGCAACCAGTCCGCCAGCACCGCCCGGCGATCGGCCCCCTTGGCGATCTCGGGCTGGGCGCCACCGAGAAACCTGGGCGCCACGTCCTTGCCGCCGACCGGATGCTTGACCCCGCCGCTGCCGCTGTTGAAGACCACGGTCTCGCGCGGATCCTCGCCGGCTTTGCGCCCCACCTGGGCGAAGAAACCCGCGAAACCATAATAGTCGTTCATCGTCCAGCGATCGAACGGGTGATTGTGACACTGCGCACACTGCAAGCGCACACCGAGGAACGCCTGCGCGACATTCTCGGTCATCTTCAGCGTGTCGCGCTCCACCTTGTAGAAGTTTGCCGCGGGTGTGGCGAAACTCGGTCCCGTGGCGGTGAGCAGCGTGCGCACCATCTGGTCGGCCGGCACGTTGCGCGCGATCTGGTCGTCCAGCCACTCGAAGTATTGCAGCGCGGATTTTCCGCTCATCTGCAGCTGCTGGTCGGCGCTGCGAATCTGCAGCAACTCGGCCCATTTCATCACCCACACCTCGGCAAACTCCTTCCGTGCGAGCAACTCGTCCACGATCGCGGCGCGTTTGCCGGCGGACTTGTCCGCGAGGAACTTCCGCACGGCGGCCGGCGCCGGCAGCGTGCCGGTGATATCGAGGCAAACCCGGCGGAGAAACGTCGCGTCGCCGCACACGGCGGCGGGCGCGATGCGGAGTTTTCGGAGTTTGGCATCCACCAGCGCATCGACGTAGTTGTGCTGCGCGACCTGGGGCCACGTAAACTTCAGGCCCTGCGGGATGGCGAGCACCTGCACCCCGGCGATGAGCCCCTCGAAGCGGGCCGTGATGAACGCCTCGCCGCGCGCGACCGCAGTGGCCCGGCCCAGCTCGCTGACTGCGACCGCCGCATCGTTGCTCGTCATGAACGCCGCGAGCGCCGTCACGTCCCGATCGGTGCCGTCGGCGTAGACGGCGCGGACGTTGAGTTGCTGGGTCTCACCCCTGCCCTCCAGCACGGCCTGCAGCGGATTCATTTCGAGGCGGACGACCTTCGCCGCAGCCGCGGCATCCTTGCTCGCGCCCGCCTTCAGCCAGGCGAGCAGCGTGCGATGGAATTCACTCCCGGCCTTGACGCGCTCGCCGCCCGTGTGGGGCACCCGATTGGTGGCCTTCTCGAGCACGAGGCTTTCCTCCGGCACGGTGAGATTGATGCGCCGCCCGATCACTTCGCGCGTGAGACGAAAATGGTCGCCGTCCGGATCGTAGCCGAAGAGCGAGAGGTGGAAGCCATCCTTGCCGCGCGACGACCCGTGGCAGGCGCCCGAATTGCAACCCGCCTTGGTCAGAATGGGCATCACGTCTTTCGTAAAACTGACCGGTTCGGCGACCTTGGCGCCCTCGACCTTCACCGGGACGGCCAGTGCCTTGCCCGCAAACTTCACCCGCAGCTCCGTCCGCCCGTCCGCGACCGGCACGACCACGCCGCGCTCGAGCTTCGCGATCGACCGGTGAGCAACCGTGAAGCCCGCTTTGTCCGTCACATCCCGCGTGACGCCGTCATCGTAGATCGCCTGCACGACGAGCGACTGGCGGTCCTGCGCGGTCTGGAGGTTCACGTCGGCGGGAAAAACCTTCACGTCGACGAGCGCGGGTTTGGCGAAGGCAAACGCAGGCAGAGTGAAAGCAGCGAGGAACGCGGCCCTTAGGTAGGGGCCGATCTCCGAGCGGCCCTGGGTTGATGGGTGCGCACGCTGGAACTCAGGCCCGCCCGGAGGTCGGGCCCTACCCACGGAAGAGTTGCTCACGCGCTCAGTCATTCGATTTGGCCACCGCTGTCGCGGGCGATGTGGGCGCAGCCGCTCCCGCCGCCGCGACCGCCTTCGTCTTCGGCGCATCGATGCGCAGCACACTGCCCGGGGCGAGCGTGTGCGAGACCGGCTCACCCGTTTCCGTGACGACCACGTTGCAGGACACGTTCTTGAAATTTCCCGTCGGACTCCTGTCGGTGGTCACCACCTCAAAGACCGCCTCGTTGCTGTCCTTGGTGATCGCGATCTCCCTGGCGGTCACGCCGTCGGGCAGACCGACGAGCCGTGCGATCGCGGTGCCCTCGAATGCTCTCTTTTGCTCCAGCACACACGTGAGCTTCGCAGTCTTGCCGCGCTCGACCTTGGTCAGGGCGATCTTGCCGAGGAGATAAGGCGCCGCGATTTCGAGCGGTGCGAGCTGCGTGGAGACGTAGGCCGTGCCGCCCTTCACGGTCGCACCGGCGACGACAGCGATCTTCCACGCGCGAGTTTCGGCCTTCGGCCCGGCGTTGAGTTTGTAGACCATCTCGCTCGCGCCTTTCGGGAGTGTGACATCCGGCTGCGCGCTCACGCCGGGCGGATTCCACAGCATCTTCAACGTAATCGCTTCGTCGAAGCCCTCCTTCTTCTCGGCCACGATCTTAAGCGCCATTTCGCCGCCCTGCACCAGCGGGACCTTCGGCTCGACGATGCGAACCGTGAACGGAACCTCCTCCACGACCGCAGCCGCGATCTGGTCCACCTCCGATTGCACGTAAACCGTGTCGTTCTGGATGCGCACCCACTCGACCTTGTGCCGAAAACGCGTCGCGAGGCCGGCGGCTTTGGCCGCGTCCACCGCCTTCGCTGAGGGCCTCAATAGTCGGCCCGCGATGGGCGCGGTCGCGTCGGCTTCGAACACGACCGGCCCGGCCGACAGACTGCCCGGCACGGCATCCGCGTGCATCGTGATGCCGGCGGGCAGGCCGTCGAATTCCACGCGGAAGTCGCCGCTAAACGCGTCCCGGTTGGCGTTGAGTAAAATGGCGAAGCGGTTGCCGCGCGGCACGGCGAGCGATTTGCGGGTCTCGTTGTCGTAACGCGCGGTGTCGGGAATCGACAGAGTAAGGGCCGGCCCCACGGGGGAGATTTCCACCCGATAGGCGAACAGCGGTCCGCCGCGCCCGAGCTGGTCCGCCACTTTCACCGTGTAGTCGCCATCCTCCGGGATGCGCACGCGCAGGGCGCTGTCGGGATGGCCGGCAGCGTCGTCGTTATTGCCGAGAACGGCGCCCTTCGATCCCAGCACCGTCAGCACGGGGTCGAGCGGCGAGCCGAGCCGGCGGGCGAACACCTCGATATTGAGATTCTGGTCCTTCTTCGCTTTGAACCGGAAAAACGCCGTCATGCCCCGGTTCGCCAGCACGCCGTCGAACGCCAGCGGTGCGGGCAGGTTCAGCACCGGCGCATTCGCGGGTGTCGTGCCCGCCTCGATGGCGCCGGCATCGGGCAGGTCGGTCACTCGCACCCAATTCGGCGACACCCCGCCGCCGTCGCGCAAGGTCACGACCGGCGATTTCTCGGCTTTCTCCGCCGGAAACGTGATCGACTCCTTCCACTCCCCCGCCGGATCGCCGACAAAGCGCGCCTCAACTGTCTCACCCGCTTTGCCTCCCAGCGGCAGCGCCAGCGCCGGCCTCGGGTGGTCGCTCACATGGAGCCGGTAGAAGTGGCCGTTGCCCGCGTAGGCCACGTCGCGCAACTGGATGAAATATCTTCCGTCAGCCGGCGCGAGCAGGGACACGAAACCATCGTGTCCGAGCAGTGGCGAGTCGTCGCTGCGCGCGAGTTCACGGCCGTCGGCGCCCGCGACCATGATGATCGGATCGAACATCGTCCGACCGAGCCGCGCCCCCTCCACCTCGACGACGAGACGTTGCCCCTGCCTGGCCTCCACGACGAAGCAGTCCACGTCCTCATTGCCATTCGTGCCCTGCACGGTCGAGTTGAGTGCGACCGCCTGCGCCTTGGCGGGCGTGTTGTTGGGCTCTCGTTCATCAACCGATGGGAACGGCCCGACAAAAAAGATGCGCAGCGCCGAGAGTCCGCTCGTGGTCCGCAGGCGGAAGGCGTGTTCACCAAGACGGCAGTCCGGCGCGATTTTGAATACCGTCTTCGCCTCGGCAGTCGTGGCCGACACGAGCTTTTCCACCGTGATGCCCGGGCTGTAGAAGAGCACATCCTGCGCGTCGGCGAGTCGATCGCCCTTCAGCGTGACTGCGACCTCCGTGCCGCGCTGCCCGCCGGCGGGCACGACCGAGGCCAGGTTGGGCGCAACGGCCCGGGCGGCCGCGACGCCCAACGCCAACCAACCGGAGAACACCGCCAGCCGCCGCCAACCTTGCGCACGCACACGACTCATGGCTCAGGCGAGCAGCTCCTTGACCACCCGGCCGTCCTTCACAATCGACTGCGGGCGTCCGCCGGGCGACATCAGCTTCTTCTCCGGATCGATGCCGATCTGATTGAAAATCGTCGCGGCATAGTCCTCGACCCTGAGCGGATTGTCTTCGGGCTCGGCCCCGGTCGCATCGGACGCGCCGTAGATCTGCCCGCGCTTCACGCCACCGCCGGCGAGCGCGATGGAAAACACCTTGGGCCAGTGATCGCGGCCGGCGGTGCCGTTGACCTTCGGCGTGCGGCCGAACTCGGTGTTGACGATGACGAGTGTCGAATCGAGCAGGCCACGCTCATCCAGATCGCGGATCAACGCCGCGTAGGCCTTGTCGAAATTCGGCATCTGGTTCGAGTTGGCGCGCTTGATGTTGTCGTGATGATCCCAGCTCCCGTAGGTGAGCGACACGAACCGCACGCCGGCTTCCACGAGCCGCCGCGCCAGCAGCATCCGCTGGCCGGCGGCGTTCCGACCGTAGGTCTCGCGGACTTTTGACGGCTCCGCCTTGATATCGAAAGCCGCGCGCGCCTTTTCCGAACTGATCATCGCGTAGGCGCGCTGGTAGAAGGAATCCATGCCGTCGAGCACGTCGGATTTTTCCAGCGCGCTGAAATGCGCGTCGACCACCGCGCGCATTTCGCGACGCTGCTCGAAGCGCTTCGGATCGACGCCGCCGGGCAACGTCAGGTCGCGCACGGAAAAACTGTCGGTCGCCGGATCGCTGCCGAGGGCGAACGGCCCATAGGCCGCCCCGAGGTAGCCGGTGCCCTCGTAGGGCGTGACCTGGTTGGGCACGAGGATGTAGGGCGGCAGGTCGGCCCGCGGCCCCAACTCGTGCGCGACCACGCTGCCGATGCTCGGGTATTGGAGCGCGGGGCTGGGCCGGTAGCCGGTGAACATCGCGTGCGTGCCGCGCTCGTGCGCCGCCTCGCCGTGCGTCATCGAACGGATGACCGTGATCTTGTCGGCGATCTTCGCCGTTTCCTTCAGGTTCTCGGAAAAGTAGACGCCCGGCAGACTCGTTTTGATGCCTTCCATCGGCCCGCGGTATTCGATCGGCGCCGTGAGTTTCGGATCGAACGACTCCTGGTGCGACATGCCACCCGGCAGGTAGATATTGATCACCGATTTCGCCTTCGCCGCGACCGGCAATTTCCGGGTCGCCCCAGCCGCGCAGAGTGGCGGCCGAAAAAGATCACTCATCGTCAGTCCCACCGTGCCGAGTAAACCGACGTAGAGGAACTCGCGGCGCGACGGCTGCCACGGAGGGTGGGCGTGGGGACGATTCATGGGAACAGCGGGGAACTGGCTCAGCCGGTGGGGGGAACACTCCCTCCGCCTGATCGGGCATGTGACGACAACATCTGGCGCCGGTTTCCGCTCCCCGACAAGTTGATAAACAATTCGGCCGCCGGCCCGCCCAACTGCGTCGTTGCCTCGCGCCCGGTCGCCGCGCAATTTGACGCCTTATGTCCGTTGAGCCAACCGACTCGAACGCCGCCACCACGCCACCCGCTGCCCCCAGCGACTTCGTCCGCGACATCGTCGCGCAACACGTCGCCGAACAGCGCTACCCGCGGATCGTCACGCGCTTCCCGCCCGAGCCCAACGGCTACCTCCACATCGGCCACGCCAAGTCCATCTGCCTGAATTTCGGCCTCGCCCGGGAAAACAACGGCGTGTGCCACCTGCGCTTCGACGACACCAACCCCGCCAAGGAGGACATCGAATTCGTGGAGTCCATCACCGCCGACGTGCGCTGGCTCGTCGCCGGCTGGGCCGACCACTGTCTCGGTTTCAAGCCCAAGGGCACCCACCCCGCCCTCGCCACGCATAACGGCCAACCCGATTTCTACCTCGCGTCCGTCCCGCCGGACGCGCCCCACGCCGAGCCCTTTTTCGCCAGCGACTACTTCGACGCCCTGCACGCCTACGCCGTCGAGCTGATCAAGCGCGGCCGGGCCTACGTCTGCGACCTCTCGCCCAAGGAGACCGAGGAATATCGCGGCGCGCCCGACAAACCCGGTCGCGAATCGCCCTACCGCCACCGCTCCGTCGCCGAGAATCTCGATCTCTTCGCCCGCATGACCGCGGGCGAATTCCCCGACGGCGCGCGCACGCTCCGCGCCAAAATCGACATGGCCTCGCCCAACGTCTGGCTGCGCGATCCCCTGCTCTACCGTATCCGCCACCTCCCGCACTATCATGCCGGCGACAAGTGGTGCGTCTACCCCCTCTACGACTACGCGCACTGCCTCAGCGACTACCTCGAGGGTGTCAGCCACAGCGTCTGCTCGCTCGAGTTCGTCCCGCACCGCGCGCTCTACGACTGGATTCTCGAAAACCTCGGTCTGCCGCGCCCGCTCCCGCGCCAATACGAATTCGCGAAACTCGTCCCCACCTACACGCTCCTCAGCAAGCGCAACATCCTCCGTCTCGTGCAGGAGAAAGTCGTCGCCGGCTGGGACGACCCGCGCCTGCCCACTCTGTCCGGCCTCCGCCGCCGCGGCATCCCCGCCAGCGCCATCCGCAAGTTCGTCATCGGCGTCGGCGTCACGACGTTCAACAGCGTGACCGACATCGCCGTCTTCGAGCACGCCGTCCGCGAGGAACTCAACGCCTCCGCGGCCCGCCGCCTCGCCGTCCTCAAGCCGATCAAGCTCGTCCTTACCAACCTCGCCGCCGGCGAGACCGTCGAGTGCCTCGCCACCAACGATCCACAGAGCGAGCAGCCCACCACGCGCAAGATCGCGCTCACCCGCGAGGTGTTCATCGAGAGCGACGACTTCGCCGAAGTGCCGCCGCCGAAATATTTCCGCCTCAAACCCGGCGGCGAGGTGCGCCTGAAATACGCCTGCATCATCAAGCTCGATGAAATCGTGAAGGACGCCACCGGCGCGATCACCGAACTGCGCTGCACCGCGCAACTCGACACGCGCTCCGGCCAGCCCAACGCCGACAAGAAAGTGAAGGGCACCATCCACTGGGTCAGCGCCACGCAATGTCTCGACGCCGAGGTGCGCCTCTACGACCGCCTCTTCAACGTCGCCGAACCCGGCGCGGAGGACGACTTCATGAAGGTGGTGAATCCTCACTCGCTCGACGTCGTCACCGCCAAGCTCGAGCCGTCTCTCGCCGCCGCGACACCGGCCGATCGCTTCCAGTTCGAACGCCTCGGCTACTTCGCCCTCGATCCAGTCGACAGCCAGCCCGGCAAACTCGTCTTCAATCGCACCATTTCACTGAAAGACACTTGGTCAAAGCGGTAGGGAGGGTCTGTGACCCGCCCTGGCTTGGCCACCCCCTTTCCGCCTCGCCGCCTATGGACGATCCACTTTCCATCCTCTCCGCGCCCGAAGCCCGCGTGCTCGGCGCGTTGATCGAAAAAGCGATCACGACACCCGACTACTACCCGCTCTCGCTCAACGCGCTCACCAACGCCTGCAACCAACTCTCGAACCGCGAGCCGGTCGTCGCCTACGACGAGACGACCGTGGTTCGTGCGCTCGACAGCCTGCGCGACAAGCGTCTCGCCTCCCTCTACGCCGGCGCCGAGAGCCGCGTCGCCCGCTACAAGCACACGATCACCGACGCCATCCTGCTCACGCCCGCCGAGGTCGCGCTGCTCTGCGTGCTGCTGCTCCGCGGCCCCCAGACGCTCGGTGAACTGCGCACGCGCACCGAGCGGCTGTTCAAATTCGACACCTTGCCCGAGGTCGAAGAGGCCCTCAACGCCCTCGCCACCCGCGCCCCCCAACCGCTCGTCGCCAAACTCCCCCGCGCGCCCGGCACCAAGGAGTCGCGCTACGCCCACCTGCTCTGCGGTCCGGTCGATGCCGCGTCGCCCGAGACGCCTGTCGCTCCCGTGTCTGGGCCGGTCGTGGCGCAGGTCGCGGATGATCGTGTCGTGGCCCTCGAACAGGAACTCGCCGCGCTTCGCGCCGAACTCGCCGGCCTCCGCGCGGACTTCGCGGCCTTCCGCCGCCAGTTCGACTAACCCCGGCCTCCCATGCTTCGGAAATTCCGCCTTATCGCGATCCTGCTCCTCATCAGCCTGCTCGGCCCCACCTGGGTGTTCTGGATGGCGGAGCACGGAAACAACCCCCGGATCGAGACCTTTGGCGACGTGCTCTGGTGGTGGTTCGTCAGCTCCACCACGGTCGGCTACGGCGACATCGCACCCGTCACCGTCTACGGCCGCCTCGCCGGCGTCGTCACCATCGTGATCGGCGTTTATTGCTACACCAATTTCATCACCATCACCGCCGATTCGCTCCACGGCCTGACCAACCAGCATCGTCTCGGCACCGCACAGGTCACGGCCCGCGACCACGTGATCATCTGCGAATACACGGCCTTCGCCGACGAGTTGATCCAGGCTTTGCCGCACTATCCGGAGCTGGCGCGCCGGGAGGTCGTGATCGTCACGGATCTCGTGCAGGTGCAACCCTACCCGCAGCACCATTTCGTCCGCGGCGTGCCCATCAGTCCCGCGGCCCAGCGGCAGGCCGCGATCGAGTTCGCCGCATTCATCTTCGTTTTCGCCAACATCCGCTTCGTCGATCCCGATCTCAAGACGCTGCACACCGCCGCCCGCGTGCGGCAGCTGGCGCCCAAGGCGAAGATATTCGTCGAGCTCAACGATCCGGCGCATGAGCTGGCGCGGCACCTCGGCGACAACGTCGCCATCCTGTCGAGCCGGGAAATGCTCGGCTCCGTGATGCGCGACCGCACCATCGACCTGTCGGCGCATATCGCGCGGGTCTGAGCGTCGCCAAGGAAACCCTGATTTGATCGGGCCTTTGTCCCCCGCCAACCGCAGGTGAGGCACGGCGGTTGCCGCGCTGGTGGCATGATCCACCAAACCAGTTTTGCCCACGCGGAGTTCGCCGCCAAGAAGAAGACCACCCGCCGCGAAGCGTTCCTCACCCGCACGGAGGCAGTCACTCCATGGGCAGGCTCCTGGCGGTCATCGCACTCTGCCACCCCACGGGCGCGCGGCCGGCCGCCGCCCGGCCCGGAACGCATGCTGCGGGTCTAATACCAAGGGCGGTTGATATTTGGAGGTGAGCCGTAGGTCGGGCCTTACGCCCGACCCCCGTCCGCCTGTAGCGCATGTCTATCTTCGCAACCGAAAAATCCAAAATTCCTGTGACGTTGGTATAAGATATCGGGGCCCGGCGAAGAACGGGCATCAACTCCACACCCTCGTTGGTCTGGCCAACGTGCTCATCGCGCCGCGAGCACGCGCGGCGCGCGTGAGCCCCGGGGCGCCCGCGGCCGCTGCCCACCCGGAAAACCGCCGGTTTGGCATTGTTCAGCGCTTCCCTGAAAAACGGTCCGCGCACTGGAGCCAACAGTCGGAATTGAACCGACGACCCACGCTTTACGAAAGCGTTGCTCTACCAGCTGAGCTATGTTGGCGCTCGTGGAAATAGCGGAAGAAACCGGCCGACCCATTGAGAGCAAGCTTCAATTGCGCAATCTCTTGATCTCTCGATCGCCACCCGACGGGCGGCCGGTTCCTGGTCGATCAGGTCGTTCCGGCCGGACGCCTCGTCGAACCGCCTCGGCCAGCGCCCGGGCGCACATCAGTTATTGGATGGGCCGATTGGTGCTGAGTGGGGAAAGAGCAGATGCCAACGGCCGTTGCGACGGAACGTCTCCAAGCACAGGAGTGCTTCGTCGCCGGATTGGGTCCAGAACTGGCCCGGACGCTTGAAGCGGCATTGATACTGGCGGCAGGTCGACTCCATGGCGCCGCTGCCGAGCGGTTCGCCCCGCGCTTTCGCGGTGCCGTAGTCGAGGCGCGCGCGATTTGTTTTCAGATACTCGATTTCACGGTCGAGCTGCGCCCCTGCCTCGCCTTCCAGGCGCGGGCGCAGCTCCTCGAGTTGCGTGATGACCGCGCAACCGTCGTCGGCTTTGAGCTTGGCCAGGAGCGGCTCGACCCAAGCACGCGCGGCGCTCGCGTCGTCGGGGTGCAGCGTGCGCGCCACCGTCCAGAGGTGTTCGCTCACGTGATAGAAGTCCACGCGCTGGCGCGCGCCGGGGAAGCGATCACCGGCGAGCTTCCAGATCCACACCGCCCCGTCGGCCACGATGAGCACTTCGTTGGTCCGCCCAAGTCCACGCCGGCTTGCTTCCGCCCAGAGCTGTTCCCGCAACGCCTCGATGCCGCCGCGGGTCATCACGTAACCGCGGCTCAAGATCGTGGCGCGCCCACTCGCGGTCTCCCCGCGGTGCCCAAGCCGAAAACAGGTGCCGCCGTAAACCCAGTGCCAGCGTGGCGGCTCCTCGCCCTGCGCGCGCTTCTGCGCACTGTGGCCCCAATCGTCTCGCTCCCGGATGTTCCACGCATCCAGCTCGATCACCAGCGTGAACGGCTCCAGCGCCAGCTGCATTTGCAGGTCGCGGTCCTGCTGGACGCGCCCTGCCGGCCCGCTCATTGGCTGGTCCAGGCTCGCACGTTTTTCCTGCGCGCGCCGGCCTTGCTGGCGTGCCTGCCGGCCCAGTGTCGCCGCGGAGATCTTCGTGCCCACCAGCCGTTCCACCACTTGCTCCGCTTCCGCCGCGGGCATCTTGCTCACCGTCAACGCGGCGATTTCCTGCACCGCGGGCGACTGCGTGCCTTCGGGCGGCAGGCCCAGCGCCACATCGGCGGGAAACCGCCACTTGTGGCAGCGCCGGCAATAGCCCCGCGCCCGCGCCACGCGAATCTCGCCAAAACGCGTCTGAATCGTCGTGCCGTGGCCGCCGCTGCTGCGATGCAGCGGCTGCCTGCACACCGGGCAACGCGGCGGCACCGCCGCCGCCTTGGCTTGCGCGGCTTTCTCCAGCATCTGCCGCAGCAACTCGTGCCCGCCGCTCAACAACCGCTCTTCCAGGTGCCCCAGATTCTCCTCGGCACAGTGCACGCACCGCTGCATCCGCTCCGCCAGCCCCAGCCATTGGGCCTCACCGTCTTCGGGCAAAAGCGCGACCGCTGCCGCGGCCGCACTCGACTCCTCCATCGCCAATGTCGACGTCGTCATGCGCCTCAGCTTACTGGAGGCCCCGCCTGCTCAAAAGCTGATTTGCGCCCCCGGCGCCCTCGACGTCATCTCCGGGCTTTCCTCAGCCCGGCGTTTGCGCGACACGTAGAGCAAGTCATGGTTCATCCCCCCGCCAGTCAGCTCAAAGCCCGCATCTGGCTGGGCGCCTTGCTGCTGGCGGCCGCGCTTGGCGCGGCTTACGCGCGGACGCTCGGCGTCCCGTTGCTGCTCGATGATATCGGGAGCATCGGCGAGAACGCCTCCATCCGTTCCCTCTGGCCATTGTGGCCCGTGCTCGATCCTCCCGCCGAATACTGCACCGCCGGGCGGCCTCTCCTCAGCCTGAGTTTCGCCCTCAACTACGCGGTCGGCGGCCGCGCGGTCTTCGGCTATCACCTGGTCAACCTGCTGATCCACCTCGGTGCCACCTGGCTGCTCTTCGGTTTGGTGCGGCGCTTGTTGGCCGCCCGGCGGACCCCGGCCGGTCCGCATTTCCATGCGGAACCGCTCGCCGGCGGCATCGCCCTGCTCTGGGCGTTGCATCCGCTGCACACCGGCACGGTGACCTATCTTTCCCAGCGGGCGGAATCGCTCATGGGCCTGTGCTATCTCGCCACCGGCTATTGCCTGGTGCGGGCAGCGAGTTCGGTGCGGCACGCTCGCGCCTGGCAGGGGCTTTCAGTGCTGGCATGCTGGCTGGGCATGACGGCCAAAGAGCCGATGGTAACCGCACCGTTTCTGATCTTTGTTTTCGACTGGGCGCTCGTCGCCGGCTCCCTCGCCGAAATCCGCCGCCGGCGCACCGGATACCATGCGGGCCTCGCCGCCTCGTGGCTCCTGCTCGCCGCCTTGATGGCGACCTCCGACTTGGGATCGCGTGGCGTCGGCGCCGGGTTCGGCGGACTCACCCCCGGCCAATACCTGGCCATCGAAACCGGGGTCGTCGCCGACTACCTCGCGCTGGTTCTCTGGCCGGCGTCCCTGGTTTTCGACTACGGTCCGGATGGCTGGCTGGCACTCGCCTTCCCCTCCGGGCGCACTGGGTTGGTCCTCGCCGCCGTTCTGGCCGGAGCGATCACGCTCTGGCGCCGCGGGTCGCGCCACTGGTGGTTCATCGCCGGCTACTTTGTGCTGCTGTCGCCAACTTCGAGTGTGGTGCCGGTCGCGCTCCAGCCGATGGCGGAAAGCAGACTGTATCTCCCGTCGATCATGGTGGTCGCGCCGCTGGTGTTGTTCGCCCATCGCCTGGTGGGCCGGCGCGTCGTCGGCCTGCTCGTGGCCGGCGCACTCGCCGGCGGAGCCCTGACCTTCCTCCGCAACGAAACCTACCGGGATCCGGCCGCACTCTGGCGTGACACCGTGGCCCAGCGCCCCGGGAACTCGCGCGCCCATGCGCAGCTGGCGCTTCATCTGGCCGGCGCACCCGGCCGGTCGGCCGAGGCGGAACAACACTACCTTGCGGCCCTTCGTCTCAATCCGACCGATCTCCCGACACAGATCAACTACGCCAACCTGCTCGCCCGCCTGCCCGGCCGGCGCCCGGATGCGATCGCGCGCCACGAGGCCGTCCTCCAAGCCGTCCCGGATCAGGCGCTGGCCCACAACGGCCTCGGCCTCCTGCTCGCCGAGATTCCGGGCCGTGAGGCCGACGCGATCCGGCACTACGAAGCCGCGCTCCGGTCGAACCCCGCCGATGCGGCCGTGCACAACAACCTCGGCCTGCTGCTGGCGAAAATGCCCGGGCGTGAAACCGACGCGGTGCGGCACTTCGAATCCGCCCGGCACAGCGATCCCCATTTCGCCGCCCCGCACAACAACCTCGCCAATCTGCTGGTGCGACTGCCCGGTCAGGCCGCCGCGGCGATCCGACACTACGAGTCCGCCTTGCGCCTCGATCCCGCCTATGCCGCCGCCCACATCAATCTCGGCCTGCTGCTCGCGGCCACGCCCGGGCGCGAGCCGGAGGCCGAGCGCCATTTTCGCGCCGCACTCACCCTCGAGCCGATGCACCCGGAGACCCACTACAATCTAGCCAACCTGCTTTCCGCGGCCCCGGCCCGCCACCAGGAAGCGATCGCTCACTACGAGACGGCGCTGCGCCTGGCCCCTGCGCATGCCGCCGCTCACAACAACTATGGTCTGCTCCTGCTGCGGCAACCGGGCCAGCAGGCCGCGGCGATGAGCCGGTTCGAAGCCGCGGTCCGATCCGACCCCGCGCTGCCCGATGCCCATTACAACCTCGGAGTGATGCTGGCCGGCGTGCCCGGGCGACGGGCCGACGCCCTCGTGCACATCACGACGGCCCTGCGTCTGCGCCCCGGCTTCCCGGCGGCCCAGGACGCCCTGCGCCAACTGCAACCACCGCCGGAGTGACTCCGGACCCCGCCTCGACGCCCCGCGCACTCACCCAGCCCCTCGCCCCCGGCGCGCCGCGCCCATCCTCTCGCACCGACAATAACGCCTCGCCTACGCCGCGCTTCCGCTCCGACCTTTCCGCCGTGCCGCCGCTCGCCACCTCCCTGTTCGACTACGAACTACCCGCGCACCTCATCGCGCAGGTGCCCGCTGCACGCCGCGATCACTCGCGGTTGCTCGTCGTCGATCGCGTCACCCGCACGCTTTCGCACCACACCTTCGCCGATCTGCCCCGGTTCCTCCGCCGCGGAGATGTCCTCATCCGCAACAACGCCGCGGTCCTTCCGGCCCGCCTGCACGCCCGCCGGCCCACCGGCGGTCAGGTCGAGTGTTTCCTGCTGCGTCCGCACGATGGCGCCAATGTCTGGCGCTGCCTCGTGCGGCCCGGCCGGAAACTGCCGCCGGGCGCGACGTTCGCCGACCCCGGCGGAGGGTTTCAGGGTGAGATCGTGGCCCGCGAACCTGACGGTTCCGCACTCGTGCGACTGACCACGCGGGCCGGCGAGCCGATCACCGCCGTCGCCAACCGGCTCGGCGACGTGCCGCTGCCACCCTACATTGCGCGGTCCGGGCCCTCGCGTCGCGCTGACGACCTTGAGCGCTATCAGACCGTCTACGCCGACCGCTCGCATCAAGTCGCTGTCGCCGCTCCGACGGCCGGGCTCCACTTCACGCCCGAACTCCTCGCGACGCTCGCCGCGCAGGGGGTGCGAACCGCCGATATCACCCTGCATGTCGGACTCGGCACCTTCAAACCCATCACCACGGCCTGCGTCGAACAGCACGAGATTCATCGCGAGATCTACGAACTGCCCGCTGCGACCCAGGCCGGGCTGTTTGCGACTGCCGCGGCCGGTGGGCCGGCACCGGCGCGACGCATCGCCGTGGGCACCACCAGCGTTCGCAGCATCGAACACTTCCTGGCGTCGCACGCCGCCGCCACCGGGCACGTCCATCTCGCCGAAGCCGACACCTTCATTTATCCACCCCGTCATTTCCTCGGCGTGGATGCACTCATCACCAACTTCCACCAGCCCCGCTCCACCCTGCTCTGCCTCGTGGCAGCCTTTCTCGACCCGGGCTCCACGGCCGGCATCGCCTGGCTCCACGAAATCTACCGCGACGCGATCGCCCGCGGCTACCGTTTCTTCAGCTACGGCGACGCCATGTTGATCGTGTGATTTCGCTCCCGCCAACGGCCGCGGGAGAACGTCGTGAAATGTAATCTTTTTAGTTGCATTTCAATAAAACCCGCCTTTCGTGCCTCCCCGTTAGTTCAACATCAAAGCATCCACCCGTCTTTTTCTCCCAATGAAAACCAACCGCTCACTCCTCCTCGCCGCCGCGCTCGCGCTCGGCGCGTTCAACTCCGCGTCCGCCGCGGTCGAAACCTACGTGATCGACCCCGTCCACTCCTCGGTCGGGTTCAGCATCCGCCACTTCGTCAGCAAGGTGCCCGGCACCTTCACCAAGTTCGCCGGCACGATCGCCGTCGACCGCGCCAACCTCGAGCGCAGCCGGGTCGAGGCCACGATCGACGTCGGCTCGGTCAACACCGCCAACGAAAAACGCGACGCCCACCTCAAGTCGCCCGACTTCTTCGATTCCGCCAGATTCACCGGCATCGCCTTCAAGAGCACCGCGTGGAAGCAGACCGGCGACAACACCTTCGCCGTCACCGGCGACCTCACGCTCCACGGCGTCACCAAGTCCGTCGTGCTGAAGGTCAACCTGCTCGGCTTCGGCCCCGGCATGCAGGGCGCCCAGCTCTCCGGCTGGGAGGCGACCACCACGCTCAAAAAGTCCGACTTCGGGATGGGCGGCCCGGCCATGCTCTCCGCCGCGCTCGGCGACGAGGTCGCCATCACCATCGCGATCGAAGCCGCGATGAAAAAATAACCGCCGCCGCCTGTTTTCTTCCTTTGCCAAAGACGGCCCGCTCGGGCCGTCTTTCTTTTGCGCGAACCGCATGACCGCCGACGAACTCCAGACCTTGATCGAAGACGCCACCGCCGACTACGCGCTCGGCGAGACCGAGGTCGCGCTGGCCAAGCTCGCCCGCGCCACCGCCGCCGCCCCCGACTCGTTCGAGGCCTGGCATGCGCAGGCCGAGATTCATTTTTCGCTCCGCCGGCTCGACGCCGCCCTCGCCGCCGCGGAGCACGCCCACCGCCTCCGCCCCGCCGATCTCTTCATCAACACCACCCTCTCCCGCATCTGGATGGAGCGCGGCGACAAGGCCCGCGCCGAGCACTTCGGCGCGCAGGCCAAGATCGCCAGCTGGAAGGACCAGCTCAAAAAACCGGCTCCGCCCGCCCCGCCCGCTCCCTGACCGCCCGCGGCGCTCCCGCCCACCGGGGTGTGACTCAAACTGAAGTCAGCGATTTGTAGCGGCGGTCTATGACCGCCGAACGAATGCCCTTGGCGCAACGTCGGCGGTCATAGACCGCCGCTACAGCCGAGCCATTCGAAAACTGACCTCAGTTTGAGTTGCACCCCGCACACCGCTTGCACAGAACCGCCCGTTGACACCGCTCGCGCGCCACCCGTAACGTCCCCGTCCCACCTATGGAAAGCCCGGCCTATGTGTTGGAGTTTGAGAAGCCGCTCCGCGAACTTGCCAAGCAACTCGATGAACTGCGCCAGCGGTCCATCGAGACCAACGTCGATTTGCACGACGAGATCGGAGCGATCGAAAAGAAGATCGAGACCACGCGGCGCGAGATCTACTCGAACCTCTCCCCCTGGCAGAAAGTCCAGGTGGCCCGCCACCCCCGCCGCCCCTACGCCCTCGATTACGTCAAACTCATCTGCGAGGACTTCAGCGAACTCCACGGCGACCGCCAGTATCGCGACGACCAGGCGCTCATCGGCGGCACCGCGTTTTTCGACGATGAGGCCGTCATGGTCATCGCGCAGCAAAAAGGCCGCGACCCGAAGGAGCGCATTCTGCGCAATTTCGGCATGCCCCAGCCCGAGGGATACCGCAAGGCCCTCCGCCTGATGCGCCTCGCCGAGAAATTCGGCCTGCCGGTCCTCACCTTCGTCGACACGCCCGGCGCCTTCCCCGGCATCGAGTCCGAAGCGCGCCACGTCTCCGAAGCCATCGCCGTCAACCTCCGCGAGATGGCCATGCTCCGCACGCCCACCATTTCCGTCGTCGTCGGCGAAGGCGGCTCCGGCGGCGCGCTCGGCATCGGCGTCACCGACCGCGTGCTCATTTTCGAAAACAGCTACTACTCCGTCATTTCTCCCGAGGGTTGCGCCGCCATTCTTTGGAAAGACGGCGCCAAAGCCCCGCTGGCGGCCGATGCGCTCAAGCTCAGCGCCGATCACCTCGAAAAACTCGGTGTCGTCGACGAGGTGATCGCCGAGCCCCCGGGTGGTGCGCACAACGATCCCGCGCAAGCTGCCGCCGCGCTCAAATACGCGCTGCACAAACACCTCAACGACCTCCGCGCGCTCAACACGCCGAAGCTCCTCGACACCCGCTACGACCGCTACCGCCACCTCGGCGTCTACGAAGAGTCCGGCGCCGTGCGGAGCTGACCGCGCCCGCGCGCTCTCTAATCGTAGCCCGCTTCGTGAGAAGCGGGATCTCTCAGGAGGCATCGAAAAAGGTCGCTCAGCAAGGTAGCGGAAGCCGTGAGGCTTTCGCCGCTTCGAAAGAGACGCTCACGCGTTCCGCTACAGGACCGCGCAGTCACGAGGCTTTTTCGACGCGCTCTTACTTCCGCACCGTCACCAGCTCGATCTTCTTCGCGTTCGCGGTCGAGGCCTCGATCTCGATCAGCGCCGCCGAGAGCCGCACGTCTTCCGTCGCCACGTCGAACCGTCGCGGCATGCCATCAAGAAAACGCTCCACCACCGGCTTCACCTCGCGACCGAGCACGCTCGCATACGGTCCCGTCATGCCCACGTCGCACATGAAGGCCGTGCCCTTCGGCAGCACGATCGCGTCGGCCGTCGGCACGTGCGTGTGCGTGCCGAGCACCGCGGTCACCCGCCCGTCGAGATGCCAGCCGAGCGCCTGCTTCTCCGACGTGGCCTCCGCGTGGATCTCCACGATGATCGCGTCGCATTGCGCGCGCAGTTGCTCGATCATCCGGTCCGCGCACAGAAACGGACACTCCGCCTTCATCCCCATGAACGTCCGGCCGAGCACCGTGAACACCGCCACGCGAAACCCGCGCGCCTCGATGATGAGGTGGTCCCACCCCGGATTCGACTTCGGCAGGTTCGCCGGCCGGCACACGCGCTCGATCTGCGTGATCTCCGTTTCCCAGCCGCGCTGGTCCCACACGTGATCGCCCAGCGTGATCGCATCCACGCCGCCCTCGAGCAACGACCGCGCGATGCCGCCGGTGATGCCCGCACCCGCGGCGGCGTTCTCTCCGTTGGCGATCACGAAATCGACCGCCTGCTCGCGACGCAGCCGCGGCACGCGATCCGCGACGATCTCGCGCCCCGGCCGGCCCACGATGTCGCCGATGAAAAGCAGCTTGAGCATGCCGCCACGCTGCGCGCGCCCGCGACGAGGCGCCAATCATTTTTCGCGCCTTGCCGCGCCCGGCGTTCTGCGGCTTAACCCCGCCATGCATCTCACCCCGCACCTCGCTCTCGCTGCCTTCGTTTCCGGCCTCGCGTTCGCCGCTCAACCGGCAGCCAAAGCGCCGGACGTCGCGAAAATGGACCCGGCCATGGCCGTGAACAAAGCCGCCGCCGAAAATCTCGACTGGCACGATGTCACGCAGTGGGGCGTCGAGGGGCGCGAGTGGATCGACGAGGAACGCGCGCGCTGGTTCGATCGGTTTCCGGCCGCCGCGGAAAAGTCCGTCACCTCCAACGTCTGGAATCTCAGCCGCGACAGCGCCGGCATGATGGTGCGGTTCAAGACCGACGCCACCGCCATCCACGTTCACTACAAACTCCGCAAATCCAACCTCGGCATGCCGCACATGCCCGCCACCGGCGTGAGCGGCGTCGATCTCTATGCGCGCGCCCCCGACGGCAAATGGCGCTGGGTGCAGGTCACGAAACCCGCCACGCAGGAAGTCCGCGCCGAGATCATCAAGGATCTCGCCCCCGGCTACCGCGAATACGCCGCCTACCTCCCGCTCTACAACGGCGTCGAGTCGCTCGCGATCGGCGTGCCCCAGGGCGCGAAATTCGAGGGCCTCGCCCCGCGCCCGAAGCCCATCGTCTTCTACGGCACCTCCATCACGCACGGCGCGTGCGCGTCGCGGCCCGGCATGGTTCACACCGCGATCCTCGGCCGCCGCTTCGATGCGCCGGTCGTCAACCTCGGCTTCTCCGGCAACGGCCGCATGGACGCCGCCGTGGGCGACTACCTCGTGAAAATCGACGCCGCCGTCTACGTGATCGACTGCCTGCCCAACATGCAGCCCGCGCAGGTCCGCGAAAAATGCATCCCGCTCGTCAAACAACTCCGCGCCGCCAAACCCACCACGCCCATCGTGCTCGTCGAGGACCGCCGCTTCACCAACGACTGGATCACGCCCGCGAAGCAAAAATTCCACACCGACAACCACGCCGCGCTGCGCGAGGCGTTCGACACCCTGCAAAAGGAAGGCGTGAAAAACCTCTTCTACGTTCCCGGCGACGCGCTCTACGGCACCGACACCGAGGGCGCCACCGACGCCTCGCACGCGAGCGACCTCGGCTTCATGCGCCAGGCCGACGTGATGGAGCCCGTGCTCCGCGCCGCGCTGAAGCGCTAACCGTGGTCGTGGACGAGGCGTCCCGCCTCGTGTTTGTCGACCCGCAGCCACCCAGTAAACATCCCCGGAGCAAACTCCGGGGCATTTGATCAAACCTCCATGTTCCGCTCCCAACCTCGCCGGTTTTGTGGCACGGGTCTCCTGACCCGTGCTCCACTTCGCCCCGGGTCAGGAGACCCGTGCCACCGCCCAACCAACGCGAAGCACGCTTCGCGGTCTCGGACCCACCGCGAATGAACGTCGCTGGCCGTCCCACGCGCACCATCTGGCCGTCCGCCGACGGCATCGCCGTCGAAATCATCGACCAGACGCGCCTGCCGCACGCGTTCGTCACCGCGCGCCTCGCCACCCTCGACGAAGCCGCGCACGCCATCCGTGCCATGCTCGTGCGCGGCGCGCCGCTCATCGGCGCGACCGCCGCGTGGGGCCTGTGGCTCGCGCTCCGCGCCGACGCGTCCGACGCCGCCCTCGCTCGTGCTCACGCGACCCTGCTCGCCACGCGCCCGACCGCGGTGAATCTCCGCTGGGCCCTCGATCGCGTGCGCGCCCACGTCGCTCCGCTCACGCCGTCCGCCCGCGCCACCGCCGCCCGCCAGCTCGCGATGGAAATTTGCGACGAAGACGTCGCGCTTAACTGCGCCATCGGCACCGCCGGCCTGGCCCTTTTGCGCGGCATCGCCGCGCGCAAACCCGTCGGCGCCCGCCTCAACGTCCTCACGCACTGCAACGCCGGCTGGCTCGCCACCGTCGACGTCGGCACCGCCACCGCCCCGATCTACGCCGCGCACGACGCGGGCCTGCCGATTCACGTATGGGTCGACGAGACGCGCCCGCGCAACCAGGGCGCCAGCCTCACCGCGTGGGAGCTGCTCAACCACGGCGTGCCGCATACCGTCATCGCCGACAACGCCGGCGGCCACCTCATGCAGCACGGCCAGGTCGACCTCGTCATCGTCGGCACCGACCGCACCACGGCGACGGGCGACGTGTGCAACAAGATCGGCACCTACCTGAAGGCCCTCGCCGCGCGCGACAACGGCGTGCCCTTCTACGTCGCCGCGCCCTCGCCTTCGATCGACTGGTCCCTCCGCGACGGTGTGCGCGAAATTCCCATCGAGGAGCGCGACGTTCGCGAACTCACGCACATCACCGGACGTCTGCCTGACGGCGCGGTCGCCAGTGTAGCGCTCACCCCGGAGGGGAGCCCGGGCGGCAATCCTGCCTTCGACGTGACGCCCGCCCGCCTCGTGACTGGTTTGATCACCGAACGCGGTGTCGCCGAAGCGAGCGAAAGCGGCCTGCGCCGGTTATTTTCCGACGCGCCAGCTTCGTAGCGGCCGACGTGAGGAGGCCGGCCTCGTTACCTCGGCCGCTACGCGGAGGCGCACGCGTCGAGCTCGATCTCGAACAACAAATCGTCCCGACACACCACACTGTGGGTGTTGACCACCGGCATCGACTGCAAGTCGCGCTCGGCGAGCCAGGCGTTGAAGTGCTCCAGATACTGCGGCAGCCGGTAATAGGCGGTGGCTCGATTCACATCGCGGTAGTCCATGCCGCGGGACTGTAGGATCGCTGCGATCACCTCCATCGTGAGATCGACCTGCTTGCGCGCATTGCCGACCCAGGCGGTCTTGCCGTCCGGATGGATGCTCGCCGTCCCCGAGACGAGCAACCGCCGCCAGCCGCCCGAATCGATCTCCATCGCCCGGGCAAACGAGCTGCCGTAGGCCGGCGCCGGACATTGCAACGGCGACCCGACCTCGAACGATTTCGCCTTGGGCGTGGCGGGGCGCACCGCCCACGCCGCGACCGTCAGCGCCGCGCCATCGATGTTGCGCGCGCCGATGCCGGTGCTGGCCGGGATCGAGCCCGTGCGCCAGTTTACGCTCGCGTAGTGCGCCGTGCGCACGCGGTTGAAATCGCCATACCAAGCGAGGATGTCGTCGTTGTAGAACCACGTGCGCACCACGTCCGCGAGTTCGAAGCCGGCCTGGTCCAGCGCCCACTCGAGGTTGCCGAACGTCTGCTGCACTTGCGCCGGCGCACCGAGCGTGCGCGCAGTGGGCCCGAGCCCGCCGAGCAGACAATGGCGCGCGCCCTCATCCTCGTAAACCGAGCCGACGATGCGGTTGCCCAGCCGCACGCGGGTGACCTCCCGGCCGCTCACGGCGAAAACCTGCACGCCTGCCAGCGGCGATCCGTCGCAGCTCGCGCCCTCGATCCACGTCACCGGCCACTGGGTCTCGCCGAGCGCCTGCCGCATCGCGCGCTCCACCTGGTCCCGCGCGGCCAGCGAGCCATAGAGCATCACACTGAGCAGCTCGGCATCGCGCGCCGCGAGCTGCGCTTCGAGCCGGCGGAAGGCGTCTGTCACCGTTTCGCCGTGACGCATCGTCTCGGTCACGACGAACTCGGGGGACTTGGTCATGCCCGGCGCCCGCAGGATTTCCGCGGGCATCGTTTCGGGTGCACTGCTGAAGGCCATTACTCCATCGGGGTTTGAAGTTCGCATGGCCAGCAGACGCGGAGTCGCCCGGCGAGTTACGGGCGATGCGTGCAGCGCGCGCGCGCGGTTACGGCAGCACCGCAAGAAATGCGGGACATTAGTCGCGGTGAAATGCACCCCGGGTCCGTAGCGGGCCGCGCCGCCGCGCGTCACCCGAGGGAGAAACCCATGCCGCCTCACCCCGGACACTTTTTTTCCTCCGCGTTCCGGCTGGCGCGCGCTTCGCGTTTTTTGCTCCGCGCGGCCAAAGAAATTAGCCGCGCTGGCGTGCTCGCAATTCTTGCGCAGTCCGCGGCAGGTCTCGCCGCCGAGAAGCCCGCGGGCGCCGCGCCCGCGCTCGTGTTCGAACTCGCCCCGGCGCCGCGCCCGCAGGGCCGGATCGACGAGCTCGTATTCGCGCGCCTGCAGCAGCTCGGCCTTGAGCCCGCCCACGGCTGCACCGACGCGGTGTTCGTCCGCCGCGTTTTTCTCGACGTGATCGGCACGCTGCCGACGGCGGCCGAGGCGCGGCAGTTTTTGCAGGACCAGGCGCCCGACAAGCGCGCGGCGTTGATCGACCAACTGCTCGCCCGGCCGGAGTTCGCCGACTACTGGGCGATGAAGTGGAGCGATCTCCTGCGCGTGAAAGCCGAGTTCCCCGTCAACCTCTGGCCCAACGCCGCGCAGGCCTACCACCGCTGGATCGTCGCCGCGGTCCGCGACAACAAACCCTACGACCGGTTCGCCCGCGAGCTGCTCACCTCGAACGGCAGCAATTTCCGCGTCGGCCCCGTGAACTTCTACCGCGCGCTGCCGAGCCACGAGCCCGCGGCGCTCGCGCGCGCCGTCGCCCTCACCTTCCTCGGCGAGCGGGCCGAGAAATGGCCGCAGCCCCGCCTCGATGGCATGGCCGCGTTCTTCGCGCAGATCACCTACAAGCCCACCGGCGAGTGGAAGGAGGAGATCGTGTTCTTCGACCCGGACAAAGCCCTGCCCGCCGGCGCCGCCCCGGCGCAGTTTCCTGACGGCGGCGCAGCCCGGCTCACTCCCGACCGCGATTCGCGCGAAGTCTTGGCTGACTGGCTCATCTCGCCCGCGAACCCTTGGTTCGCTCGCGTCATGGCCAACCGCGTCTGGTCCTGGCTGCTGGGCCGCGGCATCGTGCACGAACCGGACGATTTCCGCGCCGACAATCCGCCGGCCAACCCCGCGCTCCTCGATCACCTCGCCGCGGAGTTCATCCGCGCGCGCTTCGACGTGAAGCAACTCATGCGGGCGATCCTCAACTCCCAGACCTACCAGCTCGCGTCCATCGCGCGCAGCCCGCAACCGGCGGCCGAGGCCAACTTCGCCTTCTACGCGCCGCGCCGCCTCGACGCCGAGGTGCTCATCGATGCCCTCAACCAGATCACCGGCACTACCGAGAAATACTCCAGCGCGATCCCTGAGCCTTTCACGTTCGTGCCGGACGATGCGCGCTCCATCGCGCTGCCCGACGGCAGCATCACGAGTTCGTTCCTGGAAAACTTCGGCCGGCCCGCGCGCGACACGGGGCTCGAGTCCGAACGCAACAATCGCATCACCGCCGCGCAGCGCCTGCATCTGCTCAACTCCACGCACATCCAGCGCAAGCTCGAGCAGGGGCCGAAGCTCCAAGCTCTCCTGCGCAACCGCACCGCCCCGCGCGAGGTGATCGACAGCCTCTACCTCACGATCCTCTCCCGCCCGCCCACGGCGGACGAACGCCGGATCGTCAACGCCCGTGCCCTCGCCGGCCCCGACGGCCGCACCACCGCGATCGATCTCGCCTGGGCGCTCATCAACAGCGCCGAGTTTCTCCACCGCCACTAACCTCCAACCGGCCGCCCCGCCGCCGCGCCCCATGAACCTGCACCACAGCGCCGATCCCCGTCTCTGGAACTTCTCCGCCGAGCTCCGCACCCTCGGCCTCGGCGGCGGTCCGATGACGCGCCGCGAGGCCATCCGCCTCGGCCTGCTCGGCACCGCCGGCCTCGCGCTCTCCGGCTCGCTCGCCTCGCGCGCCCTCGGCGCCCCGGTCGCCTCCGCTCCGGCCACCCCGCGCGCCCCGAAGGCCAGATCCGTCATCCAAATCTGGCTCTGGGGCGGCCCCTGCCACCTCGACACGTTCGATCCCAAGCCGGGCGCCGGCTACGACTACTACGGCGCCTTGAAGGACCCCATCGCGACCAACGTCGCCGGCATCCAGATCGGCGAACTGCTGCCGCTCCTCGCGAAACAGGCCGACAAATACTCGCTCATCCGCAGCATGAGCCACGGCATCAACGCCCACGAAACCGCCTCCTACACCGTGCAGACCGGGCGGCCGTCCGGCACGCGCGACGTGTTTCCCGGCACCGGCGCCGTCGTCTCGCTCTTCAAAGGCTACGACGCCGGCTACAAGGGCCTGCTCCCGCCCTACATCGTGCTCACGGAATTGCAGGGCCGTTTTTCCGAGGCGGGTTTTCTCGGCGGCCGCTACAAGCCCTTCGCCACCGGCGGCGACCCGGGCCAGAACCGTTTCGTCGTCGAGGGCGTGGTCGCCCAGGGCATCACCGACGAGCGCCAGCGCGCCCGCCGCGAATTCCTCCATCAACTCAACACCTTCGAGCGCGCCATGCAGAGCGGCGATCCGCGCCTCGCGGCGCTGGCCCAGTGCGAGACCGACGCCTACGAGATGATCCTCGGCGACGCCGGCAAGGTCTTCGACCTCTCGCAGGAGAAGGACGCCGTGCGCGACAACTACGGGCGCAACACCTTCGGCCAGTCGTGCCTCATGGCGCGCCGCCTCGTCGAACGCGGCGTGCCCTACATCACGATCAACTACAAGGGCTGGGACACCCACAAGCAGCACTTCCCGATCATGCGGCAGAAACTCCCGCAACTCGACCGCGGCCTCGCGGCGCTGCTGGTCGATTTGTCCGAGCGCGGCTTGCTCGACAGCACCGTCGTGTGGGCCGGCGGCGAGTTCGGCCGCACGCCGAAGGTGCTGTGGGAATCGCCGTGGAACGGCGGCCGCGGGCACTGGGGCAAGGCCTTCTCGACCTTCGTCGCCGGCGGCGGCTTCAAGGGCGGCCACGTGGTCGGCAAGACCGACGCGCACGGCGAGGAGGTCGTCGACCGGCCCGTGCACCCGAGCGAACTCATCGGCCACATCTACGAACTGCTCGGCATCGACGGCGATGCGAAGCTCCCGCACCCCGAGGGCCGCGACGTGCGTGCGTTGCCCACCCTCGCCGAAGGCGCCAAGCGCGCCGGAGCCCTGGCCGACATCACCTGAACCCGCACTCCCCATGAGCACCGCCTCGCGACTTGTAGGAGCCTGCTTGCAGGCGATTCCAAACTCAGCCCATCGCCTGCAAGCAGGCTCCTACCTCTTGCTCGCCGTGGCCACGTTCGCCCAGCCCGGCCAGCGGCCGGCGCCGCACCTCGCGTTTGCCTATCCGGCCGGCGGCCAGCAAGGGACGACGTTCACGGTCTCCATTGGCGGCCAGAACCTCAACGCCACCGCCGCCGCGCATTTCTCCCATCTCGGCCTCACCGCCAATATCCTCGGCTACGAGCGCCCCCTCACGCAGAAGGAGATCAACGATCTGCGGGAGGAGCAGCAGCAGTTGCAGGACAAACGCATCGCCGCCCGCGGCGACAAGGCGAAGGCACCCTTCACCGCGAAGGACGAGGCGCGCTCCGCCGAAATCCGCGCGCTACTGGCCAAACGCGGCAACCGGCAGATCAGCCCCGTGCTCGCGGAGACGGTCACGCTCGAAGTCACCATCGCCGCCGACGCCGCCCCCGGCGAACACGAGGTGCGCCTGCGCACCCCCAACGGCCTTTCGAACCCGATGGTGTTTTGCGTCGGCCAGCTCCGCGAGGTCGGCGAACCCGTCCAGATCGCCACCTCCGCGCCCCGCGATCCCCGCGCCAATCGCGAAACCGACCCTCGCAGCAACCGGCCGAAAACCGAGCTGGCGGTCACGATCCCCACGGTCGTCAACGGCCAGATCCTCCCCGGCGAAGTCGACCACTTCCGCTTCGCCGCGCGCAAGGGCCAGCGCGTCGTCCTCGTGGCGCACGCCCGCTCCCTCATCCCCTACCTCGCCGACGCCGTGCCCGGCTGGTTCCAGGCCACGCTCGCGCTCTTCGACGCGCAGGGCCGCGAACTCGCCTACTCCGACGACTATCGCTTCAACCCCGACCCCGTCCTCTGTTACGACATCCCCGCGGACGGCGACTACGTCGTCGAAATCAAGGACGCGATCTTCCGCGGTCGCGAAGACTTCGTCTATCGCCTGAGCATCGGGGAGCTGCCCTTCGTCACCGGCATCAATCCCCTCGGCGCGGCGTGCGGCGGCCGCGAGACCTTCGAGCTCACGGGCTGGAATCTGCCCTCCGACAAACTCGCCCTCGACACCAAGGACCGGCGCCCCGGCACGTTCTTCGTTTCCGTGCGCGGCCAGACCCAGCTCTCGAATCCCGTGCGCATCGCCCTCGACGGCCACACCAACACCCGCGAGACCGAACCCAACAACCGCCCCGACACCGCCCAGGCCCTCACCCTGCCCATCACCGTCAACGGCCGCATCGATCGCGCGGGCGACTCCGACGTTTTCCGTTTCGAGGGCAAGGCCGGCGCCGAAATCGTCGCCGAAGTGTTCGCCCGCCGGCTCGGTTCGCCGCTCGACTCCGTGCTCAAGCTCACCGACGCCGCCGGCAAGACCATCGCCAGCAACGACGACTACGAAGACAAGGCCTTCGGCCTGCTCACCCACCACGCCGACTCGCGCCTCACCTGCAAACTGCCGGCCGACGGCACGTATTTCATCACCGTCGCCGACACGCAGCATCAAGGCGGCGCCGATTACGCCTACCGGCTGCGCGTGAGC
Source organism: Verrucomicrobiota bacterium (assembly GCA_016235555.1). Taxonomy (GTDB): domain Bacteria; phylum Verrucomicrobiota; class Verrucomicrobiia; order Opitutales; family Opitutaceae; genus JACRKC01. The sequence goes on from JACRKC010000005.1 coordinate 71,039, forward strand.
CCGCCCCAACCCGATTTCGAACTGCGGGTGACCCCGTCGAGCGTCAACGTCCGCTCCGGCGCCAGCACGCCGCTCACCGTCTTCGCGCTGCGCCACGACGGCTTCGCGGGCGAAATCCTCCTCGGCCTGCGCAACGTGCCGCGCGGCTTCGCTCTCTCCGGCGCCCGCATCCCGCCGGGCGAGGACAAGGTGCAGATCACGCTCACCGCGCCGTTCAACGTGAGCGACGAAGTCGTCGGCCTCTCGCTCGCCGGCACCGGCATGATCGACGGCAAGCCGGTCACGCACGTCGCGGTGCCCGCCGAGGACATGATGCAGGCCTTCGCCTACAAACACCTCGTGCCCGCCCGCGATTTCATGGCCGATGTGACGGGCCGCGGTGCCGCGTTTCGCGTCGTTACCCGCGGCGTCGTGCGGCTCGCTCCCGGTGGCACCACGCGCATCCAGATCTCGGCGCCGACTTCGCGCGCCAACGGCGCCGTCCACTTCGAGCTGATCGATCCCCCCGCGGGCATCACCATCGCAAAATCCACCGCCGGCTCCGGCGACACGGTGAACGTCTTCATCGCCTGCGACCCCGCGAAGGTCAAAGCCGGCACGCAGGGCAACCTCCTGCTGAACGGTTTTGCCGAACGCGCCGGCCCCAACGCCGCGAAAGCCAAGGCCGCGCCGCGCCAGTCCCTCGGCGCCGTGCCCGCGATCCCGTTCGAAGTCGCCGGCGCACCCGCCAGCTCCGCGCAGTAACCCGTCGCCGCGAATAGCGAAAAACGCGGCGCGGTAGGGACGCCTCTCCGAGGCGTCCGCATCGAAACATCCGGCGCAACGTGGTCCCAAAGCGGACGACTCGGAGAGCCGTCCCTACCTTTTCCAATCGCCCATTGCTTCTGGATTGTAGGGCCGGCCCTCGTGGCCGGGCCATGCCGACGGCAGGCAAGCCATGGCCTGCCGACCAGCGGCGGCCCTACAAAATCCAAACGCCACGGGACGTCGCTCTCACTGCTCGGACTTCAAAAACGCGATCAGCGACGCCAGCTCCTCCTTCGTCATCGCCTGCTCGAGCCCGTCGGGCATGAGCGAAACTCCGGCGGCGCTCAGCGACACGATCGCGGTCCGCAACACGATCTCCTCCGGCCCCGCCGCTGTGCGCAACGTCACCGCGCTGTCCGTCTCTGCGACCACCCAGCCGGTCAAAGTGCGGGCGTCGCGCGTCTCGTCGGTGACCTCCTGATAGGCCGGCGCCACCTCGTAATTCGGCACGACCGTGTGCAACAGGATCGCCTCAGCCGGTTGATTCCGAATGCCGGTCAAATCGGGACCGACCTTGCCACCAACGCCCCCGCGAGTGTGGCAGGTCGCACAAATTCGCGTAAACACGTCGCGTCCTTTCGCCGCGTCAGCCGGGGTTGAGATCACCTCACGAAGGTTTCGATAGACAGCCATGCGATCCCCGGCCTCAATGCGCTTGAACGCCGCCTCGGCCCGCGTCTTCACTCCGGCATTCGCATGTTTTTGAAGTTGGGTGCGCTTCGCGGGTGGAATTTCCGTCGGCGCCAGCGTGCCGCGCTCAATCGCTTCGAACAACGCGAGCAACATCGGCAACTTTGCCGTCACCGCCGCCAGCACTGCCGCGCGCATCTGCGGCGAGTAGCGCGACCATTTTTCCGCCTCCAGCAACAGCGCACCACTCGCTTGATCGCCTGCTCGCTCGCACGCCCGCACCACCGCCAGCTGCACCTCGATCGGCTGCCGTGGCGCCAGCATCTCCCGAAACAGCCCGGCGGCGCGGCCCGGGCCGAAGATACCCAACAAGGTCAATGCCGCCGCCCGATCAGCCGGCGCCTTCGCGGGGTCCCGCGCCAACCGCTCGGCACGTCCGAGAAACTGCCGCACGGCGGCCCGCAATCCTTCGTCCCCCGAGCGGAAGGCCCGGCCGAATTCCGCGTCGTCCGTCTTCCCCGCCGCCGGCCGCCCTTGCCAGCCCTCGGCCAGACCCAGCACCGCATTGACGCGCTCCGCGATGTCGGCACCGGGCTCCATCATGTCGCGCAAAAACGCCGCCCCCGCCTCGAAGGTCGCCGCGGTTCCAAACAACCGTCCGAGGTCCTGCAGCAGAAACCGCACCCCGCGCGCGTCGGTCCCTCGTTGCGACCGCAACGCCGCATAAAACCCTTCGAGTCTCCCGCCCACCCCACTCAACACCGCCGCCCTCGTCCAGCGGTCCGCCCCATCGCGCGCGCCGATGAGCGCCAGCGTCTCGATCACGCGCGGCCCGGCACTCCCGGAGAGGGCCAGCGCGCACGCGAAGCGCACGCGGGCATCCTCATCCGACGCGAGGTCCGAGATCGCTTTGAGCAGGGCCGGCGACTTCGCCAGCGCCGCTGCCGCGAGACCAACCGCGTGCTCACGCGCCCCCGCGTGCCTGTCGCGCAACGCCACCAGCATGGCGGCTTCATCCAGCGCCGCACCCGCTGCCAGCAGCGCCCGCGCCTGCACGCGCGCCGCCGCCTGGTCCGCCCCCGTTGCCACCTCGGCCAACTCCGCCCGCGCAGTGCCTTCGCGTCGTTCGAGCAACAGGCGGAACGCCGTGCCGGCCCGCCAGGTCTCGGCGGAACCCAGTTCGCGCACGAGTGCGGTTGCCTCGTTTACCATCGCAACCGCGCGCCGCGGCGGCGCAGCGGCGATGCGATAGATACGACCGCAGTTCTTCCCCGAGACAAAGTCGAACAGTCCGCGCGACTCCGCCGGCACGTAGGCCGGGTGATCGATCTCGCGGCGGTGCATGTCGACCAGGTAGAGCGCACCATCCGGCCCATTGGTGGCAAACACCGGTCGGAACCACGTGTCGGCCGACGCCAGGAACTCCCGACCCGGCGTGGCCAGATCGGACCGCAGGGTCGCTCCTTCGGGGCGCAACACCTGGCGCTGCACGAGATTTTGCGCGGGCTCGCAGATGAAGACGTTTCCCTGAAAAGCCGCCGGCAGCGCCGTGCCGCCAAACACCATCACGCCACACGCCGATGTGAACGTGCCCGTGTGCGGCGCGTTCATCAGGTTGGGGATGAAATCCGCCGTCACCGCCGCGCCGCTGATCGGCCACACCTTCGCCTCGGCCTCCACCTTGGAGACTTCCTGCGTCTGCAGCGCAAACGCGAGGTGCGGGTTTCGTTTCAGTTGCCACGGTTCGAGCACGATCTGTAGCACCGGATGGCGGTTCGAGCTCACAAACCGCCGTCCAAAGGCATCGAACGCCAGGCCAAACTGCCCGCGTCCGCCCGTCACTTCGTAAGCCAGGGTGTCCGGATCGAAGCGACCGTCGGCCGGCGCGAAATTCACCGCGGCACGTTCCGGATGCTCGGGTGAGGTGACCTTGCCACCGGTCAATCCGCTCGCGACGTAGATTTTTCCGTCGAGCCCGAGCGTCGGGCTGCTCACGCGCAACTGCGAACTGCGGCTGGTATCGAAGCCCGTCAAGACCACCCGCTTCACATCCGCAATGCCGTCACCATCGGTGTCCTTGAGGTAGAAGATATCCGGCGCGCAGGTGACAAACACGCCGCCCCGCCAGCAGACGATGCCGTTCGGATAACCGAGACCGGTGGCAAACTCTGTGCGCTTGTCGTAGTGTCCGTCTCCATCCGTGTCGGTGAGCAGCGCCACGCGTCCCTCGGTCGTGAGATTCTTGCCGTCGACCGGTTCCGGGTAGCCGCGCCCCTCCACCACGAACAGCCGCCCTTGTTCATCGAACGCGATCGCCACCGGCGAGGCCACCAACGGCTCCGCGGCGACGAGGTCCAAGCGCAGCCCGGCCTCCAGTTGAAAGGTCTTCAGCGCCTCCGCGGGCGGCAGCGCCGCGGTGCGCTGGCGGGCCGGGGCGCTCGCCGCCGTCGCGGCCACCAGCGTCGCACTCATCGAACACAACCAATAGATCAACCGGGGGCCTCGGGGTAGCATGCCTCAAGACCCTTGCAGCCGGCGGCTTTTCGGCAATGCAATCCTATCGTTATGCGCCTCCGCCCTCCTTCCCTTGCCTTGATCGCGCTCTTGCTCGCGACCGTGCTCCCGGCCGCCGATGCGACCGCCCTCCGCGTCGTTTCGTTCAACGTGCGCAACTCCAACGCCAAGGACGGCGAGGACGCGTGGCCCAAGCGCACCGACCTGTTTTTCGACACCATCAAGACCCTCGATCCCGACCTGATCGGCTTCCAGGAAGTGCTCGCCGACCAGCACGACGCACTCGTCGCCCGGATGCCCGGCCACACGTTTGCCGGCGTCGCCCGCAACGACGGCCAACGCGCCGGCGAGTGGTCGTGCATCGCATTTCGCGCCGCCCGGTTCACGGAAATCGCCCGCGGGGATTTCTGGCTCTCGGAGACGCCCGAGGTGCCCGGCAGCAAATCGTGGGACGCCGCGCTCACGCGCATCTGCTCGTGGGTGCGACTCCGCGACCAACGCAGCGGCCGGGAGTTCGTTTACGCCAACACCCATTTCGACCACATCGGCAAGGTCGCGCGTTACGAGGCGAGCAAACTCATCGCGCGCCGGGTCGCCACCCTCGCCGCCGGCGCTCCGGCGTTGCTGACCGGCGACCTCAACATCAACGAGGACAATCCCGCCTACGCCGTGCTCGTGCGCCCCGAGTCGGCCGACGCGATCCGCTGGATCGACGCCTTCCGCACGGTGCATCCCAAGCGTCAACCGGACGAGGCGAGCTTTCACGGCTTCAAGGGCACGACGCAGGGCTCGCGCATCGACTTCATCTTCCATTCGTCGCACTTCGTGGCCCGCGCCTCCGAGATCGACCGCACGGTGCGCAACGGGCGCTACCCGTCCGACCACTACGCCGTCTGGGCGGTGATCGACTGGCGGTGACGAACGTGGACGAGGCGTCCCGCCTCGTTTTCCGCGCCCCGCACTGGCCTCACGCGTGGACGGGGTGTAACTCAAACAGATGTCAGTTCTTGGATGCCTCGGTTGTAGCGGCGGTCTATGACCGCCGAACGAATCCCCTTGGCGCAACGCCGGCGGTCATAGACCGCCGCTACCAATCACTGACCTCCGTTTGACTCACGCCCCCGGCGCTGCGCAACGCGACGAGCGCGCTTGCCTCGCGCGAGCGTTGCGCCATGACGGGGCGATGCGTTCCACCCTGCCCCGCCTGGCGGTTGCCTTGTCGCTCCTCGCCGTCCTGCCCGCCCGCGCCCACGAAGCCGTCGATTCCATGCTCGCCGCCGCGCGCGCCTACCTCGAGGCGCTCACGCCCGAGCAAAAACAAAAGGCCACCTACCCGCTCACCGATGCCGAGCGCGAGAACTGGAACTTCGTCCCGATCGTGCGCAACGGTCTTTCGTTCAAGGGCACTTCCACCGCCGTTCACGCACTCGGCATCGCTCTCCTCCGCACCGGCGTGAGCCACACCGGCATGGCCAAGGCCCAGGCGGTGATGCAGCTCGAGGTCGTGCTCAAGGAACTCGAGAAGGCCAACCCCAAGCAGAACCGCGACGCGAGCAACTACTTCGTCACGATCTTCGGCGAGCCTTCCGCCGACCGATCCTGGGGCTGGCGCTTCGAAGGCCACCACCTCTCGTTCAATTTCACGATCGTCGACGGGAAGCACGTGTTCTTCGCGCCGTCGTTCATCGGCACCAATCCCGCCGAGGTAAAGGCCGGCCCGCGCAAGGGCGAACGCGTGCTCGGCGAAGAGGAGGATCTCGGCCACGCCTTCATCAACTCGCTCGACGAAGCGCAGCGGAAGACGGCTGTCTTCGCCGACAAGGCGCTGACCGAGATTGTCACGACCAACAAGAAACGCGTCGATCCGCTCAGCCCCGCCGGCATCGCCGCCGCACAACTCAACGCCGGCCAGAAGGAGAAACTCCTCGCCGTGGTGAAGAGCTTCGTGAACCGCTACCACCCGCTGCTCGCCGACGAGACGATCGCCGCCATCACGCGCGCCGGGGTCGAACGGATCACGTTTGCCTGGGCCGGCGCGTTGCGGCGCGGCGCGGGCGCGACCTACTACCGCGTGCAGGGCCCGACGTTTCTCATCGAGTTCGACAACTCGCAGAACAACGCGAACCACATCCACTCGACCTACCGCGAGTTCAAGGGCGACTTCGGCCACGACCTCCTGGCCGAACATTACGCCAAGGCGCACGCGAAGTAGTTCGACGGGAGGGGCGGGCGCGCCCAGGCGCCAAAGTAGCGGGAGCTTCCAGCTCCCGGGTTTTCCATCGGGAGCAAGATGCTCCCGCTCCTTTCGCGCCGCGCCAAGTGTGCCGGTCTCCCGCGACGGGCGCTGCCTGACGCGTCGGCAAGTTTTACGAAAAAAAGTCTCGACGCTCCGGCGCGGGCCGGCACCGTCGGCGGCGCATCAGGAACGAATCGGCCCTCACCGGCCGGTTCCGCCAACCGGGCCGGGAGCGGCCACGGTGGATCGAGTGAAAGCTCGGATGTGCGCCACTCGCAAGAGGGGCGAACCAAGAACGCTCCCGAAGACGAGACCGACCTGATGCCCAGGTCGGTTTTTTGTTTTCAACCTGCTGCGCGATAACTCCCACAAAATCACGCAACATGAATACCGTCACCGCCCTCCCCGGAATCCGCGTCCGCGCGGAAAACCCTAACCATCACTTGTGGAACAATCACGGCACGTGGTTCCTCCACTACACGGTGCATCCGACGCCGTTCACCAAGGAGCGCATCCGCCGCTCGCTCGGCACGAAGGACATCGCGATCGCCCGCGAGCGCCGCGATTCGTTCTTCGCGCAACTCGCGCTCGAAGCCAGCAAGGCCACCGCCGGCCTCCCGGCGCGCAAGGCCTTCGCCGCCTGAGCCGGGAACCGGCTCGACGCCATTTTTCACCGGGCCGTGCCACCGAGCGCGGCCCTTTTTGTTGTTTTCCCGCGAGGTCGCACGCCTGCCCGTCCAGACCATCCGCCAACCATCCGGCCCGGTGTCGTGCGGGTTGGTCGTCATGAGCAAATCGTCGTCCGCTACGGACCCAGCCGGCCAGACCGGCACGTCAGCCGCGATCACCGCAACGCCGCGGACATCCAGCGCCGAACCGACCCCTGCTGCTTCGCAGTGGCGCGCGGAACGGCGCTGCGCTCACTTCGCCTTCAGCGTCGACGCATAGCCCAGCAGCGCGCTGCGGACCCCGCCGCCGTCGCTGCCGAGCGCGACAAAGGTGTAGCCGAGTTCGCGCATCTTCGGCACCAAGGCCGGGAGGTGCACGAGCACGCCGGCGGCCTTGCCGTGCTTCACCGCGGCATCAGCCACTTTTTTCGCGGCCTCGGTGAAGCGCGGGCTCTCCAGCTGGTCGCGGATGCCCATGTTGTAGCTGAGGTCCGTCGGACCGACGAACAGCACGTCGGCCCCGTCGACCGCGGCGATTTCGTCGATGTTGGCGATCGCCTCCGGTGTCTCGATCTGCATCACGCCGAGCAGGCGCTCATGGCCGTGGAGGTAATACTCCTCGAAATCGCCGCCGAATCCGGCGCCGCGGTTGAACTTCGCCACGCCCCGCACGCCGTGCGGCGGATAGCGCATGGCGGCGACGGCCGCGCGCGCCTCGGCGGCGGTGTTGACGTAGGGCACCATCACGCCGCAGGCGCCCATATCGAGCACGCGCTTGAACCGCGGCGTCTCGTTCATCGCAATCCGCACGACCGGAAACGCCGGCGTCGCGGCCGCCGCGTGCAATTGATGCAGCAATGTGTCCTGCCCGCCCGGCCCGTGCTCGTGATCGATCAACAGCCAGTCGAAGCCCGCCAGGCCGGCGATCTCGACCGTCATGGGCGAACCGAGATTGAGAAACGTGCCGCACAACCATTCACGGGCGAGCACGCGTTTGCGGAAATCAGGCGGGAGTTTCATGTTCGGATAAGTTGAGGGGTGAGCGCCAGAAGTTGAGAGCCCGGAGGGATCGAGTCTCTCAACCCTCAGCGCTCAACTCGTCGCGGGTCAGAGCGACGCGTAGAGTCGATACAGGGCCTGCGTGCCGCAATCCTCCCAGCCGCGCGCCGCCACCTGGTCGTAAAGTTTCTTCGCCCCGGCGAGGCCGGGCAGGTCGAGCTTCAGCTCGGCGGCACTCTCCAGTGCGATGCGCATATCCTTCAGGATGTGCTTCACATAGAAGCCGGGCGCGTAGTTGTCGCCCAGGGCGCGCGGCGCGAGATTCGTCATCGCCCAGCTGCCCGCCGCGCCGCCGCTGATGCTCGCATGCACCGCCGCAGGATCGAGGCCCGCCTTCTTCGCGTAGGCGAGCGCCTCGACCCACGACACCATGCCGACCGCGACCGCGATCTGGTTCGCCATCTTGCAATACTGGCCGGCGCCCGGGCCGCCGAGGAGCGCGATGTTCTTGCCCATGATCTCGAACAGCGGCTTCGCCCGGGCAAACGCCGCCGTCTCGCCGCCGACCATGATCACGAGGCGCGCTTCGCGCGCACCGAGGTCGCCGCCCGAAACCGGCGCGTCGAGCGACGCCAGACCGCGTTTCGCCGCGGCGTCGGCGATCGTTCGCGCCAGCACCGGGCTCGACGTTGTCATGTCGATGAGCAGCGCGCCCGGTCGGGCGCGCTCCACGATGCCGCCGGCGCCAAGGTAGCTCTGCTCCACATCGGTTGGAAAACCGAGCATCGTGATCACCACGTCCGCCTCCGCCGCGGCCGCGCCGGCCGATTCGTGCCATTTCGCGCCCGCGTCGAGCAGGGCGGAAGCCTTGCCGGCGGTGCGGTTGTGCACGTGCAGAGTGTGGCCGGCTTTCTGCAGGTGGCCGGCCATGCTGCGGCCCATGACACCTGTGCCAATGAATGCGATGGAGAGGGAAGCGGACATGTGAGGTTGGGTGGCGGAGAAAAACGCGGCGCAATGCAAACGCCTCGCCCCGGCGCGCGCGACTCAATTTTCCGCCCGCCCCCGCGCTTGGGTGTGACTCAAACTGCTGTCAGTTCTCGACTGCCTCGGTTGGAGCGGCGGTCTATGACCGCCGAACGAATACCCTTGGCGCAACGACGGCGGTCATGGACCGCCGCTACAAATCGCGGACATCAGTTTGGGCGCATCTCAGCTTCCTGCGATGTGCCGCACCGCGGGGGTGGGCCGGGCGCTCCGCGCCCGGCCAGCGCGCTGTGATTCTCGCTCGCTCCTGGCCGCCCGCGGAGCGGCCGGCCCACCTTTCGGCCTGCTGCAAGAAAGTGAGATGCACCCCATCAGTTTGAGCCCCCCCCGCCCCGCGCTTGCCTTCGCCCGCCGCCTGCGCCGTGCTGGGCGCGATGCCTGCGCGCACGCGACTCCTCCTCTTGCTGTGCACCACGCCGGCCGCTGCGGCCGCCGAGGGCCGCGGGGTGTTCGCCGCGCACTGCGTGCCGTGCCACGGCGCCGACGGCAAAGCCCGCACGCCCGCCGGGAAGAAGCTCGGCGCCCGCGATCTTTCGGAGAGCAGGCTCCCCGATGCGGAAATCGAGCGCCAGATCCTCGATGGCGTGCGCGACGCCAAGGCGGCGCATCGCATGCCGCCGTTCCGGGACAAACTCGGCAACCAGGAGGTTGCCGCTCTCGTCTCCTACGTGAAGACTTTCCGTCGCTAGCTTAACCCCGGAATCCCAATGAAAACCTCCCGTCGCACTTTCCTGAAAACTTCGCTTGCGGCCTCCGCGGCGACCGCGTTGTCGCACGCCCCCCTGGCCGGGGCCGAGAAATCCGCCGGCCGCGACTACTACGAGTTGCGCGCCTACCGCCTCAAGCCGGGCGCCGCGACCGCGCCGCTCGACCGGTATCTCGAGAAGGCCCTGTTGCCTGCGCTGGCCAAACGCGGCGTGAAGGAGGTGGGCGTCTTCACCGAGCTCGAGGTCGACAAGAAAGCCGGCACCTCGAAACCGAAGGCCGAGACCCCCGTGTGGGTGCTGATCCGGCACACCTCGCTCGACACCTTCGTCGCGGGCGCCGCCGAGCTCAACGCCGACGCCGAGGTGCAATCCGCGGGCGCCGACTATCTGAACGTCCCGAAGGCGAGCCCGGCGTTCGACCGCATCGACACCTGGCTCTATCGCGCGTTCAAGGGCATGCCGCGGATGGAGCAGCCCGTGTTTTCGAAGAATCGCACGCCGACCCGCGTGTTCGAGATGCGCGACTACGAGAGCCACAGCGAGCGCGCCGCGCTGAGCAAGATGGCGATGTTCGACAACGGCGAGACGCAGCTCATGCGCGATCTCGGCATGTCGCCGGTATTTTTCGGCCAGAGTATCGCCGGCCCGAATCTCCCGCACCTGCGCTACATGACCTCCGGCTCCGATCTCGCCGCCCACCTCGCGGGCTGGGCCAAATTCGGGCCCGATCCGCGCTGGAAAGCGATGTCCGGCGACCCGCAATACAAGGACAACACCTCCAAGAACACCGCGCGTTTCCTCGTGCCGACCGCGTATTCGCAAATCTAGCCGGCACCCTTGCCCGCCGGGGCGGTCGCACTAACGTGACTCCAACCAGGAGGACCCCATGAAAAATCGCCCCGGTGCCCGCCTTCGCCTCGTCCTCACCACCCTCGCGCTTTCGATTGCGCCCGGTCTGGCGTGGGCGCAGGAACAGCCACCCGTCGTGGTGGCGCCCGCCGAGCCGGTCCGGCGCACCGCCGAGGAACTCGAAACGCTGCTCGGGCCGATCGCGCTGTATCCCGACGCGCTCATCGCCCTGCTGCTGCCGGCCGCGGCCGCGCCGGTCGACATCGTGCTCGCCGCGCGTTACCTGAAGGAAGGCGGCGAGCCCAACAACACCGGCGCCCGCGCGTGGGACGAAAGCGTCAAGTCCCTCGCCCACTATCCCGACGTGGTGAAGTGGATGGACGAGAACATCGAGTGGACGAAGCAGGTCGGCGAGGCCTTCCTCAACCAGCCGGACGATGTGATGAAAGCCATCCAGCGCCTCCGCGAACGCGCCCACGCCGCCGGCACCCTCGTCAGCACCCCCCAGCAAACCGTCGCGTGGGACAGCGGCGTGGTCACCATCGTCCCCGCCCAGCCCGACGTGATCTACGTGCCGCGTTACGAACCCGACTACGTCTTCATCAACCGCCCGATCAACTACGCGCAACCCATCGTCACCTTCGGTCTCGGCTTCGCGGTCGGCCCGTGGCTGACGCACGACTGCGACTGGCCCAGCCGCCGCATCTGGGTCGTGAACCGCCAGTGGAGCTGGCGCGATCGCCGTGACTGGCGCCATCCCGTCTTTCCCGGCCACCCGGGCTACGTCGCCAACCCGCACCGCCAGCCGTGGCGGCCAGCCCCGGACATCGTGCGTCCGCCCGTCTCGCTGGGTTGGGGCGCACGCCCGGTCAACCGTCCCGTGCCGATGGCCGGCGCACCCGCCGCCACGTTCACGACGGTCACCACCACGACGACTATCGTTAATCCGCCGCCGCGCCGCGAACGCGACCCGGACCCGCGGCGGCCCGGCAACACCGTGGCGCCGGTCGCGACCACTGCGACCACCGAGCCTTCCCCGTCCGTCCCGGTCTCGCAGTGGAACCGTCCGGTCTCGGCCGAACCCGACCGGCGCGGCCGTCCGGCCAATGCAACGTCGAACAACCGGCCGGCCGCCCCCGCGATGACCGCCCCGCCACAGGCGGTGGCCAACTCACCTGTCCCGGAGAGGCGCGCTCCGCCCAAGAACGCACCGCCACCGCCTTCCGCCGCCACGATGAACAGCCCGGCCGCGCCGCCGGCCCCCGCCCACGCGGCGACCCAGCCGCGCCCGCAAATCTCGATGTCATCCGCGCCGGCGCCGCAGGCTCAGCCGCGCGCGGCAAGCGCACCGCCCCCGACCACGGCCGCCGCACCCGCGCCCGCCCGCGCCCAGCCGAATCCCAGTCCGCCGCCGCCTTCGCGCGACGATCGGGACAACAATCGGAAAAAGGTCGAACAGTAAGCGCTGCGCCCCGGAAGCAACGTGCCATCGCAACGCCCGGTAGCTGCGAGCATGACAGACTGTGTGAGAACGCGAAGGTTGTAGCGGAAAGCGTGAGCTTTTCGCCCGAACGCGGGCCAAATCCCACGAAAACCTCACGGTTTCCGCTACACTTCGCGCGGCTGAACGAATGCCGCCGGGTTTTCACACAGGCTGTCACGCTCGCGGCTACACCACGAAATCTCGGTGTTGCTACAGCAGGCGCCGCGCACGGCCGGTGGGCGTTTGTTTGGCGGCGCCCGCCGCCGGGCTCCCGTCCGGCACGGCGAATCGCCCGGTCCGCGTGCCCGGCATCAGACGTATTCGCGATACACCGGTTGGAACATCCGCGCCTGGATGTCGGCGGCGAGGTCGCGCGGCCGCGGCGCCGATGCGAGGCCCGCGCGGTGCGCCTCCTCCGCCACCGCGGTCGCGATCGCGAGCGACACCGCGCGAATCTTCGTCAGCGACGGGTAGACGCGGCCGACCGCAAGGTCCTCCGGCCCGACCAGACTCGCGAGCGTCTGCGCGGCGGCGAGGAACATCCGGTCGGTGACTTCGCGCGACTCGGCCACCAGCGCGCCGAGGCCCACGCCCGGGAAAATGTAGATGTTGTTGCCCTGTCCCGGCACATGCCGGCGGCCGTTCACCTCCACCGGCGCAAACGGACTGCCGCTCGCAAAAATCGCGCGGCCGTCGGACCAGCCGTAGGCCTGCTCGGCGGTGCACTCGGCCTTCGACGTCGGATTCGAGAGCGCGAAGATGATCGGGCGCTCGTTGAGTTTCGCCATCGTGGTGACGATCTCCTGCGTGAACGTCTGCGGCGTGCCCGACACGCCGATGAGCGCGGTGGGCTTCAGCACTTTCACCGCCTCCTCCAGCGTCGCGGCGAACGGATGCTCGTGCGCGTAGGGCAGTTTGTGGTGGGCGAGTTTGTCGCCGCGGTTTTTCACGAGCAGGCCCTTCGAATCGACGAACCAGCAGCGCGCGCGCGCCTCGGCTTCCGTCAGGCCCTCGGCCTGCGCCGCCGCGACGAAGAGATCGGCGATGCCCGTCCCCGCCTCGCCCGCGCCGAGGAAGAGCAGCTTTTGCTGCTTGAGCGACGATTTCGTCAGCCGCAACGCCCCGATCACGCCGGCGAGCGCCACCGCGGCCGTGCCCTGGATGTCGTCGTTGAAGCTCAGGATCCGGTGGCGGTAATCGTGCAGCAGCCGGAAGGCGTTCGTGTTGCCGAAATCCTCCCACTGGAGCAGCGCCTTCGGGAATACCTCCTTCACCGCGAGCACGAACTCCTCGATGAATTCGTCGTAGGCGGCGCCGCGCGCGCGTTTCTCGCGCAGGCCGATGTAGGCCGGGCCGGACAGCAGCGCGGCGTTTTCCGTGCCGACATCGAGGGTGATCGGCAGGCAGTAGCCGGGGTGCAGGCCGGCGCACGCGGTGTAGAGCGACAGCTTGCCGACGGGGATGCCCATGCCGAGCGCGCCGAGATCGCCGAGGCCGAGGATGCGTTCGCCATCCGTCACGACGATGAGCCGCACGCCGGGCTGCGGCCAGTGGCGCAGGATTTCCGCGATGTGCCCGCGCTCGCGCAGGCTGATGAACATGCCGCGCGGCCGGCGGTAGATGGAGCCGTATTGGAGACACGCCTCCCCGACGGTCGGCGTGTAGATGAGCGGCACCATCTCCTCGATGTGCTCCATCACGAGCCGGTAAAACAGGATCTCGTTCCGGTTCTGGAGCTGGGTGAGATAGATGTATTTCTCGATCGCGGCCGGCTTGCCGCGCACGGAGATGAGCGTGCGCTGCATCTGCTCCTCGAGCGTGAACACCCGTGGCGGCAGCAATCCGCGAATGCCGAGCACATCGCGCTCCCGCTCCGTGAAGGCCGTGCCCTTGTTGAGCAGCGGATTCGTCAGCACATTCATGCCTGTGACCAGGGGCGGCTCGCCCCAGGCCGACAGGCCATCCGGATAGGCGGGAGGATTCATACCGCATCCTAGCAGCGCGGCTCCGGTGCGGACTCCGCGATTCTTGCCAATCGCTGCGCCGTTTTTTGCGATTTTTCCGTCAGCCCCGGACGCCTGTCAGGGCATGTTTCTAAATCGGGCGGGAGGGGCTTTAGGCCCTGACGCCAGACGCGCGTCGAAACCCGACGGAGTCTAAAGCCCCGCCCACTATTCCCTATCGCGCGATTTCATGAGTTGGAAAACATTCCCTAGTCGAAAATCGGAACGAAGGTGTTGAACGCCTTCTCGCCGAAATGCCCGGGATCGTTGAACCGGCGGTGCCGGTCGAGCGCATCGATCGCGGACGTCTCCGCCGCCGTGAGCGCGAAGTCGAAGAGCGCGAGATTTTCGACGAGGCGCGCCGGCGTGCGCGTCTTCGGGATGACCGCGCAGCCGCGCTGCACGCCCCAGCGCAGGACGATCTGGGCGGGCGTCTTGCCGTGGGTCGCGGCGATGCCGGCGACCACCGGGTCTCGCAGCACGTTCTCGTCCGTCCCGGCCATGCCGATCGATTCGTAGGACGGCGAGCCGAGCGGGGAAAAAGCGGTGACCGCGATCTTCTCCTGCGCGCAATACCGCAACTGCCGCGGCTGCGTGAGATACGGGTGCAGCTCCATCTGGTGCACGGCGGGCCGGATCGAGCAGTAACTGAGCACGTCACGCAGCGCGGAGATGTTGAGGTTGCACACGCCGATGCGCTTCACGAGACCGGCGCGCTGGAGCCCCTCCATCGCGCCCCACGTGTCGGCGTAGGGCACGCGGATGGGTTTCATCGCGGGTTGCGACGCCGCGGGATCGTGGAACCACTCCGGCGGGTAGCGCACGTCGAACGGCACGAACGCCAGCGCGATCGGAAAATGGACGAGGTAGAGATCGAGGTAGTCCAGCCGCAGGTCGCGCAGCGATCGCTCGCAGGCGGCCCGCACGTGCTGCGGCTCGTGGTAGGTGTTCCACAGCTTCGAGGTCACCCACAGCTGCTCGCGCCGGCACAGGCCGTCGCGCAACGCCGCGGCGATCCCCTCGCCCACCTGCGGCTCGTTGCCGTAGTCACACGCGCAGTCGAGGTGGCGGTAGCCGGCGCGGATCGCCTCGCGCACCAGCGCGGGCGTCTCGGGCTTCGGCATCTTCCAGAAGCCGAGGCCGACCGAGGGAAACTGCCCGCCATCGGCGAGCGTGAGGGAGGGAGACGGGGGCATGGGACGGGAGTATTGCGCCCGTCCGCCCCGCGTCACGGCGGAATCTTGGGCGCCTTGGAGGGCGTTGAAGAAGCCTGTCATTCTGAGCGCAGCGAAGAATCCAGTTGGATTTCCGCGGCATGCTCCGAGGTGCGAAAGTCCTGCTGGATTCTTCGCTCCGCTCAGAATGACAAACCGGTGAACCCTTTTCGACGCCCTCTGCGCCAGAACATTGCAGTCGGGGTGGAGCGCGTTGACCTCAACGCGCTTGGGCTACGACTTGGATCCTGCAAAGCGCGGTGGGGTCAACGCGCTCCACGGCTACACCGCACGGTCACGAACAAACGCGAGTTCAACTGCACGGTTCCGGTTTAGAAATTCAGCGAGTTCGTCCAGAGGAACGTCCGCGGCTGGGCCGACAGGCGGGCGTTGAGCGTGGTGGCCAGCGTGGACGTGGGCACGATCCACACGCGGTAGTGGTTGAGCAGGTTGCGCACGTTCACCTGCGTGCTCCAGGAACACTTTTCGCCGAGCCACGGCACGCCTTTGCGGCTGTAGCTGAGGCCGAGGTTGAAGACCGTCGAGCGCGGGTAGCGATACAGCACACGGATGACGCGCGTCGCGACGGTGCTGCCGGTGGCATCGGGGTAGTTGGTGTAGTAAGCGCGGTTGTTCGCGTAGGTCTGCACGTCCGTGAAAACGCTGAAGCCTTTCGCGAGGCCGGACTGGAAGGCGTAGCTGTTCTGGAGATTGAACGTGTATTCGTTGAACCCGACGTTCTTCTCGCCTTCGCGGTAGATCGGGACGAGGCCGCCCGCGTAGGGCGTCGCGAAGTTATACTGCACGCTGGAGACCGGCAGGCCCGTCGCGCCGGTCGCCGCCGCGCCTTTGGCCGGATCGATCGCCATGAGCACGGTGCGAAGCGTCGTGCTCTGGATGCGGCCCGACGTGGGATCCGGATTCGCAAAGTAGGGGCTGGTGGGATTGTTGATCATCGCGAGCGTGAGCGCAGCGTCCTTCACGGCCGTGGCGGCGACGCTGCCGGCGGCGTTCACCAGCAGCGGCGAACCGTCCTTGTAGATCACGGTGCCGTTGTTGAGATAGAACTGGTCGTTGTAATTCTGCCGGTAGGTCACGTCCTTCGTGATCTCGCCGGCGAGCTGCGACGCCTTCAGGCGCACGCGCCACGCCCGCGAGGGACGCGCTTCGAGCGTGAATTCCTTGGACTCCAACGTGCGGTCGATGTTGACCCGCTGGTTGGCGTTGGTGCCGCCGACGCGACCGTTGATGCCGTCGGGGTTGATCGCGTCGCGGAAGGCGGTGCCCGCATCTTTGTTTTCGTTGAGGGTCTTGGTGGTGGGGTTCCAGTTGAGTTGCGCGTTGAGGCGGCCTTCGAGGAACGTGAACTTCAGGCCCATCTCGGGCGCGGAGTTCTTCGCCTGCGGATTCCGCAGCGGCGTGCCGAGGATGTCGCTCGTGCTGGCCTCGGCCTGCTCCGCCGTGCCGGTGACGGCATACACGCGCAGCCACGACAGCACGCGGTAGTTCACGCCCGCCTGCCACCCGGGGTGGTTGGCCTTGGGCGTGATCGAGATGTTCCCGAGGCCGGCGCCGACGTTCATCGTCTCGAAGCGGGTCACGCTGTAGCCGAGGAGCGTCGTGAGGCGGCCGTCGAACCAGTCGGTGAAATTGGCGAAGTAGAGGTTGCCGCTGTGCGTCTCGCCGCCGCGGTTCCAGTTGCCGGTGAAGGTCGACGCCGCGGGGTTGTTGTTCGGGATGAGGCCGAAAGGATTCGCGGTGGTGATGCGCGACTGGTCGGCGTAGATGCGGGGTTCGAGCACGTAGTTGACGCCGTTGTAGCTGATGCGGCGCGCGCCGGGCCGGAAGAGCGGGTGCTTCGGAATGCCGTTCTGCACGGGGAAATAAACGTTCTGCAACGGCGTCCGTCCGTAGTCGCTGCGCGTGTAGTCGGGCGTCGTGTCCTGCGTGCCGTTGGCGTGCGTGTAGAGGACGTTGCCGCTCGGGTCGGCCTGGTAATAGACCAGCGCCATGCCGCTGCTGCCGAACGTCGGACCACGGTGAAACGCCTGCCCGCCGAACGCGGTCTGCGATTTGCCGCGCAGCCGCCAGAAACGGAATTCCGTCTCGTGCACGAATGCGAGGCGCACGCCCTTGTTGCGGTCGCGCTGCTCGTTGATCTGCACGGGCGCGCCGATCGCGACGGCGGTCTCGGCAAACGGGTTGGCGCCGAAGTTGGGATTGACCGCCCCGTTGGGCAGCGTGCTGCCGCGGCCGGGCAGCAGATTGCGACCGTCCGTCACGCGATCGTCGAGCGTCTCCGTGTAGATCGCGACCACCTGCGCGGACAGCGACGAGGTCAGGCGCGACTCCAGGATCATGCTGTTCCAGCGCGTGCTGATGCGCTCGGCGGAAAACCACGAGGCGGCCGATTCGAGATTCCCGTAGGTGAGCGGCTCGCCGTAAACCCTGATGTCGCCGGTCTGGTGGGTGAGCGCGAGGTAGCGGGCGTCGAGGTTGCGGCGCGGGTCGGTGGGCGCGAGAAAGTTGTTCAGGTTGGGCTTGAAGCCGACGTTGGCGTCATTGTCGGTCCTCTCCGTGGAGAAGCGCACCGTCGTGTTGGGCGTGAGCCGGAACGCCGCCTGCGCGTAGATGCCATAAAGTTCGCCGCCGAGCTTGTAACGGTTGGTCTGATTCTCGGCGCCGAGGAGCGCGACGCGCACCGCCGCCCGGCTACGGCCGTAGCTCGAATCGACGATGACGCGCTTTGTGCCGAATCGATCGAGGACGAATTTGAGCGAGGAGCGCTGGCGGTTGAACTCCGCGCGCTTCGACACCGTGTTGATCACGCCGCCGCCGCCCACCGATCCATAGAGCAACGACTGCGGCCCCGAGATCACATCGACGCGATCGATGGAGAAATTGTCCGTATTGCCGCTCGCCGTGCGGGCGTTGTTGGGCACGCCGATGAAACCGTCCCGCTTGATTTCGCCCGCACTCACGCCGCGGATGCTGAGCCCCTGCGAGCCGTCGCGATCGCCGGGCGCGAAGAGGCCGGCGTTGGCGTTGTTGGAGGAGGCGGTCACCGTGCCCGCGTAGCCCGTGAGCACATCCTCGATCGAGGTCGCGGCGATGTCGTCCATGAACGCCTGCGTGAACACCTCGGCGGTCGCGGGCGTCTTCGCGAGCTCGATGCGAAACGCCGCGAGCGAGTTCGAGTCGAGGGCGCTATAGCTGTTGTCGATCTCGGCGCGGACTTCGAACGCGCTGAGTTGCACGGCCTCCTCCCTGGCCGGCGCCGGCGGGACCGGCCGGAGCGGTTGCGGCGCAGTCTGCGCGCGCGCCGCGACCACGACGCCAATGAGAAGCAGCGGCACGACACGCCACCGCGGAACGGACAGAGCTTTCGGGTTCATAGGGATTACGGGTTCAGTGCGCCGGTCTTGTAGAAAATCGACCGGCGTGAGTTAGGGTCTGGCGCCGATTCTAAGCTCCCACCCTCCCGGGGGAATGGATAATCGCAGCGGGATGCTAGACAAAGTCGACCGCCACCCGATCCGGGCTCGTCAGCGCGTCGCCGCACGCCCTAGCTCGTGCGTCATGAATCCCCTCGTGCTCCTCGCGGCGCTGGCCGCGGCTGCGTCTGCGTTCGCCGCCGACTCCGCGTCTTCGCTTCAGCTGTGGTATGACCGCCCCGCGCAAAAATGGACCGATGCGCTCCCCATCGGCAACGGCCGCATGGCCGCGATGGTGTTCGGCGGCGTCGAGCGCGAGCATCTCCAGCTCAACGAGGACACGCTCTACTCCGGGGAGCCGCCCGCCGATCTGCGCACGCTCGATATCACGAAGGACTTCGACCACGTCACCGGTCTGCTCACGGCCGGCAAGAATTCCGAGGCCGACGCCTACGTGACCAAACACTGGCTCGGCCGCAACCAGCAGTGCTATCAGCCGCTCGGCGATCTGTGGCTCGACTTCACGGCGCCGGGCGAGACGACCGGCTACCGCCGCTGGCTCGATCTGGCAAACGCGACGACCGGCGCGAGCTTCCGGCGCGGCGGCGTCACCTTTACGCGCGAGATTTTTGCCAGCGCGCCCGACCGCATCATCGCGATCCGGCTGCGCGCGGACAAAACGGGCGCGCTGGCCTTCAAGGCCTCGCTCGCGTCCGTTCATCCGACCGCGAAGACGAGCGTGCTCAACCACACCCTCGTCCTCCGCGGCCAATTGCCTGGCTACGTCGGCCGGCGCGAGCTGAAGACGGTCGAACAGATGGGCGACCAGTGGAAATACCCCGAGAACTACAACCCCGACGGCACCCGCAAGGCCACCGCCAACCAGGTCCTCTACGGCGAAGCCATCGGCGGCCAAGGCATGTTCTTCGAGTCGCGCCTCGCCGTGCAATCCGACGGCCGCATCACCGCGGCCAACGGCACCCTTCTCATCGAGGGCGCGACCGATGCCGTGTTGTTGCTCGCCGCCGGCAGCAGCTTCAACGGCTTCGACAAAAGTCCGAGCCGCGAAGGCGCCGACGCCAGCGCGCGCACCGCGACCGATCTGCAGGCCGCCGCGAAGCAAAGCTACGACGCGCTCCGCGCGCGCCACACCGCCGACTACCGCGTTCTTTTCGATCGCGTCTCGCTCCGCCTCGACGGCGACCCGGCGAAGGAGAAACTCCCAACCGACCAGCGCATCGCCGCCTTCCGCGACACCGGTGATCCCGCGCTCGCGGCGCTGTGTTTTCAATTCGGCCGTTATCTGCTCATCGCCGGCTCGCGCGCCGGCACGCAACCACTCAACCTCCAAGGCAAGTGGAACGACCAGGTCATCCCGCCGTGGGCCTCCGCCTACACGGTGAACATCAACACCGAGATGAATTACTGGCCGAGCGAGACCACGAACCTCTCCGAGTTGAACGAGCCGCTCTTCCACCTGCTGCGCGAAGTCGCGCAAACGGGCCGCCTCGCCGCGCGCGACATGTATCACCGCCGCGGCTGGGTGCTCCACCACAACACCACGATCTGGCGCGATGCGTTTCCCGTCGACGGCCAGGCGCGCGCGGCGTTCTGGAACATGGCCGGCGGCTGGTTCAGCTCGCACCTCTGGGAACACTGGCTCTTCACCGGCGACAAAAAGTTCCTCGCCGACGAAGCCTACCCGATCATGAAGGGCGCCGCCGAGTTTTACGCCGATTGGATCGCCCCGGCACCCGACGGCTCGGGCGAACTCGTCACGCCCGTCAGCACGTCGCCCGAAAACAATTTCCGCGCGCCCGACGGCAAACCCGCCGCCGTCGGCCTCGGCTGCACGATGGACCTCGCGATCGTCCGCGAGATTTTCGCGCGCACGATCGCCGCCGCCGAACTGCTCGGACGCGACACCGTGCTCGTCACCGAGTTGCGCGGCAAGCTCGCCCGTCTCGCGCCGTATCGCATCGGTGCGCGCGGGCAGTTGCAGGAGTGGCGTGAAGACTACGCCGAGCCCGAGCCGCACCACCGCCACGTCTCGCACCTCTACGGCCTGCACCCCGGCAACCAGATCAACGCCGAGGCGACGCCGGAGCTTTTCCGCGCGGTCGCCCGTTCCCTCGAACTGCGCGGCGACGAAGCCACCGGCTGGTCGATGGGCTGGAAAATCAACCTCTGGGCCCGCCTCCTCGACGGCGACCACGCCTATGCGATCGTGCGGAATCTTTTTCGCCTCGTCGGCACGAGCGAAACCAACATGCGCGGCGGCGGCCTCTACCCCAACCTCTTCGACGCGCACCCACCGTTCCAAATCGATGGCAACTTCGGCTACACCGCGGGCGTCGCCGAGATGCTCGTGCAAAGCCACGCCGGCGTGCTGCACCTCCTCCCCGCGCTGCCGAGTGCATGGCCGGGCGGCAAAGTCACCGGCCTCCGCGCCCGCGGTGGTTTCGACGTCGACCTCGAATGGGCCGGCGGAAGACTCACGCACGCCACCATCCGCTCGAAGCTCGGCGGCCACCTCCGCCTGCGGACCAACGAGCCCGTGAAAATCGACGGCGCAAGCGCCACCGCCGCTCGCGGCGCGAACTCGAACGCGTTTTTCCAAACCGTCGCCGCCGGCCCGCCGAAAATTGCCGCGGCGGAGCCGCTGCCACCGCTAACGTCGCGCCCGACGCACACGGTCGACTTCGTGACGGCCGCCGGCGCGGCCTACACGATCACGGCCGGGCGTTAGATGCGCCGGCTTGTAGTGGGGCAGGTCTGTGACCTGCCCATCGAATACTCACCGCGTGAGAAGGCAGGTCACAGACCTGCCCTACTGCTCACCCCGGCCGCTTCAGCGCGAAGCGCTCGGTCGTGCGCACGAACAGCTCTCCGCCCAGGCGCCCCACCAGGTCGAGCTTCGCCGGATCGACACGTCCGTCGGGGCCAAGCACGGCATCGCTCACGTGCACGACGTGGATGCGGCCGAACGTTACGTGCGCCGCGAGCGGCCCTTCGCCGATGTGCACGAACCGGTCCAACGTGCACTCGAAGGCGACCGGCGCCGCGGCCACGCGCGGTGGCCGCACCTTCTCGCTGGGCGCGGCAGCGATTCCGAATTGGTCGAACTCGCTCTCGCCGTAGGGCAGCGTCGCGGCGGTGCGATTCATCTCCTCGGCGAGGGCGAACGGCACAAGATTCACCACGAACTCCGGCACCTGTTCGAGGTTGCGCACGGTGTCTTTCTTGGCGCCGTCGCGGGTGTTGACGGGCACGAACATCAGCGTGGGCGGATTCGAGCAGACACCCTGGAAGAACGAGAATGGCGCGAGGTTGGTTTTGCCATCGGCGGAAATCGTCGAGACCCACGCGATCGGACGCGGCAGAATCGTGCTGGTCATCCACGCGTAAACGTCGCGCGGCGGAAGCGCGGTGAAATCGAGGCGCATGGCCGGAAGCTGGGCGCGCGGATCAGTTTTGAACAGGAAGAACGGGAAGGCCGGGAGAAAGTTTTGTTTTGGCCTTCCCGTTCTTCCCGGCCTTCCTGTTCAAACTCATGAGCGACTTTCTCACCGAGCGCCGTGCGCGCGTGGCCGCGGCCCTGCAATTGGACGACGCCCTGCTGCTTGTCGGGGCCGGCGAGCCGGTGCCGCTGCCCGAGGGCACGGACCAGACCTATCCGTTTCGCGCGCACGCGGAGTATTATTTCCTCGCGGGCTTGGAATGTCCCGGTGGCGTGATCGCCTTCGATCCGCGTGACGGCAACTGGACCTCTTTCGTGCCCGACGTGAGCGAGGCCGAGCGGGTGTGGGAGGGCCGCACGCAGCCGCCGGGCGAGCCGGTCGCACTCCTCGAACCGTGGCTCACCGTCCGCCGCGGCCGCCCGATCACGCTGCTCGGCGCGCCGCTGCGGGGCGTCAACGCCGACGCCGCCCGCACGGTGCGCGTGCGCGAGCAATTCCACCACGCCCGCCGGCCCAAGGACGCACACGAACTCGCCCTCATGCGCCGCGCCGCCGCCGCGACAGCGGCCGGTTACGCGCGACTGCGCGAATCGCTGCGACCCGGCGTCACCGAGCGCGCCCTGCAAATCGAGCTCGAGGCCGAGTTCGCGCGCCATGGGGCCACGCGTCCCGGCTACGGCACGATCATCGGCACCGGGCCCAATGCCGCCGTGCTGCATTTCGAACCCTCGTCCCGCACCGCCCACGCAGGCGAGTTCGTGCTCGTCGACGCCGGCGCCGAGATCGACCGCTACATGGCGGATGTCACCCGGACTTTTGTCGTTGGAGAACCCGACTCGTTTCAACGCGACTTCCACCAAGTGGTGCTCAGCGCCCAGGAACGCGTGATCACCCGATGCGTGCCTGGCGCCGAATGGAAGGATCTCCACCTCGGCTGTGCGGTCGACTTGGTCCGCGGGCTGGTCGAGCTCGGCCTGATGCGCGGGCAGCCGGCCTCGCTCGTCGAACAGGAGGCCCACCTGTTGTTTTTCCCGCACGGCCTCGGCCACCTGGTCGGACTCGGCGTGCGCGACGCCAGCGGCACCCTCCCCGGCCGCGCCAAGGACCCGCGGCCGGCGCTCCGCAACCTGCGCATGGACCTCCCGCTCGCCCCCGGCTACGTCGTCACCGTCGAGCCGGGCCTGTATTTCATCCCCGCCCTGCTGAACGATCCGGCGCGGCGCACGCGTTATCGCGACTCAGTGAACTGGACGCGCGTCGAATCGCTGCTGCCCCTCGGCGGTGTGCGCATCGAGGACAATATTCTCGTCACCGAAGGCGCGCCTGAAAACCTCACCGCCGCGATTCCCAAGTCGCTCTGATCGGGCCGGATCGCGCCTGCACGCCTCCGGGCGGCCGCCTGCCTGCAACCCAGACCAAGGACAGCGCATGCGCGGCTGCGAGGCGGGCGCGCCGGCCACCTCACCGACCACCCTCGCTCGGTGGCATGATCGCCCGGGCTGTCCCCGGTTTCGGTCCCACCCCGCGGATCGGTTTCTGGAAATTTTCCGTGGACAACCGGTGCGCCATCCGGCTTCCTCCGCGCCATGTCGCAACCGGACCAGAAAATGACTTCGCCCACCAGCCTCGCGGTGGACGCCGTGCTCGTCGTGGCGTTTTTCGCGTTCATGTTCCGGGTGCTCCAGCCGCACGTGCCGTCGAACGATCCCCGGATGATCTACTTCTGGAGCGCGACCGCCTCGTCCTGCATGACGGGCGTCTGGTGGCTTTGCATCCAGATGTTCCGGGTGGTCCTCCGGGCCCAGCTCGCAGCGAAAAAGTAAGCGCCGCCCGGCGGTTTGGCCGCGGGCCAGCGTGGAGTTGCGTTACCGGTGAGTTTGGCTACTCTCCCGGCGCTCCCATGAAATCGCACCGCGACTCAGCTGCCGCGCTCCCTGCGCTGTCTCGCCGGCTCATCGCCGCGGCCGCGCCCCTCGCCGGGCTGTTGCTCCTTGGCGGCTGCGCCAGCTCCTACGAAGTCAAGATCGACGCCCTCGCCAAACCCAAGGCCGAGGAAGCGATCTCCTACCAGATCCGGAATAAAAACACGACCGCCGGCGACGAATCGCTGCGCTACAAGGAAGCCGCTGGTTACGTGCGGACGGCGCTTTCCGGCAAAGGCATGTATGAGGCGCCCGACGGCACGCCGGCCGACTTGGTGGTGGAGCTCGATTACGGTGTCGGTCCGCCACAGTCGAAAGTCGAGACCGTCTCCGAACCGGTGTATCGCGTGGTGCCCGGCCGCATCACCACGCAGAGCGTGCAGGTCGGCACCGATCGCAACGGCCGGCCGATCTATCAGACGGTCACCGTGCAGGAGCCGCCCACGACTGAATTCGACGGCTATCGCGAATACCAGGTGCGCATCACCGTCTACGAAAAATATCTGAAGCTCAGCGCCCGCGAAAACAAACCCGCCGCCGAAGGAAGGCCTCCCACGGAAGTCTGGGCGGTGGACATCACCAGCGAGGGCGAAAGCAAGGACGTGCGCAAAGCGCTTCCCGTCCTCGCCGCGGCCGGCATCGATTACGTCGGCAAGGATTCGCACGGCCAGAAGGTGGTCCGCATCAAGGACACCAACAGCGACGTGGCCTTTGTGAAGAAGGGCATGTGAGCCCGCGGCTGGCGACCCGCCGGCGCGATGTCGTCAGCATGGCGGCCATGCGTTCGTCGCCCCGGCTTCAGCCGGAAGGGGCGAGCCGGTCGGTTCCGGCTGAAGCCGGGGCAACGAACTCCAATCCGTTGCGTCTGGCGCGCTCCCGCACCGCGCCGCCGGACGGCCGCTGCGACGTCCCGGCCGTCCCGTTACCCCGCGTAAGGGAAATTACGCATCAAACTTCGCCGCGAAACGTGCGGTCCGGTTTTTCTCCACCCGCGTGCCCGCAATGATGGCGACCTCGTAGAGCACGTAGAGCGGCACCGCAAACATGACTTGGGTGATCGGGTCCGGCGTCGGCGTCACAATCGCCGCGATGACGAAGATCACGACGATCGCATGCCGGCGGTATTTGCGCAGGAACGCCGTGGTCATGATGCCCAGCCACACCAGGAGCACGATGATGAGCGGAAATTCGAAAGAGACGCCCACCCCGAGCACGAGCCACGTGAGCAGGCTGTAGTAGCTGCCCGGCGTCCAACGCAGGGTGTAGCCGAGCATCTGGTTGATCTCGACCGCGACGCCGATCGTGTTGGGCACGAGAATAAAAAAGCTGAAAGTGGCGCCCAATAAAAACAGCACGGCGGCCGAGATAATGATCGGAGTAACGGCCTTGATTTCCTTCTCGTTCAGGGCCGGAGCGACGAACTGCCCGACAAAGAACAGGATGAACGGCGCCGCCAGCACCCCGCCACCCAACACGCACATCTGGATGACCACATTGAAGCCCTCCATGATCGTGGTGGTGCCGAGTTCCATCGTCACACTGGGATACTTCGCACGGGCGTAGTCATACGGCCACAACAGCAGGCCGTTGAACTCCTTCATGTAGATGCCGATCAGCACCGCGAACACGATGAAGACCACCGCGCTCTTCACCAGCGTCCAGCGCAGTTCTTCGAGGTGATCCCAGAAGCCCATCGGCTTCTCGCGCGGCGCGGGCACCACTTCGGTGGACTCGGAGGTATCGTCGGACTGTTTTTCGGGTTCGCTCACAATTCAGAAGGAACGCGCATCGTGGGAACTTTTTCGGAAAACGGAAGCGGTTTTCCAGTCCCGGCCCATTTCGCGTGGCCGTCATTTCTTGGCATAAACTGGTCGCGCCGTGAACTTGGGCGGCTGCGCCGTTGACAGCCCCCCGCCCCGCCCTATTGCCTCGGACTCTCCGCGCACACGCGTGACGGTTCGTTTTTCGTCCTTCCATCAAACCAAAGCCTCCCTCACATGGCCGCTAAATCCAAAGCCAAGAAACCTGCTCCGAAAAAACCCGCCAAGGCGGGCAAGTCCGCCTCCCCGAAGGCACCGAAATACGTCTACACGTGGGGCGCCGGCAAAGCCGACGGTGACGGCTCGATGAAGCCGCTGCTCGGCGGCAAGGGCGCCAACCTCGCCGAGATGACCCGCATCGGCCTGCCCGTGCCTCCGGGCTTCACGGTCACGACCGAGGTCTGCACCTACTACTACGCCAACAAGCGCACTTATCCGGCGTCGCTGCAGGCCCAGATGGAAGCCGGCGTCGCCAACATGGAGAAGATCATGGGCACCAAGTTCGGCGCCACCGAGGGCATGCCGCTCCTCGTCGCCGTCCGCTCCGGCGCCCGCGACTCCATGCCGGGCATGATGGACACCATTCTCAACCTCGGCCTCAACGACCAGACCGTCCTCGCCCTCGAGAAGGCCACCAACAACCCGCGCTTCGCGTGGGATTGCTACCGCCGTTTCATCCAGATGTATGGCGACGTCGTGCTCGGCGTGCAAAAGCGCCCTGACGAAGACCACGAGCCGTTCGAGACCGTCATCCACAGCTTCAAGCACGAGAAATATCACGTCGACATCGAGGACTCCAAGCTCACCGCCGAGGACCAGCAGGAACTCGTCAAGCGCTTCAAGGCCCTCGTCGCCGAGCGCACCGGCAAGCAGTTCCCCAACAGCCCCTGGGACCAGCTCCGTGGCGCCGCCGGCGCCGTTTTCGGTTACTGGATGAACGACCGCGCCATCGTTTAACGCCGCAAATACAACAAACCCACCGAATGGGGCACCGCGGTCAACGTGCAGGCCATGGTGTTCGGCAACACCGGCGAAAACTCCGGCTCCGGCGTCGCGTTCACCCGCAACCCCGCCAATGGCGCCAACGAGTTCTACGGCGAGTTCCTCATCAATGCGCAGGGTGAAGACGTCGTCGCCGGCGTCCGCACGCCCGAGCCCGTCATCGAACTCAAGAAGCACCTCCCGCAAGCCTACGCCGAGCTCCTCAAGGTCCGCGCCACGCTCGAGAAGCACTTCAAGGATGTGCAGGACGTCGAGTTCACCATCCAGGAAGGCAAGCTGTTCATGCTCCAGACGCGCAACGGCAAGCGCACCGCCGCCGCCGCGCTCAAATTCTCCATGGATATGGTGAAGGAGAAGCTCATCGACTGGCAGACCGCGGTCCTCCGCAACCCGGCCGACCAGCTCGAACAGCTCCTCGCGCCCATCTTCGACGCCTCCGAAGTGAAGAAGGCCGCCGTCATCGCCACCGGTCTCCCCGCCGGCCCCGGCGCCGCCACGGGCCGCGTCTATTTCAACGCCGACCGCGCCGTGCAGGCCGCCGAGAAGGGCGACAAGGTCCTCCTCGTCCGCGTCGAGACTTCGCCCGAAGACCTCCGCGGCATGATCGCCGCCGAAGGCATCCTCACCGCCCGCGGTGGCGTCTCCTCGCACGCCGCGCTTGTCGCCCGCCAGATGGGCAAGGTCTGCGTGTGCGGCGCCTCCGGCGTCAACATCAACTACGACGCCAAGACCGCCAACATCGCCGGCCAGACCTTCAAGGAAGGCGACTACCTCTCGATCGACGGCACGTCGGGCACGGTTTACGCCGGCCAGATCAAGACCGCTCCGTCCGAGATCATCGCCGGCCTCGTCAACGGCGACGAAACCGCCAAGGCCACGGAGAAGTTCAAGAGCTACACCCAGCTCATGAAGTGGTGCGCGCAAGCCACCAAGCTCTCCGTCCGCACCAACGCCGACACCCCCGAGCAGACCCGCATCGCAGTCGCGTTCGGCGCCGTCGGCATCGGCCTCACCCGCACCGAACACATGTTCTTCGAGGGCGACCGCATCGATGCGATGCGCGAGATGATCCTCGCCGACACGCTCGCCGGCCGCGAGGCCGCGCTCGCCAAGCTCCTCCCGTATCAGCGCGGCGACTTCCTCGGCATCTTCAAAGCGCTGAAAGGCTTCCCGGCCACCATCCGCTTCCTCGATCCGCCCCTGCACGAGTTCCTGCCCCACACCAAGGAGCAGCAGGCCGACCTCGCCAAGAAGCTCGGCATCGACGTCGCCAAGATCGAACACCGCGTGCACGAACTCCACGAGTTCAACCCGATGCTCGGCTTCCGCGGCTGCCGCCTCGGCATCAAGTATCCCGAGATCACCGCCATGCAGGCCCGCGCCGTCCTTGAGGCCGCCGTGCAGGCGAAGAAGGAAGGCATCAAGGCCAGGCCCGAGATCATGATCCCGCTGGTCGGCTTCAAGAAGGAGCTCGATCTGCAGGTCGCGCTCGTCCACGAGGTCGCCGCCAAGGTGTTCGCCGAGACGAAGACCAAGGTCGACTACTCCGTCGGCACCATGATCGAAGTCCCGCGCGGCGCGCTCACCGCCGACGAGATCGCGCAGACGGCCGAGTTCTTCAGCTTCGGCACGAACGATCTCACGCAGACCTGCCTCGGCATGTCGCGCGACGACTCCGGCTCGTTCCTCGCCCCGTATCAAGAAGCCGAGGTCTTCAAAAAGAACCCGTTCGCCTCGGTCGACCAGACCGGCGTGGGCCAGCTCATGAAGATCGCGATCGAGAAGGGCTCCAAGACCCGCCCCGGCATCAAGCTCGGCATCTGCGGCGAACACGGCGGCGATCCGGACTCGGTGAAGTTCTGCCACAAGATCGGCCTCACCTACGTCTCGTGCTCGCCGTATCGCGTGCCCGTCGCCCGCCTCGCCGCCGCCCAGGCCGCGATCGGCGACGCGAAGGCCGCGAAGAAGTAAGCCTTTGCTTCCTCTGCTCTCTTCAAAGCCCTGCGCCAAAAAGCGCGGGGCTTTTTCTTTCCCCGTGCAGGATGGCCACGAGGGCACTCCACTCTGCCGCGATTGACCGCCCAACACCGTCGTGCTTGCTTTCCGCCGTGCCCCCAGCCGCGGAGAATTCGAGCCACCGCTATCGGAACGACGCCGTGTTCCGCAGTGCTGAGCGCCTGATCGCCACGGCATCCAAGCGGCCTGTCCGGGACCGCGCTCCACGCGCCGCGCTGTTCCTTGTGGGCCTGATTTGCGGATTTGCCGCCGCCTTCTTCCTCTTCCACCGATGGGAGCAGTCGGCCGCCGCCACGAAGAAAAGCTCCCCGGCTGGCATTCCACCGGTTGCCAAGAGACGTTCGCCAGACTCCATCCCGTCCAGCCCCGCATCCGCCGCTTCGGTCCTTGGGAATCAGCCGGATGAAACCGCCAAGGGAGGGCTTCCCCCGGCCGCAATGTCGCAAGCGGCTCCAATCGCGGAGCCACCCGCTTCGCTCCGCCCGGCGGCAATTCGCCCCAACGCCACCGGGGCCAGCGGGGCAGGAACTCAGTCCGCCGTTTCGTTTGGCACGACGACCTCCGTCACCACCGTGAAGCTGCGCGGCGAAATCCGTTTTCCGGCCGGCCGCCCGCCCGTCACCGTCGAATTTCAGCTCTACTTCCGTCCCCGGAGCGGCAGGGCCGTCGCCACCGGCACCGTCCAGTTTCTGAGCGGCCCTGACCAAGGCGAACCGGTGCGCCTGGAGGGGGTGCTCCAAAACAGGACGCTCAACCTGAATCAGGTGACCAACCTGCCCCGCGGTGGCTACAACGTGCCGATCCTCCACCAGTTCGTCATCGAATTCCCGGACGTCAACAAGCCCGCGGATATCGGGGGCACATGGAGCTTCGGAGCGCGCGAGGGCAAGCTCGCCCTGAAGGTGCTCCTGCCGTAGGAGCGGATCCCGAAGGGAACGGGATGCGCCCGTCGTGTCGCGGGCGATCACCCGCGGAGCAGCCGCCTCATACCAACGTCACCTTGCTCCTGGACGGTAGGCCCGGCCGGTGGCCGGGCAGCCCGCCCACCGGGCGGGCCGACAAGATCAGGAGTCTCAAAGCGCACCGTAACTGGTATTACTGAGGCTCGCACAATTGAGTGACACGCGGTGGTTCGGGGAGCGCCCGCGTCCCGCGGGCTGTCCTCGGCGTCTCGCCGAGGATTTCGGAGGTGTCGGCGAGACGCCGGCACCAGCACCCGAGACGGGTGCGCTCCCCGAACC
>JACRKC010000041.1 GCA_016235555.1 Verrucomicrobiota bacterium
CGTTTGCGTGTCGCCGGTCTCGGAGCGGCGGGGTTCGGCGACCCCGCCCTGCAGCCCTTACACGCGCGCGACCACGATCGATGCGTTCGTGCCGCCGAAGCCAAAGCTGTTGGCGAGCGCGGCGCGCACGTTCTTCTTCACGGCGACGTTCGGCGTGAAGTTGAGCCCGAGTTCGGCGCACCCCGGATCGACGTTCTCCAGATTGATCGTCGGCGGAATCACGCCTTCGTGGATCGCCTTCACCGCCGCGAAGGCCCCCATCGCGCCGGCGCCGCCGAGCAGATGGCCCGTCATCGATTTCACGCCGCTCACGTGCAGCGCGGACTTGTTCTCGGCGAACACCTGCGCGATCGCCGCCGCCTCCTCGCCATCGCCGCCGGGCGTCGAGGTCGCGTGCGCCGACACATAGTCGATCTCCGCCGGGCGGAGACGCGCGCGCTCGATCGCGGCGCGCATCGAGCGGGCCGAACCTTCCGCGCCGGGCGCCAGCGACGAGAGGTGGTAGGCATCCGCGCTCGCGCCATAACCGCGCAGCTCGGCGTAGATGCGCGCGCCGCGTTTCTGCGCCTGCTCCATTTCCTCGAGCACGAACACCACCGCCCCCTCGCCCAGCACGAAGCCGTCGCGGTCCTTGTCGTAGGGCCGCGAGGCTTTTTCGGGCGCGTCGTTGCGCGTGGAGAGCGCGCGCATCTGCGCAAACGCGCCCACCGCCAGCGGCGTGACGGTCGACTCGGCGCCACCCGCCAGCATCGTGTCGACATCGCCGCGCGCGATGGCCGCAGCGGCCTCGCCCAACGCGTGGCCCGAGGTGGCGCACGCGGAGGCCACGCTCATGTTGGGCCCGCGGAAATCGAGCAGCAGCGAAACCTGTCCCGCGAGGAGGTTGGGCGCGATCTGGATGATGAAAAACGGCGAGATTTTCCGGAAGCCGCCGGCCTTCCATGTGTCGTGCATCGCCTCCATCTCAGGCAGGCCGCCGAGGCCGACGCCGAGGTTGACGCCCATGCGCTCGGCGTTGAGCGCGGCGCGGTGCGCATCGAGGCCCGAGTCCGCATACGCCTCGACCGCCGCCACGGCGCCGAGGTGCGTGAAGCGGCCGAACTTCTTCAAATCCTTCGGCGTGAAAACCACGTTGAGCGCTTCACCCGCCTCGCCCCGCGGGCGCAGCGGCGCGGGCAACGCCCGGCCGGGGTCGAAGTTTTTCACCTCGCCCGCGATCTGGGCATGGCAGTTCGTCGCGTCGAAACGCGTGATGCGGCCGATGCCGCTGCGGCCGGCGATGAGCGACGACCAGGTTTCCGCCGCGGTGTTGCCGCAGGGCGTGACAGCGCCGAGTCCGGTGATGACGACGCTACGGCGCGGTTGAGTGATGCGATTGGGCATGATGAAAAGGGATGAGGGAGTTTTTCGAACCTGGTGGGAGGGGCTTCATGCCCCGACGGGTTTAGGTGTGCGCCGGACGTCGGGCATAAAGCGAACGCCGCTCAGATTCCTGCAGTCCGGTGAGAGCGACGGAGCGGCGGTTTTCAACCGCCGGTCTTGGGCGCTTGGAAAAGCGCCCCTCCGCAGTGCACGAAAGTGAGACGCGCCCGCATTCAGCTCCTCTCCCAATTCGTTTTCGCGCGATTTCATGAGATTGAAAACCCTCCCTAGATTGGTCGGAAAAAATCTGGGCCGGCGGGCGGCGGCGGCGCGGGCTCCGTGCAAAACTCCGCCTTCAGGTGCCGGCGCATCGACTGCAAGAGCTCGTCGCTCCGCGCCGGATCGTCGATCGCCCGCGCAAACAACAGCGCGCCCACCAGCGAACTCATCAGGTGCGTCACGCGCTCGCGGTTGCAGCGGGGATCGGCGCTCAGGCGCAGTGCGTCGCAGAGCCGGTCGATGTGCCGCGTGAGACCGCGCGAGTAGCCGGTCCGCGCCCCGCCCCGCAACCGCGAAGCGTCCGCGCCCACCGCGACGACCACGCAACCCGAGCCGCGGTTCGCGCGGTGCCGCAGCGAAAGATAACTGTCGATCAGCAGCCGCGCCCGCGCCGCGCGCGACGGCAGCGCCGCGATGCGATCCAGATTCGGCACCGCCGCGTCGAACGCCGCCGCGCACGCCTCCGCCACCAGTTCCGACTTGTCCTGGAAGTGCGCGTAGAATCCACCGTGCGTCAGCCCCGCCCGCCGCATCACCTCGTCGACCCCCGTCTCCGCCACCCCCCGCTCGCGAAACGCCTGGCTCGCCGCCTCGACGATCCGGCGGCGCGTCTCGACCTTATGGGCCCGTGGATAACGCATCGGGGCATTGAAATGACGAGCGTCATATCAAAATTCAAGCCCGGACTCCGCGCCGTCCCGGCGTAGCGGCGGGCGTCCCTGCCCGCCGAGGTTTGATGTCCTTCCTGCACCGGCGGGCCGGGACGCCCACCGCCACGCCCGCAACCCCTACATTCACCGTTTCCGAAGAAAGCGATCACGCGCCGCCCCACCCACCTCGACCTTTGACAACCCCGCCCCCGCCCGCTTTCCTCGGCCCCCTTTTCTCCGCCACATGCAGCAGCTCCATCCTTATTGGCGTATGGCCTACATCGAGGCGCCGCGCCTTCCGGCCGAGATGAAACGGCCCTTCACCGAGCTGCCCGCCTTGGGCGACGACCGGCTCGCCCTCATCGTCCACCGCTCCCGCCTCTCCTATCTCGTCCTCAACCGCTTCCCCTACAACCCCGGGCACCTGCTCGCCGTTCCGTTCCGCGACGTGTCCGAACTCGCCGCCCTCACCGCCGCCGAGCGCGCCGACCTCTTCGACGAGATCATCCTCGGTCAACAGCTCCTCACCGCCGCCCTCAAACCCGACGCCTTCAACATCGGCTTCAATCTCGGCCAGGCCGTCGCCGGCGGCAGCATCGCCCACCTCCACGCCCACCTCGTCCCCCGCTGGAACGGCGACAACAACTTCATGCCCGTTCTCGCCGAAACCCGCATCCTCCCGCAGGCGCTGGACGACACGTGGGCCCGCCTCGTCGCCGAGGTGGCGAAAACCCATCCGCCTGCCCCCGCCTGATCTTTCTCTTTCCTCTTTATCTTCCTCTTTCTCGAAATAACCCGCCTCCATCGTTGGTCCCGCGCTCGGCGCAGGAGAACGATCAAGAGAAAGAGGAACGAGAAAGATTCCGAAACGACTCCCGCCCACCTCCCCTTGCCGACGAAAACCCTCCATTTTCCGTCCGCCCGCCATCTCCAAGCCCTCTACGCCGGCCGCGAGGAAAATCTCGCTCACGCCGAACGCGTCCTCGGCGTGAAACTCACCTCGCGCGACGACACCCTCCGCCTCGATGCCCCGGATGCCGCCCTCACCCTCGCCGAGGTGTGTTTCAACTTCCTCGCCGACGCCCGCGCCCAAGGCCTCAACATCCGCACCCCCGACTTCCACCGCATCGTCGACACCTTTGGCCGCGGCGAAGGCGACCAGCTCCGTGCCCTGCTCGCCGAGCCGCTCGTCATCCCCACCAACCGCAAAAGCATCGTCCCGAAAACTCTCGGCCAGAAACTCTACCTCCAGTCGATGCTCAAGCACCCCGTCGTGTTCGGCATCGGCCCGGCCGGCACCGGCAAGACCTACCTCGCGATGGCCGCCGCCGTCTCCGCGCTGCTCAAGAACGAAGTCCAGCGCATCATCCTCACGCGCCCCGCCGTCGAAGCCGGCGAAGCCCTCGGCTTCCTCCCCGGCGACCTCCGCGAAAAAATCCTCCCCTACCTCCGCCCGCTCTACGACGCACTCCACGACATGCTCGACGCCGAGGACGTCGCCCGCCTCACCGAGAAAGGCGTGATCGAGATCGCCCCGCTCGCCTACATGCGCGGCCGCACGCTCTCGCATTCCTTCATCGTCCTCGACGAGGCGCAAAACACGACGCCCGAGCAGATGATGATGTTCCTCACCCGCCTCGGCGAAGACAGCCGCATGGTCGTCACCGGCGACATCACGCAGATCGACCTCCCCCGCGCCAAGCAAAGCGGCCTCCTCGAAGTCCGCCACATCCTCGCCGACGTCCCCGGCATCGACTTCCACACGTTGAGCGGCGCCGACATCGTCCGCCACCCCCTCGTCGCCCAAATCATCGAAGCCTACGACCGCTACCGCAACCCGATCACCGAAGGAAAATCATGAATGCAACGAGCGCACCTCTGAAAAGGATCGTAGCCTTTCTTTGCGCAACAATGGCCACCCTCGGTGCCCTGTCTGCTGCAGAAGTTAAGACCAATGTCTCAGCGTGTGTCGTTTACGTCGTAGGTCAGGCAAACCAGCAGGGAGAAATTTCAATTCAAGCAGCGGCACCGACACTATTTGATGCGTTTAGCAAATGTGGCGGAGTTACCCGCATCGCCAACGGGCGTATCTTCATCAAGCGCAAGTCAAAGGCCGGCTCGGAGGAAACTTTGAGCTATTACGTCAAAGGACTTGATCGCTGGAAAGGTGATGCAGAGAGCGTTCCACCTGAGAAGCGCGACGCCGAACTCAAGAAGATCTCCATCCGGCACGGCGATGTTATTAACTTCGCGGAGGTGTGCGGTCTTTGACCAATTTCATCAGCCTACTTCCAATCGGCATTTCACCATCTTGCCCGCCAAAAAACCAACTCCCGCTCCCGCCAAGCCGCCGCGCTCCGCCGCTGCCGCCGCGTCCGCCGCCAAACCCGCGCCGGCCCCGAAGCTCGCCCTCAGCGTCGCGCAGGTGGTCACCTTCGTGCCGACCAAGCACTTCGGGCCGGCCCAGCGCTTCTACGAGACCACCCTCGGCCTCCCGCTCCTCGCCAAGGACAAGTTCGCGCTCATGTTCGAAGCCGGCCACACTCGCATCCGTATCGCTCGGATCGCCGAGTTCCGGCCCGCGCCGTTCACGATCCTCGGCTGGCGCGTCGACGACGTGGTCGCCATGGCCGCCACCCTCGCGAAGCGCGGCGTGGCCTTCGAGCGCTTCGACGGCTTGAAACAGGACGACCACGGCGTGTGGACCGCCCCCGGCGGCGCGCAGGTCGCCTGGTTCAAAGATCCCGATGGCAACCTGCTCTCGATCTCGCAGCACACCTGAACGCCATGCAGTCCGCCTCACCCGAAACCCAACCCGCCGCCCGGCCTGAATGAAACCCGTAAAGAAATTGCCCACGGATCAGACGGATGAGCACGGATCAATTTCTGCCCTGATCCGTATCACCCTGTCGAAGGATCGCGCACCTCGCACGAGATTCTTGAACAGGAAGGCCGGGAAGGTCGGGAAGAATCCGCGGCCCGGTGCTTCCCGCTCTTCCCGGCCTTCCTGTTCCCCTGGTTCGGTTGCGACTGGGCCGCGCTGGGCTGGTCCGTTGACAATCCCTGAACACACGCGTCCTGCGTCGAAGGTGCTCAATCCGTTCACCGCGGATTACGCCGATGGCGCGGATCGTCCGGGGTCTTTCTGCGTTTATCGGCGATATCCGCGTCATCTGCGGTCAAGAACGCCTTGGTTCAGACTTTGGTTGCGGCCTCGCCGCGCCGGGTCGATCCGTGTCGATCCGTGGTCAGCCTCCGTGTTGATTCTTCCGCGCGAATCGCGCCGCTGATTTCATTCGGCACTCCTCATTCGGCAATCGGCAATTCCCAGATGTCCGTCAAAAACCAGTTCAAACTCCTCCTCGGCGGTCTCGCCGCCCGTCGCAGCGGCACCGCGGCGCCGGCCGCGCAGTCGGCCCTGCGGGAGTTCCTGGATCGCTCGCCGCTCGTCTCCGCGGCCATCTTCGTCTTCACCGTCGTCGCCATTTTGCTCATCAGCTCGGCGGGCATGACCACGGCGCACGTCTCCGTGCTCCCCGGCCAGCTCGCCACCGTGCGCGTCTCGGCCAGCGCCCCGTTTTCCTACACCAGCAAACTCAAGACCGACGCCGCGCACGAGCAGTTGCTCCACCGCGTGCCACCGGTCTACCGCCTCGACGCCAAGCCGTTCCTCGACTTCGAGGCCGCTGCCCGCGAGCTGCTCGCGAAACTCGCCGCCTTCGAGGCCACGCACCCCGCCGGCACCACCACGCTCCTCACCCGCCCCGCGCTCGCCGCCATCGCCGACACCTTCAACGCCCGCGGCCCCTACGCCGTCACCCCCGAGGACATCGCGGCGCTCCTCGCCGCCGGCGACGCCAAGGTTCGCACCGGCATCGTCGAGACCGGTCTCGCCACCCTCCGCGACCTCTACGCCCAAGGCGTCACCGACAACGCCCTCGCCGGCGCCAGCCCCGGCAGCGCCGTCATCTTCCAGATCGCCCGCCCCACCGGCGAGATCGCCGCGCGGCCCGTGCAATCGCTGGAAAACGCGTTCACACTCCTGCGCGTCGCCCTCGCCACCGACGGCGTGTCGCGCCCCGCGCAACAGGCGCTCTTCCGCCTCTTCCGCCAGGGCCTCGTGCCCAACGTCGTCTTCGACGCCGCCGCCACCGCCGCCCGCGAAAAGGAAAGCGCCCGCGGCGTGAAGCCCGTCACCGTCAACGTCGCCAACGGCCAGACCATCCTCGAGCCCGGCCAGAAGGTGAGCGCCGAGCAGTTCGAGATGTTCGAGGCCCACCGCAAATACCTCCTCGAGCACAGCGACATCGAGCTCCGCGAGGGCCTCACGCTCTTCGGCCGCGTGCTCCTTGTGCTCGCGATGGTCCTCGCCTCGCTCATCTACATCCGCATCGAGGATCCCGAGACGCTCCGCTCCAACGTCCGCTGCGGCCTGCTCGCCCTCGTCGTCATCGGCAACCTCACCCTCATCCGCGCCAACTACTCGCTCGGCGGCGCCGAGTTCTTTCTGCGCGACAGCTCGTGGGCCTCCACGCTCCCCTACGTCGCACCCACCGCGCTCGCCCCGCTCATCGTCGCCATCCTCATCGA
The DNA here is from genome assembly GCA_016235555.1 of Verrucomicrobiota bacterium. Lineage (GTDB taxonomy): Bacteria > Verrucomicrobiota > Verrucomicrobiia > Opitutales > Opitutaceae > JACRKC01. The sequence continues at coordinate 6,882 of JACRKC010000041.1, forward strand.
CGCCGGCTCGGGCATCTTCATGGCGCTCTTCATTTCGATCTTCACCGGCGTCATCTACGGCAACCGCCTCGACCTCCTCGTCCTCACCTTCCTCGCCTCCCTCGTCGCCATCTTCATGGGCCGCGACGCCCGCCGCCGCGGGCGCGTCGTGCGTGCCGCCGGCGCCGGCGGCCTCACCGTGGCCGCCTTCGCCGCCCTCGTCGCCATCTCCGACCAGACGCCCGTCGAGACCCTCGTCCGCCAGATGGCCGCCGGCCTCGCCACCGGCCTCATCACCGGCATCGCCGTCGTCGGCCTGCTCCCGATCCTCGAATCGCTCTTCAAGCGCACCACCGACATCACCTTCCTCGAACTCACCGACTACAACCACCCGCTCCTCCGCCGCATGCAGTTGGAGGCGCCCGGCACCTACCACCATTCGCTCGTCGTCGCCCAGCTCGCCGAAAACGCCTGCAACGCCATCGGCGCCCACCCGCTCCTCGCCCGCGTCTGCGCGCTCTTCCACGACATCGGCAAGATCAACCACCCGTCCTTCTTCGGCGAAAACGTGCTCGACCGCACCAGCCCGCACACCGATCGCACGCCGCTCGAATCGGCCCGCATCATCAAGGCCCACGTCACCGACGGCGTCGCGCTCGCCCTCCAGCACGGCTTGCCGCGCCAGGTCGTCGACGTGATCCAGCAACACCACGGCACGACCCTCGTCCGCTATTTCTACGACCGCGCCGTCGAGCAGTCGCGCGCGCCCTTCGCCGCGAAAAAGAAACCCTCTGTTGAGCCGCCCGTCGCCGCGCCCCTCGTGCCGATGGAGGACTTCCGCTACGACGGCCCCCGCCCGCAGTTCAAGGAAAGCGCCGTGATCTCGCTGGCCGATGGCGTGGAGGCCGCGTCGCGTTCCCTGCGCACGGCCACGCCCGAGACACTCCGCGAACTCATCGACCGCATCGTCGCCGACCGCATCGCGGAGCGGCAGCTCGACGAAGCCCCGCTCACCTTCGAGGAAATCTCGAAGATCAAAAACAGTTTCCAGTTCACGCTGCTCAACATGCTGCACAGCCGCGTGGCCTATCCCGGCACCGAACAGCCCCCCGCCGCCGCGAAGGCGTAGCCACGCGGAATCTTTCTCGTTCCTCTTTCTCTTACTCTTTCTCTTTTCCGTCCCTCACCGGACCAAACCGGAGGAAGATTAGGAGAAAGAGGAAAGAGAAAGACTCCAGCCTCACCCCGCCAGCGCCGTCACCGCCCGCTTCACCAGCGCCTGCGCGATCGGGATCTTGTAGCCGATCTGCTCCCGCGGCTCGGCGTCCTTGAGCAGCCGTTCCGCCGCCTTGGCCGCGTTCTCCGCCGTCGGCTCTCTGCCTTCGAGCGCCGCGTTCGCCTCCTTCACCTGCCACGGAATCGGCGCCACGCTGCCCAGCGCCACACGCACGCCGCGCAACTTGCCGCCCTCGATGCGCCCCGCCGCCACGCAGCTCACCAGCGCCCAGTCGAATTCGTTTTTCTCCGCAATCCGCACATAAGCGCTGCGCGCGCCGGCGGCGACCGGCACCTCCACCCGCAGGATCAATTCATCGGCCGCCAGCGAGTGGTGCGCCTTGGGTTCGCTCCACGCCCGCTCGTAGAGTTGCGCGATCGCGAGCGTCACCGTCTTCGCCCCGCGCTGCACGACCACCGCCGCATCCAGCGCCGACAGCGCGACCGCGAGGTTCGAGACGCACGGGCTCAGGCACATGTTTTTCGTGAAGAGGCTGTGGTATTTGTTTTCCCCGCCGCGCGCGAAGCACCGCGACCCGCCTTTCTTCACGCACCGCACGTCCCGCTGCCGGTAATACCAGCACCGCGAGTGCTGGGCGAGGTTGCCGCCCACGGTCCCGACGTTGCGCATCTGCGGCGAGCCCACCGCGTCCGCCGCCTGCGCGAGCGCGGGCAGCAGCTTCTTCGCCTCCGCGTGCTCCGCGAGCGTCGCCAAGGTCACATTGGCGCCGATCACGACCTTGTCCTTCGCCACGACGATCTCGCGCGTGCCGGGCAGCGCCTTCACGTTCACCAGCACCGCGGGCTCGGCGAGACCGTCCTTGATTTCACCCAGCAAATCCATCCCGCCCGCCAGGAAACGCCCCCGCTCGCGGACGAGTTCGACCGCCGAGCCGGCGGTCTGCGCCGTGACATAGGAAAAGGCGTTCATGTGTAGGAGTGGCACCCGCCGTTGCTCTCGACCCACTCGGCCTCCGGCGCCGCCGCCACGGCCGCAAACGCCCCCGCCGTCGCGTCCGGCCGCGCCGCGGTGCCCGTCGCACCCTTCGGCACCTTGCCCAGCGCCGCGAGCACGCGGTCCGGCGTGAGCGGCAGGTCCGGCACCCGCACGCCGAGCGCATTGGCCACCGCGTTCGCAATCGCCGACGCCGTCGGCACCGTGCAGGGCTCGCCCACGCCGATGACGCCGCGCTCGGGCATGTCGAGCAGCATGATTTGGATTTCCGGCAGGTCGGCCGCGCCGGGCAGTTTGTAGTTTTCGAGCGTCGGGTTGAGCACGAAGCCCGTGCGCGCATCCATCACGCGCTGTTCGTAGAGCGCATAGCCGAGCCCCATGATCACCCCGCCGTTGATCTGGCTCTCGCACGTGAGTTTGTTCACGACGAGTCCGCAGTCCTGCACGACGAGGACTTTTTTCACCTTCACCGCGCCCATGTCGGTGTCGACCCCGACTTCGGCGAACTGCACCCCGCCGGCCCCGCCGGTGGAGAGTCCCTCCCGCCACTTGCCGCGCACCTGGAGTGGTGCACTGCCAAGCTTCGCACACGCGGCTTTCCAATTCGCGCCGCGCGGATCGTCGAGTCCGCTCACCTTCTTCAACTCCGCGAGCACGTTCTCGCACGCATCGAAAATCGCCGGCGACACCGCCGCCGTGGTCTGGCTCCCACCGCTGGAACCGCTCGGCGGGAAGCGCGAATCACCGATGCGCACGGTGATGCGGTCGCGGTCCAAGCCGAGCATTTCCGCGGCCACGACCTGCACCACCGTGCGCGAGCCGGTTCCGAGGTCTTGCGTGCCGACCCGCACCTCGACCGTCCCATCGGCGTTCACTTGAATTTCCGCCTGCGTGCCGCGGCCGCCGCTCATCCACGCGGCGCCGGCCACGCCCACTCCCGTCTTCACCGGACCGGGCGAGGCGCCGGGCTTCCGGTATTTTTCCTTCCATCCGAATTTCTCCGCGCCGAGCGCGTATTCCTTCCGCCGGATCTCGTGCGGATCGTTCTTGATCCGGATTTCGACCGGATCGACGCCCAGCTTCACCGCGAGTTCGTCGAGCACGGCTTCCATGCCCACCGACGCCACCGGATGGCCCGGCGCACGAAACGCGCACGACTGCCCGGCGTTCACCGCCACGCTGCCCTGCTTCACGCGGGTGGCTGCGGGCTTGTAGATATAGGGGGCCGGGAAACTCGCCCCGCCGCTCCCGCCGCCCTGGTTCGCTCCCGCCGCGAAACCCGGCGTGCCGACCGAATATATCTCAAACGCCGTCAACTTCCCCTCCGCGTCCGCCGCGAGCTTGAGTTTCTGGAACGACGACGGCCGGTTGCCCACCGCCAGCCCTTCCTCCGCGCGCGTCAGCATGAGCTTTACCGGCGCACCCGCCGCCTGCGCCAGCTTCGCGCACAACAGCCCCTCGACGCCGGGATTGAACTTCGAGCCGAACCCGCCGCCCATGTGCTCGCACGTCACGCGCACCTTGCTCTGCGGGAAATTCATGCTCTTCGCGAAACTGTCGCGACACGCAAACACGCCCTGCGTCGACGACCACGCGGTCAGCTCGTCGCCGTCGATCTGCACCGTGTGTCCGTGCGGCTCCATCGGCTGATGCAGTTGGATCGGCGTGCTCACGGTCGCCTCGGCCACGGCCGCCGCGGCGGCAAACGCGGCCGCCACCTCGCCCGTCTCCTTCGCCGCGCCTTCCGTGAGATTCGCTTTGCCGGCGAACACCTGCGGCGCGTCCGCCTTCACCGCCTCGAGTTCCTTCACCACGAACGCCGCCGGCTCCGCGCTCACCTCGATCAGGGCCAGCGCATCCAGCACCGCCTGCTTGCTCGTGCCCGCGAGCGCGGCGATCTCTTGCCCCGCATAACGCACCTCGAACTCGCCCTCGTTCACCAGGATCGCCGCCTTGATGCCCGGCGCGCGCCGCGCCTTTTCCAGATTCACCGACTTCACGTGCGCGGCCGGCCACTTCGCGCGGAGAATCGCCCCGTGGAGCACGCCCGGCAGGACGATGTCGCTCGTGAATTTCGCGCGACCGGTCACCTTCGCCGGGCCGTCGACGCGCGGCGTTTCCTTTCCGAGCCACCTGGTTTCTTTAGGCCACGGCATGATCGTGCGAGGAGATGAAAGTGAGTTTGGTGCCGGCCGATTGGCCGCTCGCCGCCCGCGCCGCCGCCACGATGCGCGGATACGAACCACAACGGCAGAGATTGCCCGCGATCGCGTGGCGCACCTCGGCCTCCGTCGGCCGCGGATTCTTCCGGAGCAGCGCGGTCAGCACCATCACCATGCCCGGCGAACAGTAGCCGCACTGGAGGCCGTCCTTGTCGACCATCGCCTTTTGCAGCGCGGATAATTCTCCGTTCTTCGCGATGCCCTCGATCGTCGTGATCTCCGCGCCCTGCGCCTCGATCGCCAGCATCGAGCACGCGTAGACCGGCGTGCCGTCGAGCAGCACCGTGCACGCGCCGCACGTCGCACGGTCACACGCTTCCTTCGCGCCGGTGAGCCCCGCCTCGCCGCGCAGCGCTTCGAGCAGCGTGACGCGTGGCTCCAGCCGGAACGTCTTTTTCTCGCCGTTCACCGTCAGCGTGACCGGCACCGCGCCCGGTCCCACCGGCCGCTCGGCATTGGCCTGCGCGAGTCCCTGCGAAACCTGCTCCGCACCCATCGCCGCCGCCGTCACCGCCGAGGTGCCGAGGCTCTTGAGAAAAGTGCGCCGCGACAAACCGCTCGCGAGGAACACCTCGCTGCCGCTGGGCGCCGCCGCATCGCCGGGGTTTCGTTTCATGCGCTGCTCGTGGGGCTGAGTGTGCGGCGCGCCGGATTTCCGACAAGGCCGGGCGCCGCCTCCGCGCGCGTTATTCGGCCACCGCGCCGACCGCAGCAGTTCCCTTCATTGCCTCCCCGCATCGGTTGTCCGGAGTGTTCCTCAAACTGATGGCAGCCGGCTGACGCATCACTTGTAGCGGCGGTCTATGACCGCCGACCGAATCCCCTTGGCGCAACGCCGGCGGTCATAGTCGCTACAGCCAAGGCATCGGTTTGCTAACCTCACTTCCTGTTGCACCCGTTGTCCGCCACCCGCGCCTTTCCGCTTGTCCAGCCTCCGCCGCGCGCACTGGATGCCCGCGTCTTCCGCGTGCATTCTCGCTCCATCGCCATCGCCAACCGCCACCCGCGCCTCCGCTTCGACCGCCGCGCCGTCGCTCGCGCGATCGCGCTGCTCGACGCGCACGCCAACCGGTTCCGCGGCGGCTGCCCGCCCGGCGAACTCTCGCTCGTGTTTCTCACCGACCCCGCGCTCGCCCGGCTTCACGCCGACTTCATGGGCGACCCGTCCACGACCGACGTCATCACGTTCGAGGGGGACCCCGCCGCCGCGCTCGCGGGAGAAATCTGCGTGTCCGCCGACACGGCCGCAGCCTTCGCGAAAAAACACCGGCACGATTTTTCCCGCGAACTCACCCTCTACCTCGTCCACGGCTGGCTTCACCTCGCCGGCTACGACGATCTTGTCCCGGTGAAGAAACGTGCTATGCGTCGAGCTGAGGCGCGGGCCTTGGAACTGCTCTCCCGCCACGACTGTCTGGTGCGCCTCACGTTGACCAAACCCTCCCGATGAAATCGCCCGTTCACGCTCTCTCCGTTCCACTACGCGTCGCCACCTTCGCCGCCGCCGCCGTGACCGTCTTCGGGCAGACCGTCGCGCCCGTCACGCCGGCGACGGCTGTGACAGCAGTGACGGCGGTCACGCGCATCGACCCGGCTCTCGGCACCACGGCCACCGTCGTCGTCGCCGCCGGGGCCGCTGCCGGTGCCGCGAACGGCGCCACTGCCGCCGTCACCGTCACCCGGCCAGTCGCCCCGCCCACCAACCCGCCCACTGGCGCCGTCGAGCAACCCGCCGGTGCCGGCGAGACGTCGCTCACCCTCGATATCGGTTACGGCATCCGCTACGTGCCGCCTTCGCGTGTCACCGTCCCCGTCGGCGAGCGACTCCGCCTCACCGGACCGTCGTCGGGCGACAAGCCGGTTCAATGGTTGAAAAACGGCCGCGACCTGGCCGGCGCCACGACCAACCCGCTCATTCTGCCCAGTGTGACGTCCGACGACGCCGGCACCTACAGCATGGTCGTCGTCGATCCGCTGGCTCTCACGTTGCCGTCACAGTCGCTCAGCCTCGGTGTGGGTCCGACGGATCGATTGCTCAATCTCTCGACGCGATTCACGCTCGCCGCCGGTGCGGGCCAGAGCGTCACGACCGGCTTCGTCGTCGCCGCCGGCAGCGGGCAGGCGAAGCGGCTCATCCTCCGCGCGGTCGGCCCCAGCCTGGCGGCTTTCGGCGTCACCAACCCGCTGCGCGCTCCGATGCTGAAAATCTATGACTCCACCGGCCAGCCTTACTCCAACGGCTACGCCTACCCCGCCGTCGTTGGCGGCCCGACCTACGAGAGCGATCTCGCCGCGTCGCTCGCCCGGACCGGCGCTTTCCCGATTCCCTCCGGCACGCTCGACGCTGTCGTGATGATGCCCTTCGTGGCCGGCGCCTACACCGCCCAAGTCACCAGCGTCGACAACACCGCCGGCACCGTCCTCCTCGAAATCTACGAGGTGCCCTGAGGCCCGTCCCTCCGATTTGGGGGCTGGCCGGGCCGCAGCGTCCCCCTGTGTTCCACCCCGACGGTTCACTGGCGAGGCCGCCCCGGGCGCGCCAGCTCCGGGTTCGTAGCCAACCCGCATCCATCGCGCTTCCTCGAAAGTCGACCGCCGTCGGTCGGGGAAAGTTTGTAACGTAATACGTTATACCGACGGCTGCTGAAGAATGGACTATTGGGTCGCGTGGGTAGGTCGGGGTTTATCCCCGACGCCTGCGGTCGGACGATGTCCGGCGTAAAGCCCGACCTGCGATCATCCAAATCTCAACCGCCGTTGGTATTATACCGACGTCCGGTAGCTTTCAGACTTTCCGTTGCAGGCCCGCCCGCTCGGCGGGCTGCCCGGCCACCGGCCGGGCCTACCGTCCAAAAGCAAGGTGACGTTGGTATTACAAACTCCCCCGACGCTGCGGAAAAGGCCGGCGACGAGTGCAGAATGGACTCGGGCTAAAGTCGCCGCGAACCGTGACGAAAGACAGGCGCGTTCCCATCCTCTCCGATTCTGCCTGCCCCGGTGCCGACCACCGGTCGCAGCCCTTGATATCACACCACTGATCCCACCGTGAAACCCACCTCCGCAGTCTCCTCTCCCCGGCGCGGCTTGAGCCTCACCGGCCGGCTCGTCATCGCGTTTCTGGCCCTCGGCACCGTGCCCCTGCTCGTCATGGCGCTGAGCAGCTTCCGCGCCTTTGCGCGGCTCAACGAATCGGTGGCCGACTCCTACCGCGCCACCAGTGCGGACATGCTCGATACGATCGACCGCAATCTGTTCGAGCGCTACGGCGACGTCCAGGCCTTCGGTCTCAATCACGCGCTCCGCAACCGCGCCGACTGGCACCAGCCCGGCGCCGCGGCCAACTCCATCGTGGCCGCCATGAACGGCTACGTGGCCAATTACGGCTTCTACCCGCTCATGATCGCGGTCGACCTCGAAGGCCGCGTCATCGCCGTCAACGACCGCGACGCCGGCGGCAAGCCGGTCGACACCGCCTGGGCCTACCAGCGAAACTTCCGCGACGCCACTTGGTTCAAGGAAGGCCTCGCCGGCCGTTTCCTCAAGAGCGCCACGCTGGACGGCACCTACGTCGAGGATGTGCACTTCGACCCCGACCTCGCCAGGGCCGCGGGCGGCGACGGTTTCGGCCTGATCTTCTCCGCTCCGTTCAAGGATGCCACGGGCACGGTGGCCGGCATCTGGACCAACTACGCCGCGTTTTCCTTCGTCGAGGAAATCGTCCAGGCCGGCTACGAGGAATTCAAGCGCCGCGGCAAACCCTCCGCGGAGTTCACCCTGCTCGACGCCCAGGGCCGGGTGATCATCAACTACGATCCGTCCCGCCAGCGCACCGCCGGCTTCACGCATGACCGCGAGATCACCTTGAAAAGGAACCTCGCCGAAGCCGGCGTCGAGGCGGCCCGTCGCGCCGGGAACGGCGAAACCGGCGTCACCGAGTCCCGCCATGCCGGCGGCGCGGCCCAGGTCACCGGCTTCGCCCGGTCGCGCGGTGCGCTCGGCTTTCCCGGCCTCAAGTGGTCCATGCTCGCGAGTGTCGACGTGCCCGAAGCCCGCGCGACGGCGATCGCCGCCCGCCGGCAGGCCGCGTGGGTCATCGGTCTCAGCCTCGCCGCGCTGGCCGGCGCCGCCGTCTGGCTCGGCCGCTCCCTCAGCCTCCCCATCTTTTCCGCGCTCGAAGCCATCCGCGAGGGCGGCGAGTCCGTGGCCTCGACCTCGTCGCAGATTTCCAGTTCGAGCCGCTCGCTGGCCGAGGGTGCCACCGAACAGGCCGCCTCCCTCGAAGAAAGCGCCGCGTCGATCGAGGAGATGACCGGCATGACCCGGCGCAACGCCGAGAACGCCGAGCAGGTTCGCACCGCCGCGGCCCAGGCCCGCACCGCCGCCGACTCCGGCGCCGGCCGCATGCAGGCCATGCAGACGGCGATGGCGGAGATCCAAACCGCCAGCCAGGACATCACGAAGATCCTGAAGACCATCGACGAGATCGCCTTCCAGACCAACATCCTCGCGCTCAATGCCGCCGTGGAGGCCGCCCGGGCAGGCGAAGCCGGCATGGGCTTCGCCGTCGTCGCCGAGGAGGTGCGCAACCTCGCCCACCGCTGCGCCGCCGCCGCCGGGGAGACCGCCGCAAAAATCGGCGAGTCCGTCGCCAAGAGCCGGCAGGGCGCCGCCCTCAGCACCGAGGTCGCCCAGAGCTTTGCCTCGATCCAGGAGCAGATTCGCACGCTCGACAGCCTCGTCGGCCAGATCGCCGCGGCCTCCCGCGAACAAAGCGAAGGGGTCAACCAGGTGAACATCGCCATCCGCCAGGTCGACCAGGTCACCCAGTCCAACGCCGCCGTCGCTGAGGAAAGCGCCGCCGCGTCCGTCGAATTGAGCCAGCAGGCCGGCCACCTCACCACGACCGTCGGCAGCCTCCTCCGCCTCATCGGCGGCCGCCGCCTCAACGACCCGGTCGGCCTTGGCAGCGAGTCGCGCCCGGGCGGACGTCGCCGGAGCGACCGTCACGCCGCGCCAGCGGCCGCCCCCGCCCGCGCCCTCCGGCCGGAAGTCGTGGCCGCCAACTGACGCGCCCCGCGCTACACCACCGTGCCGCCGGGTGCGGTGCCGCGGCGCGCGCGCCGCACCAGCAGCCGCTCGAACGCCGCGCGATGCCGGGCGGGCTCGTGAAAAAAATAGTGCTGCGGCACGAGGAAGCGCGCCCCCAGCCGCCCGGCTTTTTCCAGGCTCGCGCCCATCAGCTCCGGTGCGCTGTTCAGGAACCGCGGCGGCACCCCCGCGGTCCGCCGGTAACACGCGACCAGATCGCCGCAGAACAGCACGTCGTGCCGCGCACTGTAGAATCCACAGTGGCCCAGCGTGTGCCCCGGCAGATGCACCACGCGCAGTCCGCCCCAAAACGGCAGCTCGTCGCCATCCGCGAGCGGCATATCGATCTTCACCGGCGCACCCGCGCGCAGGAGGAGACGGCCCGCGCTCTCCAACGCGCCGCACACCCGCGCCGGCCCCCGATAGGGAAACCCGCCGTCGATGTGCGCCTGCTCCGCCGGGTGGGCGTAGACCGGCGCACCCGTCCACGCCTTGGCCCAGGCCAGGTTGCCCACATGGTCGAGGTGCCCGTGCGTCAATAGAATCGCCTTCACGTCGCGCGGCCCGAGCCCGAGGCGCCGCAACCGCCGGCGGATCCGCCCCCGCTCGCCGACCAGCCCCGTATCGAGCAACACCGCCCCGCGCCGGTCCGGCTCCACGAGCAGATGGCACACCACCAGCAGCCCGCGGATCGGGACGATCCGCGATGTCCATTCGGGCGCGTCGGTCACCCGTCCAGCCCATCCGCGGCCTGGCGCGCGTCAACCCCGCGTCACCCCGCAGGAGCCGGCGTCGTGCCGTCGGGGGTGGCGGCCGACCCTTCGGCCAGCCCGGCGCAGGCCGTGAGGAGGCCGGCTTGAGGCGAGCCGCAAACTCCCGCCTCGTCACCTCGGCCGACACCGGGTGTAACTCAAACTGACGTCTGTTCTCGAAGGCCTCGGTTGTTGCGGCGGTCCATGACCGCCGGCGTTGCGCCATGGGTATTCGTTCGGCGGTCATGGACCGCCGCTACAAATCACTGACCTCAGTTTGGGTCACACCCGCCGCCACCTCTTTTCGCACCATCCGACCGCAACGTTGCGCCGGAGCGAATATTGAACTGGTCCGGCCCACCCGCGCCGCTAACGTGCCGGGCCATGTCGTGGCGCCGCGCCAGCACCGATTTCCTCTTCGCGACCGCCCTCGCGGTGCTGCTGTGGTTCGCCTACCGCCCGAGTTTCGCCGGCGGGTTCGTGTTGGACGACACGGTTTCCATCGTCGACAACCCGAGCATCCGGACCCTCTGGCCGATCACCTCGCCGCCCGTCGGCGGGCCGACCGGCGGCCGGCCGGTGGCGAATTTCACGCTCGCCCTGAACTACGCCGTCGGAGGCGAGGCGCCGCCGGGCTACCGGCTGGCGAATCTCGGGCTGCACTGGGCCGCGGCGCTCGTGCTGTTCGCCCTGGCGCGCCGCACGCTGCTCCTGCCCGTGGTCCGGCCGAGGTTCGGGTCCGTCGCCACCCCGCTCGCCGCCATGGCCGCGCTGTGGTGGGCGCTTCACCCGGTGCAAACGAACGCGGTCGCCTACATCGCGCAACGCACGGAACTGCTGATGGCGTTCTTCTACTTGCTCACGCTGTATTGCTTCGTGCGCGGCGCCACCGGCTCCCCGCGGATCTGGCATCCGCTGGCCGTCGCGTGCTGCACCCTGGGCATGGGCAGCAAGGAAGTGATGGTCACCGCGCCGGTGCTGGTGTGGCTGTTCGATCGCGTTTTCCTGGCCGGGGGCTGGAGGGATGCCCTGCGCCAGCGCCGGCGGCTGTATCTCGGACTCGCCGCCAGCTGGCTGGTGCTGGTCGGGCTGATGGCCACCTCGGAACTGACCAAGCGGGGCGCAGGATTTGGCGTCGCGGTCGCCCCGCTCGATTATCTTCTCACCGAGACCCGGGTCGTGCTGCGCTACGTCGGCCTCGGCGCCTGGCCGCAGCCCCTGATCTTCGACCACGGCTGGGAATTTGCCGGCTCCCTGCGCGAGGTCTGGCCCCACGCGCTGGGGCTGGCCGCCCTGTGCGCCGTCACGCTGTCGGCGCTGCGACGCTCTCCGGCGACCGCGTTCGCCGGCGTGTGGTTCCTCGTGGTCCTGCTGCCGACGTCCAGCTTCGTGCCGGTCGGCGAACAACCCATGGCCGAAAGCCGGCTCTATCTGCCGCTGGCGTCGCTGGCCGTGTTGCTGGGCGCCGGAGCCTTTGCGGTCTTCGGCCGGAAAACCTGGCTGCCTCTCGGGATCGGCCTCGTCGCATTGAGCGTCGTCGCCGGGCATCGGACCCGCGTCTATGGCGATCCGCTCGGACTGTGGACGGACACGGTGGAAAAGAAGCCCGGCAACGCGCGCGCCTACCGCTGGCTCGGAGACTTGCTCTTCATGGCCGGACGCGTCGACGAGGCGATCGCCGCCCTCCAGACGGCCGTGCGGCTCAAACCCGACTACGTCGATTCCCACTGCAACCTCGGCCCCTATCTCACCGCGGCCGGCCGGGCCGACGAAGCGCTCGTGTCGCTGGCCACCGCGCTCCGGCTGAAACCCGATTATCCACAGGCCTACTATAACCTCGGCAACGCCCAGGTCGCCCGCCGGGACCTCGCCGCGGCGGAGGCCGCGTTCGACCGGGCGCTGCAGCTCGCACCCGATCACGCCAAGGCGCACAACAACCTCGCCATCCTGCTGGGAACCGCCGGGCGGTTCGAGGCGGCGATTTCGCACTACCAGGCTGCGCTCACGCTCAATCCCCGGTTCGCCGAGGCGCGGCACAACCTCGGAGTCGCCCATGCCGCCTTGGGGGAAAAACTCGCGGCCGCCGGTCGGCACGCCGACGCCGTGAAACAGTTCGAAGCCGGGGTGAACGTCGCCCCCTCGGTCCCCGAAGCGTGGGGCCGGCTCGCCCAGGCTCTCCTGCTCGCCGGCCGCGTCGCCGATGCCATTTCGACCGCGCAACAAGCCGCCGCCCTCCATCCCCGATCCGCCGCCCTGCATCTCGCGCTCGGCAACATCCTCCTCTCCGCCTCGCGGCCGGCCGAAGCGGCGGCCAGTTACACCACCGCCCTCCAGCTCGCCCCGGACGATCCCGAGGCCCACAACAATTTCGGCGTTCTCCACCTCCGGCTCGGCCGGCCGGACGTGGCGCGCGAGCATTTCCTCACCGCGCTGCGCCTGCGCCCCGATTACGCCGAAGCCAGGGAAAACCTGCACCTGGTCGCCGCGTCGCCGGCGCGCTGATACCCACCCCACACGCCGGGCGGTGCAGCGAACGCGGGATTTCGTGACCGGCAGCCGCGAGCGCGGGCCCGTGGTTGTCGCACGGACCGCGCGCTCACGCCCGCCGCCACCCCATTTCGCGACGTAATACCAACGTCACCTTGCTTTCGGACGGTAGGCCCGGCCGGTGGCCGGACAGCCCGCCCACCGGACGGGCCTGCCATGGAAAGTATGAACCTACTGAGGCTCGCATAATTGAGTGACACGCGGTGGTTCGGGGAGCGCCCGCGTCCCGCGGGCTGTC
>JACRKC010000042.1 GCA_016235555.1 Verrucomicrobiota bacterium
ACCGCGCATCGCCGGGAATTCCGGTTCCCGTCACCGGGCCTTTGTCACCTGTCGCCTGCCCGGCGCTGCCGGGCTCCGGCGCATTCACCCACAGCAACGTCAGCAAAATCGCCACCGCGCCCATCGTGATCGCCAGCGTGCCCGGCTGCGACGTGCCGGCGCCCGCGCGATAAAACGACCCGAGCAGAAACATCAGCGCGCCGAACGCCATCGCGAGCCCGACCAGCGTGCCGAGCGTCCACTTCCGCCAGCCCGCCACGCGCGGACTGCCTGGCGCCGCGCAGGCGGCGAGCGCGGCGAGAATTTTCGGCCACCGGTCGTAGATCACGAAGCCCACGAGCGCCGGCACGAGCCAGCCGAACTGGTAATCCTCCTTGATCCGCCACCAGTGCGACTGGTCCCACGCCACGAACGCCAGAAAACCCAGACTCAGCCCCAACGCGGCCAGAAACGGCCCCGGCACCTCCGCGCGCAGCTTTTGCCAAAAGGAAAACACGCGCCCAGCGAACGCACCACACCGGGAAATGCGAGGCTGTTCGCGGCGGTGCGCCCGCGCGGGGTGTAACTCAAACTGATGTCAGTTCTCGAATGCCTCGGTTGTAGCGGCGGTCTATGACCGCCGAACGAATACCCTTGGCGCAACGACGGCGGTCATAGACCGCCGCTACAAACACTGACATCAGTTTGAGTCACACCCGCCCGCGCGCCCGGTCGTGACCTTGGTGGCGGTCGTGAACCTGGCGCGGAACAGCGGCCGGGAGCAGAGCCGTATGCCTGTGACCCGCCCTTTCGCGCGATGAGCGACCGAGGGCCGGTCGCAGACCGGCCCTACCTCGCGGAGCCCGTGCGTCTGCCTGGACAAAAGTGCATGACCGCCTCTAAACGCCGGCGGGACGAGTCAGCCGCCCGGAATCTCACCGCTGCGAGGCAAAATGCTTCAGCACGGCGGCGCGCATCGCGGCGCTGGCGGCCGGGGTGTTGGTGTGGCCGGCGGCCACGTCGTGGTGGATTTCCTTCGGCGCTTTCAGGGCGTTGTAGGCGGCGTAGACGCTCGTCGGCGGACAGGTCGTGTCGATGAAGCCCACCGTGAAGAAGCCGGGGGCCTTGGCGCGTGCGGCGAAATTCACGCAGTCGAAGTAGCGCACCGCGGCCACCACCTCGGCCGGCGGCGGGGCTTCCTTCGTCGGGATGAATTTCGGCCAGCCTGCGATGCGGCCCGCGAGCGCGCCCGTGTGATCGCAGCCCGCCGGCACGCCCGCCGCGAAGAAGGTGACGCGCGGATCGAGCCCCGCCGCCGCGAGGGCCTGAAATCCGCCCTGGCTCGAGCCGGAGGCGACCACCGTCCGGCCGTCCCACTCCGGCTGCGCCGTCAGGAAATCGATCGCGCGCACGAGGCGGAGCATCATCCCGAGGAAATAGATCGTCTCGCGGGACTCGCGGCCACGGGCGCGGTAGTCCTTCAACTCGCCGGCGGCGAGCGCCTCGTAGAAGGCCTTGTCGCGGCCGTTGGGCAGGCCATGCGCATTCAGGTCCATCGCCAACGCGCCCGCAGCCGCCCAGCCCGCGGCGCCGCTGAGGCTCGAGCTGTTCACCCCCGCGCCATGCACGGTGAGAATCGCAGGCAGGCTGCGCGGCCTGGCTCCGACCGGCCGGGCGAGATAGGCGGAGACGGGAGCGCCCACGCTGTCGGCCTGCACGTCGAACGCCTCCACGTTTTCGCGCGGCGACTTCACGGAGGTGAGCCGGGCGTTGACCGGCACGGCGGCCAGTTCCTTTTTCTTCACCGCCCAAAAGGCATCGAAGTCGTCCGGCGCGGGCGCGCTCGGTCTGATCTCGAGCGGGGAAATGCCTGCGCCGCCCAGCGCCACGAGCTTCGCGTCGCCGACCTGCGCCGTCACCCGGCACTGCAAAAATCCGGGCTCGTCGAGCGTGCCGTTGACGCGGGCTTGGCCGCCTTCGAGCGCGGCGCGACCGCTGCGGGTCGGAGCGACGCCGTCTTTTGTCAGCGTCCACTCGACCTCGCCCGAGCCGACCAGCTGCTCGTCGTGCCTGAGTTCGATGAGAAACGTGACGGTCTCGCCGCGCTTGTAGAGCGCATCGAGCCGCTCGGCGGACGCGCTGAGGACGTCGCGTGGTTTGGCTGTCTCCTTTTTCTTCTCCGCGGCGAAGGCGGGAGTCAGAGCCGCGCAGAGCGTGCCGATCAACAAAAGCGCCAAGAGTAGCTTTTTCATGTGCGGTGAAAACAACGCGCCGGTCGGCCGGGGGCGATCCGATAGTTGGAACGCGCAGCAAGAGCCCTTGGCCAGCCGGAGCGCGCAGCCGGCCTGGAGGCGTTGCGCGAAAGACGCCGCGGGCACGCCACACCTCCCACCAGGCGTCGAAGGCAAAGCGCCGGGAGAGAACTGCGGCGCCCTCGCCGCGGGGATGCGCCCCACGGCTTTCCGGTTTGGTTTCGCAACGGTAGGTCAGCTCGCTGGCGAGCGCGGTTTGGCGCGCGCCAGCGCGCTGGCCTACGCGGGAACGATTGGTGCATTCACCCCGGAAAGCCGCAGGGATGCACCAAGCGCACCGGGCTTTTTCCTCGCACCGAAGCAAATCCGCGCTTGAGTCACCCTGCGATCCTCCACTGCCCCGGAGGGTCTGCCACTTGAGGCGGTAACGGCAGCCCGTTTCCTGCGTCTTGCGGCGGAATCGAAAGCGCGTCCCCACCCAAAAATATCTTGAGCATGAACACCCTCAACCGCCGTCGTTTCATCCTCAAATCACTTGCTGGCACCCTGGCGATTCCCTCGCTCCCGTCGCTGCTCGCCAGTGCCGTCGGCGGGGGATCCGCGGTGCAGGTCGCCAAGGGCGCCGGGTCCGGGGCGCGGCGGTTCGTCGCGGTTGGCAATCTGCTGGGTTATCAGGTGAAGCAGTTCTTCCCCGCGACGACCGGCCCGGCCTACGAACAGACCACGCTGCTCAAACCGCTGCGGGACGTGCGGCAGCACCTGACCGTTTACCGCGGACTCGATCACGGCGTGAAAGGCGGCCACTTCGCCGTGCACTCGTTCCTCTCGGGCGTCCTCAATTCCGAAGCGCAGAACCGGCCGAACAGCAACGTCACCATCGACCAGTTCATGGCCGACGCGATCGGCCACCAGACGCGCTTCCCGTCCCTGACGGTCGGTTCCGAGGGCGGCATCCACGGCGGCTGCCAGATCGCGTGGACAAAGGCGGGCGTGCGCGTGCCACCGATCACCGGACCCGCGGAGTTGTTTGACCGGCTCTTCGTCGAAGACTCGCAGGAACGCCGCGACCGTCGCGCCCAGGAGAACCGCCTGCAGGCCTCGATTCTCGACACGGTGCTGGGCGAGGCGAACAGCCTCTCCAAGCGCGTCAACCGCGAGGACAAGGACAAGCTCGACGAGTATTTCACCTCGATCCGCGACGTCGAGAAACGCCTCGAACTCCGCCAGCGCTGGGCCAGCCAGCCCAAGCCGAAGCCGCCCTTCGATCGTCCCGTGAACAAGAACCGGGTCGACGATCTGCCGATGCTCTACGAATTGATCGCGCTCGCGCTGCAGACCGATTCGACGCGCATCGCCACGCTTGAGATCGGCGGCGATTTCCTCCCGCAGAATCTCGGCATCGACAAGGCCTACCACAGCCTCTCGCACCACGGCAACGACGAGGCCGCGATCAAGCACCTCATCACCCTCGAGACCTACCAGATCGAGCACTTCGCGAAATTCCTTGCGCGCCTCTCGAAGATGGAGGACGGCGACCGCACCTTGCTCGACTCGACCTCGGTGCTCTTCGGCAGCGGCATCGCCGACGCGAACACGCACAAGAACAACGATCTCCCGATCGTCCTCGCCGGCGGCGGCTACCGGCATGGCGAGTTCAAGAAGCTCGCGGCCACCGGCCCGAACAAGGTGCCGCTCTGCAACCTCTACGTCGACCTCGCCCAGCGCATGGGCGTCAACACGGAGTCGTTCGGCAACAGCACCGGGCGGTTCGGACTGGCGTGAGGCAGAGTGAGAGGAGCAACCACGGATCGACGCGGATGGACACAGATTCAGACCAGGTCGATGCCCTGAAATCCCTCATCACCGCTCGCTGAGAGGTCTGCTTTCATCTGTGTTTATCTGTGTTCATCCGTGGTTAAGAGGCTTGGGCCGGATCGCTGCTGGATTCGCTCTCGCCGCATCGTTCACCCACGCCGCGGACTCGCCCGCGCAAAAGCAGTTTTCCCGGTTCGCGGCCAGATACTGCCTGAAGTGCCACGACAAGGAGACGGAAAAGGGCGATCGCGAATTCGAGACCTTCAAGCTGCCGCTCACCAAGGAGGCCGACCTGATCGTCGCCAAGGACATCATCGATCAGCTCACGCTGCGCGAGATGCCGCCCCAGAAGGCGGAGCTGTTCCCGGCCGACGACGAGCGTCTCGCGCTCATCCGGCTCCTGCGCGAGAGCGTCTCATCCGCGCGCGGCAAACTCGCCAGCACCTCGGCGCGCACGGTGATGCGCCGGTTGTCGAACCGCGAATACGAGAATACGCTCGCGACCCTTTTCGGCCGGCGGGTCGACACGCTCGGTCTGACCGTCGATTTTCCGAAGGAGAAGGCGAGCGAGCACATCGACACGGTCGGCCAATCGCTCGTCACGTCGGGCTTTCTGCTGGACCAGTATTTTCAGTCCGCCAACCGCCTCGTCGAGTTGCGCCTCGGGCGACCGGAAGCCCCGCCGCAGACGTGGACCTTCAACAGCAACTTCGTTCAATACGAGGAACTGCAGGGGCCGCACAAGGCCGCCTTCAACTTCCGGTATCTCAACCTCTACGAGCAGCCGAACACCGACACGCGGCAAGGCGGCTACGGGCACATCGAAGATTTTCTGAAGGGCGTGCCGGTCTCCGGACTCTACGACCTCGAGGTCGAGGCGCAGGCGATGCACCGCGACACGCATTACGATGCCACGATCTTCGGCATCGATTTCTCGGAACCGTTCCTCCTCGGCATCGTGCCCGGCGACGCGACAAAGAACCACATCCACTACCCGCAGTTGATCGAGCCGCTGCTCGCGCAGGCGGTGGTGCCTGACGAAAAACCGACGTGGCTCAAATTCCGCGTCTGGCTCGAAGCCGGGCAGACGCCGCGTTTCATTTTCCCCAACGGTCCCTACGAGTCGCGCGCCTCCGTCATCACCATCAACAAACGCTACGCCGCCGATTTTCAGGGCAAATACGCCAACGCCGGCGTCAGCCGCACGCACCTTCTGCGGGAGGGCAAACTGCCGCACATCCGGATCAGCGAGGTCAAGATCGAGGGGCCCGTCGCGGAGCCCGGCGGCAGCGCGGAGGAGATCGCGGTGTTCGGCGCGGGCGGCTTCCAGCCGAAGAAGGCGCTCGATCAACTTTACGCGTTCGGCGCGCGCGCGTATCGGCGCCCGCTGACGCGAGCCGACCGCGCCACCATCCGGAAGACCTACGAGACGCGGATCGCGGAAAAAGCGCCGCCCCGCCAGGCCGCGCTCGACACGCTGAAGATGATGCTCTGCTCGCCGTCGTTCCTCTACCTCAGCGAAATCACAGCCGAAAAGGAGACCAGGCTCGGCGCCTACGATCTCGCGTCGCGCCTCTCCTACGCCCTCTGGAGCGCGCCGCCCGATCAGGAACTGCTCGCCGCCGCGGCCTCCGGAAAACTCACCCAGCCCGACGAACTCCGGAAGCAAAGCCGGCGGCTCCTCGCCGATGAACGCGTCGGCGGGTTCGTGAACGGGTTTCTCGACGGCTGGCTGAACCTGCGCGACCTCGGCAGCCAGTCGCCGGCGCGTGAAGCGGCCCGCGTGTATTACGCCGAGAACCTGCCCGAGGCGATGAAGACGGAGGCGCGCCTTTTCTTCCGTCACTTGTTGCAGGAGAACGGCTCGGTGCGCCAGTTCCTCGACGCCGACTACACGTTTGCGGACAAGCGGCTCGCCAAACTCTACAACCTGCCCGAGCAGAAAACGCTGCGCCTCGCCGACGGTTTTCAACGCGTCAGCCTCGCGGGCAACCGTCAGCGCGGCGGCCTGCTCGGCATGGCCGGCGTGCTCACGGTCAGCGCCAACGGGGTGGAAACCTCGCCCGTCACGCGCGGCGTCTGGGTTTCGGAAAACATCCTCGGCATCAAGCCGCCGCCGCCGCCGGACGTGGTGCCCGCGATCGAGCCGGACGTGACCGGCGCCACGACCATTCGTGACCGCCTCGCGAAACACCGCACGGACCCCGCCTGCAACGAATGCCATCGCAAGATCGATCCGCTTGGTTTCTCGCTCGAGAACTTCGATCCCATCGGCCGCTGGCGCGCCGACTACGCCAGGCCCAAGGGCAACGCCCCTGCACCGAAGGTCGATGCCAGCGGCGAATTCGGCTCCGGCGAAAAGTATGCCGATTTCCGCGAATTCAAGAACATCCTCGCCGGCGGCCGGGCGGACGTGTTTGCGCGCCACCTCACCAAGCAATTCCTCACCTTTGCCACGGGCCGCCACCTGGAGCCGATCGACGATTTCGTGATCGACGACATCCTGCAGGCCGCGCAGCAGGACGGCTACGGCCTGCGCACGCTCGTCGTCGAGTCGCTCGCCAGCGACATCTTCCGGTCGCGGTAAAGAGTCGTGGACGAGGCGTCCCGCCTCGTTGCCTTGGACGCCGATGGTGGCGGCTGATCTTCGGAAAGACCACGAGGCGGGACGCCTCGTCCACGACTCCGCGAACTGCCCGCCTTTGACTTTGCCCGCACGGCTTCGATGCTCGGCCCGTGCCCTTCGACCCCGAGACAGCCTGTCGCGCCGCACTGGGTGCGCTTTTCGTGGCGGTGGCGTGCATCGGCATCCCGCATCGCGTGCGCGCCGACCGGGCCGGTGGCCCGGTGTCGCGTCGCGGCGATCCACTCTGGTTCTGGGTGGCGATGGTGTTCGTCTGGCCGCCGTTGGGGCTCGCGAGCGTCGCGTTCCTGATCGAGCCGCGTTGGATTGATTTCGCGCGCATCGACGCGCCGGGGTGGCTGCGGCTGCTCGGTGTGCCGCTCGGCGCGACAGGCTCCGCGCTGTTTGCCTGGATGTTCCGGCACCTCGGGCTGAACGTGACCTCGACCTCCGTGCCGCGCGCCGCGGCGACGCTCGTCACCTCCGGCCCCTACCGTTGGGTGCGGCATCCGATGTATTCGGCCGCGCTGCTGCTCGTGATCGCGACGGCGCTGCTGACCGCGAATCTCGTCGTGCTGGCCGGCGGCTTGGCGATGTTCGCGCTGCTCGCGGCGCGCAGTCGCATCGAGGAACGCCGGCTCGTGGAAAAATTCGGCGACGCCTATCGCGACTATCAGGCGCGCACGGGGCGTTTCATTCCCCGGTTGGGATGAGTGGGATCACATCTTCGCCACCATCGCCTGCGTCAGCGCCGCATAGTCGTTGAAGGCCGGGAACTGCGGGAACTGTTTCACGATGGTTTCCGGCGCGTGAAACAGGAAGCCGTGGTTCGCCTGCGCGAGCATCGAGGTGTCGTTGAACGAATCGCCGGCGGCCAGCACCTGGTAGTTGAGCGCCTGCATCGCGGCCACGGCGGCGCGCTTCTGGTCGGCCATGCGCAGCTGGTAGCCGGTGATGCGATCGCTCTCGACGATGAGCCGGTGGCACCACAGCGGGGGCCGGCCGAGCTGGCGGATGAGCGGCGCGGCGAATTGCTCGAACGTGTCCGAGAGAATCAGCACCTGCACCCGTTCGCGCAGCGCGTCGAGAAACTCCACGGCGCCCGGCAGCGGCCGGAGCGTGCCGATCACCTCCTGGATTTTCGACAGCGTGATGCCCTCGCGGTCGAGGATCGCGAGGCGGTAGCGCATGAGCTTGTCGTAGTCCGGCTCGTCCCGCGTGGTGCGGCGCAACTCGGGCAGGCCGGTGCGCTCGGCGACCGCGATCCAGATTTCCGGCGTGAGGACGCCTTCCATGTCGAGGGTGACGATGCTTTGTTTCACAGGGGCGCCAATGAACGGGACGCGTGCGACGCATGGCAAGCCGGCGGTGCGGCGCGGCCGAAAAAAGCGCGTTGCGGAGCCGTCGCCGGCCGGCACCCTCCTTGCCGCATGTCCGGCGAACCCATCAGGTATTTCGATCGTTACTCGCGTTCGATGAAGACCGAGCAGGTCTTCGAGGAACCATGGCTGCGCTTCGCGTATGAAAATCCGCTCGGCCGCGCCGGCGTCTGGGCTCTGACGCGGCGCGCCGCCTTCAGCCGCTGGTATGGCTGGCGGATGACCCAGGGCGCGCGCCGCGAATACGAGGACGGCCTGGTGCCCTCGGTGCTGCGGATGCTGCGCGGCGGCGACAGCTCGCTCCGCATCCTGCCCTTCATCGAGCGCTACGGCCTCGACGTCGATGAGTTCGCCAAGTCGCCCTTCGACTACAAGACGTTCAACGAGTTTTTCTACCGTCAGCTGAAACCCGGCGCCCGGCCCATCGCGGCCGGCGAGCGCGTGGCGGTCTTCCCCGCCGACGGACGTCATCTCGCTTTTCCCGACGTGGATGCCGCCACCGGTTTCTACGTGAAAGGCGCGAAGTTCTCGGTCGCCTCGCTCCTGGCCGACGATGCCCTCGCCAGGAAATTTACGGGCGGTGCGATGCTGATCTCGCGGCTGTGTCCGGTGGACTACCACCGGTTCCACTTTCCCGTGGGCGGCAGGGCCGGCGAACCGCGACGCATCAACGGCTGGCTCTACTCGGTCAGCCCGATCGCCCTCCGGCAGAACATCCGCTTCCTCGTGGAAAACAAGCGGGAGATCACCCTCGTCGAATCGCCCGTGTTCGGCCCGGTCGCGATGCTTGAGGTCGGCGCGACCAACGTCGGCAGCATCATCCAGGGCTTCGTGCCCGGCCGCGAAGTCGCCAAGGGCGACGAGAAAGGGTTGTTCGCCTTCGGCGGCTCGTGTGTGATCACGCTCTTCCAACGCGGACGGATCGCCTTCGAGTCCGACCTGGTCGAATCGAGCGCCGGTCAAATCGAAGTCTATGCCCGGATGGGTGATCGCCTCGGCGTGGCGCCGTGAATCTTTTTCTGCCGATCAAACCACTGAACCACGGATTACACGAATGAACACGGATGGAATCCACTTCGCGCGCCTTGGATTGCATCCGTGTTTATCCGTGAAATCCGTGGTTCAAAAGATTTTGCTCCTCGTTGTTGTGGTCGGCGTTCACGCCGCCGAACCGGCATTTCCTTTCGCCGAGGCGACCATTGAAGAACTGCAGACGCAGATGGCCGCGGGCAAACTCACCGCGCGCGACCTCACGCAGGCTTACCTCGATCGCATCGCGCAGATCGACAAGGCCGGGCCCAAACTCAACGCCGTCATCGAGCTCAATCCCGACGCGCTCACCCACGCCGCCATGCTCGACGCCGATCGCAAGGCCGGCCGCGTGCACGGCCCGCTCCACGGCATCCCGATCCTCCTCAAGGACAATCTCGACACCGCCGATCGCATGCAGACCACCGCGGGCTCGCTCGCCCTCGTCGGCCAGAAACCACCGCGCGATGCGTTCATGGTCGCCCGGCTGCGCGACGCCGGCGCGGTGATTCTCGGCAAGACCAACATGACCGAGTGGGCCAACTACCGTGGCAACAATTCCAGCAGCGGCTGGAGCGCCCGCGGTGGCCAGACACGCAATCCCTACGTGCTCGACCGCAGCCCGTCCGGTTCGAGCTCAGGCTCGGCTGTGGCGGTCGCGGCCAATCTCTGCGTCGCCGCCATCGGCACCGAAACCATCGGCTCCATCGTTTCGCCCTCCTCCGCCTGCGGCATCGTCGGCGTGAAGCCCACGGTCGGTCTCGTCAGCCGCGCAGGCATCATTCCCATCGCCGCCTCCAACGACACCGCCGGTCCCATGACCCGCACCGTGCGCGACGCCGCGCTCGTGCTGGCCGCCATCGCCGGCTCCGACGTGCGCGACGCCGCCACGCAGACCATGCCTGACGGCCTTGCCGCCGCTCTCGCGGCACCCCTCCCGCCCCACGCGCTGCGCGGAGCCCGCATCGGAGTGGTGCGCGGTCCCTTCGGCTACCATGCACGGCTCGAAACCGTGGTTCACCAGCTCGTCACGGCCCTGCGCTCGGCCGGCGCCGAAGTGATCGATCCCGTGTCGATCGCCGCGCTCGGCAAACTCGGTTCGTCGCCGAGCACCGTCTTGTCCTACGAGTTCAAGGATGGGCTTGACCGCTACCTCGGCGATCCGGGCCGCGTCACCCCGATCAAGTCGCTCGCCGGCGCCATCGCGTTCAACGAAGCGCACCGCACGGAGGAGCTGACCCGTTTCGGCCAGGAACTCTTCGTCAACGCGCAGGCCCGCGGACCGCTCACCGACGAAGCCTACCGCGAAGCGCGCGCGACCGGCCACCGCCTTACGCGCACGGAGGGAATCGATGCCGTGATGGCCGCGCACCAACTCGACGCGCTCGTGATGCTCACGCGCGGCGCCGCCACGCCGCTCGATCCGCTGCACGGTGAGAGCAGCAGCGGCGGGAGCGCAACGCTCGCGGCGGTCGCGGGCTATCCGAGCGTGACCGTCCCGGCGGCGCAGGTCTTCGGCCTGCCGATCGGGTTGTCGTTCGTCGGCCGCGCCTGGAGCGAGGCCAGACTGCTCGCCCTCGCGGCCGATTTCGAGGCACGGACCAAAGCCCGGCGCGAGCCCGGATTTCTGCCGACGCTCACGCTGCCGTAGCCGCCGCGATTCGCCGCTTGCCTCGGCGATTCCGAACCCGGCAAGCTCCCGGCCGAATCCCTCCTCGCTCGGGTGATGAAATGGCAGACATGCGGGTCTTAGAAGTCTATGCCATTGCCAAACTACCTCATTCGCATTACGCAGCGGTAGAGCTGGTTAGAAAGACGTGGTGGATCGGAAATGGACGATCCCTATACCGCACTCCTATACTGGCACCATGAACACGAAATCGACCGGAATTTCCTACCTCCGTCGCGACACCGACAGCGACGTTTACTACGCGGTGAAGAAAGTTCGGGGACGGCTCGTTTGGCGTTCTCTCGGCACCACCAAGTTGTGGGAGGCCAAGGCCATCTTGCCGGACAAGATCAAAGAAATCGAAGACGAGCGGCAGGTCATAACCGAAGCGAAGGTAAGTCCATCAATGACCTTTCGCGAGGCGATGGAGGTTTACCGTGCCGAAGTGGAAGTGATGGCGATTCGATCGAGTTCGAAAGTGGTCCGCATGCGTCGCGAGGCGACCCTCAAGCGTTGCTGGCCCGACATTTTTGACCGTCCGCTACGGAGTTTCACCGACGCTGAACTGAAACGATTCATCCACGAGTTCAGAGGCGGGAAGTCGGTTTACAAAAAGCACAATGGAAAGCTCACTCTCAAGGGTGACAGCCCAACGACGATCAATGGGCTCATTCGCTTTTTGCACGCCGTGTTCGAGGTTGGAGTCCGTAACAAAATCATCCGGGAGAATCCTGCGGCTCATCTCAAACGGGCGAAGCCACGAGAGAAGCTGATGAACCTCCCAAACAAGCAGGAGTGGGCCAAGATGCTGGAGCACACGCGTGACACGCCGGGATGGGGGAGAAAAGCGGCCGACCTCATTGAGGGACTGGCGTACAGCGGCATGCGAGTGGGTGAGAGCCGCCGTAGCATTTGGAGCCACGTCGATTTTGGCCGCGGGGTGTTCTATGTGCTGCCCGACAAGGGCGAAGTTCCCCGAGCTGTGCCCATGAACGCTGCCCTTCGCGAGTTGTTGCAGCGGATGTATGACTATCGGTGTCAGCATCACGGTAAACCGCAGCCCACGGACAAGATTTTCGAGTGCGGTTCGGCGGCGGTTATGTTGCCGATAGGTATCCCGCCATAAACGGACTTGCAGGGTCGCTTTGCGTAGATCCGCAAGGTTTCCTTTTAAGGCGGCACGGAGCTGAGTAATCGTCATGGTTTTTTCTTCCTCGGGTTCTTCGCGGGCATCGCGTTCTTGAAAACCATCGTCGTTACTTCCGGAATCTTGTGCAGGACCCAGCCATCCGTAGGGCCGTAGTCGCCCTTGTACTTTGCGACCCTCCATTTCTGACGTTCGTCTTGCAGGTCAAAGACGATGTCATACCCAGCCAAGACCTTTGCAGTGTCCGTATAATAGACGGTTACGTAGAGCACGTCGTTGGGCACGATGGTGAAGCCCGTTATGTTCGCAGTCTTCGCACCATCAGGGGCACGACTACCAATCTCCTCCCAGAGCTTTGCGAGCCGCACCCCTGACATATCGACGCCGGTTCGCTTCGTCAGTTGCGAGAGCGTTGGAGCCTTGAAGTTCACGTAGGTAGGGACGCGGCTTACGGCGTTTTGGCCGGTGGGGCGACCTTCGCTGGGCTAGTTGTCCCCACCGTGGCTGCTTGAGGGACTTTCCTCCCTCGCTTCTTGCGGCCAACAACGACTTCGACCGCTGTTCCGTTCGACTCCCACAGCACGGAGTATTGCTTCAAAAGCCGTGCGAGTTCCTCGACCGCATCCGGGATACCACCCATCCATCCGGTTTGCGTCTGCGGCGTCTGAATGCATGTGAGGATGATCGTCTCCTCAGTGACATTGCCGTAATAGCCGAGAGCCTTGGATACGGTCCATGCCTTGATGTACTTCTTCAAAATGACAGGGACTGCATTTTCATCCTGCGGGAAGAATTTGTGATGGGCGGTGTTGCGTGCAGCGATGTAGATGCGGTGGACTGTGTACATAGGAAGAGCGGTAGTGCGGGATGCGTTTTAGAATTCACACGGAGCTAGTTTGGGTTTCACGGGAGCGAGCACAGTAAACCCGTGAACTTTATGTTCCCCCTCATAGGGGCAGTTGTTCGTGGCTGTTTCACGCAGCGTGAATCCGGTCTTATCGTAAGTGACACGGAACTCCCAAAGGTGCCGGCGTTGCATTACGATGACTATGCAGTCTAGCTTCTTGCCGACCCATTGCAGTGACCGCAGATCAATCCGCGTCGCATTGGTGAAATTGCCGTCCGGTAGAAGAGTACGGACCGCATCGCAGTCAACCAGGTTGCCGACCTGTTGCCAAAAATCATCATGGGTGAGCTTTTCCTTTTTCAGAAACCGCGTGTACCGGTCACCGAGTTCGATGAGAACATAAGGCAGGTGTGGCGGCTTGAGCGTCAGCGACATGAATGAAAAGGTGCCCCGCCTGCATTTTGCAGGCGTAACTCTCGTTACATCGACACCGATGGGAGGAACGCTAAGCCCAAAAGCTCCGCATATCTTGGCCAAAACGCGGATGCAGCAGCGTTACTTCTGCGATTCAACCAGCGGCAATCGGAATCCGTACCGTGACAATGTGACCGGGTCCGCGTGGGTCCGACTTCACTTCCGTAATCGAATAATTACCAGACCCAACATAGCGGATCAGTTGCCGCACGAGGGTCGTGCGGTTGCCCTGCACGTACGTGGGCGTGTTCTTAGCAATTCCGAAGGTCTTTTTTATGCGACCGATGAGGTATTGTTCTGTGGTTCGCTTCGAAGCCTTGTAGACTTTGAGAGCTTCAACACGTGCATCGTCGTGTGCGACACTTGTGATGATGCGGTTCCCGAACAGCCCCTCATGCGTAACCCGCAATCCACGCTGACGGAATTCGTCCCAAAGGTGGGCATTGTTCTTAGGTCCTTGCGTCATCCCACATCGTGAACCGAGTGGTTGGGTTTGAAGATATCGCACGACATCTTCGATCGTCTTGCGTGTGACCATCGCCGCAGGGATGGTGATTGCAGGCGGCGGAACGGGGACGGGAATGTCGACTTCCGGCGTGACCATCCAACCCTTTTCCGCCTGCCGGCAAATCGCTTTACCTTGGCACAGTTTCTCCAGCCGTCCCCGTATGCCGGCATAGTTGCCTTGAACGTAGTAGGACGTGCCTGCTTTGAGTCCGCCGTTGTTCAATATCACATTTTCCAGCAAAAATTGGTCGCTCGTTCGCTGAGATTTCCGCGGATTCATGAGGTAAAGAACATCGGCACAAGCGTGAGACAACTGAACGGGCGTTCAACGACGCTGATGCGGCAGACCGCATCACCTACGCTTCACGCCGCCAGCCGGCAGACGTTGGCCGTTTCATTTCTGGATTCCGAGCCATCCATCCATTGCAGGCCCACGACTGCCAAGGCCGATGCTCGCTTCGCTCGTGAGTGTTAGCGTCTGCCCGTGCCGTGTTTTCCAAGTGTAACAACGCGTCAAGGTCGAACGCTTCGCGTCTCCACCTATCGCCAACGCGTTCGCTTCCCCCTCCGTTGGTGCCGCAGCGGCACACTGCCTCGGCACTCACAAGGCTATGACTCCGTTGTTGGAAAAACGGCAAATCCGGTGCAGCTCCACCGATACCCCCGCAATTCGCGGGGATGTGGGGCTCACTGGGTTCGCCTTACAATGAATCCAAACGATGAAATCTTCGGAGCACCGATCTACAGTTATTCCCGCAGCCAGGCCATCGAGGATGGTATGTTGGTCGACATCTCCCAACTGGAGATTGTGAAGCAACATTGGAAGCTGCCGTGTGCATGCTCGTCTTCCGTGTGGGGCATCATCGATGATGCCACTGTTCGCGGGTTCGACCGCATCGGAATCCTCCATGACCTATTCACGCTGGCAAAAGCCAAGATTCCGCCATCTGAGAAGACGAACCGCCTGTATTTCAAGGCCGTCGTTGCCTATCGCACCTATGACTTCGTGTTACACTGCGGCCCAGGGGATGACGCACTGCCGGTGCTAACGCTGATGCTACCGTCAGACGATTGAACGAAGGGGCTTCGGCCCCTTTTTTCGTCCGATTGAATTTTGTGGCTTCGCGAGGAATGGAGGCCCCGCCCACCCGCACACCTCGCACGCTTTGGGCTCCTCGCTCCGGTGTGCACCCTTGTTACAAACGATGCTCACTACGTTCGGATGTTAGTGCTACTGCCCGTCCGCTGGACTCCCAATTTTACCGCCGGGTACAAGGTAGTACGCTTCGCGTCTCCACCTGCGGTCCGATTGCCTCCACTTCCCCCTCGTCGGAGCACGCTCTTTCCTCGGCGTTACGCAGGACCTTGACCTACGGCGGTGGGAAGGGCTTCGCCCAAGCGGGCAGAGCCGATAAGCGTCTCAATCCGAGATGCACGGTGAAACTCGCCTGGGTGAAGAATCATGCGAGTCTACGAAGCACGGCTTGAATTTGTCCCAACGCTCTGGGAAGTCGGCACCGAGCGTCTCAGCACCCCAGATGCGGTCTACGGCTACCCGGAAGATGGAGGTCATCGCTATCACCGATAAGGTGGAACGAAAGACCACGCCGAAAAGCACGACGCCGGGTAAGAAGAAAACGACCGGAGCGGGGCAATTCACCATCGGTAATGCCGAGGAAACCGAACGCCCCAAGCAGGTCGAGCTGCAGTTCAACGTCGGGGAACTCGAAAAGGCCCTCTACGCACGCGTCGTCAAGAAGTGCGGCAACCGTAACTACTGGGACGAATGGGCAAAGGACATCGCCGACATCGCCCAAACGCACATTGCTCGAATTACAACGATTGTCAGTAATCCGGAGAACGTGAAGGAGGCGGGAGCGTTCCAATCGTTCGCGAATGAGCTACGCGATGATTTGAACGATTCGATTACCAACGAGGAGGTGATCGAAATGCTAGCACAACATCTCATCACCAAGCCGGTCTTCGACGCCCTCTTCAAGGACTACAGCTTCGCGAGCAACAATCCCGTCTCGCTTGCGATGCAGAAGGTGCTCGACGTGCTCCAAGAGCACCATCTTGAGAAAGAAGCGGATACCTTGGAAAAATTCTACGCCAGCGTACGGATGCGGGCAGACGGTATCGAAAACGCCGCAGGAAAGCAGAAGATCGTCGTCGAGCTCTACGATAAGTTTTTCCGCAATGCTTTCCCGCGAATGACGGAGCGGCTCGGCATCGTTTACACTCCTGTTGAGGTCGTGGACTTCATCATCCGCAGCATAAATGACCTTCTGAAACAGGAGTTTAACGTTACCTTGGGCACGAAGGGCGTTCACATCATCGATCCGTTCACCGGAACCGGAACATTTGTGACCCGCCTCCTTCAGAGCGGGCTCATCCCGCTCGATCAACTGCCGCACAAGTATAAACACGAGATTCACGCCAACGAAATCGTGCTTTTGGCGTATTACATCGCAGCAATTAACATTGAGGCCGTGTACCACAGCCTAGCAGGCAAGGAATACACTCCGTTCGAGGGAATTTGTCTTACCGACACGTTCCAGATGTACGAGAAGGACGACTTGGTGAGCGACTTGATGGAGAATAACTCGGAACGTCGCAGGCGTCAGACGAAATTGGACATACGCGTCATCATGGGCAATCCCCCATACTCCAAAGGTCAAGACGATGCCAACGATAACAACCAAAACGTTTCTTATCCCAATTTGGACAAGCGAATCAGGGATACCTACGGTGCGAAATCCGAAGCCACGAACGTTAATGGACTCTACAATTCTTACATTCGTTCGATTCGCTGGGCATCCGACCGAATCGGTAAATCGGGAATCATTGGTTTCGTAACGAACGGTGGTTTTCTGGAGGGCAATGCGGCAGCCGGCTTACGCAAGTGTCTCGCGGATGAGTTTTCATCCATTTTTATTTTCCACCTTCGAGGCAATCAACGTACGTCAGGAGAACTTTCGAGGAAAGAAGGAGGTAAAATCTTTGGTTCAGGCAGCCGTGCACCTATTGCCATTTCCCTGCTTGTGAAGCGACCAGGAGCGTCCACCAACGGTCAGATTTCATTTCACGATATTGGCGACTACCTCACTACCGAACAAAAACTAAGAATCATAGCGGAGTTCGGCAGCATCAATGGCATCACAAAGATAGCCGGATGGAAAACGATTACGCCGGACCAGCATGGCGACTGGTTGAAGCAGCGTGATAGTTCCTTTTCCGAATATCTCGTGATGGGTGATAAGAGTGGCATGCAAAGCAGCAAGATTTTCGATAACTACTCGAATGGGTTAAAGACCCAACGCGATGACTGGTGTTACAATTCGTCGAAGACAGTCCTGTCCGCGAATATGCAGCGGATGATTTCCCTCTACAACAACGAGGTGAAGCGATTCCATGCAGCGTACGGAAAATTAGAAAAGAAGGACCGCGAAGACGTTGTGGATAAATTCGTCATCACTGATCCTGCACAAATCAGTTGGACGCGTGCCCTCAAGAATGACCTCGTCAAAGGTAAGTATTTTGCCTTCGACCCAAACGGCCTTACGAAATCGCTCTATCGACCATTTCATAAGCAATGGCTCTACTTTGACCGTCATTTCAATGAGATGGTTTATAAGATGCCACGCATCTTTCCGGATGCTGCGGCTCAGAACATCGTAATCGGATTTTCGAGCTCCGATACCCGGAGCAAACTATCCGTCTTTATTTCTGACTGTGTTCCCAGCCTCCATGCTGTGGACATGGTAGGGTCTCAGTTCTTTCCGCTCTATCTCTACGAGACCGAGGTGGAGGAACCCGATACCGATGAACTGTTCACCAAGGAGGACACTGGGAAGGTCGTTCAGGCACGCCGCGACGCGATCACTGATGCGAGTTTGACTTACTTCCGAGGGAAGTTCGAAGGCGATGCGAAAGGTAGAGTGATAACAAAGGAGGACATATTTTATTACGTCTATGGCATCCTGCAGTGTCCTGATTACCGCAGTCGTTTTGCCGACAATCTAAGTAAGGAGCTTCCGCGTATTCCGTGCGTCAAAACGGCCGAAGGTTTCTGGGGATTTTCAAGAACAGGCCGCGACTTGGCTGCCCTCCATCTCAACTACGAGAAAGCTGAACCACACGCGGTCACGCTGGACTTCGGTAAAAACCGTCTTTCGGCCGTGTCGGATGCCGACTACTACGTCACCAAGATGAAGTTCGCTTCAAAGGCGGATAAATCGGTGGTAGTTTACAACCCTCACATCACGATTCGAAACATCCCTATTGAGGCGTACGAGTACGTGGTGAATGGCAAGCCGGCCCTGGAGTGGGTTATGGAATGGCAGGGCGTGACGACGGACAAAGACAGCGGGATCGTGAATGACGCCAATCTCTGGGCAACAGAGACGATGGGCAGTGCCCGCTACCCGCTCGATCTCTTCTGCCGTGTTATCACGGTCAGCCTAGAGACGCAAAAGCTCGTGAAGAGCTTACCGCCACTGGATATCTAACATTGAAGATGCCCAAACCGACTATGAGCGACCCATCCAGCACACTCGCGAGCAACCTAGAGGGAAAGACGATTAAGGGAACCGTTCGTGAGTGGGTCGTTGAAAAGAAGCTGAAGGGCGGCGGTTTTTCATCTGGCTATCGAGTTCGTGACGGTGACGGACGTATTGCCTTCATGAAGGCAATCAACCTTGCCTATGCTGCCGACTCGACTGGCTTCAGCGGTTCCAAAGCAGATTTGATGTCATCCCTGATTGATGAATTCAAATACGAGCGAGACCTTTTGAAATGGTGTGGGGAGGAGCGACTAGATCGCATTGTTGTATCGCTAGACAGCGGTGAGTATCAGGAAAAGGCGTTCTCATATTTCGTTCCTTTCCTCGTGTTTGAGTTCACGGAGGAAGGAGACGTGCGGAAACACACGAAGATGCATGCCCCAGGGCTTGCGTGGCGATTGCGGATATTCCACGGAATCTGTGTTGGAATCCGGCAACTCCATAGCCTCGATGTGGTGCATCAGGATTTGAAGCCTGAGAATGTCCTCATATTTAATGGGGATGTCTCGAAGATCGCGGACTTGGGTAGAAGCACCTCGAAAAGCCCAACTGCAAAGTTTAATGCACCGGGACATTGCGGCGATTGGCATTACGCTCCCATCGAATTGCAATACGGGCACCACTCCACGGACTGGGCCGTGCGGAGAAAGGGGGCAGACCTCTACATGCTTGCAGGACTGTTGGCTTTTTTGGTCGCAGACGATCATTTGCTGGCACGAATCCTTACGCGGCTGCCCGACTCCTACCATCCGCTACGCTGGAAGGGCTCATTTGCCGATGCTCTGCCAGCAATCCGCACGGCAACTTATGACGCAATCGAGGAACTCACTGCGAAATTGGACCCTAAAATCAAGAAGCCGATTGCCGACCTGATGCTTTGGCTCGCAGAACCAGAGCCCGAAAAGCGGGGACACCCGGACACAGTCGCCCAAGCAGCGGGAGATCGCTATTCGCTAGAAAGAATCATTTCAGTGGCGGATCGTATTGCGTGGGCGGCGAGAGTGTAACGTATGAACAACGCCCAGAACGACCCGAAGAGAATTGTTCTGCCGCGTTGGCTGCCGTTCGAGAAGGCTTCGCAAGAGCGGGAACTCACAACGTTTGCATCGAAGAATCCTCAACTCGACCGTACGGAAAGCATTCGAGCGTTTCGGGAGCACCTCGGGGAGTTCGCAGCGGCTCCGCAGCCTTTCATCGGGGCGGAGTTAATGGGTATCGCGGTTGTTTTAGGGGAGAAGGATGCCGCAAAGCAACTTGCTGAATACGTCCTAACGCAGCCAGTTCTTCGCAGTCAGGTGGTGGATTCTGCGAATCGCATTTTGGGTCGAAACCTCACCAGTGTCATTGCCGACCCTAACGAAAGTTTGCGGGGCACCAAGTCACGCGTTCGTGCATTCGTGCGGGATGGACTATCGTGGATGGACCAAGCACGCCTTTACACGATTAAAGGGCAGTATGCCCAAGCGGAGAAATCCGTTCGTGCTGCTCTGCACCTATGCCCGACAGACCGGTTTGTGATTCGGTCGGCGATTCGATTTTATGTGCATTTCAGAAAGTGGGATCTTGCTCTGAATTGTGCTCAGCGAGGTTACGAGCGAACCGGGGACCCACTGATTTTCGGACCACTCCTAGGGATTTCGATGCACATGGGCAAAACCCTTGCTCGCACGAAGGTGAACGTTGAGGCGGCACTTCGCGACCGAGATATTTTGTTACACTCGGAAACCCTGGAGGCGTACGGGACGCTTGAAGTTCTGAATGGGGCTGCTCAGCGATCAAAACGGTTTTTCAAACAAGCGTGGGTTGACCCAACCGTCTCGGTTGTTGGCCACAGTCAGTGGATTCTTCGTGAGCATCTACCAACTCTCGTTGGAGAGCAGGCTCCCGACTTCTCGAAGAGCAAAGAGGCCTTGGGTTGGCTCCGGTTTGCGATGCTCGATTTTGATGCGGTAAATCCCATCGTCCAAGATTGGGCCTTGGAAGAACCCTTTTCACGAAGCCCGTTCATCCTTGGGAGCAACGCCGCCTGCTTGACCGACTCCTATGCGGATGCAGAGGTGTTGGCGAACCAAGGACTCCTAGCGAACCCCAAGGACCCGATTCTACTGAACAATCTCGCCTTTGCCCAACTGCGGCAGGGCAATTTGGAGGCCGCTAAAGTTTCGTTCGAGCCTGTTAAATCGCGGTTGGGTGATGCGAAGGAAATCGCCCCAATGGCGACGAACGGTCTGCTACAGATGATGCTCGGTGACGTTACGGCTGGCGTTGAGTCTTACCTAACTGCGATTCGTCGGGCTCATGACCTTGGCGACCGCAGACTCGTTCTCCGGGCCACGTTAAACCTGATGATCTCGACTCTCGATGTTACGAAAAAGGTCGAGCTACCGTTGTTGAAGAGTGCTCAGGCTGCACTTCGGGGGCAGACCGATGCTGGCTGTTTGGGTGCAGCTTTGGCGATTACGCGTAGGCTAGAGCGTTCTGACCTCTCCGGAACGGACGAGTTGAGCACCGGAGCCAGAGAGTTTTGTGATGCGGTAAAGAAGGAGGTGGCGAGCTTCCAAAAGACCATTGTCGCCAACTTGCTGGAAATGTCGAAACGACGAAACCAGCCGCAGGCTCAGTCCTAAGATGGTGCTCGGGACAGGATTCGAACCTGCACGGTTTTCACCAGCGGCTTCTAAGACCGCCGCGTATAGCCAGTTCCGCCACCCGAGCGGTGAAGGAAGGATCACGCTGATTTCCGGGAAAAATTTGGCAAGACCCGAACACGGCAGCAAAAAAGGGACCCCTCACGAGAGGGTCCCAGCGGCGAGAACGCGGAGGTCTTTCCACGGAACTCGGATGTGCCGAAGAAACGGCACACGACGAAGTTTCTTACGGACGATGAGTCTCCGAATCGTGACGGGCGTGACTTTCAGAAACCTTGCGGCCTCCTCAAGTGTTGCTACGGTGTCGCCTTGAGATGATGTAGTTTCCATGGCGGCCGGGGGCCGAAAGACCACCGACGTGCCACGTAGCCCACTCATCACCAGGTCAAGATTGCTCCTAACCGGCTCCTATACCAACGGCACTTTTTCGATTCAGATTAAGTCCTTTTGAGTCCGTTTGAGCGAATCGCCCTGATCGCTCTTGTCCTCTCAAAACGGATGAGTTCACTTGGGCGTAGGCTTGGCAAATCGGACTTAGAAGCCCGTGCCGCAAGGCGTGCGGGTTCGAGTCCCGCCCCGAGCAATCTACCTCGTAAAAACGCTAAACGAGGAGCCGAAAATCGAAGGCCTCGCCAACATGCGTTGACAATATAATATGACAGATACATCCGAAAAACGTCGATTCGGCCATGAGATCGACAAAGCCGCACGTAAAACGATGGAACTGGGGCGGGCCGCAAACCAACTGGGTTGTCGACGGACTCCGCGACGAAAACGGCAAACGGAAGCGATGCTTCTTTCCTTCGCGAGACGCGGCGCACGAGTGGCTGGCGGGGCGTCACCTTGAACTTCAAAACCAAGGGCGTGCGGCTATGGGTTTGACCGATGCGCCGCGCGTGGACGCCGTGCGTGCCTCGCCCTACTGGCTCCGTTTTCGGCCACGCTGACGGAAGCCGCCCAGCTATTTGCAGAGCGGGCGCAGATGCTGTCCCGGACCGTGACCTTTTCGACGCTGCGGGATGAGCTACTCGCAGCAAAGCGCGCCGACCGGAAATCGAAACAATACCTCACGGACCTTTCGCATCGGCTCGCCACGTTCAGCCGGGACTTTGGCGAAAGGCAGGTCGCTGGAATCGAGACACGCGAGATCGACGACTGGCTGCGCGGGCTCAAGCAGTCCCCCATCAGCCGCCTGAATTTCAGAAAGGTGCGCTGCACGACTTTCGCATTTGCCGTATCTCGCGGATACGCTCGCGAGAATCCAGTGCTCAAAACTGCACGGGTGAAGATTGACCACGCCACGCCGGGAATCCTGCGGCCGGCTGAAATCGCCGAGCTACTCGCCGCGGCAGACCCGAAGATTGTGCCGGCGCTGGCCCTCGCGGCGTTCGCGGGACTGCGCGACGCCGAGGTTGGCCGAATGACATGGGATCGCCTCGATCTTGTTGGCGGCTACGCAAAGGTGGATGCCGCCATCGCCAAGACATCGAGCCGGCGGTTGATCCCGGTCTCAACCAACCTGCGGGCGTGGCTTGCTCCGTTTGCCCAGTCGGAAGGAAAGGTGCGCGGCGCCAAGCGCACGCTCGATCCGCTCTATCGCGATGCGCGAGCCAAAGCCGCGGCGATATTGGAGAAAGCCCGGCAACCAGCACGCGGCCTGCTTGATTGGCCGCACAACGCGCTCCGGCATTCGTTCGTTTCCTATCGAATGGCGCTCGTGGCAAACTCCGCGCAGGTATGACCGTTTGTTTCCAAATCAGGATACCCTGCCCGTTGGCGGGTTTGGAAATCTGATCGCATTGCCATTGGCAAAGGTTCCGCGGCAAAGCGGAAACACCCTCTTCATGGACGCCCGCATGGTGACCTTCGAGGACCAGTGGTCATATCTCGCAGGGCTTCCCCGGCTGAGCCGGGAAAGCCTGGACCGATTGCTCGCAAGAATTTCCCCCGTCGGATCGCCGGTATCGGTTCTCCAGGCTGGCGCTGAAGCGGAACACCGACACGACTTCGCGCTGCAAAGCGACGCGGCGGTGTTGGACCTGTCGCATCCACGAATCCGCGGTGGCATGATCTCGGGCGAAGTGACGGTCCGGCTCGATGCGCAAATTCATGTGCCCCGATCACTGCCGACACCACTGCTGGCGGCCTTACGGAAGCTCGCGACGTTTCCCAATCCGGTCTTTCACGAGAAGCTCAGGCTGCGGTTCGCCACGTTTGACACCCCGCGATTTCTCTTCACCGGTGAATGGCACGCCGACCGCCTCGCTCTGCCACGCGGCGTGCTGGATCAATGCCTCGCACTGCTGGAGTCTGCCGGTGCCACCGTGGTCACGCAGGATGCGCGGGATGCCGGGACCCGCGTGGCGTGGAAATTCCAGGGTGAGTTGCGGGATGGGCAGGAGAAGGCGGTGCGCAGGATCCTTGCGGAAGACAACGGAGTGCTCTGCGCCCCGCCGGGGG
This sequence comes from Verrucomicrobiota bacterium, assembly GCA_016235555.1. Classification (GTDB taxonomy): domain Bacteria; phylum Verrucomicrobiota; class Verrucomicrobiia; order Opitutales; family Opitutaceae; genus JACRKC01. The sequence goes on from JACRKC010000042.1 coordinate 23,395, forward strand.
GGGGAAGACGGTCATGGGCTGTGCGTTGATCGCACGCGCCCGCGCCTCTGCGCTCGTGTTGGTTCACCGCTCGGTGCTCGCGGAGCAGTGGCGGGAGACCGCCATGCGATTTCTCGGATTGAAGCGAAAGGAGGTCGGTCTCTGGCGCGGGTCTTCGCCTCGGCTCACCGGACGATTCGACATTGCCATGCTGCCGTCGCTGATTCGCGTGGAAAATCTGGCGGCGGCGCTGGGAGGCTATGGAGTGGTCCTCGTCGACGAATGCCACCATGTCCCCGCTACTTCATTCGAGATGGTGCTAAAGGCGTGCCCCAGCCGGCGGATTTACGGACTCACCGCGACCCCGAAGCGCAAGGATCGGTTGGAGAAATTGCTCTTCGCCCAATGCGGACCAATCCGGCACACGCTGGTCGATGCTCCGACCGATGAAGCGCGGACGGTCAAAGTTCGCCACACCACCGTGACACTGCCGCCCGATGCCAGGCCACGACCGCCAATCCATATCGTGTGGGAAGCGTTGGTGCAGGATGAAAACCGGATCAAGTTGATCGTCGCCGATCTGCTGACGTGCGTGGCGTCGGGACGTTCCCCGCTCGTGCTGGCGGACCGCAAGGTCTACTTGGAACGGTTGCAGGCGGCGTTCACCGCGGAGGCCACCGGCGTGACGTGTCATAGGCTGGACGGCCAGATGGGAAAGAAAGCCCGGAACGAAGTGCTGCGGCAGATCGATGAGCACTACAATGAGCGGAAACCGTTCGTGCTGTTTGCCACGGCGTCGCTGATCGGCGAGGGATTCGATCTTCCGCGTTTGGATACTTTGGTGCTGGCGATGCCGCTTTCGTTCAAGGGGCGGCTCGTGCAATACGCTGGCCGGCTCCACCGGCAGCATGAGACCAAAGACGCTGCGATGATCTTCGACTATCTCGACCACAACCATGCGATCACCAGCGCGATGTTTCGACGACGACTCGCCGGCTACAGGGAACTTGGGTATGTGGTCGAGATGCCGCAGAGCGAAGCTGCACCATGGTTCGGAGACAAACCAACTGAGTCCGGGCGCACGGAATAGATCCATTACAACGGCCATGCCCATACCAAAGCGAGACTACGAACGGGAAGAACGCATCGCGATGGAGATCGTCGTCGATTGTTACAACGAGAGCGAAGCGCGGCAGGGCTGGTGGTGCTATCTCGACGGCAAGCTCGCGTGTCCGTTTGAGGCGGAGTGCATCCGCACGCGGCGGGGTTCGCCGTTGAAAATCGGCGAACGTGTGACCGTCACCGCCATGCTCGATGACGATGAGGCGGGGGATTCGCTCGGCGAGATGCAAGTGGAAATCGAATGGCGGGGCCGGACGCTCGGGGTGCCCCTAGCGCAGCTCAGCGGCGTGGGAGTCACCAAGGAGACGGCAGAAGCCATCGCGGACTGGCACTACTGGTTGGCGCAAGGGCGCAGTTCTGATTCCGCCGATTCAAAGCCGCCGGAAGGAACTGCATTTTGATCGAAATTGGAGTGCACTCGCAACTCCCTACCTCCCCGCATCTTCCCGATTCGCCTCATCGCGGTTCGCATCCACGGCGGTCGCTGGCTGCACTGGACGGATGGCGAGATGAACCGATGTAACGCAACGGAGTTTTCGTGGGCGGAAAGCTCTGGGCTCAGTCAAATCTTCACGCCTGATTGTCGGCTGCACCATCCTGAAGGGGTGAATTTGCGTTTCATGCGTTTCATTCAAGACCTTTATCAATAAACGACGGAGTCTGGGGGCTTGTAACCGGCCCACCGCCTGTGGGTAACAATAACTCCATGCAATTCGGAGTGCGCGGCCGGCAAAGATGTGAGCCGGTGCACCGAGCAACAGTCGGTGGGGGCTAGCGCGAAGGTGACTGAAGTAACGAAGCTCGTGTCTCCAATTCAGAGTCTCGCCCAGTCTCGTCTACGATTGTTGGGCGCGAAACCCCAAGCTCGCGACCTTTTCATCCGATTGCATCAGGATTCGCCATTCCGTCGACCCGTGCTCGAACTTCACCTCATAAATGTCCACTCCGCCCGGCCCCACGCCCTTGAACGTCACTGATTGCAGAGCGCCAAGCTTGGTCAGGTTCGATATTAGTTGCGGTAGCTGCTGACGCGTGGCGTTGGCCAGGCCGGAACTCATCTTCTCATATTTCGGCTGTCCCAGCAGGAGGTCGTCGATGTTACGACGCAACGCGGCTTCGGTCCTGGGATCCGGCGTTTGATCGTTGAGGCGCTTGACGGCGGCCGCGCTGGCATCCGCGATCTCCTTCCGCTCGGCTTCGATTTGCCTGATTCCGGCGTCACTGAGCCGGTTCATGGTTCGGGCTCGGCCGTTCTGGCGCATGACCAACTGGCCGGGAACGCCACTGGGATCGGGCTGCGTGAACTCAAGTTCAATTTTCCCCGATCCCACTTTCGCGAAGAACTTCGTTTCAGACTCCGGAAAGATGGGCACGGCCGACTGGTTTCCCGGCTTGGCCACCAGTTGGCTTCCGTCGAGGGTGACAACCATGTTCGTCCCCGGCGCCATCTGGTAGGCGCCGGCATAGCGCGCGAGTGTTTTCACATCCGCCGTTTTGCCAACGGCGTTCTCCTCCGGCCCAAAATCCGGCCATTGGTAATCGTGGGCGATGGTGCGGAGAATCTCCTTCGCCAATTCTCCGCCACGGTCGCCGTTCGTCATGATCGCCGCGCCATCGCCGGTCTCGTAGGCCACGAGGATACATTGAAACCCAACGTTGGAGCCGCCGTGTGTAAAGTAACGATGACCCGCGCTGCCGCCGGTTTGGACCCCGAGTCCCCACTGATTCATTCCCGGCGTCAGCATCTCCCGCGTCATCCCCGCCGACAGCACGGCCTTGGAGCTTCCAGCCAGCGCCTGTTGCACCCCCATCGCAAAGCGGAGGAGATCGGAAGGCGTTGTCCAAAGGCCGGCCGCGGCCATTTCCGGATAGACGTGCGGCCCGCCCCGCACCGCGGCTCCATCCGCATGATAAGCCGCGGCCGCCTCGGCCATTTGATTTTTCGGCAGTGGTTGTTCGAACATGCTTCGATTCATGCCGAAGGGCTGCAACACGAAGTCGTGCATCAGGTGCGAGAACGGCTTGCCCGTCACATCCTCCAGCAACACCTGCATGACCGTGTAGCCTCCGCCGGAATATCGCCATTCCGTTCCCGGGAGCTTGTCGACCCGGACTGCCGCCGTGTTGGCAGGTTTTTCCCCATTCAGCACCTGCACGTTGCTGGGGAGCATCGCGTCGGAGACGTATCCCGGAAACCCGTGCCCAGTCAGCCCGGCCGTGTGGTTGAGCAGATTCCGCAATGTCACCGCGCTCTTCTCGGTCAGTGCATTCGCCGGAACTTTCCATGTCTTGAGGTGCTGATTTACGTCTGCATCGAGCGCGAGCTTCCCTGCTTCCGCGACATGCAACGCGCCCACGGCGGCTACCGCTTTGCTGATCGATGCGGCCTGGAACAGGGTCTCAGGCGTGACGGGCGGGCCGTCCATCCGAGCGACGCCAAACCCGCGCGCCCATTCGATCTTGCCATCGTGTAGCACCGCAACACTGACGCCGGGCACACGGAGCGCAGCCATACGGTCAATCAGTTTGGTGGTGGAAGGCGTCTCCCCTTGCACGAGCATGGCGGGTAGAATGGCGTTTTCGATGTGCTGGATGCGTTGTTCGATGGTAACGCTCGGCTGAGCGCCCAGCAGGCTAGGCCCCAGCGCAACGACAAAGGCTCCGACGACGGCGGAGCTGCGGCGAACAGCCGCGGCCATGGATATAGAAGAGCTGTTCATAGGATTTAGGCTCGGAAGCGGGCGACGAGGGCAGCTTCGTCGATGTGTAGGTTCAGACGGCAAAAACGTTAGGGCTTTTTCACTTTCCAACCGGTATTCAGCAGTTCGGGGGTATACGACTGAGGGACGACACCCTCGGAAGCATACACGTAGAGCGCGCAGCGGAAAACGTCGGTCGCAACGGCCACGAGGCCACCGACGACAGCAAGGCCGAGCAGCATTCCCGCGGCGAAAAGCGCCCGCGGAAACCCGCCCAGGTGGAGAACCGGCGAAAGCGCAACGACGGCCAGGGCGGTGACGAGCAGGGCGCCCAGTAGCATGAGGCCGCCGAGTTGGAGACCGACAAATCCCACCAACGTCTCGCCCCATGTGCGCCGCAGCATCACCGCGGAATCACGCAGCACCGCGAGCGGGTTGTTGTCCCTCCGACGGACGATGACCGGAACGGCAAAAACGGCAGCTACGCTCCATGCGGTCCCGACCAAGCCCGTCACGAGCTTCCCCAGCCATCCGAATCGCCCCTCGATTGACTTGATGATCAATCCAACCGTGCCGGCGAGAAGGCTCCAGCAAAGGATCGCGCCAATCCGGCCGAACGCGAATTGCCAGCCTCGCCGGAGCGAAACCTCCTCGCCCGCGAAAGCCCGCAGGGTTTCGTGGTAGAAGGCGACGTTGCAGAACGTGGCGAGAAACATAGCCCCCAAATAAACCACACCGCCCCAGGCATAGAATGCGGGCGCGAGATTCTGGCTTGCCGCCGACATGTCCGGATTTAGCCGTCCCAGGCGAATCAACAGGAATGGCGCGAAGAAAAATACCGCCAGCGCGAACAGGCAGAAACCCGCCACCGCCGGAAAAACGATCAGGCGCGGCCGCTCGCGCAGGACGCGCAAGGACGATTGCAGGAGCTGCCAGCTCGTGTGGACGCGAGAGGTCAGGGCCATCGTCAAGCTCGGCGTTGGAGTTGCTGAACCAATTCGGCGAAGGAGATGCCGTGGCCCTGCGCTTCTGCGGTGAAACGCGCACAGAGATCCTGCAACTTGGCCTGCTTTTGCTTCGAAGAAAGGGTCGTGGCCTTGGGGGCGGGCGCAACGTAGCAACCGCTTCCTTGCTCCGCCGTAATTACTCCCAGGTGCTGGAGCTCACGATAGGCTTTCGCTACGGTGTTCGGGTTGACCCCGAGTTTTTCGTGGAGTGCCCGGATCGTCGGAAGCTGGTCCCCCTCGGCCAGCCGGCCAGCCGCCACGGCGGCCTGCACGTGGTGGATGATTTGTCGGTAGACCGGAATTCCCGAGTGAAACTCAAGGGTCCAAGTGTCGCCAAGTAAAGCCATAGTGTCCTATTTGACTAGGACACTTAACTTTTCGGTCAAGCCCTGAATCAGGCGGCCCACAGATCGGATTGCGGAGCAAGCCCCGGCCGGCGCACCCCTCTCCCGAAGTCACCGCCGCGCCAACCTATTTCAAGCACTACGTGCCGGTGGGGCACTCATCGCCTTCATGTCCGGTCCTGCCTTATGGTCCCTTCGGATTCGGCAAACGCAGTCCGCCAATTTGGCGAATCGCCGCATTGTTTCCTGTTTGCGCGAGATTGGGCGGAGATTTTTCAGATGATGTGTGAAGAATCTGGTGCTTTGGTCAGCGGAAGTAGACTCGCCTTATCCTGCTGAGAATCATCGCGCCAACTAGGCGGTTCTGCACGTCACTCGAAACCTCACTGCGCCGCTGGACTTCGCGCAAATCGGACGCACCCGCTACTCAGCCACTACTTCGCCACTACTCTTTCGCTACTCCGACACTACCCGACCACTACTTCGCCACCACTGGCTGCACTGAACGGACGGTGAGATGAACCGATGTAACGGAACGACGATCTACGAGAGGGGTGACGACTGATCGGTCAAATCGGCATCGCAGAGAGGCGCTGGAACGGACTGCTGGGAGCCGAAATTGCGTTTCATGCGTTTCAATCTCAGCTCCCGAGACCGGCTTTAGGGGCGGAGTCAACTGCCCCTCCATTCTCACCAACCTTCAATTTCAGCCCAAAATGCCACGGAGGCAGCATCAGCACTTCTCCCTGCGTCAGATCCGCTTCGCGCGCCCACCCGAATACATGCTCAGGTCGCGGCCGGATATCGAGTGGCGGACCGCGTGGTGTCAGGATGTCGCTGCGCCAGTGTATGACGGCGACGAAACCACCCGGTCTGATCGCCTGAGCCGCGGCGCGGAGCAAAGCAACCGGTGCCTCCATATGGAGAATGTTGAACAGTAGCACGGAATCGAAAGTGCCGGCGACCGGGCCAAAGTCGCTCGCCAGCACATCCCGCAACTCCGTTCGTGCATTGCGCAAGCCGGCTGCCGCTACCCGCTGAGCAGTAAACGCGACCATCTCTGGGTCGATGTCGAAGGCATGCACTGTGCCGCCAACGCGCCGTGCCAACGGAACGGTGAAAGTCCCGTATCCGCAGCCGAGCTCGGCAACATGACCTGTTGAGGGGCCGAATTCGAATGCAGCGAGAATCGCAGGAACGTCGAAGAGTGTCTCCCAATAGGCCCGTGATGGCATGCCGCTGTCGCGCACTTTCATGATTCGTCGTAAACGCGCAGCCTCAACCCGGTGAACACGCACGGATAGGAACCTGATACTTGAGTCATCGTGTTCCGGCGATTACAGGCTTTTTGCGGAGGGGCGAAGTGGGATGCGTGGTTAGTCACGGCGGCAAGATGGCCCGCAATTCGCGAGCGAAGTTCAGATGCGAAATTTGAAGCGGCATCAGGGATGCGCTCCTTCATGGGCAGTCACGTTGATTCTCGTGACGCCGGCCGGCAGCGGATCGAGCACGACCGAGTAGCTCGCCGAGTCGGGCCGGCGGTGACGGCGTGGAATCTGCCTCGGCTCGAAGCGCTCCACTGTGGTTCGAAGCACTCGCCCGCTGGAATCGAAGAGAGTCACATCAAGATGCGTCTGGGTGGTATCGGTAGCCTCCAGTCGCTTTAGCACATAGCCCCTTACGACCAGCGGACCTTGCTTGCGCTCGAGCCAGATTTTCTCGACTACGACCACCGGGGAGTCCCCCCTTTCAAGGACGATATGCGAGACATCCGCCGGCGCCCGGAATGGCGTGGCACACCCCAGCAGCAGGAGGCTGGATGCTACAGCGAAGATTGAGATGGTTTTCATGGAGTCAGATCAGGATTAGGCCTCGGATTTCCGCGCGTCACTATGGCGTTGCGCCGGTCGGTATACTGCTGGCAGGTCACCTGCGGCTGACAACGTGGCATGCAGATGATGCCAAGTGCGAAAGTCGTCAGGGCGCACTGCACGTCCGCGCCGGCACGCGTCAACAGAGTCATAGGCGCTAATCCTCGGTTGGCTTCGTCATGAGGCCGGGTGTTCACTGTCGTGGGCTCGAACTTCAATACGAGCGATATCGGGAGGAAGCGGATCAAGCGGCAACCGATAGCTTGCTCGCCCTGGAAATCTGTGCCCACGGCCTATTTGCCGAGGAGAGAATTCGATTGGGATTGATCGAATGACGGCACCGTCGGCCGCATAGAGAATTACATCGAGGTGCGTCCTTGAGGTATCGGCGTAGTCCGAGAGCCTACCGACTTTCCCCGTCAATAGAATTTCTCCGTCAACGCGAAGAATCTCGAAACTACGGACGGCAACTTTACCGGAATTCACCCGTTCTCGTTGAATGTGAGCCAAGTCGGGTGGAGTGCGCATAAAGTTTACGCATCCGGTCAGTAGTAGAACCACCGGCAGAACTATAATCGAAAGTTTCATTTGAGTTGGTTGGTAGCGACGCGGGTCCATCAGAAGGACACCGGTTACAGACGAAAAATAGAGAATTTTGGAACGGAAGCATTGTCCCGGGATACGGGCGGAAAACGTTTGGTCGATATCGGCCAAAACGGGTGGTGCCCAGAGTCGGGCGGATGAAGCAGCGGCCCGCGAAGGGGCCGACTATGCTACCAAACAGGAAGGCGCACCCGGATTGGCGACCGTTCGCCGATCAAAATGCCAAGACGGCACGGGGGGATACGTCCGGTCGATTAACCCCTTGGCCGCTACGGCGACCATTTCGCTAAGCGATAACACCGACCGGCCTCGCCAAAGCACCCAGCAAAAAGTCGTCACTTCTGCTGCGACCGAGAGATCGATGGCATCGGAGCCTCGATACGCAGCAGATTCCACAATCTTGCAGCCATCGGAACTACACCCCCCTGCCGACTCGGTGCAGCAGGCCGGACTGCCGACGTCGTGGCGTCCGAGAACTCCAGCGGCCTCAAGGTTGCAGTGTTGAGATGCACCCAACCACAGAGTCAGGACGAAAATCGCAACAATGAGATTTCGTAAATGGGCCACAAAATTAGGGAACGCGTTGATGAAAAGATGTCAATTCACCCTCGGCGGCGCGTCTTTCCAAGGGTGGACGAGGGGTGCTGATTGGGCGCATGGAAACTAGGGGGAAGCTGGCTTGGGCGCCGTCAGCAGGCGCAGGGCGTTCGCGATCACCAGCAGGGTCGCGCCGGTGTCCGCGAGAATCGCGAACCACAGGCTGGCATGGCCCAGCAGCGTCAGGACGAGGAACACCACCTTCAGGGCGAGCGCGAAGGTGATGTTGAAATAGATGATGCCGAGCGTGCGGCGCCCCAGGCGGATGCTGTCAGCGATCTTGCCGAGATCATCCTGCATGAGGGCGATGTCGGCCGTCTCGATGGCGGCATCCGTGCCCGCTGCACCCATCGCGATACCAATGCTGGCAGTGGCCATCGCAGGGGCGTCGTTCACCCCGTCGCCGACCATGCCGACCACACCGTGCTTTTCCCGGAGGGCCTTCACGGCCTCGACTTTTTGGTCCGGGAGCAGATCGCCGCGCGCAACATCGATGCCGACCTGTCGGGCGATGTAGTCCGCCGTGCGCTGATTGTCGCCGCTGAGCATGACGACTTCGGCCACACCGACGGCATGCAGGTCAGCCACGGCGGTCTTCGCGTTCGGCCGTAGCGTATCGCCAACCGTGATGATGCCGAGCACCTCCCCCTTGCAACCGTCGTGCGGACGATGGCCCACGACGACCACCGACAAGCCGCGTTCTTCGACTGCAGCCAAGTGGCGTTCCACGTCCTCGGAGCAAACGCCCAATTCGTGCGTGAACCGGTGGTTGCCGACGAAATAGTCATGTCCGCCCACCCGGCCCTCGGCTCCGCGTCCGCTCTGCGCCTGATAGTTTTCCGCCCGTGTGAAGGCGACCTGCCGTTCATGGGCATGAGCCACGACGGCCTTGGCGAGCGGGTGCGCCGAGTGGTCGTCGATGGCTGCGGCAATGCGCAGGACATCGCTCTCCGTGGCGAAACCGACCGGTTCGACCCCCTGCACCTTGGGCTTGCCCTCCGTGATCGTGCCGGTCTTGTCCACGGCCAGGGCTTTCACGCGCCCGATGGTTTCGAGGTGGGCACCGCCTTTGACCAGCACGCCGCGCCGTGCCAACGCCGTGAGCCCCGCGACGATGCTGACCGGGGTAGAAATCACCAGGGCACAGGGACACGCGATGATCAGGAGAACGCAGGCGCGGTAGAGCCACACGCTCCACTCGCCACCCATCGCCAGCGGTGGGATCAGGAAAATGAGCAACGCCATCACCGTGACGGCCGGCGTGTAGTAGCGCGCAAAGACATCCACGAAACGCTGAGTCGGGGCCTTCTGCTCTTGGGCTTCGGTGACCAGACGAATGATGCGCGCCAGGGTGGTATCGCCGGCCGCCTTGGTGACATTGACCTCCAGCGAGCCCGCGCCGTTGATCGTGCCGGCGAACACCGGGTCGCCGGCACGTTTGTCCACAGGAACCGATTCGCCGGTGATCGGCGCCTGGTTGACAGCGGACTCCCCGGTCACGACCACGCCATCCAGCGGCACGCTCATGCCTGAGGCCACAGCGATGATCTTGCCCACACCCACCTGATCCACCGGCACCTCGACCAGACGGCCGTCGCGCATCATCCGGGCGGTTTGCGGGGCGAGTTCGAGCAAGGCCCGGGTGGCGCGCTGGGCACGCCGGTCCGCCCAGCCTTCGAGCCACTCGGCCACACCAAACAAGAACACCACGGCTGAGGCCTCGACCCATTCGCCGATGATCGAGGCACCGACGGCGGCGATCACCACAAGCAGATTGATGTCCGGGCGGAATCTGCGGACCGCAGCCCAAGCCTTCGGCATGAGAAACCAGCCCCCGGCGCCCATTGCCGCGATGGAGCCCCCTTCGACCACCAGCCCCGGGGCTTTCAACCAGCCGGCAAGCAAGCCGGCAGACACAAGCACACCTGAAATAACAAGGCTGATTGATTCCGCACGACTGTTCCCGTGTGTGTGCCCTTCGTGTTCGGTATGGTTGTGGCCCGCGTGGTCATCACGACCCAACTCGTGTTTTGTGCTTTGAGGTTCGCTGTGAGGAACTCCGGTTGCCCCGTGTTTTCCACGTGAGTCGGGAGCGTCCGCATTTTTTTTAGACTCATCGGCTGTATTCATGACGATTGAATCAGTATTCGGTCCGCTTGCCAGTGACGGAGCGGCGCGTCCGCCACAAGAATCGAATCGCCTCGAAACCGGCTCCCAACCCGAGGCCGGCGAGACCCGTTCCCACCATAAAAATCATATTCGGCTTGATGAGTATTTCGATGCCAAGACCGACCGCCCATCCGACGACAATCCCGATGAAGATTCCGGTCAGCGCAAATTCCGGCCCTTTGGGACGGCGCGCGCGCACTTGTCGGGACGGGTTGTTTGCGCTCATGACTTGGTATGCGCGTGCCAACGCATCAGCGAGGGGCTCCGCGATATTCACTCCCATGCCTGAATCCGCCGTAGCGGCCAAAATCACCGCGGGAGCGATGGGAGGAGATCTGATAGCCGCGCCGTGCAGGCCTGACTACGCGTTCGCGCGAAACCAGCAGGTAGTTTACTGCGCCCTCACCCAGCCCGGCCTCGCGCAAGCCGATGACTTGTGCAGTGGTCAAACGGTAGGTGTCGGCGCGACTTCGCAGATGGGCGAGAATCAGAATGTCCGGCACACCCCGTCGGCCGCGTTCTTCAAGGTCAGCCAAACTGAGCTGGCGTCCCCGCCCCAGTTTACCGACCACGGTGGTGTCCGCGCCATATTTGGATACCGCCATCGCTGTGTTGCGGCGGGGCGAAGTCATGCAGCCGGTCGATAGCAGGTCGGCAGCAAGAAGGGTTGGGAGCGTGAGAGAGATTCTCATGAACTTCGTTTTCTTGAATTCGCCGCTCCTCGCCCGGATTCCAGGAAGCGACTCATTTTCGGCCGAATATCGTCGGTAATGCGATCACACGCCGTCCGCCCCGGCTTCTCCAGTGCTGATCCGCCGAGCGGCGGCGAGCGGCAGAACATAGACCATTCCGTCGCCGCGCTTTCCGGTGTGGGCGACCGATGCGATGGTGGATTCCACGTTGTCCGCGAGGAGATCATCGGCCATGACCTCCACGCGAACCCGCGGCGCGGCACCCACAATATCCTCGTCGCCGACATGGCTCCGGCCACGGCCGAATCCGCGCACGTCGGAAAACGAGGCACCAGAGAGACCGGGCAACTCGTGCAACGCCTCGCGAACGGCTTCTTCCTTGGCGGGGCGGATGAAGGCGACGATGACTTTCATGGGATTACTTTTTCTTTTCGTGATCGTGCCCCTTGCCGGCGTCGTCGCATACGCAGGCATACTCGGCGCGCTTGCACTCGCCGCAGACTTCATCGTGAAAGAGCACGCGATAATTCTTCGGTTTTGCGCTGGCGTTGTCGCGAACCTGCACGACGACGGTGTAATCGTCGCCTTCGGGCAACGCGGCCTTTGACACTAACGCGCCGTTCTTCTCCGTGAAGGCCAGGTTCACCTTGCCGCTCTTGGCTTCGGCGGTCGCGGTGACGACCTGCCCGGAAAGGGCAATCGGTTTGAGCGCCTTGTCGTAAAACGAAACAGTGACAGTGCGGTCTTTCTCGACGAAGAATTCAACGTGCGGAGAATCAGTGGTAAGAATCCGGCCACCTTTCGGGCCGGGGATGGGCTTGGCCAAGAGCGCAGTGGCGGAGGCCACGAGCGCGAATAACATAAACGCGATTTTCTGGGTTGTTTTCATGGGACGAAAATTAGGTGAGGAGGAAACGATAGGTTAGGATTGATGATCGGGTGCGTCATGAGCGCGCACCTCGATGCTGGCAGTGCCGACGGGAAGCGCGTCTATCTGCACCGTGTAAGCGGCCTGTCGGCTGGGAGCGTGCCGGCCGCGAGTGAGCCTTCCCGGATGGAATATCGCCGGTTTGCGCTGCAATATCCCGGCGGACGCATCCAGGAAGACGAGATCGAGATGCGTTCCCTCCGTCGTTTCCGAGCCATATACCTTGGTGACGAAGCCCACAAGTTCGAGACGTCCTTCACGAGTTCGCACGAGCGGAGGGCGCACCGCCACACTGGCGGACGAGACCGGAGTGATGACAATGCCCTGCGCTTCGGGTGGCAACTCGACGGGCTGAGAAGTCGCGCAGCCGGTAACGCCAGCAACGCAGAGAACCACACAGAGACCAGCGAGGTTCATGCGTGTCCTTCGTTGGTGATCGCAGGGGCGGCGGAACGGGCGGCCGGGTTATCGCGCTCGAACCAGCAATAGAGGGTCGGCAGGAGCACGAGCGTCAGGAACGTCGCCGTGATGATGCCGCCGATGACGACGGTCGCGATGGGGCGCTGGACTTCCGCGCCCGAGCCGCTGGCCAGTGCCATCGGCACGAAGCCGAGGGCGGCGACGAGCGCGGTCATGAGCACAGGCCGCAGCCGGGTCAGCGCGCCTTCGATGACAGCATCGCGGACGTTCCTGCCTTCCTCGCGGAGCTGGTTGATGAAGGAGATCATCATGACGCCGTTGAGCACCGCCACGCCGGAAAGGGCGATGAAGCCAACCGCCGCGGAGATCGAGAACGGCAGGTCGCGCACCCAGAGGGCAAAAACACCGCCGGTCACGGCGAGCGGGATACCGGTGTAAACGATCAATGCCTGACGCACGCTGCCAAAGGCCATGAAGATGAGCAGGAAGATGAGGGCGAGCGCCGCCGGCACCACGATGAGCAGACGCGTGCGGGCCTCCTGTAGGTTCTTGAAGGCACCGCCGTATTCGACGAAGTAACCCTCAGGCAGCTTCACGCCGTCTCCGATCTTCTGTTGTGCCTCCAGCACAAAGCTCTGCACGTCGCGACCGCGCAGGTTGACTTGGATGGCCATGCGGCGTTGGAACGCCTCACGGCTGATGGTATTCACGCTTTCGGTCATACTCACGTCAGCGACCTGGCCGAGCGTAACCATGCCCGCATCGGTCGTGCGGACGGGGAGATTCGCGACGTTGGCGAAATCCTGCCGCGCCGATTCCGGCAGGCGGGTGATGATCGGGTAGCGGCGGTTGCCGTCCACGATCACGCCGGCTTTCACGCCGGCAAACGCGGTCTCGATGACCTTGTTCACCTCGTCGGCATGGACGTTGTAACGGGTCATCGCCTGCCGGTTGAGCACCACCTGGAGCACCGGGGCCTTGCCGGCTGCGTCGAACTCCACATCGGCGGCACCCGGAATCTTTTCCACAATCTCGCGGACCTCGCCCGCGACCTTTTCGAGGGTGTCGTAGTCATCGCCGAAGACCTTGATGGCGATGTCCGCGCGGCTGCCCGAAAGCAGTTCGTTGAAGCGCAGTTCGATCGGCTGGGAGAAGAGGTAGCTCTGGCCGGGGAAATGCACGGCCAGCTCCTTCGACATCAGGTTGGTCAGTTCGTCCTTTGTGATGGTGCGGCCGTCGATCTTCCGCCACTCGGAGGGCGGCTTGAGCATGATGTAGCTGTCGCCTACGTTCACGCCCATCGGGTCGGTCGCCACTTCGGAGGTGCCGACGCGCGCGAAGGTGTGCGTCACCTCCGGGAACTTTTCCAGCATGAGCTTTTCCGCCGCGGTCTGCATCTGCATGGAGGGTGCGAGCCCGATGCTGGTCGTGCGGATCATCTGGGCCGCGAGCGAGCCCTCATCGAGTTGCGGGATGAACTCGGCGCCGAGGTGTGTGAACACCCACATGGATACCGCGAAGATGCCGATGGCGATGGCCGACATGAGCCAGCGCATCCGTAGGCTGAAGTGCAGCACCGGCGTATAGAGTCGCTTGGCGAAGCGAATGAGGAAGTTGTCCTCCTCGCTCACCTTCGCGGTCATGAAGAACGAGCACAGCACGGGCACCACGGTCAGGGCCAGGATCAGCGCGCCGATGAGGGCGAAGACCACGGTGAAGGCCATCGGGGTGAACATCTTTCCTTCGATGCCCGTGAGGGTGAACATCGGCAGGTAAACGATGGTGATGATCGCCACACCGAAGACCGTGGGCGTGCCGACCTGTTTGCAGGCGGTCAGAATGGTGTGCAATCGCTCCTCCCGGGTCAGGAGGCGGCCGAGCTGGTGCTGGCGATGCGCCAGCATGCGGACGACGTTCTCCGCCATGACCACGGCTCCGTCCACGATCAGACCGAAGTCTACCGCGCCGAGGCTCATGAGGTTGCCGGATACCCCGTAGCGGACCATGCCGGTCATCGCGAAGAGCATCGAGAGCGGGATTGCCGTCGCGACGATCAGGGCCGCGCGCCAGTTGCCGAGCAGGCCGATAAGGATCGCGATCACGAGGATGGCGCCCTCCAGCAGATTCTTTTCCACCGTGCGAATGGTGGAATTCACGAGGTCGGTGCGGTTATACACCGTCTCCACCTCCATGCCGGTAGGCAGCTTCGCTTGGAGTTCCTGAATGCGCTCATGCACGCGGCCGGAAACCAGCCGGCTGTTTTCGCCGATCAGCATGAGGGCGGAACCGAGGACGGCCTCGGCACCATCGTGTGTCGCCGAACCGGTGCGAACCCCGGAGCCGATGCCGACATCGGCCACATCCTTGATGCGCAGCGCGCCCGCGCGGGCACCGGAGAACCGGATCGGCAGATTGCCGATTTCTTCGGTCGTCTGGACGCGGCCAATCGCACGCACGGTGACGGCCTCGCCGCCTTTCTCCACCACGGAGCCGCCGGCATTGGCCACGTTCTCCGCGACGATGTCGGCCACTTCCCCCACCGTGAGGCCCACGCTGGTGAGCTTCGCCGGGTTCGGCATGATCACGATCTGCTTGTCGTAGCCGCCGGAGGTGTTGACCTCCGTGACGCCGGGCACGGTGCGCAGCGCGGGCTTCACGATGTAGTCCTGGGCCAGCTTGAGTTCGCGCAAGCGGTCCACCGGGTCAGCCGGGGCTGCCTTGAAGCCCTCCTTGTAGCGAACCGTGTAGTGGTAGATTTCGCCGAGGCCGGTGGTGATCGGCGCGAGCTTCGGCGTGACGCCGGGCGGCAGTTCGTCGAGCACCGCCTGAAGGCGCTCACCCGTGAGCTGACGGGCGCGATAGATGTCGGTGCCCTCCTGAAAGATCAGCGTGACCTGGGAGAGGCCGAACTTGGAGATGGAGCGGACTTCGAGGAGTTTCTCGATGCCGCCCATTTCCACCTCGATGGGATAGGTGACGAGCTTTTCGATCTCCTCGGGTGCGAGCGAGGGCACCGAGGTGTTGATTTGCACCTGGACGTTGGTGATGTCGGGCACGGCATCGATGGGCAGCCGCAAGGCCGACCAGGTGCCGACGAATAGGAGCGCCACCGCGCCAAGCAGCACGAACACGCGCTGGCGCAGGGCAAACTCGAGGATCTTGTCGATCATGGAAAAGGAAGGATGGGTTGAAAAACGGAGTGGAGGGGATCAGTGGCTGTGGCCGCCGCCCTTGGTGAGACGCAACTCGGCCAGCCAGAGCTGATCGACGGGCGTCACGACCACGACATCACCGGCGTAAAGGCCGTCGGTGATCTCGATGAAGTCGGCCGAACGCGCACCCACCTTGACCGGTGTGCGCAGGTAGGCGCCGCTGTTGATGACGTAAACGAAGGTGCCCGTGGCGCCGTCGAGCACCGCGGACCGGGGCACGGTGAGGACGGAAACCGGCTGAACTGCTAAAGCGAGCGTCACAAAATCGCCGACCTGATGGACGGCCGGGGAATCCAGCTCGAAAATCAGATCGACGAGCCGCGTGGCGGAAGCGGCAGTGCGATCAATGCGCACGAGCTTCGCACCGGTGAAGCTGGATTTTTCCAGCGGCCCGGCCCGATCCACGGGCAGACGAGTGCTTGCGAGTGCCCGAGGCTTAGTCGCAAAAACCTGCGCAGTGACATTTAGTTCCGCGGCAAGCGCGCGATCCTCCGCTTCCGCCGTGACGAGGCCAAGTGCCTTGATCACCTCTGAGGAGAGTTGCAGACCACGGCCTTCCTTGAACGCGACGCCGCCGTCTCCGCTCCTCTCACCCTCAGAATGTTCGGAATGGTCATGTCCGGCTTCTGAAGACGATTTTTTACCGCAACCGGCGAGCAGCAGAGCCGAGGCGGCCAAACTGGCTAGAAACCAAGGACGCGGATTCATGGCTTGATTTCGACGGGGTTGAGTTCGACGCCAGTGAGCTGTTGGACCTTGAGCCCGGCGGCCAGTATCTCGCTCTGGGTGTCAAGCAGGGCCTCGACTGCGTCTAGGTAGCTGTTCTGGAGCTCGACGTAGGTCGCGATGGGCACAGCGCCCGTGCGATAGTGGCGGTCGGCCAGATCGGCGGCTTCGCGGAATCTAAGCACCGCATCCGGCGACCAGCGCCGCGACTCGGCCAACTTGGTCGCAAACACCTGGGCTGACGTGATGACCTCGCGGTCGAGTTCGCGCAATGCGACCAGGACGGCAGCCTCCGTCTGGCGGCGGCGGGCATTGGCCACATCCACGGCCGCGCCGGTTCGGCCGGTGACCGGCAGGGGCATGCTCAGGCCCAGCCCGACGACGGTTTCGCGGTCGCCGACGTTGTCGCGAGAGATATAGGGGCCGACGCGGATGCCAGGATAACGCTCGTTGCGGGCGAGGCTGACGGCAAACCCCTGTTGCTCCAACTCGACCAAGCGCATCCGGTAGTCGAAATTCTTCTCCCGGGCTGCCGCCAGCAGATCGGACGTAGCGGGCAAGGAGGTGAAGCCAAGGGCCGGCGCGGCCACCCGCAGCGGCGCATCCACTGCCGCGCCGCGCAGTTGGTTGAGTTCGATCAGCGCGGCCTGCACCGCAAGTTCGGCTTCCGTCGCCCGCCGCTGGAGAGCGAGTTCGCTGGCTTCGATCACCCGCGTTTCCAGGAGCGGCGTGACGCCGGCCGGATCGCGGGCGAGGAAGGTTTCCTTGAGGGCCGAAAAGCGGTCGGAGACCTCGCGGATCGCCGCGGCCTTCGCATTGGCGGCATACAGACCGAAGGCAAGGGTGCGGGCACGGGCCGTCAGCGCATTCTCAAAGCGGGCCACTCCAAGTTCGGCCAGTTCGACCTGCCGGTTGGCAATGGCCTTGCGCAGCGAGAGCCGGCCGGGCCATTCAAAGGTTTGCGTGACGGAGACCGACCAGACGGCCCCGTCGCCGATCTTTGCGCCAGAGGAGTCCTTCAGCCGCTTTTGACCGATGTCGAACGACAACTCTGGGTCGCTCAGGCGGGAGGAGATGCGCGCTCCTGCTTTGGCGGCGGCGATTTCCTCCTGATAGAACTGGCGCTCAGGATTCTTGGCGGTGATTTCGCTGACGAGCGTGGACAGTGAAACGGCGGAAGCGGCTTCGTCGGACGCGCTCTGGGCGCGTCCGACACCCGCGAGGGCGAAAAACATCAACCCGAGAGCCGGGCGGATAAGGTGGGAGGGCGTGGAAACAGTGGGCTTCATGAAAAAATGAATGGGTGGAATACGACGGGGAACGAAAAACATCCCGGAAAGTGCGGACGCGCGCAGGCGTCCCGCTGCGGGATGGGATGGAGACAGGGCTGATCAGTCCGCGCAGGGACTAATCAACCGACGAGCGAAGGCGCGCGCGACAACGGCGCGGCGCGGCGGACGAACTGCCAGACCGGCACCCAATGCTCAGGAGACACGGACTCGGAAATCGCGAGATTCGGCTCAATGGCCAAAACCGGCGGAAACAGCTGCAAGCAAAGTAAACAGGCGCAGGCGACAGAAGTAGGAGACGGCACCTTGATCGACTCATTGCTGAACTTTACCAAGCCGCTTTCGACCACATTGCAGCCGTCATGGGTGCAATGATCGAAATTGCTCCCCGCACATCCCTCATGAGTTACGTGTGGACCATCTGCACCAATCAATCCTGCAGCTTCCAATCCACAGTGCTGAGTTGCTGGCAGCCAAAGGGCCAACAAAACAAGAGCAACGACGTGGCGAAAGGAGGACACGACTATAGCCATCGACACGAAAAATCTTTTGTCAACCACCGCTTCGGACCGGGAATCTTTATAGCCTAACCCCGATTCACACTAGCTCGTGGGGGGTGGGCTACGGCGTCCTGCAATCGCTCAGAAAGAAGAACTCGTTCGACCGTCTAGGTTTAGACCGCGCGATATGTGCGTGTTCGAGTGTTTCCGTTGCAGGCAACTCTGCCGGCCGACACCAGTTCGGCTAATCGTCGGTAAGTGGACGCAAGTGAAAGTTGTATCTCTGCTCCGATTCGTCGAGGGGCAGTTGGCCCCGCACGGCGCAGCAAATCGATGATACGCTCGGTGTCGCTGACGCCCGCAGCGTTCGTTCCGTCGGATCGGAACGTTTTGAGCGGTTCCCCCGCTACCAGCTCCGGTGTCGGTTGGGCGAATGCCCGGCGGATGCGCTCGAAAGCCGCGAGTTGCTCCGCCCGACTCAGGTCTGCCAGCGCTCCGACGCGCTTTAGGCCAAAGTGCCGGAGCGCATCCTTGTCTTTCAGCGCGCCGAGGAAGTTCTGGATCTCAGGACAAAGCTGGATCATCTTCAGGGTGCGGGTGACGGCTCCCGGGGTGACCCCGAATCGTTTGGCCAGTGCGACGCGGTTCGCCGTCTGACCGCTCTCCAAGAGCCGTTGCCAATATTGCGCGCGAACGACTAGGTGCTGCGTTTCGCCGGGCTCCTTCGCCTGCTTCAGCTGTGCGGCCACAAGGCTGCGACCCGAAATCCGCACCGGATGATGAAACGGCGCAACCAGCGTAACCACTCCACGCAACGCCTGGGAGAAGTCCACCTTCGCCTCGAATTGGACTCCGCGTGCGGTGATCGGACGGAAGGCGCTTATCCCCTTCCGGCCCGCTTGGTCGGCTTTTTCGATACCTTCAACCAGCCGCGGCAGGTGCAGCTTCATCCGCACCGCCAGAACGCGGTTGGACTCCCGACCGTCGATGGCCGCGCCAAATTGCGTTCGAGCCGGTTCGCGGATTTCGACGCGGTCGACGAAAAGGCGCACCAGTTCCACCTGCTCGGCGGGCGGCAATTTAGGCAGAATGGCCGTCAACCGATTGAGTGAGTCAAGCACCCGCTGCTCACTGACAGCGGCGGTGTCGCAGGCGACTAATTCCTGACGTTTTTTCTCCCGCTCGATCACCAATTGATCTTGGTCGGCCCGGAGCGTTTCGGCGCGCTTGAGTATTTCAGGACCGAGCGCACCCGCACCGCCCTTTGCCACCACGTCCACGCAGCGGGCCAATTGTTCGTTCACCTGATCGAGCCGCTCTTGCAGCGCTGACAGCTCAGTGCGCAACGTTTGGCGATCGCCTTTGGCGCGCGTGCGGGTGGCCTCGATCACACCGCTGACCAGTGCCGGGTGTTTGCTGACTTCCCCGAGGAAGGCGATGACGGCGCCTTCCAACGCCTGCGCCGACAACCGCCCAACCGGGCACGCGCCGAGCTTCCGGTCGCGCAGGACCGAGCCGCAATTGTAGTAGCGATACCGCTTCCGGGCATTGTTGCTGTCGCCGCAGGTCTGCGGAATCATGGCGCGACCGCAATGACCGCAACGGCAGATTCCCTTGAGGAGGTATTGGTGGATGTTCTGGTCCTCACGCACCTCGACCCGCGGGCGGGTTTGCCGAACTGCCGCGTTGGCACGTTCCCAAAGATCATCAGGGATCAGCGCTTCATGCTGGCCGCGATATTCCTCCCCCTGAAACCGCACGACACCGCGGTAGATAGGATTGGTAATTAGCAGCCGTAGGCCATCCGACCGGAATCGCTGTTGGCCGATTACCTCACGAGTGCCGTCGCGACGCCGTAGAAAACGCTGCTTCGTGCGGAGGCCCTCCGCGTTAAGGAGGTTGGCAAGGTCGGTCAGCGACACGAGTTCGGCGGCGCGCTCGTAGATTCGTTTCACGATCGCCGCTTCCGTGGGATGAGGGCTCAATTTCTGACTGTTTTTGTCGTAGGCATATCCGTAGGGGACGCTGCCGCCGTTCCAGATTCCGCGTTTGGCCTGTTCGCCCATCTTCGCCCGGACCTTTTCGGCGATGTTCAGCCGGTCGTATTCGGAGACACTGACGAGCAGATTGTTCTTCAGGCGCCCAAGTGCGGTCTTCTCCGAAATGTCCTCCATCGCACTCGCCAGTTCGCACTTGTGCTGGCTCAGAAACGCGCGGAACGGCGCCCATTCGTCCGTCGACCGCAGCACTCGCTCCAACTTGAAAATCACCACCACCCGGATCTGACCGGCTGCGACCGCCTGCTTCAGCGCCTCCATGCCCGGGCGCTTCATGGTGGCACCGGAATACGCGGGATCGGTGAATGTCTGGATGTGCTCCCAGCCTTTGCCCGGCGCTTGCGTCCGAATGTAATCGAGGCAAATCGCCTCCTGGCTTTCGCACGACTCCATGCGCCGGCCAAGTTGCTTGGTGGTCGAGACCCGCGTGTAGATTGCTGCGGGCACCCAAAGGCCGGAGACCACTCCCGTCTTCATGGTCGTCATCAATTGAGGACGATCTTCCTCACCTCGGCACGGGTCAGGGCATAGGACGTCATGCGGGAGCGCCCCGAGGCGGCAACCCGCCCGCTCATCAACAAGGGCTGCAAGGCGCGGTAGACTCTCATTTTCGACAGTCCAAGCGTCTCCCGAATCAGGGCGGCATTCGCTGCACCAACCAAGGATAAGTATCCGACAATCCGCTCTTCGTCAGATGATTCAGCGGGGCGATCCCGTGGATTGGATGAGTCCGGCCGTGGACCCGGAGTTTCCGCGAGGCGGCTGGACCAATCGCTGACCACGGCCTTGGATAGCAAATCGCAGATGCGATTCATCCGCTGCTCCTCCGAAAGATACGGGGCCACCAAGCGGGATGAAGTTTCAGGGTCCGGGTTCATACCGCGATTCTCAGTCTGGCCGGAGGACTGGGAGTGAGTCGCACGGTTGGTGCCAGAGTATGGGTTAGGACAACGGACTCGGCTGGTCTCGTTTTCGACGGACGGACGCGCGTGCCTTTCTTTGATTTCGACGGTGCGACTTCCGCAGGTGCCGGCGCCTCTCTCGGTGATTCGTCTGCATCGGTCGCGACCGCGTCCGGAACCACCGGTGTCACCGATTCAACATCGCCGGTCGATTCCGTCGCCTGCTGCGCCGCCGCCTGATTCTTGGCGATGTCGAGCAGGTCCACCAATTCGCCCTGCCGTTTCAGGAGTTCGCGGTAGCGCTCTTCGTGCTCGAAAACTTTTCCGGTCAATGCGGTCAATTCCACGAGATGGCTCCGGCAGCGCGTGAGTTCGTCCCGGCACCGCGTTGCCTGTTCTTCGATGGAGCGTGCGGCGTGCTCCAGGGAGCTGATCGAGCCGACCGGCGACGGCGAAATATTCGCCTGGTATTCTCCGGCGCCACGGAGGATCACTTTGTCGGGCCAGGTCGAGCGGTATTCGATTTTGAAGCCGGCCAGTTCACCGAGGACCACGGTGCCCGCCCGACCGGCGAGATGATCGTCACGATGGTCGGCCGCCAGATACACCAGCGCGGCCCCGGCCTCCGCCCGCTCCGTATAGGTCTTCGTCCCGACCACCATTCGGAATTTCTCACCGTGCGTGTCGACCCGCACGGCCAAATCCTGATCCATCGCCGCAAGCTGGCGCTCCAGCCGGGCGATGTCCTCTCCTGCCATGCGCAACCGGCTACGGGTGCCGTATTGTGACTCGCTGTGCTCGGAGCGGAGCCGTGCCAGCCGCATTACCTCCGCATCCACCTTGGCCTTCTCCATGACCAGCGGATTGCCGGATGCGATGGCTTTGACCTCCGCATAGGTGAGCGCCGGTGAGTCGAGATCCTCGATGCGGCGGGCCACCGTCTGGCCGGTCATCACTTGGGAGATGAACTTCGCCTTCGTTTCCAGCGTTTGCCACATGTAGGCGTCGAAACTGCCTTCGGTGACGTAGCGATTCACTCGGACTACTGCGTTCTGGTTGCCCTGCCGCAGAATCCGGCCCTCCCGTTGCTCGATGTCGGCCGGCCGCCACGGCGCGTCGAGATGGTGCAGGGCCACCAACTTCGTCTGGGCGTTGGTCCCGGCCCCCATCTTTTGCGACGAGCCCATGAGCACGCGCACCTTGCCCGACCGAACATCCTTGAAGAGCGCGAGCTTCGCGGCATCGGCATCGAAATCCTGGATGAAGGCGATTTCGTCGGGCGGCACCCCGCGGGCCACCAGCTTGGCTTTCACGTCCTGATAAACCGAAAAGCCCCGGCCCTCGACCTTGGGTGTGGACAGGTCGCAAAACACCATCTGCGTCAGCCGGTCCTTTCGGGTCTCCTGCCAGATCGAGAAGATTTCACGGACGGCTTGATTCACTTTACCTTCCGGGGCGTCCGCCGCGCCGCTGCGGACCAGTCGCAGATCGAGCGCGGCTTTGCGGCCCTCGCCGGTGATTTTGAGCATGTTGTCGACGGACGGATCGACCTTCTCACGTTTCAGCTTCTCCGCCCGCTGGGCCAGTGACGCAACGAACGCCTTCAATTCCGGCGTGGTCGGTGCCCGCACAATGCGAGCCTTGCCGCCCTCCAACGCGGGGATCGGGAGCTTCAACATGTCCGCCGTCTGAACGTCAGCCATCGACCGGAACATTTGCATCAGTTCCGGCACGTTCACGAACCGCGCGAAACGGGTGTGCAGCCGGTAGCCCGCACCGTCCGGGGCCAATTCCATCGCAGTGACGGTTTCGCCAAACGTGCCCGCCCACGCGTCGAAGTGCTGGAGATTCTGGCTGCGCAGCACGTCCATCTGGAGATAGCGCTGCATCGTGAACATCTCCGCCATCGTGTTGGTGACCGGCGTGCCGGTCGCGAAAACCACGCCGGCACCGCCGTTCTGTTTTTGGACGTGCTGCACCTTCAGAAACATGTCGAAGGCCCGCTCCGATGCAGTCTGCGGCAGGCCGGCGACCCGCGTCATTTTCGAAATGTAGAACAGGTTTTTGAAGGCCTGAGCTTCATCCACGAAGAGCCGGTCCACGCCGAGTTCCTCGAACGTGAGGGTGTCGTCTTTGCGATGCTCGGCACCAAGCGCCTTGATCCGGGCTTCGAGTTTCTTCTTCGCCCGCTCCAATTCCTTCACGATGCGCGTGCCGGACGACGACGCCCCGATCCGACTTTTGTGCTCGTGGATACACTCCGTCAGTTCGGTGAGTTGCCCGTCGAGGAAGTCCTTGCGGGCTTCGGCCGACAGCGGCAGTCGCTCGAAACCGGAATGCGTGACGATGATCGCGTCCCAGTTATTGGTCGCGATGCGGCTCATCAATTCCCGGCGGCGCAGGCTCGCGAAGTCGTCGCGGCCGGCCGCGAGAATGTTCGCTCCGGGATAGAGCGTCAGCAGTTCGGAGCTGAACTGGCCGAGCATGTGGTTTGGCACGACGAACATCGGCTTCCGCGCCAACCCGAGCCGCTTCAGCTCCATGGCCGCCGCTGCCATCGTGTAGGTTTTCCCGGCACCGACGACGTGAGCGAGTAGCGCATTTGGCGTCTGGAGAATCCGCCACACGGCGGCCTTTTGATGCGGACGGAGGACGATGGTGGGACTCGCTCCCGGTAGCGTGAGGTGGTCGCCGTTGAAGGTGCGCAGCCGCAGGTGATTGAACTCCCGATTGTAAAACTCCACGAGTCGTGCGCGGCGGGCGTCGTCTTCCCAGATCCATTCGGCGAAGCGGTCCTTGATTTTCTGCTGCTTGTCGCGGGCGGCCTCGGTCGCCGTCACGTTGACGGTGGCTTTCCCCTCGTCGTCGTAGTCGAAAATTGTGGGGGTTCGCAGATTGAGGGCGTCTTCAATCAATGAGTGACCGGCCGCACGGGCGGTGCCCCATTCGCTGCGGTCAGCGACACCCGTCTTGATGGCGGAGTTGACCTCTACGGTCCACAGGCCGACCTGCGCCGCGTGATGCACCCGCACGTCTTCGGGGCGATGGCCGTGCAGGAGTTCAACGGCAAAAGCTGCGACATCCCGCGCGGGAATCCACGCTGAGCCCAGCCGGACGTCGATTTCCGAGGCGGTGAGATCGGTCGGTTGCACGCCGGCCAGTGCCTCGACGTTGTGCCGATAGCGCGGATCGGTTTTGGCCGCGTGCTCCGCCATCGCGAGTTTCCGCCGGACGTTGCCCGACAGGTAATCGTCATCCGTTTCCCACCGTTGGCTCTCTGGGTTGAGAAACAATGTGCCTTCCAACTCCGGCAAAAACTCGGCCTCGGATTTGCCTAGCAGTTGACCGATGTGGGCCAGATCGACGCGGCCCTTTTCGCTGAGGGTGATGACGAGTGCTTCCTTGGCGCCGCCGGCGGCCAGCACCGGCTGGCGACGCTGAATGGTCCGTTCCCGAAAAATGGCGGTCTTGGTCGCAGTGTTGGTGTCGTCGTCGTAATTCTCCAGCGAGAGGAGCAACGGCAGGTCTGGGTCACCGGCGAACGCGCGGACATTGGCCGAGTGCGACACGGGACCGAACTGCCCGACGAAGTAGTCATAGTCCTGATTGAGGCGGAAGCGCGCCGCCTCAACCTCTTCGTCGGGTCGGTTCTCGACCTGCGTGCGCAGGCAGTCGCGCGCCGCGTCGCGCACGTAGATCAATCGTCGGATGCGACGTGCCAACGCCGCCGGCAGATCGGTCAACAGGCGGAGTTCGTCACCGTCGCGCACGGCGATGCCGCCGCCGCCCTCGTTCGTCAGCACATAGGCGTTGGGTTTGACGCCTGCCGGTGCGGGAATGGTCTGTCGTAGCACCGCCGCCTGGGCTTCCGTCAGCGGTTTGAAAACACCCGCAGGCAGAATGGCGACGGCCCCGGCAATTGCTTCGCCGAGATCGCGCCCGTCTGCGCTGAGTCTGACTTCCTCCCGGCCATACATGCCGTGCTCCACGCGCTCCAACTTGCCGAGCATCATCTCGGGGTGCGCATGGAAGTATTCGTTTAGAAAGATCGGATTCGACTCGGTGCCGAGTGGCCGGCTCTCCCGCCACGGGACGCCGCCCGGTTTCTCACCCGCGGCGCGTTTGCGGAGAAACACGATGTCGGTCGTGACTTCGGTATTGGCGTTCTTATTGAACGCGGTGTTCGGCAGCCGGATCGCACCGACAAAATCGCAGGACTTGGCGACTGCCTCGCGCAGGTGCGGATACTGTTTGTCGAGGGTCCCGCGCGACGTGATGAAGGCGACCAATCCGCCAGGGCGCACGCGTTCGGCTGCGGCGACGAAGAAGTAATCGTGGATATGGAACTTGCGGGGATTGAGCTTCGGATCGAAGGGCGCGTAGTCGCCGAACGGGACATTCGACACGGCGAGGTCGAAGCCGTTGGTCGGCAGCGTCACATTCTCGAAGGCCTGTGAACGGATGTCCGCGTCCGGATAGAGTGCCTTCGCGAGCCGGGCGGTGAGCGGGTCGATCTCGACGCCGGTCAGGCGGGACCGCGCGGCCATCGTCTCCGGCATCAGACCAAAGAAATGCCCGAGCCCGCACGCGGGCTCGAGGATTCGACCGTGTTTGAATCCAAGCCGATCCAACGCCGCATACATTCCGCGGATCACGGTTGGCGACGTATAGTGGGCGTTGAGCACCGTGGCTCGCGCCGAACTCATCTCGTCCGGCTCCAACAAGGCGGCCAGTTCCTCCTGCTCCGCTCGCCACTGCGGCGCGTCGTCCGGGGTAGCAAACACCTGCGGCAATCCGCCCCAGCCGACATACTTGGCGATGACGGATTTTTCCTCTGGCGTTGGCGGCCGGGATTCGGCCTGCACCCTGCGGAGCGTGCGGATGGCCGCGACGTTCTGCCGATATTTCTGTTTCAGCCCGCCTTCGCCGATGCGGTCGGCATCGGTGATGCGGTAGTTGGCCGCATTGAGCGGACCTAACTCGGCTGCTCCGGCGGCAACAGGAGATACTTCTCCCGCACCAGTTCCCACGCCTGATCGTGCGCTTGCTGGGGACTCAGGCCTTGGCGTTTGAACTGGCGCATCAGCGTTTCCATCTCGTCCAGCGTCCGCTCCTGGGCCTCCAGCAGTGCCGGGACCAGCCGGCTCCGCGCCTCCAAGTCCTGCACCATCCGCGGACAATGCTCCCGCCAATGGGTCTCCGCCATCCGGCCGTAGTTCAGGAGTTCGCTCATGGTTGGAGTGCGCGAAGAGGTCGAGTTGTCCGGGATCGTTGGAACGTTTTTGCGCCATGCCTCATGTCGTTTCAATCGTGATGCGCCGGACCTGGGGGCCGGGCCGAGCGCCGGTCGACCGAGGAAAGTTTACCCTCAGTTCGCACAGCCGGCAGAGATCCAGCGCCGCGCGGACCTCGGCCAAGTCGCGGCCTTCGACGACGATTTCGTCGCGGTCCGCCTTGATCGTCAGCAGCTCGGGTTCGCCCAACGTGTGCTCCCACCGTTTGAGCTGATCCATCGGATAGGAGACCCAGCCGCCGATCAGCGCGAAGCGCACCACGCGAGCCGGTTCGCCGTTGGGCGATATTTCGCCCCAGTTCGGGGGCGCCGGACGCGTGAGCGGCTTGGTTCCGGGAAAGACTTCGATGCTCATGCGGCTTTCGGGGTGACTGACGGTGTGAAACGCGGCGCCCAGCGCGCTCGCCACGAGCGCCGAGGCGACGGGTTTTCGGTCGGGGCCATGCCAACCATCTCCATCGCGAGCTTGCGGTCGGCGGTGCGCATCATGGCGTCCCGGGCCGCGGCGCGGTCGGAGGTGTAAATCATCTGGCTCTCGCGGAAACGGGAGTTTGAGACATACGCCTGCTTCAAGTTGCCGGCCGCAATGCCGGCATCGGCCATGAGCAGGAGGCCTCGATCCACGGTCTTTCCCTGCGAGGCATGGGAAGTGGTGGCATACCCGTGGGTAAAACCGCGGAACCAAGCTGGCAGCACACGCCCGTCTTTCAGCGGGATCTCTCCATTCGGGGCGATGCCCGCGACCTCAACCAAGTCACCATTGCGCAAATCCGCCGGTTTCACGTTCGCGCGAATCAAAAGCCGGTCGCCAATCGCGAGAGAGATTTCGTCGGTCGATCCGACCTCAAAACCGCTGGCGTGCCGCGGGTCGATCCGCAGCTCACGCCCGTCGGTCCAGCGTAGCACGAGCTGACGTTCCTCGCGCCGCACCACGGCCACCGCGTCGAATTTTCGGAATTGGCCCCAGGTGTGATGGAACGTGAGCACATCGCCCGGTCGGTAGTTCTCCACCCTTCGACGCTCCTCTTGCGTCCACTTGAAGGACTCTACCGTTCTGACGGCGTGCTCGTGGCCGGTAAGGACACCCGCGGCGCGCAATTGGGCACGGACCGCCGACGTGAAGTCGTGAATCTCTTCCCATACTGGCGAAATCGCCAGACACGACTTTCCCGATTGCACCGTCCGCACGTAGTCCGCGGCAGCCTCCTGCCACAAGACACCGCTCTCGGGCAGTTCACGCACGGCCCCAAGTCGGGAAAATTCGTTGAAGGCGCCATAGGCATCGCCCCGCGCCAGCCGGGCGACCGCCTTGCGGTATGCCGGGTCCTTCTGGCGGCGAATCTCGGTGAGATGGAAGACCGGCACGCGGGCGAATTCCTGAAGGCAACGGATCGCGTCGCCCGCCTCGATCGAGGTGTGTTGCTTGATGTCTCCGACAAGGAGCAACCGGTTGTCATTGCGAGCGGCCAGCCGGCAGAGGTCGCGCATCTGCCGCACCGACACGAGCCCGGCCTCGTCCACGATCAGAACACGCCCCTTCGTTGCCTGTTGCAGCGTCTCGTTGGCGAGCAATTGCTGCAGCGTATCGGCCTCCGGAGTGAGTTCCCGGCGCAGGACGTCTGCTGCGCCGGAAGAGGGGGCGCACCCAAACACCCGGCCGCCTGCCTGCTCAACGCCCGCGACTACGGATTTGAGGCAAGTGGTTTTGCCAGTGCCAGCGTCGCCCTGAAGGATCACCACGCCGGAAGTGGAGCCGAGGACGCCTCGCACCGCGGCAGCTTGATCGGCACCAAGGTCCATCCGGCCGGGCGCAGAGCCGAACCGCTTGCGGGCCTTGAGTTGCCCGTTCGCCCAGCCGGTGAATTCCCGTTCGGCGTCCAGGGCGTCGCGCGAGGCAATTTCTTCGTCGACCCGCACCAGATCGCCCGACCGCTCGCGACTGACCATCGCGCGTTTCAGCGCATCGAGGCTCACGCAACCGCGACCGGCCACGAGCGCTTCCCGCAGCAGCATTCGGTCATCGACGACCGACTTGCGCTCAAAGACGTGGGCTTCGGCGGAGCGCAAGGCTTCGACCGGCGTGGTCGGCGCGGAACCGATTGAGACCCCGGCGGCACGCGCCACGACGGCCCGCAACGCGTCCAGGTGCTCGCCGGCCTCGACGAGCCATCCCGCACGCAACGAAGCCGCGGTGGCTTTGGTTTTTTCGGCGCGGCTCCGGACGGCGATAGCCTGTAGTCCATCCTGGGATTGGTTTCCGGTCGCAGCCGCCTCTCGGAGAATGGCTCGCCGACGTTTGCTAAACATCTCGCGCAGGGCGGGCGGGACGCCCTTGACCGCGAAACCGATGCGCTGGCCGGATTCCAACTCATACCCCGCGGCCGTCATCAGCGTCGCGAGTTTGTTGTAGCAGACTTCCCGCAGGTAGCCCTGATGCCGGTAGAATCCCGACGGCTGGACGCCTTTCCACCGGCCTTCGCTCGCGTCGTAAGTGAGGTTCATGACGCAAACGTGGGTATGCAACTGAGGGTCGAGCGCGCGGTTGGCGTCATGGGTGACTACCGCCGCGACCATTTCTCCCGTGCGCCGGTCGAAGTTTTGGCGGTCGCGCCGCACCCGCGTCGCCGTCAGGGCCTCGGCCTCCTTGAGCGTCTCGGCCACGGCTTCCCGCCACCACTGTCCGATCCGTTCGTCACCACCGACGAGATGCAGCACGGACACATCCTTGGGTGGCGAAATCTGGCCAAAGTAGCAGACCCGCCGGTTTTCACCCTTATTCCGCACCATGAGCTTCGCTTCGGTGACAGGATGCAGGCCGGCACAAAGATTGGTGAAGTGGGCCAGCTCACACACACCTTCCAATCCAAGGCGTTTGGCACCCTGACCCTGCCAAGTCATCTCCACCTTTCCTTGCTGAGTGAGATAATCACCCACGGCCATGTGCTCTCGAAAATACTCCACGGCACCGTTCGCAAGCACACAGGGTTTATCGAATCTCACCATGATTCGGACTATGGCTAAAAACCATACGCTGGCGAGTCTAAACACCATAACGAGCCATCAAGAAAGCCCATAATCGAGCCATTGAGTGACCCGGCCGCCACCCTTCAGTCATAGCACTCCGACATCTCACTCAAGACACAGAAGAGCGGCACCAGCCGCATGTTCTACCCATAAATCCGAGGACACGCCACCCCTAGCGTCCGCTAGGATTTTCTCGATCCGCCACCACTACATCGCCACTTCACCACTACTTCACCACTACTCGACCGCTACTTCGCCACTACTTTCTAGCGACCATACGAAATCTTTTTTCGATTTACTTAAAGCCATACGAAGGTAACGTCCTGGCTATGGCAGATACCAACGAACTTCACGCCCGCCTCATGGAGGACGCCCGGAATTACGACCCGGCAGCGCACCACCGAGGGCTGCTCGGGCCTTACCGCGATGTGCTGCTCGTCTGGAGGGCGAAGTTCATGAGTTATGAACAAATCGCGGCGACGCTCTCCGTTCACGGCATCAAAGTTTCGCCGGCCGGCGTCGGCGTTTACTGCCGCAGCCAATTCACCAAGGCCGAGATCGAACGCATCCGCCGCGAGCACCGGGCCACGGCCCGCGCGACCGCCCCGGCACCTGCTTCCAACTCGCTTCCACCGGCGGTCACTCCGCCTTCAGGCGACCTCGGCGCCGGCCGTCGCGGACCGAAGATCGCCCGCGACAACTACTGAACCGTCCTCACAAACCATGCCCACTAAACGCATCATTCTCTTTCCCCAGGACAAGGGCGGTATCGGCAAAAGCTTTGTCGCCACCTTGCTCCACGACTACCTGACCGACGCCGGCGTGCGCGTGAAGGCGTTCGACCTCGACCACGCGAATTCGACGTTCAACCGACTGGTGCCCGAGGCCGAGTTCATCGACACAGATGTCGACGCCGACAAACTCGGTGTGCTCGACCGAATCGTCCATGTCCTTCCCGAGACGGATGTCGTCCTCGTCGACAACCGCGCCACCGGCGGCAGCAAAGTAATCGCTTACCTCGACGAGACGCGACTGCCCGAGTTGCAGGAGGAGTTTGGCTGCGTGCTCGTGTTCGCCGTGATCGCGACCGACGACAAGGACGCGAACTCACAGATCGCGGAACTCCTCGACTCGCACGGCAGCCGGGTCCGCTGGCTGGTGGCCCGCAATCTCCGCGACGGCGGCAACCTCGATCTCTTCGGCCAGAGCAATGCGCGCAAGCGTCTCCTCGACCTCGGCGCCGTCGAAATTGATGTGCCCTGCCTCGCGGAGGTGACGAAGAATCGGCTGCAACAGGCCAACCTGACCGTGGGCCGCGGCCGGCGATCCGACGCCTTGCACCTGCTGGATCGCTCCCGCTGCGAGCGGTATCACGACCGCATGACGGGAGAGTTCCAAAAAGCCCGGGAGCTGCTGCAATCGTGAGCGCGCCCGCGAAACCGGAGGACCTGCTCGATCCCGAGCATTTTCCCGACGACCTGAAATGGGTTCCGGCCCACTACAAGCTGCATCCGACCGACCCGGTTTACCTGCTGCTTGCGTGGCATTGGCGCCGCGTGAAGCAATCGGAGGATACGTTGAAGGCCACCATCGTCGAAATGAAAAAGGCCCTCGATGACCGCATCGCCCATGTCACCAATGCCGCCGACACCGTGGCCGGCGTCAGCGACGCGCTCGCCGAGGTTCAGGTGTCACTGGATGAGAAACCGGCCGAGCTGGAGGCCCAACTCGACGCGAAGCTCTCCAAGCCTGTGGCAGACGCGGTGACGCGGCTCCAGGCGTTGGAGAAATCCCTCGCCCCGCTCGCCCGCAATTTCCAGACCGCGTTACGCCGTCAGATCCTCGCCACCTTTCTGGCCGGGATCACCGTTGGCGTCCTGGCGTCCGTTATCCTCTTCCTTGCGTGATGGGACGCACCGCCGGACTAGTCGTCTTGTGTTTCGGTTTCGCCGTCATGGCCCGGCACGCGGCAGCGCCGCCGGTGGGCTATTGGCTTCCGGTCATCACCCTGGGAATCGGAGGATGGCTGACCTACGTCGCGCTCACGACGCACTTCGAGGGGAAGCTGGCGGTGGTGCTCCGCCTCTGGGGTCTTGAATGGACTCGTGATGAAGCGTGTTGCCATTTCTTCATCACCGGTGCGACCGGCACCGGGAAAACTGCGCGCGCGGTGGTGCCGATTGTGCACGGTCTCCGTTCAACCTTGCCTGACACCGGCATCCTCGCGGTGGACTCCAAGGGGGCTTTGTGGAAACCGCTGTCGGCGATGGCAACGGCCTTGGGCCAGAAGGACACCCTGCGCTTGATCCGCGTGCGCCCCACCCACATTCCGCCGGACCAGTGGGTGCCGCCGTTGCGGCTCAATCTTCTGGGGGACGCCTCCGTTCCTTGGAGCACCTACGCCAAGATCATCGTCGATACCGCCACGGCGTCCGGCCAGCGTGGTGGTCAGGCATTTTTCAAGGAGACGGCGCGGGACGCGATCGCGCACGCGATGCACGCATTGGAGGCGGCCGAGTTGCCGGTGACGCTGGCCAATGTTCATGACGCGATCTGCGTGTCATCGGAGACGGCGTTGTTGCTCGCGAGACTGGCCGAGCATCCGGGGCCGGCGGCGGAAAAGGAGCGGCAGTATTTCAGCGATTTCCATGCGCAGCCGCCGGAGCAGAAGAGCGGCACGGTCTATACGGTCGCGAACTACCTTCGACCCTACACACCGCCGGACATCCGGGAGGTTGTATGCTCGCTCGAGCCCAATTTCAGCTTGGCTGAGGTCGACGCTGGCCGACTCATCTGCCTCTCCGTTCCGCAGACCTACCAGGTCGAGCGCCGATATTTGAACCTGCTCTTCAAACAGCTCTTTTTCCTGCACGCCTTCCGGCGGTTCGATCTTGAGCCCGACGAGATGCGCCGGCGCAACCTGATCGCCCTGGTGCTCGATGAGGGACAAAAAACGACGCTCGTGTCCGAGGACGGGTTCTCGGATCACGCCACGGTCGACGAACTCCGTGAGGCCGGCGTCAGTCTGATTTCGGCGACCCAGACGCCGTTATCGCTCTACGCCGCGTTCGAGACCGAGCGGAAAGCGGATGTGTTCATGGCGAATCTGCGGACCCAGATTCACTTCCGGGCCGCCGACGAGAAAGGCGCGAAGATTCTTTCCGAGAAGATGGGCGGACGCGAAATCCGCAAATACAGCGGCGGGGTCAGCAGCGGCCGGACGTCCCGGAACTGGCAGCCGGCGGATGAAGCGTGGTTCAAGCCGACGTCTTTCCTCTCGTTGGCGGACGGCAAGGCGGTGGTGAAACACCCGCGCCGCCTGGGAAAACCGCTGTTGCGGCGTTTGCCATTTACCTCCTTCACCCGGGCAAACGAGGCCAGCCCTCGTCCCAGCGAAGGCTGACGTGTGCGCGTTGGGCGCTCCACGTCATGCGACGATGACCGCTTAGTTGCGGGAGGGATCGACCGGTCCGCGAGAACGGAGCTGCGACACGCGGGCCGCCTGCGGCCCGCGCCGATTCGGCCGGATCGGGGTCGGGCGAGAAGACTTTAACACGACGATGCGCCCCGCGGAACTGGGCCATCGAATCGCGTCGAGATAGTCATCTGCGATGCCCGTGGCATCCCGCCCCTGTAGATTGAATACAATGAGTGCCGCCACATCCGGGGCGCTACGCCCCATGATCCGG
Organism: Verrucomicrobiota bacterium; assembly: GCA_016235555.1. GTDB lineage: Bacteria > Verrucomicrobiota > Verrucomicrobiia > Opitutales > Opitutaceae > JACRKC01. Next base: position 56,518 of record JACRKC010000042.1, read on the forward strand.
CGGAGCTGACGGGTGGCGCTGACAAAAATGCGGTAGTCCGCCGCATCGAAGAGAATTGTGACTCGAACGGGATGGGTGCGTGGGGGCATGGAGCATCGGAGGAGGACGTTGACGCGGCGGGGTTGACCACGGTTGGCGGTTGGTTGGGAACGCGGTGCGGTTGAACGCCCGCGGCTGGACTGAAGCTTACCTATATTACCATGCCAAACTTACCTAGAATCGGCTGTCCCGCGCAAAATATCGGCAAAAATCACCGCAGCCGCTGCGTTCGCACGTCGCTAGGCCGGCAATTGAGCACGCGCCGAAACCACCGCGCCATCAGAGTGTCGTCCGAGAATCCGCAGCGAAGGGCGATCTCGATCTCCTTTTTATCGGAGTGCTGCAGCAGCTCCTCCGCCTTCGCGACCCGTCGGCGCATCACGTATTCGTGCGGCGTCAGCCCGACGCTGGTTTTGAACAACCGACCGAAATGGCTCGGGCTGAACCCGGCGATACGGCCGAGCAACGCCAGGTCGAGGTGATCGCCTATATGCGTTTCGATGAATCCGGTCACCCGTTGCAGGGATTCAGAGGGCAGGCCGATACGTTGACCGGGTGCGGTGCCGCCGTCGGTCAACCCGCGCAACAGGTGTGTCCCGAAGACGGTGCCGATGGACTCGACGTAGAGTGCGTTCGGGTCGCTCTGCCCGCGACAGAGTCGCCGAAAGGCGGTGCTGAGTTGCCCGATCAGCGCGTCCCGGCCGACCAGGTAGGCGAGAGCCTCCACCGTGACTTCGGGCTTTTCGCGCACCGCGATTTCCGAGGCAAAGCTGGGCTTGATGAACAGTGTCACCATTTCCGCCTGATCCGGGCAAATCAGCGCATGGGGCGTTCCCGCCGGAATCAGCCAGGCGGTTGGCCCCTGAATCTTCCTCTCCCGCCAGTCGCCGTCCGGAGGCTTCCATTTTATGATGCCGACGGCTCCGTCCAAAACGGCGGAAATCTGCTCTTCCTCGCGGGTATGCTCCGCCCACTCGTTGCTCGGGTGGTGATCGTAGTAGACGCTGACCGCTCGGCCGTCGAAGAGTTGTCGGCGGTAGCCATTGGTCGCAGGGAAGAGGGTAAGTGGATTAGGCACGGAAGAGTCCGTGCCGGGTTAACAGGATGTCGATGCGCGATTTGGGCGACACCTGCGCGTTGCGACGCAGACAGTCGGGCCAGTGTAGCGCCATTCCCGCCGGAGGTATCGGCTGGAGCCGCGTTTCTATCGGCTATTCGCGCTTTCCTATGAAAATGGTATCGCACGGTCTGATGTCGTTCGCCCGGTCCTCGCCGTAAAATCGACGACTAATTCAAGCCCGATTTCGGCGGCTCATCCAACGCGGGAAAGCCTTTGCGACCGGAGCCGCTGTGTGGCTTTCACGGAAAATGGGAGGGCACCGTCCAAGGCGACCCCGGCACGGGCAAAGCCGAGCGCGAATACACCTTCACGCTCAACGACCGCTTCATCCATGTCGTCAACAAGTCGATCTATCCGCCGCAGGAGAAGAACAAGCAGGACGAGACGCACGAGGATGTCAGCTACATCAGCTACGACAAGGCGGCGAAGAAGTTCGTCCTGCGCCAATTTCACATCGAGGGCTTCGTCAATCACTACTTCATCGACAGCATATCAGAGGACGGCCGCACGCTCGTGTTCGTCACCGCCGCCATCGAGAACATCGCTCCCGGCTGGCGGGGTCGCGAAACCTACCGCATCGTCAGCGACGACGAATTCATCGAGACCTTCACGCTCGCGGAGCCGGGCAAGGATTTCGTGACCTATTCGGAGACCCGTTTCCGGCGCAAGCCGTAGTCACTTCGAGAGCGCGACGCCGAAGTGCCAGGGCGGCAGGTCCACCGTCGCGGCGGCGGTCAACCCGGCGGCCTTCGCCCAGATTTCGGCATCAGCGGGTGTCGGCCGCAGATGGAGCGGCGGGCCGCGCGGCGTCGCGGGATCGGCGCGCCAGTGAATGGCCAGCACCCGGCCACCCGGTCGCAGCAACGTCGCAGCCTGGCGCACGAGGTCTTCGGGCTGCGGGAAGTGGAGAATATTGAACAGCAGCACGGCATCGCAGGATTCCGGTTCGAGCCCGAAACCGGCGGCCAGCACATCGCGCTGCGCAGCATTGATGTTGCTCACGCCTGCGTCCGCCGCGCGCGCGATGGTGCGCGCGATCATCGCGCGATCGATGTCGAAGGTAAACGCGGTTCCCCGGATGCGACGTGCCACAGGGAGAGTAAATGTGCCGTAGCCGCAGCCCAATTCGGCGACGTGTTCAATCGTGCAGTCGATTTTCAGCCGATCCAAAATCAGCGGGAGGTCGAAGAGCGACTCCCAATAGGTTTCTTCGGGCATACCACTTTCCGGCACTTTCATCGGGGCACGATCATCGCTCGCGCGCGGAAAGCAAAGCGTTCCCGTGCCGGTGCGAGGCCTCTTCTCGCACCGGGGCTTGGGTTGGGCGGCCCAAATACTCCAAGGGATTCCTCCGGCCACGGCGTATAACGATCAACACGCTCACACTAAAATCCAAGGAGCCATCATGAAAACCCTCACAAAACTATCGGTGGTCGCGGCGCTCGCCAGCGCCGCAATTTCCTACGCCGGCCCCGGTCCCCAATTCTGGAATCGCCCCGCGACAAAAACCCCTTCGCCAAAAGTCGAGACGGCGGCGGCGGTCTCCCAGACACCGACAAAAGCGGACAGCTCGGGCCTGACCTGCGCTCGGATGCTCGTGCCGCGCATCGGAGCATTCAAGCAGTCGCCCGTTTCCGTCGTCACCTGCACGCCCGAAATGATGAAGAGCGACTGGCGCTGCCAGCAGGCGTGCGCTTTTGCCGCCAAAGGTTAATCGCCAAACCAACCGCTCTTCGCCCGGCCAACGAACGCGTCGGGCGAGAGCATTCCTCAATCCGATGAAAGAAACTTACGATCCCAAGCTACGGGAAGTGCTCGCCGCGTGGCAGGTCTCGCCGCCACAGGCTCCTCGTTTCAAATCCGTCGTGTGGCAGCGGATCGCCGCCGCAGAGGCCCGCGACGCGCTCGGAGTGTGGGGGCGGCTGCGCGAATGGCTGATGGTCGAGCTCCCGCGTCCGGCCTACGCCTCGGCACTGCTCGCTGTCACCGTGGTCGCGAGCTTCACCGCGGCCAACCTGCACGCGAGTTACGCCCGCGAGCAATACCGCGTGGAATCCGCGCGCCAGTATCTGGCGTCGATCGATCCGCTCGCGATGGCCACCCACCCGGGCAAGGCGCGATGAAAAAATTGCTCATGGTGCTCGCCCTCGTCGTCGCCGTCGGCACGACGACGTATGTGGTCTGTTATCGGCGCGCAATGGTCGCCGTCGTCACGCCCGACGGCACCGAAGCCGAGCTGGACTGGCTGAAAAGTGAATTCGCGCTCACACCCGCGCAATACGAGAAGGTGCTCGCGCTGCACCACGCGTATCGCCCGGTGTGCGCCGATCATTGCACGCGATTTATCGCCGCGCGCCGCCAGCTCGACGACGTGCTCAAGCACCAGGCGAGTTGGTCTCCGGCCGCGGCGGCGGCCATCGCCGAGCAGGCGCAGATTCAAGGCGAGTGCCACGCCTCTATGCTAAAATACGCCTACGACGTGGCGGCGTGCATGTCGCCCGAGCAGGGCCGGCGCTATCTGGACATGATCAAGATGCAAATCACGGAGGGCGATCCGGCCGGGATGTTCGCGGCGGCCCGCTGATCCTCCATGTCCGACGATGACGGCGATCTCATGTCCCGCCTGTGCGCCGGTGACGACGAGGCTCTCGATGCGCTGATGGATCGCTGGCAGGCCGCACTGCGAGGCTTTCTCTACCGTTATCTCCACAACGAGGAGGACGCGGCCGACGTCGCCTTGGAGACATTCGTGCGCGTATATCGGAATCGCGAGAAATTCCGGCCGGGCGCGAAATTTTCGACGTGGATGTTTTCCATCGCGCTCAATCTCAGCCGGGACCACGCACGATACGGCCGGTCGCGTCCCGTGGTCGCGCTTGAAGATGACGCGCTCGCCGCGGCCAGCGACCGCTCGGCTGAAGCGTCGGACGTTGCACCCGATACGGATTTGCTCCGGGTCGAAATGGCCCGTGCCGTGCGCGCCGCGGTCGAGGCGTTGCCCGATCAACTGCGGTCCGCAGTTCTGCTCTGCGAATACGAAAATCTCACGCACGCCGAAGCTGCGGCGGCCACAGGCTGCTCGGCGAAAGCGGTGGAAACACGACTCTACCGAGCGCGGCAACTGCTGCGCGATGCGTTGCAACGGCACCTGCGCTGAACGCAGCGCTGCCGGCTCCGCGGCGCATTCCTCCCATATTGGAACCGGAGCGCAGCGCGCGCGACGGTCACGGCAAGAAATGCACGACTAAGAGCAAGAATTGCGCGAGGGAGACGAGCCTTTCCCCGCGTATAACTTGATACCAACCGTCAGTCCAAAAACAGCCTCCCATGAAAACATCAATCACCACTCCCTCACTCGCAGGCCCCAGTCTGGGCCTGCTTTTCGCAGCGTTCCTCGCCAGTAACGCCGTCGCCGGCCCGGGTCCCGAATACTGGAGGTCGCTCGGCCAGCCGAAGGCGGCAACCGTCGAGCCCGCGAAACCTGTCGCAGTGGAGATTCCGGTGTGCCCAGGCTCCGAAGTCGTCCCGGTCACAGCGATGAAGTCGCCCCAGTCCAACGGCCGGCCGCCTCTCGTCGCCGTGCAGACGGGCACCCAACGCGTGTGCCACCTCTGCACCACCACCAGCGTGGTCATCACGAACGACTGGCCGAGCCACCGCGGGCCGACCGTGCAGAAAACCGAAGTCGCAAAAGTCGGAGCAACTCACGTCTGCACCGAGGCATGCCCCACCTCATCGAAAGCGTAGTCACGTCCCCCACATCGCCCAACTTCCAATCTCACCAAATATTGTCATGAAAACCATTCGCCTCAGCAAAAACCTCATCGGGCTCGGCTCCATGCTGGCCCTCGCAATCAGTCTGGGTTCCTCAGCTATTGCCGGCCCAGGCCCGCAATTCTGGAATCGTGCGTCGCCTGTCACCACCACCAAGGAAGCCGAAGCCTTAAAGCCGACCGACACCGCCGTGATGGTCTGCGGCGCGTGCAAGACGGTCCTTGTGCGCGACGCGAAATACGTCGGCCCCGGCGGCAAGGGGCGCTACGAATGGTTCACTATTGGAGCGAAACACAAATGCGATCACTGCGGTGGCGAGATGTCCGTGGTCCGTGGCAAGACCACCGACACGATGCAGCACAATTGTTCAATGTGCGGTGAAGGCGCGGCGTTCTGCTGCGCGGTGAAAGCAGACGCCGCTCCTGCCGCGAAGAAGTAATCGTTTGCGCCGCGCCCGTCGAAGAGCGGATTCCGTCACAACTCCCTGGCCATCCGTTCAACGACCACGCTTGCGCGAACGCGGCCCACGCCTCCGGGAAAATTCCCGGGGGCGAACCGCTCTAATGAGATCACCTGAATATTTTGAAGTCTTGCACCAGCTCGTTATGAAAAGTCTCCGCACCATCGGCAAACTCTCCGGCCTTGGCGCCGCCCTAGTTGCCGCGATCAGCGGCTGCGCGCTGGCCCCATCAGCCGCGGAAAAACAGGCGCGCACCGAAGTCGCCCGGATCGGGACGGCAATTCGTCCCGCCAGCCCAAAGCCGCCGCTGCCGGACCTACGCACCGATTCGCCGCTGACGGACTATGTGCACTTTGCCGTGCTCAATCATCCGCGCATCGAGGCCGCGTATCACGACTGGCGCGCCACCGTCTCCGTGATCGCGCCCACTCGCGCGTTGCCCGATCCGCAGGTCACGTTCGAGGCCGACATCGCGGACACTCTGATGACGTTCATGCCGGGGTTGATGTTCGATTTCATGGCACCGGCCAAGCGCGCGGCGATGGGGCAGGAAGCCGTCGGGGCGAGTCGCGTGGCCTACCGGGTCTATGCCGGGGAAGTGCTCGCGGTCGCCGCCAGCGTGCGCAAGGCGTGGCTGGAGCTGGCCTACGTGGACGAAGCACTGCGATTGCGCGAAAGTTCACTGCACGCGTTCGACCTGGCCACCGCGGTCGCGGGCGCCGACTACACGACCGGGCGCGGCATGGGCACCTTGGAAATCCAAGTGCGGCTGGCAAACGATGCCGCCAAGGTGCGTTCGGAACTCACCGCACTCGGCTACCGTCGCGACGCCGCACGAATTCGTTTCAGGTCCACGCTGGGGCTCGCGCCCACGGCAGCCGATCCGGCCTGGCCCCAGGCGTCGCTCGCACCGACGACGCTCCCCAGCGAGGACGAACTCTGGCGCCGCGCGCAGGCGGCCAATCCCGAACTCGGCCGGATGCGCGCGATGGTGGAGATGGCGCTGGCCGGCATCGGCGTGGCCCGGCAGGGTGCGACCCCGGATTTTTCGCTCGGGGCGATGGCCGATTTCAAAGCCAGCCCGCTGATGGTGCGGCCGACCGCGACCGTCACGCTGCCGATCTGGCGCGAGAAAATTGCCGCGAACATCGCCGCCGCCGAAGCACGCCGCGACGCCGCGGTCGCCCGCGTGAATGCGGAGCAACTGAACCTCGCGGCCGAACTCGCGCAGATGCTCTACATGGTGCGCGAGAGCGAGCGCATGATCGCCTACATCGAGCAGTCGGCGCTGCCGAACTACGAGCGCGCCATCGCCACCCTCGAAGCCGGCTATCAGTCGGGCATGAACGGACCGGGAATGATTCCCGAGATCCGCATCATGGCGCTCGCGATGCGGGTGGAGCGCGCCGCTGCGCTGCGCGACCGCGAGAGCGCGGTCACCGACCTGATGCTCCTGACGGCCGATGTCGCGCCGCCCGGCGCTCCGTTGCTCGCCGAATCCTCACTCTCCGCCCGCTGATTTCTTTTCCTGTCCAAACATGAACGCCTCCCTGCGCACCGTCGCATTCTTGACCCTCGGCCTGTTCGTCGCCGCCGCGCTGTTCGCGGCCGAGCAGCTCTACACCTGCGGGATGCACCCGCAGATCATCAAAAAGGAGCCGGGCAATTGCCCTGTCTGCGGCATGAAACTCACGCCGATCCGTGCCAACTCCTCCGGCCAGACGGCCGCAGGTGAGCGGAAGGCGAAATTCTACAAATCGACCATGATGGCTGGCGAAGTCAGCCCCAAGCCCGGCAAGGATTCGATGGGTATGGAGATGGTGCCCGTTTACGACGGCGGCGATTCTACGGCGACCAGCATCCAGATCGACGCTGCCACGATGCAGAAAATGAATCTCCGCACGGCGCCGGTCGGCCACGGCCCGGTGCGCCGTGAAATCCGCGCAGTCGGCTCCGTCGCCTACAACGAGCAGGGTCTGCGCGACATCACGACCAAGTATGAGGGCTGGCTGGAAAAGCTGCTCGTGAACGCCACGTGGGCCACCGTCAAGGCGGGCGACCCGCTGTTCGAGATTTACTCGCCGGACCTCTACAACGCGCAGCTCAACTACCTCGTCGCGCTCCGTTCCGAAGGCGAAGCCGGCGGCACCCTCACGCGCGCAGCCCTCGCGCGGCTGCAATTGTTCGACGTGCCGGCCGACGTGATCGCCGAGTTGAACCGGACCAGGGAGGCCCGGCGCACGATCATGTTTCGCGCCCCCGCCGATGGCGTGGTGATCGAGAAGATGGGTGTCGCCGGGCAGATGATGAAGCCGGGCGAGCGCATCTACCGACTCGCCGATCTTTCGTCGGTGTGGGTGCAGGCGGAGATTTACGAAAAAGATCTGCCGTTCATCCGCGTCGGCGCACCGGCCGCCGTGCGCACCAGCTATGGCCCGGAGCGCACGTTCGACGGCACGGTGGAATTGCTGTTGCCGCAGGTGCAGGAGCAGACCCGCACCGCCACCGCGCGCATCGTGCTCGCCAATCCCGATGGCGTTCTCCGGCCCGGCATGTTTGTGGAGGTGCGGTTCGGCGCCCAGCTCGCCGACGATGCCGTGCTCGTGCCCGACACGGCGGTGCTGCGGAGCGGCGAGCGCAACACCGTCTTCGTCGCGCTGGACGGCGGCGCCTTCGAGCCGCGCGAAGTGAAGCTCGGTGCCCGCAGCGCCGGCGATGTCTATCAAGTCCTGAGTGGGTTGAGCGCGGGCGAGCGCGTCGTGATTTCGGGACAGTTCATGCTCGATTCGGAAAGCCAGCTTCGCGAAGCGATTCAAAAGATGCTCAAGCCCCCGAGCGCCGCAGCCGAGCCGGCCCCGGCCAGCGCGCCGGCTGCGCCCATGAAAAAGCAAAGCTCCGTCGTCGCGCCGGACGCCCTGAAGTCGCTCGCGCTCGCCGCCGCCGATGCCGCCTCCCCGCTCGCCCGCGACGACTTCGCCGGCTATCAGGTGCAACTTCCGGCACTGCGTGCGGCGTTCGCGGCGCTTTTCGCCGCCGACGAGCACGCGGCCCACGGCCCGCTCGGCGCGTTCAAGGACGGTCTCGCCGGACCCTCGGACCTCAAGGCCGCGCGGCTGGCGTTCGCGCCCTTGAGTTCGGCCATTGCCGACGCCGTGAGGTCGGCCGGGCTTGTCGGCGACGCGGGCTTGCGAGTCTTCGAGTGCCCGATGGCGAAGGCCCGCTGGTTGCAGCGGGAGGCCGGCACCAAGAATCCTTTCTACGGCACCGCGATGCTGACGTGCGGCGACGAGATCGACGTGGCAGTCACCAAGCCGAAAAAGACTGGCGCGCTCGTCGCACCGCCGCTCGATGCCCGTGCGATGGCCGCGCAATTGCCGCCCGGCCATCCGCCCATCGGGGCAGCCATGACGAGCCAGGATTTCCTGCGCTCGCAGATGGGCCTCGCTCCCGCCGGCAGCGCCGCCGGTGCCTCGGACGCGAGCTGCGGCAACTGCGGCATGTCAGCCGCAGCGATGGCGGCGGGCGAACCCTGCGCACACGACAAAAAGTAACCGCCTCACTCGCAACTTGACCGCCCGAATCCGCGAAGCCCGCGGCGCACGGCGTCCCGAACCGCCCCTTCTCCATGCTCAAAGCGATCATCGACTTCTCGCTCCGGAACAAATTCCTCGTGCTCGCCGGCACGGTGGCGCTCGTCTGCGGCGGCATCTTCGCCCTGCAACGGATTCCCCTCGACGCGATCCCGGACCTCTCCGACACGCAGGTCATCATCTACACCGAGTGGCCGGGACAGGCGCCGCAGATCGTGCAGGATCAGGTGACCTATCCGATCACGACGAAGATGTTGTCGGTGCCGTCCGCGAAAGTGGTGCGCGGTTATTCCTTCTACGGCTTCTCGTTCGTTTACGTGATCTTCGAGGATGGCACCGACCCGTATTGGGCGCGCAGCCGCGTGCTGGAATACCTGAGCGGGCTCAGTGGCAGCCTGCCGGCGGGCGTGACGCCGCGCCTCGGGCCGGATGCGACGGGCGTGGGCTGGGCGTTCATGTATTCGCTCAACTCGAAGAACCACGACCTCGCGCAACTGCGCTCCATGCAGGATTGGTTCCTGCGCTATCAGCTCGCGAGCGTCGATGGCGTCGCCGAGATCGCCTCGGTCGGCGGCTTCGTGAAGCAATACCAGATCACGGTCGATCCGCACCGGCTGCACGCCTACAATCTGTCCATAGCCGAGGTCGCGATGGCGGTGCAGAAGAGCAACGGCGAGGTCGGCGGACGCTCGGTCGAGATGGCCGAGAAGGAATTCATCCTCCGCGTGAAGGGCTACGTTTCCTCGGTGGAGGACCTGCGCAAGGTCGCCGTGGGCCGCGGTCCGGCCGGGACGCCCGTGTTGCTCGGCGAAGTCGCGAACGTCGGGCTCGGCCCCGACATGCGGCGCGGCATCGCCGAACTCAACGGCGAGGGCGAGACAGTCGGCGGCGTCGTGGTCGTGCGCTACGGCGTGGACACGCGCCAGGTCATCCAGGCGGTTCGCGCCAAGCTCGACCAGGCGATGAAAAGCCTGCCCGAAGGCGTCACCTATTCGGTGGCCTATGACCGCACCGCGCTGATCGACCGCGCGGTGCGCACCCTCAAGGAGAAGCTCATCGAGGAAAGCGTCGTCGTCGCCCTCGTGTGCCTCGTCTTCCTGATGCACCTGCGCAGCTCGCTTGTGGCGATCATCATCCTGCCGATTGCCGTGCTCGCCTCGATTCTGATCATGTTTGGGCAGGGACTGAGCGCGAACATCATGTCGCTCGGCGGTATCGCCATCGCCATCGGCGCGATGGTGGACGCGGTCATCATCATGATCGAAAACGCGCACAAGCACATGGAGCACGACGGCGGCAAGAAGCCGCATTGGGACATCATCCGCGATGCCTCCGTCGAGGTCGGCCCCACGTTGTTCTACTCGTTGCTCGTCATCACGGTCTCGTTTCTGCCGGTGTTCACCTTGCAGGCGCAGGAAGGCCGCATGTTCAAGCCGCTCGCGTTCACCAAGACCTACTCGATGGGCGCGGCGGCGCTGCTCTCCATCACGCTCGCGCCGGTGCTGATGGGCTTTTTCATCCGCGGCAAAATTCCCGCCGAAGAAAAAAATCCGGTGAACCGTCTTCTCATCTGGATGTATCACCCGCTGCTGGATCGCATGATCAAGTATCGCTGGATCGTGATCGCCGCGGCGGCGTTGATCGTGGGCTGGGTGTTCTTCCCGTGGAACGCGGTGGTGTCGCGCGTGCTGCCCGACGGCACGGCCAAGGAGTTCGCCTTCAAGCTCGGGAAGGCGTTTCCCTATCAAAATATCGGCTCGGAGTTCATGCCGCCGCTCTACGAGGGCGACCTGCTCTACATGCCGACGACGTTCCCCGGCATCTCGCCGACGAAGGCGCGGGAAATCATCCAGCAGACCGACCAGATCATCAAATCGTTTGCCGAGGTGCATCACGTCTTCGGCAAGATCGGGCGGGCGGAATCCGCGACCGACCCCGCGCCAATGGACATGATCGAGACGACCATCATGCTCAAACCCGAGGAGGAGTGGCCCGTCGTCGACTTCATGGACGACAACGGGAAGGTCATCGCCCATCGGCGGCGGACCATCGACGAACTCACGGCTGCGATGAACGGTGCCGTGCAGATTCCCGGTCTCACGAACGCATGGACGATGCCGATCAAGACGCGCATCGACATGCTCGCCACGGGCATCAAGACGCCCGTCGGCATCAAGGTCGCCGGTTCCGATCTCCGCGAGCTGGAACGCATCGCCAGCGAAATTGAAGGCGTGATCCGGCGCGCACCCGGCACGAGCAGCGTGTTTGCCGAACGCGTGATGGGCGGCAACTACGTCGAGTTCGACATCGATCGCGACGCCATCGCCCGCTACGGCCTCACCGTCGGCGAGGTGCAGGAAACCTTGCAGGTCGCGCTCGGCGGGATGCCGCTGACGACGACCGTCGAGGGTCTCGAACGCTACGGCGTGATTCTCCGCTACGAACGCGACTACCGCGAAAATCTCGAAGCCCTCCGCGAAATTCTGATTCCGGTGAAGGCGGGCGCGAAAGCCGGCGGGATGGGCGGCGCCGGGGGCGCAACGATGGCCCAGGTGCCGTTGAGCCAGCTCGCGAACGTGCGCGTGGTCGCCGCCCCGATGGGCGTGAAGAGCGAAGCCGCCGTGCCGAACGCATGGATCTACGTCGATGTGCAGGGCGTGGACATCGGCAACTACGTGCGCGGCGCGCAGCGCACCGTGAACGACGCGATCCGCAGCGGCGAAATCAAGGTGCCGACCGGCTACAGCATTTTCTGGAGCGGCCAGTATGAATACATGCAGCGCGCCAAGGCGCGGCTCATGATCGTGGTGCCGCTTACGCTCCTGATCATTATCTTCATCATCTACCTGAACACGCAGTCATGGATCAAAACGTCCATCGTGCTGCTCGCGGTGCCGTTCTCGCTGGTCGGGGCGTTCTGGGCGCTGCACCTGGCCGGCTACAACATGAGTGTAGCGGTGTGGGTCGGCATCATTGCCCTTGCCGGCCTCGACGCCGAGACCGGCGTCGTGATGCTGCTCTATCTCGATCTCGCCTACGAGGACTGGAAAAAGAAAGGTCTGCTCACCTCGACCGCCGGTCTGCGCGATGCGATCTATCACGGAGCCGTGAAGCGCGTGCGCCCGAAGGCGATGACGGCCGCCGTCATCATCGCTGGTCTCCTGCCGATCTTGTGGAGTCACGGCACCGGAGCCGACACGATGAAACGCATCGCGCTGCCGATGGTCGGCGGCGTGGTCACTTCGACGCTGATGGAACTCCTCGTCTATCCCGCGATTTTCTTCCTGTGGCGCAAACGCAGTCTGCCGGCGCCGGACCCCGTCCCGCCGGGCGAGTTAGCTTCCCCATGAAAACCGGAATTTCCCACCGATGCATTCCCAGAGCACAACCGCGTGCGGCGGCGAACTGCGCTCTGTGCGACACACGACTCGCGCCCGACAGAGAGTTCTCGGTCGGCACCGCTGGCTCCAGAATCGGTGTGCGGTGCTGCCAGGAATGCGCCGGTCTTTTTGTCGTGTTCCTCGATGCACTCTTGGAGACGGCGAGAATTACTCCCGTCCCGTCGCACAACGACGTGCCGGCAAACGTCGACCCGTTCAGCCATGAATACTTCCGATGATTCCGGTGCAGAGACGTGTGTCGTCTGCGGCAAAGCCGTCGCCGGCACGAGCGGAGTGACTCACATCTATCACGACCGGCGCCCGTTCGCGCTGTGCTGCCCGATGTGCGTGGATATGTTCCAACGCGCACCCGCGCGTTTCGCCAGCGGCGAGCGACCGCAGAGCGTGGTCGAGGATCTGCTCGCCGACCTGAAGTGGAAAAACTCTTCCCGCTGGTAGTCGCACCGCCCGCGACCAATCGAAATCGCCCCATCCGACCTATCGCTGCAAATCGCCGAGCAAGTCGCGCAGCTTCACCTTCGCGTGGTGGATGCGCAGCTCCACGGCCTTCGGGGTCGTGCCCATGATTTCCGCGGCCTCCTTCTGGCTTTTGCCTTCGAGGGAGCATAACATGAGCGGTAGCTTGAGCCGGTGTGGGAGCTGGTCGATGGCCCGTTGCAAGACTTTGAAGCGGTCCGCCTGCGCGCTCTGCTCGGACGGGATCGGCTGCGTGTCGGCGAGTTCGGTTCGCGCCCCGTCGTCTTCGGGCACGTCGAGCGGGATATCGTAGCGGTGCTTGCCGAGCCGGCGCAGACGGTCGCGGCAGAGGTTGACGGCGATCGTGTAGAGCCACGTCTTGACGGTCGATTGCGGCCTGAATGAAACCGCTTTGAAATACGCGCGCACAAACGTCTCCTGCGCCGCGTCGCGCGCCGCCGTCTCGTCCCGCAGGTAGCGGAACGCAAAACGGAAAAGCGGTTCGCGATGGCGTTGGATCAGTTCGTTCAGCGCCAAATCCTCGCCCGCCTTCAGGGCCTCGATCAGCGGCAGGTCCGGGTCCACGGGTGAATTACGGTGCGACGTCCAGACCTTGTTCGGCGAGTTGCAGCAGTTTGTCTCCCTGTGCGGGCGTGAGCACGCGGCGCATCTCAAAGATATGCGCAATCGAAGCGTTCTGCAGCTCGCCCATATGCAGGTGAATCTTGCCGACCGCCGCAGAAATCTCGGGCGAGTCAGGCCGCCCCTGCCGGATGGCGAGCGCGAGCTCGTGGTTCGCCGCGCGCATCCGCTCGCGCAGAATCCGGTTCTGACTCGCGAACTTTTCCTCGATGGGCTCGAGCGCCTTGTGCTGTTCCGGGGTGATCTTCAGCTCCGCGTGCAGCCATTCGTGCGGATCGACTTTGGCGGCCCTTCGCGAATCCATCCAGCGGAGGGTGCAAAACGAGGAGAGCGCCGCGACCACCACGACCGCGACGAAGAATCCGATCAGGGTTTTCATGGGCTACTTGCGGACCGAGTGGGCGGTGGCGACCAGCACCAAAGGCGTGTCGGGCGAGAAAACCTCGAAGTGTAGCGAGTCGCGCGCGAGCAGCGCGTGATCGGCGGAGCGGGCCATTATCGCAGGCACCAGGCCGGCGAGCAGGGCGAGGCCGAGCGCGGACAGGGCCAGTCGCGGACGTTCGAGCAGCTCGCGCCAGTTCAGTCCGAGGAGCGTTCCCAGCCTGCGATGTCGCCGGTGTTCGATGTCCTTCCACACGTCCGCCGTAAACCGATCTGGCGCAGAGGGCAGTGGTTGCTTCGCGTAGGCGCTAAGCAGTTCGTCGAGCGGGTCGGAGTTCATGATTGTTAATCCACTTAACGTAGGCGGGAGCCGTGATCCCTCAACCTTTCTTCCATCGGCGGGGCTGATCCGCGCAAAAAGTTTGAGGGATGAGGCCGGGTCGCAGCGTTACACGCAGCACACCCTTCATGTTTCTCCGATTCGCCGTCGTTCTCTTTTCCCTTTCGGTCGCATTCAGCGTGGTGAGGGCAGCCGACCCGCTCACACTCGATGCAGCGGTTCAACACGCCTTGGCGCAGAACCGCGATCTCGCTGCCGCCGCCCTCGGAGCTGAGGCGGCCCGTGGACGCGTGGAGCAAGCGGGCCTGCGGCCCAACCCGGCGCTCGAGGCGGGAGCGCAGACAGACTTGCTTACAGGCAACAATGGGGCGCGCAAATTCGACTTGGGCCTGACCCAGGCGATCCCGCTCGGCAACCGTCTGCGCGAGGCCCAAGCCGTGGCTCGCGTTGGCATCGGTGCGGCGTCCGCCGCGCTGGCTGATCGGCGGCGTTTGCTGGCGGGTGAAATCACCAAAATCTACGTCGATCTGTTCGCGCTCGACCAGGAAATCGCGCTGCGGGATCGGTTGATCAAGGCAAACTCGCGGCTGGTCGAACTCGCCCGCTCCAAGGCAACGATCGGGGAAGTTTCTGCGGTCGAGGTGAACGCCGCCGCACTTGAGCAGGTAAAACTGGAGCAGGAGCGCACCAATCTGGCGGCCGAGCGCACGACGCGACTGCAAGACTTGAAGCCGTTGCTCGGCACACCGCCCGAAGAAGACTTGGCGGTGGCGGGCGATCTGCCCGGCCTGACGCAGGCGCTAGGGACCAATGCCGACGGCGAAAAATCGACGTGGAACCGTCCCGATCTGCGCTTGGCCGCGCTGGCCGTCGAACAGGTCGAGGCCGAACAGCGCCTCGCCCAAGTCGAGTCCAAAGGCGATCTCACCGTGGGCGCGACCTACGGCTACGACCGGAGTGCGGGAGGCGGAGCCGATCACGTGCTCGGCGCAAAAATCTCCATCCCCCTGCCGGTGCGAAACAAAAATCAGGGGCGTCTGCGTGAGTTTCGCGCCGAGCGGACGCGCGCCCAACGCGAGGCCGCCGCGCTCGAATTCAGAGTGGCATCCGAGGTCGGCTCGGCCCGTCAGCGCGCCGAGCAGGCTCGGAAAATTCTGGAAGGCTATCGCGCGGTGGTTTTGCCCTTGGGCGAGGCATCGGAGCGCGCGTTGGCCGAGGCCTATCAGCAGGGCCAGTTGCCCCTTTTCCAAGTGATCCAAGGTCAGCAGCTACGCCTCGCGCTCGAATCCGGGGTGCTCGCGGCCAGCAGTGCCTACGCGAAAGCCCTGGCGGACTTGCAGACCGCCACGGGTCGGAATCCGCAGTTGATGAATCCGCCCGCGCTCAACGAACAGCCCTGATCGGACCGCCCTCGCTCAATTTTCTGAACCGATTCCCCCCCGCCATTTCATGAAAAGTCCGCTCTTTTTCTTCGCCGCCTTGACCGCCCTCTCGGTGCCTGCCGCGCGCGTGTCGGCCCATGAAGGCCACAACAAAGCGCCGGGCGAATCCGGTGCCGGCCCGCTTACCGGCCCGGTCACACTCACGGCGACCGCCGAAAAGAATCTCGGCTTGAAAACCGAGGCCGCCGAGCTGCGCACGCTGGAAAAAACGGTCGCCATCCTCGGTAACGTCGAACTCGACCCATCGCGCGTCGCGGCCATCGCCAGCCGCATCTCGGGGCGCATCACCCGGCTCGCGGTGAAGGAAGGCGACCGCGTGGCCGAAGGCGACTTCCTGCTCGAAGTCGAGAGCCGGCAGGTCGGCGACCCGCCGCCGAAACTGCAATTCAAGTCGCCCATCGCCGCCACCGTTTACGAGCAGCCGATCTTCACCGGCGACAGCGTGGAACCCAACGCCCGCCTGCTTACGCTCGCCGACCTTTCCGAACTCTACCTCGTCGGCCGCCTCTACGAAGGCCAGGCCGCGCAGGTCAAGAAAGGCCAGACCGTCCGCATTCGGGCCGAGGCTTACCCCGAGGATCAATTCACCGGCACCGTCGAGGGCTACACACCGCGGCTTGATCCCGAGACCCGCACACTCGGCGTGCGCGTGCGCGTCGCCAATCCCGACCAGAAACTGCTGCCGAACATGCGCGCCACCTTGCAGATAGTCACCGCGCAAGCCGACACCGTGATCACCGTGCCGTTGTCGGCCGTGCTCGGCGAATCAGGCAATCTCTTCGTCTTCGTGCAGGACGATAAAGACCCGCACACGTTCACGCGCACGCCCGTCGTCGTCGGCCAGCGCGACGACCGTTACGCCGAAGTGATTGAGGGCGTGCTGCCCGGCGCGAACGTTGTGACCGTCGGCAACTATCAGCTTCAATACGTCGCGCCCACACCACCGAAGGAAGCGCCGGCGGCGGCAACCGCCGCCACGAAGGCTCCCGCCGCGAAACCGGCCGACGACGGCCACAAGCACTGAGCCGCTCGCCATGCTAAACCGGCTCATCGAATTCTCGCTGCGCAACCGCCTGTTCGTGCTGGCGGCGAACGCGCTCCTGCTCATCTACGGTGGTTTCGTCATCGCGAAACTGCCCGTCGATGTGTTCCCCGACCTGAACCGGCCGACGGTGAACATCATGACGGAGGCCACGGGCCTGGCGCCGGAGGAAGTCGAGACGCTCGTCAACCTGCCGATGGAAACCGCGCTCAACGGCGCGCCAGGCGTGAAGCGCGTCCGCTCCGCCGCCGGCATCGGCCTTTCCATCCTCTACGTCGAATTCGATTGGGGCATGGACATCTACCGCGCACGCCAGCTCGTGCAGGAACGCCTGCAACTCGCCGCGGAAAAACTCCCGCGCGGCGTCACGCCCACGATGGGACCGATCAGCTCCATCATGGGCGAAATCATGCTCATCGGTCTGCGCAGCGAAAACGGCGCGACCGCGCCGATGGACATCCGCTCGCTCGCCGATTGGAACGTGCGCCAGCGGCTCCTCACGATTGCCGGCGTCTCGCAAGTCATCGCCATCGGTGGCGGCGTGAAGCAGTATCAGGTTCTGCCGGCGCCCGCGAAGATGGCCGCGCTCGGCGTGAGCCTCGAAGAGGTGCTGACCGCGGCGCGCGAAGCGCAGGAAAACAGCTCGGGCGGCTTCCTGGAAAATGCCAACAAGGAGGCGCTCATCCGCAACGTCGGCCGCACGACTTCGCTCGAAGACATCGGCAACTCCGTCGTGACCGTCCGCAAAGGCGTGCCCGTCCGCCTGCGCGATGTTGCCGAGGTGAAGTTTGGCCGCCAGGTCATGCGCGGCGATGCCGGCGTCAACGGCGAACCCGCCGTCATCCTCTCGGTGCAAAAGCAACCCGGCACCGATACGCTGACCCTCACGCGCCTGGTCGAGGCCGCCCTCGCCGAGATGGGCAAGACGCTCCCATCCGACGTGAAAATCATCACGCTCTTCAAGCAGGGAAATTTCATCTCGGCGGCGGTGCGCAACGTCGAGGAGGCGATCCGCGACGGCGCCATCATGGTCGTGATCGTGCTGTTTCTCTTCCTGCTCAATTTTCGCACCACGCTCATCACGCTCACGGCCATTCCCCTCTCGTTCGTCGTCACCGGCCTCTATTTCAAGTTCGCCGGCATCACCATCAACACGATGACGCTCGGCGGCCTGGCCGTCGCCATCGGCATGGTCGTGGACGACGCCATTGTGGACGTGGAAAACGTCTTCCGCCGGCTGCGCGAGAATCGCCACGCCGCCCACCCACGCCCGGTCCTGCGAGTCATCGCCGAGGCTTCGTCGGAGGTGCGAAACTCCATCCTGTTCGCGACCCTGGTCATCATTCTCGTTTTCATCCCGCTCTTCGCGCTCGGCGGCATCGAGGGCCGGCTCTTCGCGCCCATCGGCGTGGCCACCATCGTCGCGATGATCGCATCATTCGTCGTGTCGCTCACGGTGATTCCGGCGCTCGCTTCCTACCTGCTGCCGAAGATGAAGCGCATGGAGCACGAAAATGACGGTTGGCTGGTGCGCGGACTGAAAGCGTTCGACCAAAGGCTCATTCTCGGCCCGTCCATGCGCCACCCGTGGGTCGTGATGGTCCTGGCGTTGCTGCTCGTCGCCGGCTCGTTCGCGCTCTACCCGCGCATGGGCAAGCTGTTCCTGCCGGAATTCAACGAGGGGACTTCGACCATCAACCTTCTCTCCGCCCCCGGCACCTCGCTCGCCGAATCCAACCGCGTCGGTGTGATTGCGGAAAAACTCGTGCTGGCCGTCCCCGAGGTCGCCTCGACGGGCCGCCGCACCGGGCGCGCCGAGTTGGACGAGCACGCCGAGGGCGTGCATTACACCGAGATCGACGTGGATTTCAAAAAGTCCACGCGTTCCCGCGAAGCGATCCTCGACGACATTCGCGAAAAGCTGGCGCAGATTCCCGGCGTCGTCAGCAATGTCGGCCAGCCGATCTCCCACCGCCTCGATCATCTGCTGTCCGGCGTGCGGGCACAGATCGCGGTGAAGATTTTCGGTCCCGACCTGGACAAACTTCGCACCTACGCGTCAGAGGCGGAAGCCGCGATGAACGACATTCCGGGGTTGGTCGATTTGCAGACGGAAAAGCAGGTGCTCATCGACCAGATCAAGATCGAGGTGAATCGCGAGAAGGCCGCCATGTATGGGCTCAAGACCGGCGCGCTGAACGAGCAGCTCGAAGCCGCGCTCAACGGCGCGACCGTCGCGCAGGTGCTCGAAGGCCAGCGCACCTACAATCTCGTGGTGCGGCTCAATGAACCGTCGCGGCTCAACGTTGCCGCGATTCGCGACATCCTTATCGACGCGCCGGTCGGCGGCAAAGTCCCGCTCTCGCTTGTCGCCGCGGTGCGCGAAAGCAAAGGCCCGAACGCGATCAACCGCGAGGATGTGCAGCGCCGGATCGTCGTCTCGGCGAACGTGTCGGGCCGCGACCTTGGTTCGGTCGTGGGTGAAATCCAAGCCGCGCTCACCGCCAAGCTGCACCTCGAAACCGGCTACTTCGTCAGCTACGAGGGCCAGTTCCAAAGCCAGCAGGAAGCGACGCGCGTCATCGGCATCCTCGCGATCTTCACCTTCGGCACGATTTTTCTCCTCCTCTACTCGCACTTCCGCTCGGGGATGATCGTCGCGCAGATTCTGCTGAACATCCCGCTGGCGTTCATCGGTGCGCTTGGCCTGACCTATGTCATGGTAGGGCAGGTGTCGATCGCGACGCTCGTCGGCCTCATCACGCTCGCGGGCATCGCCTCGCGCAACACGATCATGATGATCTCGCACTACCTCCACCTGATGGAGCACGAGGGCGAGAAGTTCGACGCCCACATGATCGTGCGCGGCTCGCTGGAGCGGCTCGTCCCGGTCACGATGACCGCGCTCACCGCCGGCCTCGCGTTGATTCCGCTTGTGCTCGCCGCCGATCAACCGGGCAAGGAAATCCTGTATCCCGTTGCGGTGGTCATCCTCGGCGGGCTCGTCAGCTCCACGTTCTTGGACATGGCCGTGACGCCGGCGGTGTTTTTCAAATTCGGGCGTCGCGCCGCCGAGAAGTATCTCGAGCGCGCGAAAGTCGACCCGCTCGACGCCATCGCCCCGACCCCGTCAACGCCCGTCGCGGCCCCGGCATCACCCGCCGCCGCACCCGTGCTCGATTCTCGCTAGTTCAAATCCAAACGCAAAAACATGAAAACATCCCTCGCACTCACCCGCGCGCTGCCGCTTCTGGCGGGAGCCGCGCTTTTGCTCACCGTCCCCGGCCTCCGCGCCGCGGACAAGAAAGCCGATCACGAACACGGCGCCGAAATGGCGAAACCGGCCACCGCCGCCGCTGCCCTCGACCAAGCCGGCAAGCTCCACATGGAGCTGGCCGCACAGGTGAAGGCCAAGAACCTAAAACCGGTGCATGAAACGGCGGAGAAACTCACCGGCGTGCTCAACGCGCTGCCGGCGCTCTCCAAGGATTTGCCCGCCGACAAAAAGACCCGTGTCGAGGGCACGGTGAAAAACCTGGCCAAGGCGCTCGATGCGTTGCACGACGCCGCCGACGAGGGCAACCAAGCCGGTTCCGAGAAGCAATTGGGGACAGTGGACTCCCTAATGAAGATGCTCACCGCCCAGTATCCCGCCGCCAAGGCCGCTCACGCGCACTAATCGCACGGCCACTTGTTTCCACCGCGCTCACCGCTTCGTCGCGGTGAGCGCCCATCGACGCCAACGAAATCATGATCTCCCATCGCCTCACTCAAACCTCGGCACTTGCGCTCGCCCTCGCATTGCAGGGCCTCACTTCGCCCGCATTCGCCGCCGCGGCTCCCGCCGCGCACGAACACTCCGCCGCCGCACCGGCCGCGCCCAAGTCGTCCGCGGAAGCGTGGGGCCGGATCAACGGACTTCGCGTCAGGCTCACCAGCTTGACCGAAAACAAGAAACTCGCCGAGCTGCATGACGTGACCGAGACCCTGACGGCGACGTTGAAGGGATTGGTGAACGTCTCGAAAGAGCTCCCGGCGGACAAGCTGAGGCGGGCCGAGGGCGCGATCAGCAATCTGGCGAAGGCGCTCGACGCCGCGCATGACGCCGCGGATGAAAACAATCAGGCGGCCGTCGAAAAACAGCTCAAGGGTATCGACGCCCTGCTGAAGGTGCTGGCGGCGCAATATCCAGCCGACATCGCCGCGACGCCGCCCATCGCCGTCGCGACCGGCCATGATCACGGCGATGAAGCCGGCCACAGCCACGCCTCGGCCGCGGAACCGACGACGACGGTGAACGTCGTCAGCCCCGGCCCCCTGCAGGCCGGGCAGCCGGCGCAAATCGCGGTGCGACTCGCGAACAAGCAGACCGGCAAGCCCGTCACGGCGGCCGATCTCGAGCTGGCGCACACGAAAAAAGTTCACCTCCTCATCGTCGATCCGAGCTTGAGCGACTACCACCACGAACATCCGGTGGAGACCGCGCCCGGCGTGTGGTCCTTCGCGTTTACGCCGCGTGCGGGCGGCGAATACGTCGTCTTTGCCGATCTGCTTCCGGTGGCGACTTCCGTGCAGGAATACGCCCGCAGCACCGTGAAGGTTGCGGGCTCGGCCCGCGCGCTCGACCTCCAGCCGACGCAGAGCGTGACGGTGGATGGCTACCGCTTCGACATGCAGATCGAGGGCGGAAAAATCCCGCTCGAAGGCGGTGCGATGGTGAAGGTGAGCGTGATCAGGCCCGACGGTTCGCTCGCGAAAAATTTGGAGCCGATCATGGGAGCGTTCGCCCACGGCGTCGGTTTCACCCCCGACCTGAAAACCGTGCTGCACGTTCACCCGCTCGGCGAAGAACCGACCAATGACAGCCAGCGCGGCGGCTCCGAGCTGCACTTCCACATCGCGCCTGCGGCAGCCGGCTACTACCGCTTCTACGTGCAGGTGCAGATCGACGGAAAGGACAAATTCGCCGGCTTTGGCATCAATGTGACGAACGAACCGGCCGCCGCCGCCGCCCCGGCCTCGCTCTACTATTGCCCGATGCACCCGGACGTCACCTCGAAGACCTCCGGAGCCACTTGCCCGAAGTGCGGCGGCATGAAGCTCGTGCCGAAAAGAACCTGACCACGACCTCGATCAACGCAGTTCGCAACGATGGTGGATGATTTCCGCAGTTTCGAAAAGCAGCTCGCCGCCTCTTATCGCGACGTGGCGAGCCAGTATCGCCATGACGACGAGATCGAGGTTGCCACAAGCAATCACAGCAGGATTTGCGGAAATCTAGAGCGCGTCTCGTCATCATTTGAACGGCCGATCCACGTGCTCGATGTCGGATGCGGCACGGGGCGATATTTCCACTGCCTGAAGAATGTGGAGTTGCTGGTCGGCGTGGACATTTCGGCGGAGATGCTGCGAGCAGCGGAGCAGCCGGTGAAGGGCGACAAGATCTCGGCGAAGACCATCCGGCTGCTCCAGCGCAATGTCTACGAGCACACATTTCCGTCCGAGATGTTCGACTTCATCTATTGCTTCGGCGTGTTCGGGCATGCGGCCAAGCTCACTAGTGAACTCTGTCGGAAGTTCCATCTCTGGCTGAGCCATGACGGGCGCCTGTATTTCGATGCGATCGAATCGTCCGACGATCCGCCCCTGATCGCGGCGCGCCGCAAAATCAGGCAGGCGCTTCACCCGCTACTTCCCCAACGCGTCAGGCAAAAGCTAGATGAGCGTGCCGCGCACCTGCCGGTGTTCACGATGACACACGAAGAGCTTGGCTCGGTCATGTGTGAGGGCGGCTTTTCCGACTTCAGCATCTCGATGAATGACTGCCGCTCACCGCTTTGGCGCGGGGCGCATCTCGAATGCATCGCGACCAAGAGTCGTCGCGGGCACCGACCGCACGCAGTCAGGCCATGATGCCTCCCTGATCTTCTATTCATGAAAACTTACGCCAAGTTCCTCCTTCTTGTTCTTGCATTCCTCAAGCTCGCTCTGGCTGCTGCTCCTGCTGCCGATTCCGACGACACCGCCGCCGTGAAAGCCGTGCTGAAGGATTACAAGACCGCACTCGAAAAACGCGACGCCGCGCCGGCCGCAAAGCTATTTACGCCCGAAGCGCGGGTGTTCGAATCGGGTGGAGTCGAGGGCACGTTTGCCGACTATCTCGCACATCACATCGGCCCCGAGTTGGGCGAGTTCAAGGAGTTCTCGTTTCGCGACTACAAGGTCGACGTGCGGCTGGAACCGCCGCTCGCCCTGGCCACCGAGACCTACATCTACAAGATCGTGCTCAAGGAAGGCGCTCGCGTGATCGAGAAACGCGGCGTCGCCACCTCGGTGCTCAAGAAAATCGTGGGCGATTGGAAAATCATCCAGACGCACACTTCCTCGCGCAACCTGCCGAATACGAACTCAACCGCGAAATGACTGCGCCCGAAACAATCAAGCCCGCGCTGGCCTACGACTGGCTCACGCCATTCTACGATCCGGTCGTGCGCTGGACGACGCGGGAGCGGACGTTCAAGTCCAGCCTGCTGGCTCAGGCAGGTATCGGCGCCGGGCACCGCGTCCTCGATGTCGGGTGCGGCACCGGCACGCTGGCGCTCGCCGCCAAACAGACGTGCCCCGGAGCGGCCGTGACCGGGCTCGACGCCGACCCCGCGGTGTTGGCGCGGGCCGCCCGCAAGATCGAGGCCGGTGGCGAAATCGTGAGACTGGTCGAAGGCCGTGCCGACTCGATGCCTTTCGCCAACGGCACCTTTGAACGTGCGATCAGCAGTTTGTTTTTCCATCACCTCGATCGCGCCGCCAAGCAGCGTGTGTTCCGGGAAATCCACCGCCTGTTGGTGCCGGGCGGGGAACTCCATGTGGCCGATTGGGGGTGCCCGGAAAACGTGGCGATGAGCGCGGCGTTTCTGGTCGTCCAGCTCCTCGATGGCTTTTCCACCACGGCGGACCACCGCCGCGGGTTGCTGCCGACCCTCATGCAGGAGGCCGGCTTTCGCGAAGTCGAGGTCACGCGCCACGTCAACACCCCCTGTGGCACGCTCTCACTTTTTCGCGCGGTGCGCGCATAATTCAGACCCGTCCCAACCATGAAATCCAAATCCATTCGTATCCTCAAGGCCGCTGGCCTGTTCGCGCTGCTCGGTCTCACCGCGCAGGCGCACGACAAAAACGCGCCGCTCAACGACGCGCAGAAGACATTCCTATCCCAATACGAAGCCGTCCGCGCCGCCCTCGCAGCGGATGATCTCGCCGCCGCCAAAAAGGCCGCGACGGTCGTCGAAAAGGATCTCGCCGTCGTCGCCAAGGAAGACACCAAAGCGCAGCCCAGCGCCGACGCCGCGAAGAAACTCGCGAGTGCCGATTCACTGAAGACCGCCCGCGAGGCGTTCAAAGCCCTAAGCAAGCGCGCCGTCCATCTCGCCGGCAGTCAGAAGGGCTATTACATCGCAAACTGCCCGATGGTCGAGGGCGGCGAGGGCGATTGGGTTCAGCCCACGACGAAAATCAATAACCCGTATTTCGGCAAGGCGATGCTCACGTGTGGCAGCATCAAGGAATGACGAGCTTCCACGGGGGAAACATTGGCCCTCGTGGCCTTGTGTGAAATCCAGTCATCCGGGTGCGAACCGGGTGGCTGGATCGTTTCGTTCGTGATTCAAAGTGAGTTCACCGACGCCAACCTAAGAGACTCCATCGCCAGACGATGATTACTGCTGACCAGCTTCTCCAAATCGCGTTGCGTGGCGACGGCGACGAATGGGAGCGGTTGCAAGAACTGTGCGCGGATCGTCCCACGGCGGAGCGGCTGGCCAGGGCGCTTGAACAGTCGGCATCGCTGCAGAGCGAAACCGCCAAATCATGGGCCGTCGTCTTGGAAGAAATGCACGACGGACTGAAAGTGAACCTTCCCGTTGCGCCGCCAACTGCCGGCTGAAATCCAATCTCATGCGCATTCGACTGAGTCCTCTTGTCATCTTTGCAACGTGCTGGTTCACGCCGGCACCGCTGCACGCGCAGCCGGGCGGCACCAGTTCCAAACCCCTCACGGCTGCGGTGAAGTATGTGGATTCACCAGCCGGCCCCGATTCGATGGGCTCGTCGCTCACGACTTCGGCCGAGGGAGTGACGTGGCTCTCGTGGATCGAGTCCGCCGGGGAAAAGCAAAATGCCCTCAAGTGCGCGCGCTTCGACCTGGCGAACCAGCGATGGGGTGAGGCCCGGCTGATCGCCCGCGGGGCGGACTGGTTCGTCAATTGGGCGGACTTTCCGGTGATGGCCGCGCACGGCGACCGATTGCTCGCGGTGTGGTTTGTCGGTTCGCCCGACAGCGATCACGATCACTCGGGCTATCGCGCGGAATTCAGCGCGTCGAAAGACGGAGGAAACACCTGGAGCAAGCCGGAGCCTATCACCCGCGACAGCACGTCGGTCGAATTCGTGGCGCTCCAGCCGTTGTCCAACGGTCACATTCTCGCCGCGTGGCTCGATGGTCGGGGTCGCGGCGCGGGCGCGCTCGGGCGGCAGGCGCTCTACGCGCGCCTCGTCGGCGAATCTGGTCCCGACGCAATCGTCGATCCTTCGGTCTGTGATTGCTGCCAGCTTTCGCTGGTGCCGACGCCCGACGGCGGTGCGCTCCTCGCCTATCGGGGGCGCTCGGCCGAAGAAGTGAGGGACATGCGCGTCGCGCAGTATCGCAATGGTCGCTGGGGCACCCCGCGCACGCTGCACCACGACGGCTGGAAAATCGCCGCGTGTCCAGTGAACGGCCCGCAGCTCGCCACGAGCGGCGGCCACGTCGGCGCGGTTTGGTTCACGGCGGCCAACAATCAGGCGCGCGTGTATGCCGCCCGCGCCGAGACGAGCGCGCCCAATTTCGGCGAGGCCACCGTGGTCGATCTCGGTCGTCCGCTCGGCCGGGTGGACAACGTGATGCTGTCCGACCGCACGCACCTGATCGTCTGGCTCGAAGGCTCCGACAAGGAAAAGGAAGGCGGCCTCTACCTGCGCACGATTAGCGCGGACGGGACGCCGTCGAAGCCGGCCCTGATCGCGCCGACCACCACGGCGCGGGCAGGCGGGTTCCCCCGCATCGTGCTGCTGCGCGACGGCCCGCAACCTCAACTGCTCCTCAGTTTCACGCGCGATGGCCAGCCGCGGCAGGTCGTGACCGCCGTCGTCACCGCGGAGCGATAGCAATCGCACGCTCGGAAACACGCCCTCACGCTCACGTTGTCCATGACGCGATTTTATCCGGCGACACGCGACCTGCACCTCTACGTCGGACTCTTCCTGAGTCCGTTCATCCTCCTCTTCGCTATCAGCACGCTGGTATTAAATCATCCGCCAGCGCCGGGATCGGGCGCCGTCGACGCGGGAGCGACGCCAAAGAAAACGGTTCCCATCGAGGTGCCGCCCGAACCCGGCACGCTCGGTCAGGCGCGGCAGATTCTGGATCAACTGCGCGTCACCGGTGAAATCGACTATGTGCATCACAATGCAAAAGCCGGACGGTTGACGATTCCAGTCACAAAACCCGGCGAGACCGCGCGCGTCGAAGTCGACCTCCGGGCCAAATCCGCCACGGTCGAACGTCAGGCACCGGGGCTCGGCGCGGCCCTTGTTTACCTGCACAAGATGCCTGGCCCGCACAACGCGAGTGTGCGGGGAAATTGGGTTTACATGGTCTGGTGGAAAATCGCGGCCGATGCTGTCGTGTATGGCACGTTATTCCTGACTGTCTCCGGCCTCTATCTCTGGTGGGTTCTCAGGGCCGAACGCCGCATCGGCTGGGCGTTGCTCGGTGCCGGCATCTTTTCGGTCGTGGCGCTGGTGGGCGCCATCGTCACGGCATGACCGCAAACGAAATTCTCCGCCCCATGTCATCGTCCGGTCATCAGCGCTTCAAAACATGGAATCAAAAATTCCACATCTACCTCGGTCTCTATTTTCTCGTTTTCCTCTGGCTGTTCGCGGTCTCGGGGCTGCTGCTCAACCATGCGTGGGGATTCACGGACTTCTGGAGCAAGCGCCAGCAATCGACGAGCGATCATCCCATCGCTCCGCCGCAGGCATCCGACGATCTTGGCCGTGCGCGCGACTTGATGCGGCAATTGAACCTCGCGGGCGAGCTGGAGTGGACGACGACGCAGGCGACACCGGGCCGTTTCGACTTTCGGGTCGCGCGCCCCGGCCGCACGGTGGAGGTGAAAGCTGACTTCACGAAGGGAACCGCGACGCTCCAGGAGATTCGCGTCAACGGGTGGGGCGTGTTTCGGACGCTGCACACCTTCACCGGGGTGCGCGCCAACGATCCGCGCGCCGAGCGCGACTGGTCGCTGACGAAATTGTGGAGCTTGTCGATGGACGCCCTGGCCGTGGGCCTGATCGCGCTCGTCGCAACCAGCGCAGTCATGGCTTATCAGCGAAGGGAAAAATGGCTGGGCTCGAGTATCGCGTTGGCCCTCGGCCTCGTCGTGTGCGGTTTCTTCGTCTTCGGACTCCGCTGGATGTAGCAACACCCTCCCGTCCCGTGACCAACGCCGCCGAAAGATCGCTCGCGTTACCCGAAACCGCTGTGGCGGCGCTCGTGGCCGAGCACGCGGCGTTTCGCCGCTTTCTCGTGGCGCGGCTGGGCAACGCCGCCGATGCAGACGACATCCTGCAACAAGCCCTGCTGCGGGCCATGACGCACGGCGGCTCGCTGCGCCGCGACGAACGGGTCGTGGCGTGGTTCTACCGCGTGCTGCGCAACGCGCTCACCGACCATCTGCGGAAAAAACAGGCGGATGCCCGCCGAGCCGGACGCGTGCTGGACGATCTGCGGGCCAACGAAGCGGGCGTGGTCACGCCATCGCATGATTGGGAGACGGCGGTCTGCGCGTGCTTCGGCGGGTTGCTCCCATCGCTCAAGCCGCGCTATGCCGAATTGATTCGCCGCGTCGATCTGGGCGGCGAGGCCAGGGCGGAGGTCGCCCGCGACCTAAAGCTCTCACGGGCGCAATTCGATGTCACCCTCCACCGGGCGCGCGGCGCCCTGCGGCGGCGGCTGGAAGTATTCTGCGGAGCGTGCAGCCGGGAAAGCTGTCTGGCCTGCGCCTGCGGCACCGCGCCGAAAAAGAACCGGGAAAAAGTGTAAGATCGCGGAGACTGTTCCGTCAGCCGGGTATGAACCACGAACACTGCAAACACTCCGGGCCTGGGAAAGGTCACAATCACGCCGGGCATCGCGCGTCCGTCCACGACCACGGCAAGCCGGGGGATGACCAACCCGGCGGACACGAATGCTGCGGCCACCACGGGCACAGCATCGAGGTGAAACCGTCCGCCGGTGCGGCTTATTATTGCCCGATGTGCGAAGGTGTGGAGTCCGATAAACTCGGCGATTGCCCGAAGTGCGGCATGGCGCTGGAGCGAAACCCCGCCGTGCCTCTGGCCGGAAAGACCATCTACACCTGCCCGATGCACCCGCAGGTCGAACAGGATCACGCCGGAGCGTGCCCGATCTGCGGGATGGCGCTCGAACCCAAGATCGTGAGCGCGGGCGAGGTCGAAGAGGAGAACACCGAACTTCGCGACATGACGCGGCGGCTGTGGATCGGCGGCGCTTTGAGTTTGCCGGTCTTCGTGCTCGCGATGGCGCACCTCGTGCCGGCATTCGCTCACGTGGCCAACGGGACGATCAGCCGGTGGATTCAATTTCTCTTTTCGACTCCGGTGGTCTTGTGGGCCGGGTGGCCGTTCTTCGTGCGCGGGGCGCGGTCGTTCCGCAACGGCCACTGGAACATGTTCACGCTGATCGCGCTCGGCGTGGGTGCGGCGTGGATTTATAGTGTGGTCGCATTCTTCCTTCCCGGCGTGTTTCCGCCGGCCATGCGGATGCACGAGGGCGTGGTGGATGTTTATTTCGAGGCCGCCGCCGTCATTGTCGTATTGGTGCTGCTCGGTCAGGTGCTTGAACTCCGCGCGAGGGCGCGCACCTCCAGCGCGATCAAGGCGCTCCTGAATTTGGCTCCGCCGACGGCGATCCGTGTGACTGACACCGGCGACGCGGAGGTCGCACTGTCGGAAGTCAAAACCGGCGACCGTCTGCGCGTGCGCCCCGGCGAGAAAGTTCCGGTGGATGGAGTCATTGAGGAAGGCACATCGTCGATCGATGAATCCATGCTCACGGGAGAATCGCTGCCCGTGGAGAAAAAGGCTGGCGACGCCGTGACGGGCGGCACCGTCAACGGCACGGGCGGATTCATCCTTCGCGCGGGCAAGGTTGGAGCGGATTCGTTGTTGTCCCGCATCGTGCAAATGGTCGCCGACGCGCAACGCAGCCGCGCCCCGATTCAGGGACTGGCCGACAAGGTGGCCGGCATCTTCGTGCCTGCGGTCGCGGCGATCGCCGTCCTGACGTTTTTGATTTGGTATTTCTTCGGCCCCGAGCCGCGTCTGGCCTACGCCATCGTCAACGCCGTCGCCGTGCTCATCATCGCCTGCCCGTGTGCGCTGGGCCTGGCCACGCCGATGGCGATCATGGTCGGCGTCGGGCGCGGTGCGCAGGCCGGCGTGCTCGTGAAGAACGCGGAAGCGCTCGAACACCTCGGCAAAGTCACCTATCTTGTCGTGGACAAAACGGGCACGCTCACAGAAGGGAAACCGCGTCTCACGGATGTTCTGCCGATTGCCGGCTGGGACGAAAACACCTTGCTGCAATCGGCAGCTTCGCTCGAACGCTCATCCGAGCATCCCCTCGCTGCGGCCATCGTGCGCGGAGCAGATGAGAAGAAAGTGGCGCTGCGCGATGTCGTCGATTTTCGCTCGGTCACTGCGGGCGGGGTGGTCGGAACGGTCGACGGAAAAATAATTCACGTCGGCAAATCCAAATTCCTCGAAGCCGAAGGCATCGCCTTAAACACGATCCTCCAGGCGCGGGCTGCCGCGCTTCAAGCCGACGGTAAGACCGTGCTATTTGTCGGCGTGGACGGGAATATCGCCGGCCTGCTAGCGGTGGCCGATCCAATCAAGGAATCCACCCCCGAAGCCATCGCGCTGCTGCACGAACTCGGCGTGAAGCTCGTCATGGCCACGGGCGACAACCGGCGCACAGCCGAAGCCGTGGCCCGCAAACTGGGTCTCGACCAATTCGAGGCCGAGGTCGAACCCGCCGACAAGATCGAGCAGGTCAACACGCTCAAACGCGGCGGCCAGGTTGTCGCGATGGCTGGCGACGGTATCAACGACGCGCCCGCCCTTGCCGCCGCCGACGTGGGGATCGCGATGGGCACCGGCACCGATGTCGCGATGGAGAGCGCGGGGATCACCCTCATCAAAGGCGACCTGCGCGGTATCGCGAAGGCGATTCGGCTCTCCCGCGCCACCCTGCGCAACATCCGGCAAAATCTCTTCTTCGCGTTCGTTTACAACGCGCTCGGCGTCCCGATTGCGGCCGGGATTCTCTATCCGTTCTTTGGCGTGCTGCTGAGCCCGATGATCGCCGGGGCGGCGATGTCACTTTCCTCCGTTTCCGTCATCACGAACGCGCTCCGGCTGCGGCGAGTTCGCCTGTGAGCAGCGCGAGTGCTTCGCCGGGAATCCCGGCCCAATGAGCGCGTCCGCGCCGTTGAGACAAGTATTCCGCCCCGCCTGATTTCCCATCCTGCCACGCCGGTCAAGGTAGTCCGCGCTCCGCGCGGCTCCACCTTTCCGGGCGGGCGCTTCCCCCTCGTCGCTGCGCTCCTCGGCGCTTCCGCCCGTGACTCGGCGTGCAGGGGAAAGCCGGGCGCGGTTGCACCGCCGATCTCCCGGAAGGGTTCCGGGAAAGCGCACGGCAGCCGCCGCCCGACTAACATGAGGATCTACGAAGCCAGCATCGCCTACAACCTGGTTCAACTCGGCGACGTGCAGGCGCTCACCACTCCGGACAAGATCGCGGAGTATCTACGCGACGGTTACGCCAAGAACCCCTGCCAGGAAAGCCTGTGGGTGGTCTGTCTCGACCGGAAGAACAAGCCCATCAGCCGCACGATGGTCACGCTGGGGACGCTCACATGCGCTCTCGCGCACCCGCGCGAGGTGTTCAAGATAGCGATTCTGGCGTCGGCTGCCGCGATTGTGGTTTCGCACAACCTATGTGCTGCGACACATAGATTGTGTTATGTTGCGCGCAGACCTATGTGGAGTGGACAGCCGCTTGTCGGAGTCACTTCGCTCTACGTGGCAGCGAAATCGCTACACATAACTGGGCAGACAATCAGGCGAGGCTGACGCGTTCTGCGGTGGCGCGCTTGACGGCAGCCTTGACGTTGCCGAGGCAGCACGAGCCTTGGGGGTTGCGAATCTCGCAGGCGCAAAAATCAGCCTTCATCTCCGCGGCGATGCGCTCGATCACGGTGGATTTTCCGGTGGCAACAAGTTCTTCGCGAATCATCGCGGGCGTGAAGCCGAAGCAATAGCACACCGGCGCATGCGCGGGATCTTTTTGAGTGACCGGGCGGCGAACGTTGCCGGTAGTCAGAACCGCTCCAACGGCGCTGAAATAAACAACCGGGCACTCCGGCGTGGGGCAGAAGTGAAATCCCCCCGCATTTACGGTCGGCAAAAGCTGGGACTTAACTTGGTGCTTGAGCGTGAGGGTCGAGACCGGACGACCGGCGTGCCCGCAGCGCGGGCAGGACGCCTTCGCGGTTGATTCCTTCACCGACGAGCACTCGTCACCTTTCGTTGAGCAACAATCGGACATGGTGGTCAGTTTAGCGGCTCCGCTTTGAAGCCCGTGGCGTCGATCTTGGCGATCACCGCCGTCGCAGAAATCACGGCAGGATTGTAAACGACCTCAGCTTCTTTCGTCGCGTAGCGGACGACCGCCGTGCGGATACCCGGAACCCGCTGCAGCGTGCCGGCGATGCCGACGGCACAGGCGGCGCAGTCCATGGAGGGGATGCGCACGCGCAGCACGCGGTCATCCGCCGGCGTGGTGCTTGCGACCGTGGAGTGGCCGACGACGGTTTGTGCAAGCTGCGGAAACAGAGCGACCGCACCAACAACCACCGTGCTAAAAATCAAAACGCCGAGGGTCCACCGACTCGCTTGCGGCGTCGCACAGGTGCCGTCCGCGCAGGCAATGCGGCGGGCTCGCAGGGTCAGCACCCACGCGAGGGCAAGGAGCGCAACGGTGATGCCGAGAAAAACCGGCCGCCAGCGTTCGAACCAGCCGGCGGCGACAAAACTGCCCGCGCCCGCGACGACCGCCACCAGCGGCCCGATGCAGCAAAGCGAGGCCGCCACGGCGGACAAAAATCCGCCTGTCAGAATCCACGATTGCTTCACCGGCTTCATGGACTCAGCTTACACCCTGTAGTATGGTATAAGGTCAACCGCCATGTCATGACTATCGGAGAACTCGCCAAAGCCGCCGAAGTAAATGTCCAGACCGTCCGCTACTATGAGCGAATGGAACTCTTGCCGGCGACCCACCGCTGGCCGGGATCGGGTTACCGGGACTTTGACGATGAAGCCCTGAGCCGGCTGCGGTTCATCCGGTCGGCGAAAGACCTCGGGTTCACCCTGCGGGAGATCAAGGAGTTGATGGAAATGCAATTTTTACCGGGCGAGTCGTGCGCCGAAGTGAAACGCCTTTTGGAGGGCAAGCAGCAGGAGCTTGATCGGCGCATGCTGGAGATGCGTCGGTTGCACCGCGCCTTGGGAAAACTCATCACGGCTTGCCGGCGGCGATCCGCGAAGACGACGTGCCCGGCCCTCTGGGCGATCGCGTTTAGGGCGGGAAATTAGAGCGTGGAAAGCCAGGAGAGGATGTCCTTGTTCGCGCGCCATGATGTCGCCGATGACTTCATTTTGGGCAGAAGTTTTTCGGCCGAGGCGAGGGTCTTTTGCTTCATCTCCAGGTCGATCTCGACGTAGGTGTTGGTGGTCTCGATGGAGGCGTGGCCCAGCCAGGAGCGGATCATGGCGAGGTCCACGTTGGATTGAAGGAGGTGCATGGCGGTTGTGTGGCGCCATGTGTGCGGGGTGATCGGTCGCGTGAGCAACGGAGGACACCGTTGCGCCGCTGCACGCACGCGATGAGTGACGATGTAGCGCACCCCGTAGCGCGTGAGCCGGTCCCCGTCGGTGTTGAGGAAGAGCGGCACCGCATCGGTGTGCCGAATGGCTCGCGTCTGAAGGTAACGCTTAAGCGAGCTGACGGTCTCCGCCCAGAGCGGGCAGACCCGCTCCTTGCGGCCCTTGCCATGAATCAGAACCGTAAAGGGTCGCGTGATGCGAACATGCCGGACATCGAGATCGACCACTTCCTGCGCGCGCATGCCGGTGTTGTAGAGCATCCGCAGGAGGGCGTCGTCACGCTGGCCGAGCAAAGTCCGGCAATCGATCTGGCGGAAAATCGCCTGCACTTCGTCTCGCTCCAGATACTGCGCGACACGATGCGGCCGGCGCTTGAATGGCACATCAAAAATCGCCTGGCAGTGAACCAGGTGCCTAGGATCGACGGTTGTGAGGTAGCGGAAAAAAGAATGGATCGCTGCCAGCCGGAGGTTGCGAGTCACCACCCGGTTGTGGCGGTCGTCCTCAAGATGAGTGAGAAACCGACGGACCAGCTCCGGCGTGAGGTCGTCGAGCACGAAGTCGTTCACCTGCTTGCGTGGTTGCCGGCAGGCAAACTCCAGCAGCAGTTTGAACGTGTCGCGATACGATACGACGGTGTGACCGCTGAGACCTCGTTGCGACACGAGGTGCTGATCGAAAAAGCCCCGGATCAACGATGCGAAGTCGGAGGGTGGCATAGCCTGCTGGCCGCCGGGACGGCGAAATGATCGTGGAAGCGTTGGCCGGTGCTCTCCATCAACTCCACCGTGGCGTGGAGATAAACCTCGGTGCCGGTCACGGTGCTGTGGCCAAGGTAGGTCGATAAGGTCGGGAGTTTAGCGAAAAGATTATCGCCCGCCCGGTGCCACGCCAGCAGCCGGGAAACGGCGAAGGAGTGGCGCAGATCGTGAATCCGTGGACCACGTTGGCCGGAGGGACCGCGAAGCCCGAGGCGTCGGAGGATCTGCAGGAAGGTGGTCGTGAACGTCGGCACGTGATAACGCCCGCCCGACGCCGCCGGGAAAAAGGGCGCGGTTGGCTCCTGCGAGAAGCCTGCGTTGCGCCTCTGCCGGAGATAGAATGCGAGGTGTTCCACGGTCGAAGGTGCCAGCGGCACATACCGCGTCTTCTGGAACTTGGTCTGCCGAATCAGGATGAGGGCACGCTTCAGTTCCACGTCCGCCAGGTTGAGCTTCACCGCTTCACCGACGCGCAGTCCGGTGGCGTAGAGGAATCCCACGATGGTCGCGAACACGGCGGGGCGAAGGGCATCGCGCGAGCGCACCGCCTTGCCGGCGGTCATGATGCGGCACACCTCCTGTCGAGTATAGATGTGCGGCATCGGCCGGTTGCGCCTCGGCAGAAACATCCGATGCACGATGCACGTGCGCGGATCGAAATGGCTCAGGTAGCGACAAAACTGCCGCAGCACGGACATCCGGTTGATCCGCGTCCCGGGCGCAAGGTGCTCCATGCTCTTGAACCAACCCTCCGCGGCCTGGCGGGTGATCGTGTCGCCGGGCTTCACCGCACCCATCAGGAAGCGATCCAGGCAGCAGAGAATCTTAAAAGTCGGTGGACGCTTCGCGGCCGGGCGGGCCTCCAGAAAACACTGGAGGCGGAAAGCGAGCGGACTGCGGAAAGAACACGTGGCCATCGCTCACCTCCGCGGCCACGGCATTGCGACTTGCCGGAGTGTCTTCAAGTCCGCCTTGGCGTAGATGTAAGTTGTATCGATGTAGCGATGACCGAGAACATCGGCGATGGCCTTGATCGGCTGGTCGTGCTCCAGCGCCCGGATCGCCCAGGAATGACGCAAGCTGTGCGCCCCGCGTCCGGGTTGGTGAACACCGGCTTTGAGCATGTAGTGCTTTACGACGTTGGAAACGGCCATGCTGCTGAGGGAGCCGTGGGGCGCCTTGGTGCTGAGAAAAACCTCGCGATACGGTGTCCGAGGATCGCGGTGCCGGAGCCACTGAATGATCGCTTCGCCGACGGCATCGAGGAGTGGAACAAGCACCTCTTTGCCACCCTTTTGGGCGCGAAAACGAATCTTGGCCTGTGGCCAGTCGAGGTCTTCGAGCGACAAGTGTGCGGCGGAAACGGCCCGGACACCGTAAGCCATCAAAACGAGAATGATCGCGTAGGGATCAAGGAGCCAGCTATGCTTCGTGATGACTGGAGCCGGCCGTGGGAACGCCATGACCTTGATCGCTTCGAGATAGAGGAAAAGGTGCTTGAGGTGGGCCAGGCAGTTATCGCGCGGCCTGTAGCGCGAACACGTGCTGCGCACCTCGCCCAGATATGCCGCCAGAAACTCTCCAACTAGCGCGTCGGAGATCGCCGCGAGGTCTTTGATGCCGCGCTCGATCAGGAACGCGTTAAACACACAGCATGGGCCGAGGATTATGCACGCAGTCTTGTTGGCATATCCGTTATGCTTCAGGCCGGCAGCGAAGCCGTCAAAGTAACCACCCAGAGGCCCGCGTCTGAAATCGGCCAGCGCGCGCCGGTCGATGTAGAAATACTCCAACCCCTTTTCATCCGACGGCGCCGAGGGATAGAACGGCTTGCGCATGACCCAGCTCATCACGCGTCAACGCCGAGGAAAAGCACGCTACCGTCAGAACTCTGCTAAAAAGCAGGAGTAAACCACGGAGAACTATGTGCAGCGAATGAGCCCACTCGCCAAGAGGGGCGAAGGCGAAAATGCACGTTCACTCCACATAGCTCGGAGCAACACATAACACAACCATCCGAGCGGGGATCCGGCGCCGAGTTCCGCCGACATCCAGCTCACCCGCCAGCTGCGGGAGGCCGCAAAGATCATCGGGATCGACCTCATCGACCACGTCATCGTCGGCACGGCGGAGGACGATCCGCTCCACGTGGGATTCTATTCCTTTCGAAACGCAGGACTCCTCTGAGTCGCGCACCTGCTCTCCGCACGAGGATGGAGCAACTTGTGCAAGATTGGTTTGGGTGCAGAAAGCCACTCATTGGCTCACTTAAATCTCGCCACTTTCTTTAAGTTTACTTAAACATCTCAGCTTGTGAACGCACTTGGTGAGACAATCCGTATTTTGATGGGTCGCCGGAAATTAACCGGTGCGCAGTTGGCGGAAGACATTGGTCTGAGTGCTACTTCAGTAAGTCGCATCATCACGGGCCATTCGAAGCCAAAGCAGGTCACGTTAACCCGCCTCATGAAGCGGCTATGTGCCGGACCGGATGATGAACAAATGGTTCTGCGTGCATTTTCCGGAC
The DNA here is from genome assembly GCA_016235555.1 of Verrucomicrobiota bacterium. Classification (GTDB taxonomy): domain Bacteria; phylum Verrucomicrobiota; class Verrucomicrobiia; order Opitutales; family Opitutaceae; genus JACRKC01. Next base: position 92,564 of record JACRKC010000042.1, read on the forward strand.
TGAAGGCTCCGTCCGCAGAAGAGCCAATTTCAGATGATCCGCGTAACGCAACCGAGGAGCGTGATCGCGTCGAACGGTGGTTAGAGGCGCGCACCCAGGCGATCACCTTTAAGGATGCTGTTGCTCGTGAACTCGACAAAGCCGGAATCGCCTATCGTCGCGACATGTGTGAAGGCATCGCATCCGCTGATTTCCTGATCGAACGCGGATCGAAGCGGCTCGCAGTAGAGTGCAAATTCAACGTCAGCCGCGATTTTGACAAAACAGTCGGTATCGCACGGTTACTGTGTGAGCTGCTCCGCTGTCATAGCGTTATCATCGTCGTTCCATTTGTCGGTTCGTTTGCGGACGGCATCGTTGTCGGACCTCATGCGGTTGCTGTCTGCACTCCGGCTGAAGTTGCCGTGCAAATTGAGAAATGGGCCGCCGTCTGACCATGCAACTCTCGGAACTCAACAATGGGCTCAGTCTCGTCGGTCTAGAGCCGAATGTGATCGTCTCTGTGATTGCCGCAGTGCCCATCGGCAACGACGCGGTGCAGGTAATCTACAAGTTGCCCGGAGGCACCATACGCGAGCGGTTGGTCACGCCGTCTGACATCGGCACGCTTTCGGTCGCAACCGCGGAACGTCCGTGGTCGTTCGATGGCGACGGCGAAGCGTTCAAACTCACCGCCGAGGCCAAGCGCATCGACCTCGCGTTTCTTTTCGACCCGATGATGGCGGTTCATACGTCCAATGTGGACCCGCTCCCACACCAGATCACGGCAGTATACGAGTCGATGCTGCCCCGTCAGCCCCTCCGTTTCGTCCTCGCCGACGATCCCGGTGCCGGCAAGACGATCATGGCCGGACTTTACATCCGCGAACTCATCATGCGCGCCGACGCCCGGCGCATTCTCATCGTTTCACCCGGTAGTCTCGTTGAGCAGTGGCGTGACGAACTCTTCGAAAAATTCGGCCTGGAGTTTCGCGTGTTTTCCCCGGAGCTGGAAACAGCGTCCCCGAGTGGCAACGCCTTCGAGGATCACGCGCAACTCGTCGTGCGTCTCGATCAGATGGCGAGGAACGAGGAGCTACAGGCCAAGCTGTGCGCCGCAGAGTGGGATCTCGTAGTCTTCGACGAAGCGCACAAACTTTCCGCTCACTACTTCGGCGCGAAGCTCGAAAAGACCGGCCGTTTCCGCTTGGCCGAGGAGTTGGGCAAACACACTCGCCACCTGCTCCTGATGACGGCCACGCCGCACAACGGCAAGGACGAGGACTTTCAGCTCTTTCTTTCGCTCCTCGACTCTGACCGCTTTTACGGCCGTGTGCGCGACCGCGACGGCGCCCACAAAGTCGATGCGTCCGACCTGATGCGCCGCATGGTCAAAGAAGAGTTGCGCAAGTTCGATGGGACGCCGCTTTTCCCGGAGCGCCGCGCCTACACGGTCAACTATAAGCTCTCCGACATCGAGGCGGCCCTCTATCACTCGGTCACCCATTACGTGCAGACAGAAATGGGCAAAGCCGACCAGCTCTCTGGTTCGCGCAAAGGCTCAGTTGGCTTCGCGCTCACCGCGCTCCAGCGCCGGCTTGCTTCGTCACCAGAAGCGATTTTCCAGTCGCTCAAACGCCGCCGTGAACGCCTCGAACGCCGGCTGCGTGATGAAAAATTAGGGGCACGCGGTCAGCAATCGCTCTCCGATCAACCCGACACGCTTATCCCGCCGGAAGACGACGACGACCAGACCGCCGACGAGCAGGAAAATATGGAGGAGGCATTGGTCGATCAGGCCACTGCGGCCCGCACCATCGCCGAACTCGAACAGGAAATCCTTATCCTGAAGGGACTCGAAATCCAAGCCGCCGCCGTCGTTGCTTCTGGGCAAGACCGGAAGTGGGACGAACTCTCCAAGATTCTCCAGCACGACGAGCGGATGCAGGACGGCACCGGCCACCGCTTGCGGAAGCTCATTATTTTCTCCGAGCACCGCGACACGCTAAATTATCTCCAGTCCAAGATTGCCGGCGTGCTCGGCTCGTCCGAGGCCATCGTGACCATCCACGGTGGCACCCACCGCGACGAACGTCGCAAGGTGCAAAGTCTCTTCCGGTCGGAACCCACGGTGCGCGTGCTCATCGCCACGGATGCTGCCGGTGAAGGCGTGAATCTCCAAAACGCCAACCTGATGGTGAACTACGATCTGCCGTGGAATCCCAACCGGCTGGAGCAGCGTTTCGGCCGCATTCACCGCATCGGCCAGCAGGAGGTTTGTCATTTGTGGAACCTCGTCGCGAAGGAAACTCGCGAGGGCGACGTGTATCACCGCCTGCTCGAAAAACTCGCGACCGAGGCCGACGCACTCAAAGGCCGCGTATTCGACATTCTCGGCGAGGTCTTCGAGGAGCGGAGCCTGAAGGATTTGTTGATGGACGCCATTCGCTACGGCGACCAACCCGAGGTCCGCGCCCGTCTGCTGCAAAAAATCGACAACGCGCTTGACCAGTCTCATCTCCGCTCGTTGCTCGATCGCAACGCGCTCGCGCAGGAAACCATGAGTGGCGACCGTCTCTTCGCGGTGAAAGAAGAGATGGAAAAGGCCGAGGCCCGCCGGCTCCAACCGTTCTTCGTCCGCTCCTTTTTCATGAAGGCCTTCGCCGCGCTTGGTGGGTCCATTCACGCCCGCGAGGCCGGTCGCTTCGAGGTCACGCATGTTCCCGCCACCATCCGTGAACGCGATCGTTTCATCACGGGGCGCAACCGTCGCGACTTCGCACCGGTGCTCAAACGCTATGAACGCGTCTGCTTCACGAAAGAGGCCGTGCGACCGCTCGACCGTCCTGGGGTCGCGTTCGCGCAGCTACTCCATCCCGGCCACCCGTTGTTGCTCTCGACCAGCGACCTCATTTTGGAACAACACTCCAATCTGCTTCGACAGGGCGCGGTCTTGGTCGATCCGTCCGACGAAGGCACCAACCCGCACCTACTTTTCTTGCTCACGCACGAGATCACGTCGGGTGACGGCCAGGTGCTTTCCAAGCGACTACAATTCGTGCGCGTCGCGCCCGATGGCTCCGCGGCGTTCGCAGGCTGGGCTCCGCATCTCGACCTTGAACCACTGGCCGCGGACGACCGGCTCCTGCTCAACGACACGATGAATGCCCCGTGGATTTGTGCCGACCAGGAGTCCCGCGCCCTCGGCCTCGCGGCCGGCGACCTCGTGCCCCAACACTACCAGGAAGTCGCCAGCCGACGGATCACCCATGTCGATAAGACGCTCGCCGCCGTCCACGAACGCCTGACCCGGGAAATCGCGTTTTGGTCGGACCGCTGGCTCAAGCTCAAAGAGGACCAGGACGCCGGTAAAGACGTGCGCCTCAATTTGGAGAACGCCCGCCGCACCGTCTCCGATCTTGAAGGTCGCTTGGAAAATCGCCGGAAGGAACTTCAAGCCATGCGCCACGTCGTCAACGGCACGCCCGTTGCGCTGGGCGGCGCTTTGGTGATTCCGATAGGCTTGCTCAACCGGCTGCGCGGTGAACCACCAGCCGATCCTGCAACCGCGCTCTTCGCAGCCGATGCCGCGGCCCGCGCCCGCATCGAGCGTTTGGCGATGGAAGCTGTCCGCCGCATCGAAGAATCGCGGGGCTGTAAAGTCGTCGATGTCTCCGCGCAAAAATGCGGTTGGGATCTTACCTCATATCCGCCGCCGGTTGACGGTCGGCAGCCTGAGCCCCGCCACATCGAGGTGAAAGGCCGGGCCAAGGGTGCGACCACGGTCACCATCACGCGCAACGAAGTCCTCTACGCACTCAACCAGGCCGACAAATTCCTCCTCGCTGTCGTCTTCGTCTCTGAGGCGGATGCTATCGAAGGACCATTCTATATCTCGACCCCATTTACTAAGGAGCCAGATTGGGGCGTATCATCGATTAACTATAACCTCGGGGAACTCCTCACCCGCGCCACGCCATGACTCCAACTAAACCACATACGCGATTAGATTCGTTGACCCTGAGGAACTATCGCTGCTTCCCGGAACTTGAGGTTAAGTTTCATCCTGCCCTCACGGTCGTGGTGGCGCCGAACGGCAGCGGTAAGACCGCGATTCTGGATGCCGTAGCCGTGGCGTTCCGCCTCTTCGTCGATACGATCCAGACTCGAGAGGGATCACTAGGCTTCGATCATGCCGATATACGCCGACAACTCGGTTCGGACGGCACGATGTATTCCGTTCTCCCGACCAATTTTCATGCTCAGGGCGCAATCGGAAACAATCCCTTACGCTGGTCTCGCGCCTTGGAGTCGGATAAACCGCGCGCCAAAACTACATTCGTTGACGCGGCCTCCATCAAAGACGCCGCGACTACGCTACGCAAACACCTTCAAGACTTCGCCGATACTAAGCGCACGGACTCTCCGGTGCTCCCGCTCCTCGCATACTACGGCACCGGGCGACTCTTCGGCGCACATAAGCTCACGAAAAAGAAAGCAGAGGGTGGCACCAACCGGCTTCTCGGCTACGAGGACTGCCTCACCTCGGCTTCGCGTTACAAATTTTTCGAGGACTGGTTTGAACGCTTTTCCCGAGTCGCCCAGCAAGATAAGACTGACGGCAAGCAGTCTGCCCACGCGCCTCGGGAAAAACTGGAAGCCGTCACCAATGCGGTGAACGCGCTTCTCGCGCCCAGTGGTTGGCAGAATCTTTCCTGGGATTTTGCCGAGAACCAGATCGTCGCCACTCACCTAGAACACGGAACGCTGCCCGTTGATCATCTCTCCGACGGTATCCGTAACATGATTGGGATGGTGGGGGACATCGCCCATCGCTGCACCCGTCTCAATCCGCAGCTCGGCGTCGAGGCGGCCCGTCAAACTCACGGCATCGTGATGATCGACGAAGTCGACATGCACCTCCACCCCGAGTGGCAGCAGGTAGTTATTCAGTCCCTCCGCGATGCGTTTCCGCTCCTCCAGTTCATTGTCTCCACTCACAGTCCCCAAGTGCTGACGACGGTTAAGAGCGAGAACATCCGCGTGCTTGGGCGTAACGCCGCCGGCACGTGGGAAGCATTGCCGCCTCCACAGGAAATCAAAGGCGTCGAAAGCGCTGTGGCGCTCAACAATGTCATGGGCGTCAACCCCATCCCGCCCGTCGACGAGGCGAAGTGGCTGGCGGACTACATCGCTCACGTCGAAAACGGCACCCATACCACGCCGGTGGCCGTCACCCTGCACAGTAAGCTTCTTAATCTCTACGGCCCGGCACATCCCGTCTTGCTCGACGTGGATCGGCTCACCCGCTTCCAGGCCTTCAAGCTTCGCAAGGGCGCTTCGCCTCAACCCTGATCGCGATGCACAAGCTTGATCGTTCTTCCGTATCCGCTCCCGTTTGCCTAGCTGGCTACGACTATCGCACTCAGACTTGGGCCGATCTCGACCCCGGCTGTAAACGCCAGGTGCGCCTCGCACTTCAGCGCATCCAAGGCCAGCAAATCGCCACCGGCGAGGCCGAAGACAGTGCCGAGTTTATCTTGGGTTTGCGTTGTGCCTACTGCGAAGGGGCGATTCGGCACGGCGGCCATTTGGAGCACTTCCGACGCAAAAATCGTAGCCATCCGAACGGCTATCCCGAACTCACCTTTGCATGGGAAAACCTGTTCCTCGCCTGCGCTTCCCAAGCACACTGTGGACATTACAAGGATCGTCCCGGAGCAGATGCCTACGACCCGGACGACCTCGTCAAACCCGACATCCACGACCCTGACGCTTTTTTCTACTTCCACTCCACGGGCGAGGTCATGGTTCGCAACACCCGTCCCGGGATGACCGATGACGAGCGTCGGCGGGCTTCCGAAACTATCCGCGTGTTTAACCTCGATTGCAGCACCCTCCGAGGTGCCCGCTCGCGGGCACTGAAAACCTACAGCGACAGAAACCGCGGCATCCTGGAGTTCCTTATGGCGTGCGAAGTTGCCGACCGCGAAGCCTTCATTCGCGGCGAGATCGAGGCTACGTGCTGGGAACCCTACGCCATCACGATCAAACACTTTTTCGAAAAAGCAGCCTGATGTCCGCCCATCCGATCAAATCTCCCCGCAAGCTAATCGAGGTCGCGTTGCCGCTCGATGCGATCAACGTCGCTTCGGCGCGGGAAAAATCCATCCGTCACGGGCATCCGTCTACCCTTCACCTCTGGTGGGCACGTCGCCCTCTCGCCGCTGCTCGTGCCGTCATATTTGCCCAGCTCGTCAATGATCCCGGCTACCAGCAGGGGCAGGGCTTCAAATACGGCGTCAACAAGCAGGAGGCCGCAAAGAAACGGCAGGAGTTGTTCAAAATCATCGAGGACCTCGTGCAGTGGGAAAACACTACGAACGAAGCAGTGTTGAGGCGCGCCCGGGCTGAGATTCGCCGCTCGTGGCGCGAGGTCTGCGAACTCAACAAGGACCACCCGCAGGCCACCGAACTCTTTAACCCGGAGAAACTCCCAGCCCTGCATGATCCCTTCGCCGGTGGCGGGGCCATTCCGCTGGAGGCGCAGCGGCTCGGTCTGGAGGCCTACGCCTCCGACCTCAACCCCGTTCCGGTGCTCATCAACAAGGCCATGATCGAGATCCCGCCCAAATTTGCCGGGCGGCCTCCTGTCAATCCTGCCACCCGTGCCAAGATCGGCGGTGGCTCCGGCTCCTGGCCCGGCGCCGCTGGACTCGCCGAGGACGTGCGCCACTACGGCGCGCGGATGCGCGCCGAGGCGGAGAAACGCATCGGCCACCTCTACCCTCCGGTAGAAATCACCAACGACACGGCTCGTGAGCGGCCCGACCTCAAACCCCTCGTCGGCCAAAAACTCACCGTCATTGCCTGGCTCTGGGCGCGCACCGTGAAAAGCCCCAACCCTGCCTTTTCCCACGTGGACGTGCCGCTCGCCTCCACGTTCATCCTGTCGAGCAAGGAGGGCAAAGAGAGCTACGTGCAGCCCGTAATCGAGGGCGACCGCTATCACTTCACCGTCAAGATGGGCACGCCACCAATGGAGGCCAAAGCGGGCACCAAGCTCGCACGCGGGGCCAATTTCCGTTGCCTGCTCTCCGATGCCGCGATCGAGCCGACCTATATCAAGGCTGAAGGTATCGCCAAACGCATGGGCGCGCGGCTTATGGCCGTGGTCGCCGAGGGCGCTCGTGGTCGTGTTTATCTCGCCCCGACTGACGCGATGGAGGCGGTCGCCGCCCAAGCTCGGCCGACGTGGAGACCGGAACTCTCCTTGCCCGATGACCCACGCAACTTTTGGACGCTCAACTACGGCCTCACTACCTACAGCGACCTCTTCACACCTCGGCAGTTGGTGGCCTTGACGACGTTCAGCGATTTGGTTGGCGAGGCCCGGGAGCGTATCCGCCAAGACGCCATCGCCGCTGGTCTACCCGACGACGCGCTCGGCCTTGAATTCGGCGGCACGGGCGCTCAAGCCTATGCCGAAGCCGTCAGTGTGTATCTGGCTTTCTTAGTATGCCAGGTAGCGAATCACTCTGCCACAATTTGCGGATGGAACCATCCCAACACTCAAATGCGCTCCGTCTTCGCGAGACAGGCGTTGCCTATGACTTGGGACTATGCCGAGGCAAATGTCTTTAGCGATTCGTCCGGCAGCTACAATAACTTGTTTGAGCGTCAGATTAAGGGCTTCGAGGCTCTGGGATACGGGAACTATCCTGGTGTAGTGGCTCAGGCCGACGCTCAATCGCAGAGCATCTCGGCAAACAAGCTCATCTCCACCGACCCGCCGTATTACGACAATATCGGATACGCTGATCTCTCGGATTTTTTCTATCTCTGGCTTCGCAGGGCATTGCGGGATTTTTTTCCCACACTGCTTTCCACGATGAGCGTTCCGAAGATGGAGGAGCTGGTCGCGACTCCTTACAGGCATGGCAGTAAGGAAAAAGCCGAGCGGTTTTTCCTGAATGGAATGACTGATGCGATGCGACGGCTGGCCGAACTTTCGCATCCCGGCGCACCAGTGGCTATATATTACGCGTTCAAGCAAAGCGAACTGGATGGTGACAACGCGACCTCGTCGACCGGCTGGGAAACATTCCTCAGCGCGGTAAACGCGTCCGGCTTCGCATTAACCGGCACATGGCCGATACGCACCGAAAAAGAAGGACGTGTTATTGGAAATGGCACGAACTCTCTCGCCTCCAGCATTGTTCTCGTCTGCCGCAAACGCTCCGCTGACGCACAGACCGTCTCGCGCCGCGACTTCATCCGCGAACTCAACGCCGTCCTCCCCGAGGCACTCGACGAAATGACCAAGGGTTCAGCCGACGGTCGCTCACCCGTCGCCCCGGTGGACTTGTCCCAAGCCATCATCGGCCCCGGCATGGCGATCTTCTCCAAATACGCCGCTGTGCTCGAAGCCGACGGCACTCCCATGAGCGTCCGCACCGCTCTCCAGCTCATCAATCGCTTCCTCGCCGAAGACGACTTCGACCCCGACACCCAGTGGTGCCTCGCATGGTTCGAGCAGAACGAGTGGAACGAAGGCCTCTACGGCGAAGCCGATGTGCTTGCCCGCTCCAAGTCCATTAGCGTCGGCGGCCTCGCCGAAGCCGGTGTCGTCGCCAGCGGGGGCGGCAAGGTTCGCCTCCTTAAATGGGCCGACTACCCTGCCGATTGGGACCCGCGAAGAGACCCCCGCCAGCCCATTTGGGAAACGCTCCACCACCTCATCCGAGCACTCAAGCAGGATGGCGAAAGCGCCGCCGGCCAGCTCCTCGGCGCGGTGAAATCCAAGAGCGAGGCCACCCGCCAGCTCGCCTACCGACTCTACACCCTTTGCGAACGCCAAGGTTGGGCCGAGGACGCCCGCGCCTACAACGAACTCATCACCTCCTGGACTGCTATCGAGACTGCCGCAGGCCAAGTCCCCGAAGGCCAAGGCGAACTTTTTAATTAAAAACACCCTCTCATGAAACCTTGGCGCGAAGTAGCCCATCCTCATCCCGACGTGCTCGAAGGCACGTTCCAGCAATCCGAGTTTGCGGCCGACATCACCGCCGTCCGCACCGGCAAGGCGACCAAGGAGTATCAGGACGCCGCGTCATTCTTCGAGCGCACCTTTATTACCGAGGGCATGCGCCTGCTCCTCACGTCCGTTGCCAAGCGTCTCAACGGTCAGGGCGGCGATCCGGTCATCCAACTCCAGACCGCCTTCGGCGGCGGCAAGACGCACACCATGCTGGCGGTTTACCACCTCGCCACTCGGTCATGCCCGATCAAAGACCTCGTCGGCGTGCCCGCGCTGCTCGATCAGGCCGGGCTCATGGATGTGCCCAAGTCGCGCATCGCCGTGCTCGACGGCACCAACCTGGCTCCCGGTCAGCCGTGGAAACAAGGCACCCAGACGATCAACACTCTCTGGGGTGAATTAGCTTGGCAGCTCGGCGGCGAAACCGGATTTGCCTTGGTAAAGGACGCCGACGCCAACGGCACCTCGCCCGGCAAGGACGTGCTCAAAACCCTGCTGGAGCGACATGCCCCCTGCGTGGTGCTCATCGACGAGTTGGTTGCCTACATCCGCCAGTTCCCCGACAGCCTGCAAATCAGCGGTGGCAGCTACGACTCCAACCTCTCCTTCGTCCAAGCCCTCACCGAGGCCGCCAAACTGGTGCCCAATGCACTACTTCTCGCCTCGCTGCCCGAGTCCGAGGTCGAGGCCGGCAGCTCCAAGGGACAAGCTGCGCTCGCCGCCTTGGAGAAAACCTTTGGCCGGGTGCAGGCGCTCTGGAAACCCGTCGCCACCGAAGAGGCTTTCGAGATCGTGCGCCGCCGCCTCTTCGAGCCGGTCGCCGATGTTACCGCCCGCGAAGCGGTGTGCCGGGCCTTCGCCCAGGCCTACATCGCTGAGGGTGCCAAGCTCCCGGGCGAGACCCAGGAGGCTCGCTACTACAATCGCCTCGTCCAAGCCTACCCGATCCATCCCGAACTCTTCGACCGCCTCTACGAAGATTGGACCACCATTCAGGGATTTCAGCGCACCCGTGGCGTGCTCAAACTCATGGCCAAGGTGATCTATCGCCTGTGGAAGGACAACAACGCCGACTTGATGATCCTCCCGGGCAGCCTGCCGCTCTACGAGGGCAGCACCCGCAACGAACTCACCTACTACCTCGCCGCCGGTTGGGACGCTGTGCTCGATAAGGACATCGACGGCGATCGCGCCGAGACCACCGAGCTAGAAAACAAGGAACCCCGCTTCGGCTCATTCAACGCCGCCCGACGCGTCGCCCGCACCCTGTTCCTCGGCAGCGCGCCCGCCGCCGCCGGAGCCAAGCCCGGTATTCGCGGCCTCGATCGCGCCCGCGTTCTCCTTGGCTGCATACAGCCCGGTCAAACCACCTCGACCTATGTGGACGCTTTAGGTCGCCTCGCCGACCGCCTGCATTACCTCAATTCCTCGGGCGATAAGGCGCAGGACGCCACACGTTTCTGGTTCGATACCCGCGCCAACCTCCGCCGCGAGATGGAGGACCGCAAATCCCGCTTTAATGACCAGAACGAGGTGCGCGGCAAACTCGCGGAAGTTCTGCGCAAGCTCGCCGGCTCCGGCGGTGGCTTCGACGGAGTTCATGTCTTCACTCCGCACGCCGACGTGCCCGATGACGGTGCGCTCCGCCTCTGCTTCCTTCCGCCGGAAAAGTATTACCTCAAAAGCGACGCCAGACTCGCAGCCGACGAGGTTTTCGAGTTTGTCCGCAACAACGGCACCAAGCCTCGCTATCGTGGTAACCGCCTGATTTTCGTCGCCCCCGATCAAGGGTCGCTCGCACGACTGCGCGACTGCATTCGCACGGCGCTGGCCTGGGCCTCGATCACTGACGACGTCAAAGATGGCCGGCTCAACATCGACCGCCTACAGGAGCAGCAGGCCAGGAAGGAGCAGATGACGGCCGACGACGTGCTCCCACGCGTCGCGCGCGAATGCTACAAATGGCTGCTCTGCCCGGTCATGGCCCAGCCCACTGATCGCCAGCCGACCGTCGAAGCTTTTCCGCTGAATCCCGGTGGCAATACTTACTCGGCGGAAATCGAACGCGTCTGTGTCGAAAACGAACTCATCATCACGACGTGGTCGCCCGTTCACCTCCGCAACAAACTGCGCGAACTCTATTGGAAGCCGGATCGCGTGGCGGCCGGTGCGATGGCCTTCTGGGACGACACTCAACGCTATCTTTATCTACCTCGGCTGAAGAGTCGGGATGTTTTGGGTCAAGCCATCGTCAAGGGAGCGGGGACGAAGGACTTTTTTGCCACCGCCTACGCGCAAACCGGTGAGGCGTTTGAGGGCTTCAAATTTGGCGACGCCAACATTCAATTTGATGACACACTTCTCCTCATTTCACCGGAGGCAGGGCAGACCTACGAGGCAGCGCTCGCGGCCAAAACAGCCGCACTGCCAACGCCGATCACCCCAGGTGCGACCCCGCCCGGAGTTCCGGCGCCCGCGCCACTTGGAAGCGGTGGTTCGGTTCCCTCCGCCACCGGTGCAATTCCCGGGACAACTCCCCAACCGAAAGCGCGGTCGTTCTACGGGTCCGCCGAGGTAAACGCAGCCACGGCCAAGATGCGTTTGGTGCAGATCGCCGAAGAAATCATCGCCGTCCTTGCCTCCGACCCAAACGCCAAGGTTTCCGTCTCGGTCGAAATCAACGCGGAGTATCCGAACGGAGCATCCGACCAAATCAAACGCGCCGTCTCGGAGAACGCCGGCAGCTTGGCCTTCAAGACGAAGACGTGGGAGTGACACGCCTCCACAAAACCGGCTTTCAGGTATCATTAAATTTTCATGGGCAAGAATTCCCATATTGAGTGGACGCACCACACGTTCAATCCGTGGTGGGGTTGCGCCAAGGTTTCTCCAGCGTGCAAACATTGTTATGCGGAAGCGCTCGCGCGGCGGTTCGGTGGTGCCGAGTGGGGCACACGTGGTGCGCGGCGCTTCTTCGGAGACGCGCATTGGGCAGAACCGCTGAAATGGAATAAGGAGGCTGCGACCGCCGGTGTCCGTTATCGGGTGTTTTGTGCCTCGATGGCGGATGTTTACGAGGATCGTGCGGACCTCGTGACCGAGCGCGCCAAACTGTGGAAGCTCATCTCCCAAACTCCGGCCCTGGATTGGCTCCTGCTGACAAAGCGTCCCGAAAATGCGCAACGTATGTCGCCCTACGGGGCTGACTGGCCTGAAAATGTTTGGCTCGGCACGTCGGTCGAAGATCAGGAATGGGCGGAGAAGCGGATTCCACTCATCAACGCCGTGCCAGCGAAAGTCCGATTTCTATCCTGCGAACCATTGCTGGGGCCGCTGGACCTTTCCGCCCTTTCCAAAAAAGGCAGCATTCATTGGATCATCGCCGGCGGGGAAAGCGGTCCCGGATCACGACCGATGAATCCTTCCTGGGTTCGCGGATTGCGCGACTATTGCGCCAAGCAGAAAATCGCCTTCCACTTCAAGCAATGGGGCCATTGGGCGCCGGCAACGAGCAAATCGGCGCGGGCGCAGGCGTCATTCACATTCGAAGATGAGGAACACGCGATGAGACCATTGGGGAAGGCGCTGAGCGGACGGAAACTCGACGGCCAGACCCATGATGATTTTCCCGCTTCCGCCGCGTAACCAAGTCGCCAGCACATGAGCAAGAAATCCGACCACGAACGTTTCTTCTGGAAATATTGGCAGTCGGGTAAATTGCCGGAGCTCGAAGACCACAGCGAAAAGAAACTAGATCTCCTCCACGACTACCTGGTCCTCTATCTGGAAATTGTGCTCAAGACGACGGCCGCAACCGGCAAGGAAGTGCAGGAGATCGCCTTAATTGATGGATTTGCCGGCGGCGGACAGTATGCGAACAACAAAGTCGGGTCTCCTATCGCCATTCTTCGTGCTGTTAAGGAAGCCGAGTTTCGGATCAACAGGGGACGGGACAAACTCACGCGCATCGTTCCGATTTGTTATTTTATCGAGCAGGACGCTGACGCTTTTGCCTCGCTCGAGTCGACCTTGAGAGCGAACGGATATGGCGATCAAATCGGAAAAAACATCCGCTTACGTCGCGATAATTTTGAGAAATGCGTTCCCGAAATCATCGCGGACGTGAATGCCCGGCATAAGAAAGGCGGGAATCGGACGATTTTCTTTCTCGACCAGTGCGGCTGGACGGAGATTTCGGCGAAGACCATCCGTCACATCTACGAGCAACTGCACCACCGGCCCGAGTTTATCGTCAATTTCGCGATTAGCTGGCTCACGGATTTCCTGTCCGCCAAGACCCAGGCGTCCATCGAGCAGTCGCTTCAGGGATTGGGACTGAATCAGCACGTCAACATTCCATCCATGATGCGCCTGCAAAGCGATCTTGGCGGACGCTGGGAGCACGCCGTTGAAGCCCACATTGGGCAGGGATTTCACGGGGCCACCGGCATTCCCTATTTCTCGCCATTCTACATCGAACCGAAGGGCAATCATCGGGGATACTGGTTGCTGCACTTGGCGGGAAGCGCACGGGCTCGGTCGGCGATGACCGAGATTCACTGGAGTAAGGCCAACCGCTCCAAGCACTATGGGCATCTCGGCTATGATATGCTCTCCTATAAGCCGACGCTAGATCAGACACTCTTTATCGACGGCATGTCGTTTGACGATGAGGCGAAACTGAAATGCGGCGACGTGCTGAGGTCGGATTTTGCGCGACTACTCCGTGACCACCACGCCGAAGGCATCACGTTTAAGGGATTCGTCGATCAAATCAGCAACAAGGTCATGGCGACGGCTCCCATGGTCGAAAACGTAGTATGGGAACTCTGCCAGACACGTGACTTCGAGGTGATCACACCGACAGGGCGTGCGAAAAAGAAACCTTCGTTTGCTGATGACGATCGGATATTGCCCCGACGGCAGTTCATCCTGCCCGGCTTGCCCATCGCGGGCTAGATTTGCTGCTGCCTTTGCTCGATTGCTCCATCAAGGATGCAACCTTAGCGAATTGAATTTGGCGTCGAAGACCAAGCGTCCTGTTCCTGCACCCGACGAAAATAGCCCACGCACCACGGCGTCCTGCAACTGACGCTCAATCGTCTGTCGCAATGGCCGGGCTCCGAGTTGCGGATGAAATCCCTCGCGGATCAGGAACTCCAGCGCCTCGCGCGAAACCTCCAGATCGAAGCCCACCGACTTGAGCCGCGCGACTTCGTTGGCCAGGTGCAGCTCGGCGATTTCGCGCTGCACCTCGGGGGCAAGCCGAGCGAACACGAGCTTGTCCGGGACGCGCGCCAGAAGCTCCGGCCGCAAGGATTCCGCCACCCGTCGAAGCACAGCTTGCTCGACGCTCGCGGGGCTCGAGTTGGCCATACGCATCGACTCGTTCGCGCCGAGGTTGGAGGTGAACGCAACGTAGTCCGGCCGAAGGGAGACGGTTTCTCCGTTCGCTAGAGTGACATGCCCCGGCTCAAGCATCTGGATAAAAAGGTCCAAGACTTTGGGGTGGGCCTTTTCCAACTCGTCGAAGAGCCACACGCGCGGGGAGACGCCGAACGCCGCCCGCCCGATCGCGCCCGGGTCTGACGCGTCGCTGCCGAGCAGCCGCTCAACGGCATCCGCTCGCTGATACTCCGACAGATCGAAGCGCCTCACCCGATCCTCACCGAAAAGGTAGCGGGCTGCTAGGAGCACGAGTTCGGTCTTGCCGGTGCCGGTTGGCCCGACCGCCAGGAACGCGCCGCGCGGGCCGTCGGCCCTCACCAACCCCAATTCACCCCGCGTAAACACCGCCGCGGCCCGGGCGAGGACGTGGTCCTGCCCCCGCAGATGGGTGCGCAGGTGCGATTCCAGACCCCGCAGGTGGGCGATGTGCGCCGCGTTAGCCACGTGCTTTGGCCCTCTGTTCAAGCCGTAGCTTCGAGAGTCCGCGCGGCTTGTTCGGGAAATCCTCCAGGAACTTCGCCACGGCCGGTGCCAGAGCCTTGCCGTCCGGTGAGGCCCGCAGAATGGCCCGCACCACGTAGGCACGGGTGGCGACGATCTTGGCCTTGGCGAGGCGAGCCACGACACCGTCGAGTTTCTTCACGTCGTCCTTCGGCAGATTCACGGTCGGATGACCGGCGATGACGTCATCGTCGGACGTGGCCACCCCTAGCGCGCTGTCGCCGGCGAGCCGGACGGCATGGGCGATCATCTCTGCGGGCGAGGTAAGGTGGATCAACGCGCGCAGGAGCGTCGCGCTACGGGCGTTAACGCCCGCCTTCTGGAGTCCCGCCACTCGTTCGTCCAGGGCAGCCATATCGGCCGCGTAGAAGGAGAAACTGTTCTTGATGGGGCGGGAGTCAGCCATGCCCAATCTAAAAGCCATACGATAGTGTTTGACAAGTTATGATTTTCGTATGGCTTTTAGAAGCATGACGACTTTGTCCCTGCTCGCTGCGCTCCGTGTGACGCCGGATTTGCGCCTCCCGAGTCCCGTCCTGGCGCAACTACAGCAGGTCCGGGACGGTTTCGGCTCGGCTCTCGTGCTCGTGTTCATGGTCGGGTTCTTCTGGGGCATCATCAAAATCTGGGGAGGCGCCAACGCGATCTCCAAGGGCGACAGCGAGGGCAAGGGCGGGATTCTGGCTGGCATCATCATCGCAGCCGCCGCCGCCATCATGGCGGCGCTGTTCACCATCTTTGGGATGCAGGACGCGGTCCTGACTCCTCGGTTCTGAGGCGGCGAGGAAGACGATGAGCGACCTACGTTTCACGGACACCAATGCGGCAGATGACTCCCCCGGCCGGGTCTTCGGCCTGGAGGGTGACCTCTACCTCCCCGTGGTGGGGGGATTCGTGGCCGGAGTCCTGCTTTTCGCGGGACTTGGGTTCGTCGGCACGGGCTATCCGCTGGCCGGCATGGTCGCTGGCGTTCCGGTTGCGGGCTCGCTCGTATGGGTTTTAGGATTCCGGCAGGGAAAGCCGTCTGGCTATGATCGCGACCGGCTGGATCAGGCTTTGGGCGGGGCCAACTTCACCCGCAGCTCCGAGCCTAAAACCCATACGCGCTCGCATGCCGATGCCCCCGACGGTCGATTCGTGGACGGGATGCTGGTCTTTGGTTCGCCGGAGCGGGGCGGGCTGGTCGCAAAGGGCTTCCGGCTGGAACCGCCCGATCTGCGGGGAGCGAGCTTTGATCAACTGAACGCCTTTCAGGACCGGGTGCGGGCGCTGCTCGCCTTGGTCGCGCCCGGACGCCGACTGCAAATTCAGTGGTGGCCCGACTCCGACTACCGGCAGGCCCTGCTTGCCTATCACGCCCGGACGCAGGAGGTGGCGGACCCCACGGTCCGCGCCATGCGCAATGAGCGGTTCACGCGCTACTGGCCCCGGACCCTGGACGGCAGCCTCCGGCGGGAGCATCTCGCGGTGTTCCTCTCCATCGAGATCGACGCCTACGCCGGCAATGTGCGCGGTCACGATGGGCTCCAGCATCACTACGCCGGATTGCTGCGGGAGTTGACGGCCCAATTCGAGGACTTCGCCGGCACCCTGCGCACGGTCTTCGGGCCAGAGACGCCCGTTCACCCGATGGACGACGCGGAGCATTGCGCCTGCCTACGGCGGTTCCTGAACCCCAGCCACGCCCGGCGCACGGCAGAGTCGGCGGCCGAGTGGTTCGATTCCACCCTTACCCTGCAAGAGAACTGCTGGCATGGCGAAGGCGTCGGCCAAACCGGCGGCGGGTTCTTCCTCGATGGGCACTACCACGCCGTGCTCGCCCTCAGTCGCTGGCCCCAGCGGACGCGCCCGGGAATCGTGACCCACCTCACCGGCCTGCCATTTCTGGATTATGCCATCACGGTCAACGTGACCCCGGTCGCCGGGCGGCAAGAAATCAGCCGGGAGGAGAAGGCGACCGAGCGTCTGCGCGGCGAATACGCCGAGAAGCCCCGTGCCTCGCTCCTGGTTGCGCTGCGCAAGAAGGAGCGAAAGGTTGAGGCACTCGCAGGCGGATTCACGCGGCCCTTCCACGTGACCTACCTGCTGCGGGTGTGGGCACCGACGCCGGAAGCGTTGCGCGAGAAAGTCGCGGCGGTGCAGGCGGCGGTGAACGCGATGGATGGCGCGCAATCCTTCGAGTGCGCGTTACCCACGACGGCGAAGAAGCTGTTTTTCTCCTCCTGGCCGGGCTGGACGCATTCGTCCTACCACCACCGCGAACTCTACGCGGAGGACAGTTACCTTGCCGACCTGCTGCCTTTCTCCGCGACCTTCGTGGGATCGTTGGAGCACGCGGAGGCCCTCTACGATGGCAGTCACGGTAATCTGGTCGGAGTCAGCGCGAATGTCGGCGGCTCGCCCCAACACGCGGTGCTGATCGGCATGACCGGCGCCGGCAAGTCGGCCTTCGTTGAAGACCTGCTGTTCCAGACGGCGGACCATTTCGCGCACTCCCTGCTCATCGAAGAAGGATTCTCCTACAAGCGCTTCACGGTGGCGATGGGCGAGACGCCCATCGTCATCCATCCGGACGCCGCCCTCACGCTCAACTATCTCGACACGCAGCGGCTGCCCCTGACCCAGCTGCACCTCGCGACCGCGGTCGCGCTGCTCGCCCGGATGGTCGGGCAGCCGGAACAGGCCCAGGAACTCGCACTGCGGCAGGCCCAGCTCACGCAATACCTGCACCAGCTCTACCGCGACGCGTTTACCGATTGGTCAAGGCGTCATGCGGCGAAGGCGGACGATGTGCGCCGGTGGGCGTGCGCCGTGCACGGCTGGCGGTCGAAACTCGGCGGCGCGACGCCCTTGGAGGCATTCGTCGATCTCCGCGACCGTCACGCTAATCGGGAAGACGAAGCCCTCGCCTTCCTTGCGGGCCTCACGGAACAGGCGATCACGCGCTTTGCCCAAGACCCGGCGACGGAGCGGCTCGTGGCGCAGACGGCATGCGCGTTCTACTCGCCGGAGGAGTTTCCGACCCACAGCGCGCTCGTCGAACTCTTGGCCTACGCGCGGTTCCCCGAGCACAACCGCGATGAAATCGACCGGCTCGCGACGCTCTTACGGGCGTGGACCGCCGATGGGCAATACGGCCGGCTGTTCGACGGGATCACGAATGTCTCGCTGCAAAGGAAGATCGCCCACTTCGAATTGGGTTTCATCCCGGAGCAGGCGGTCGAACTGAAGACGGCGGCCGGACTGCTCATCAGCGGACTCGGCCGGCAGCATATTCTCGCGCTGCCGCGGACGCAGCGGAAACGCATCCTCTTCGAGGAGCTGGCCCGGTTCCTCGATACTCCGGGCGGCGAACACATCGTCGCGGAGAGCTACGCGCAGTTGCGCAAACACAACTGCTGGGCGGTGTCGGTGATCCAGCAATACGCGCGGTTCAAGGGCTCGCGCATCCGCGCCGCCGTCATCGGCAATGCCAAACAGTTCTTCCTGATGCGGCAGAACGACCGCGGCGATCTCGCCGATCTCGCGCACGATCTGCCCCTGCCGGAAACGGCGCTCGACGCCATCCAGCGCTATCCGCTGCCCGAGCAATTGGCCGCCGACCAGCGGCACTCGTCCCTCTGTTTCTTCAACCCCGCCGCGCAGCCGCCGCAATGCGGCACCCTGCGCCACTTCCAGAAGGAACCATGAAGACCGTCCTCCTGATTCCGCTCCTCTGTCTCGGACTCGCCGGTTGCGCGACGCCGGCCCGCCAGACCGACCGCGAAGCTGCCGCCGAAGCTCGCGGCTACGAGCGCGGCTACCGGCAGGCCGTGAAGGAGCAGTATTGGCTGATCCAAAACCAACAACGCCGGCCCGCGCCGGCTGAACCCACCACACCATGAAACACCTCGTTCTCTTCCTCGTGCTGTGCGCGGCGGCCCGTGCGCAGTGGATCGTCAACGATCCGGTTAACACTGCGGTGAACTCCGCCGTGCAGGCCGGGCAGGCCGCAAATCACATCGAAATCCTCCGGCAGTGGGCCGCGCAATTGGAGCAGCTCAATCGCCAGCTGCGTGAACTCGAAGCGCAGCTCGCCGTGCAGCAGCGCATCCGCGATGTCATTGGTAGTCCGACGGCGGCCGGCGCCGGCATGGTGCTGCGTGACCTCGGTGCCACCGACCTCGTCCGCACCTATGGCGACACGCTCGCGGCCACGCGCCGGCTTGCGAACGCCATCGAGTCGTTGCAGCGCACGTCCGACGGGATCTACCAAAAACTCGACGACCGCACGGCACTCGGCCGGGACTTTGTGCGGCAGGAGCCGCGCTACCGACGCTACGCCGCGGTCGAACGGCAGGCTGACAACCTCACCGCTGCTCACGCGGAAACCAACACGCGGTCGGTCGCGTTGCAGGGAGAAATCGCCACGACGGTGGAGCAGCTGCGCGGCGCGTCGACCCAGGCTGAGGTCGACAAACACAACGCCAAACTCGCAGTGCTCGCCGGCCAGGTCGCCCACCTCGACGCCAAACGCCGCGACGAGGCGGACAAGCTTCAGGCCCAGCAAATCCTGAACGAGAATCAGGCGGCAAAGGAGCGGCAGGATTTTTTGGAACGCCAGCTCGCCGAGGAGCGCCAGACCCTGGCCATCGTCGGGACCTGGCAGCAGTCCGTAAAGGTGACGCCGACCAGCTACGTGCGCCCATGAAGCGGATGCACCTCATCATTGTCGCAGTCGTGGTTGCGCTTGCCTTGGCCGGGCTGCTCGCGGTTCGCCATGCCGTGCGGACTGCCGCGACCGTGCCGCCGGTTTCCGATCTCCCCGCGCCGCCGAAGAAAAAGGCGTCCCAGCCGATGGACGTCTGGCAGGGGTCGATCAAGGCCGACACCCGGACCGACTACGCCCCGGACCCGGCAGCGAAAGCACGGCTCATGGAGAAGCTGCGGCAGGAAGAATTGCGCCAGCGTCCGCGGGAGGGCCGCAACTGATGGAAAACTTCGCTCCAGGACTGCGGGAGAGTATTCTCTCCCTGACCGACGCGCTGCGGTTGATCGTATTCTTTGTCTGCGTCGTCGGGCTGGTGCTGCAAATCCAGCAGGCCCGCGCCGACGTCGAAGGCATCACCCGGCCGCTCGTTCGCGCCACGGTGATTGTCGGCCTCGTGGCCACCTTGCCGTATTGGTTTAGTTTCACGGAACGGGTCTTCCTCACGGTCGCGAACACCGTCCATGAGGGTTACACCGAGCACCCGATGCGGACCGCGACGCGGCTGCGGGAAACGGTCAGCGGCAGTGGCACGGACTTCAGCCTGCGGCGGATCGGCGAGAGCGTTTACCAGGCGTTCCTCTACGGCGCCGCGAAGCTCGTCGTCCTGATTGGGAGCCTGCTGCAACTGCCGTTCCTCGTTCTGCAGTTCGTGCTCAAGCTCCTGTGCTATCTGTTTCTGCCGATCGCGCTCGGACTCTTTATGATTCCGTCGCAGGCGCAGCTCGCGACCCGCTACGTGCAGCAGACGCTCGCCGTGTTGGCGTGGCCAGTCGGATTCGCGGTCACGGAGTTGGTCGCCTACCATTTGCTCACCGCTTACGCGGACAATCTGGCGACGGCTTACGACCTCACGCCGGGCGAGATCGATGCGGCGTCGTTCGCAAGCCTGCTCGGCGGCCTCCTTGCCGCTCTCTGGCTCGTCATCGGCACCATCGCGACGCCGTTTCTGATGCAGGGACTCATCTGCTCGGGTTCGCCCATCTCCGGCGGTGGCGGGACCGCGCTGCAACAGCTCTTCGCGCTCCAGCAGATCGCCGCGGTGATGAAGACGATCAAGACCGGCGGCGCCGCGGCACCGGCCTTGATCGCGCAAGCTGCCGCCAAATCCGGCCGAGGAAATAGCGGCGGCGGTCCGGGGATTTCTCCGCCGTCGGCCACGCCACCACCACCGCCACCACCCGCAGCACCAGCTCCCGCTGATCAGAGCGGCGACGCGAGAGCCGCCGCGGCTCTCGGTCTGGCTCAACTGCCCACGCCTCACACCTCGATCTGAATTTTTCATCCCAACCATGACCACACTGCGCGAAACGCCCGCACCGCATGTGCGACCCGATCCGGCCCAACGGTCGCGACGGGCCTGGCGCCCGTTGGAACTCTTTGCCGATCACGCGATGGCCGCCCGCCTCTGGTGTGTTGTGGCCCTGATCGCGGTTACGCTCTGCGCCCTGCAACCGTTCCTCGTGATTCGCGCGTATCGCGAACGCGAACGCGTGATCGTGCTCGATCCGAGTGGAACGTTTCATGTCAGTCCGCTCCTCGGATTCGAGGAGGCATCGAAGCTGCACGAGCAGCATGCGCTGCTGGCGTGTCTCGCCTTGTTCCAGCGCAATCCGACCGGCTTCGACTTCCCGGAGTTGCTCGACAAACTTTTTCTGCCGGAGGCGGCACGCAAGGTTCGCGCTGCGGCGACCGGCAGCGCGGAAGAGTTCACGGCGAAGGCCCTGCATCAAAAGCCGGAGGTGTTGAAGCTTACCGTCCTCGAGACGCGGGAGAACGTCGTGATCGTGCAGGCCGAGGGCCAGTTGGTCCGCACCGGCCTCGTCGGCGGACAGGTTTTCGGCGAAGCCGCGCCCTTCACCGTGCGATTCCAGTTCGCACGCAACCCCAACCTGGCGGCCAACGGCCGCTACCCTCTTGCCGTATGGACCTACGACGTTTCCTCCTGACGTTTTTGGGCACCGTTGCAGTGGTGGGTGCGGTTCCGACCCAGAGCTACCCGCTCGACGACCGTTCGGTCTACACCGTCCGGCTGTCCCACGAGGCGCCGACCACTTGTGTCTTTCCGGCGGGGGTAACGGCCATCATCGGCGCCAACGCCTCGACCAAGATTGAGGACAATCCGGCGGTGCTTTTGTCGCACGAAGCGGGCTCGGAGTATTTCTCGCTGCGGGCGCTGAAGGACGACGCCAAGGCCGCGCTCAACATCCTGTTTCGCGGCCGGGTCTACGCGCTCTCCCTTACGACCGACGGCGAAGCGGATCGCTCCGTGGTCTTTCTCGACGAACCACTGGCTGGCGGCGGCCCGCGGAAGTTATCAGCCGATTCGTTGCGGGCGCTCATCGACCGCGCCCGCCAACGGGATCGTGCGTCCTTCGCGCTGCCCGGCATGGACGTAACGACCGATCGCGCCGAGCCGGCGACCGTCACCGCCTACCGCAACTTCACCGCGACGATTGAAGCAGTCACCCGGTTCGAGGCCGAGGACGCGCTCGTGTTTCGGATCAAACTGGAGAACGCGCTTAGCGTCGCCGTGCCCTACGATCCGCAGGGCCTCGCGATCCGCCTCGACCGGGAATTCTTCCCGGCTGCTTTGGCGGAAGCTTCGGGTGCCATCCCAGCCCGGGGCGTCTCGCTGGCCTACTTCGTCATCTCCGGCGGCCCGCACGGACGGGCCAATCTCACGGTGCGAGAGAAGTTCTCCGTGATCGTGCCACGGCCATGAAATTCAACCGTGACTTTCTCACCTCGGGCACCGGGCAGGTGCTGCTCGTCGGAGCCGTGTTGCTCCTAGGCGTGCTGGCCGTGCGCTGGCAGAACCAGCGTCGCCCCGCGCCGGCGTTACCGGCGGCGAAGGCAGCACCGTCGCCGGTGCTGCCGAAAACTCTCACCCGTGAGGGCGCACGTTTCGTCAAGCCGCCGACACCGCCGAGTCCGGTCGCAAGCAATGCGACGACTACGACGGCGACCGCGGCCAAGATCGAGGCGCCGCGGGCGATGCCTCTGCTGATTGTCGCCGCGCCGCGCGCACTGCCGCCGGTTCCGGTGGCACCGTCCGCGCCTTTCGGTCGGCTGATCCCTTGCGAAACCGTGGTGGCGCTGGAGTCCAACCGGCTGGACACACCCGTAATTGGCCTGGTCACGGCGGATGTCTGGCATGATGGCCAGTTGGTCATCCCGGCCGGGGCGGAAGTCCACGGGCGCGCGGCGCTGGATCGGACCCGCGAGCGGCTCGCCGTCCAAGGCGAATGGAAGATCGTTTGGCGGACTCCGACCGCCGACAACGGCACCGAGATCGCGGTGCAGGGTCTCGCGCTGGATCGCGAATTTGACGCCGGCACCGAGCGCTTTGGTGAACGCGACGGTTCTGCCGGACTGCGGGGCCAAATCGTCAAAACCAATGACGACCGTGAACTGAAGCTCTTCGCCGCGACGTTTCTCGCGACCGCTACCGCGGCCCTGCAAGAGGTCCGGCCGACCGCCGGGTTGCTCGGCGATGCCTCGGTTCCAACGGCGACCGCGCGCAACGCAGTGCTGGCCGGCACCGGTGCGGTGCTCCGCGAGCAAGCCCAAGCGATCCGTGAGGCCATTGCCCGCGACGGCTTCTACCTCCGCGTGCCCGCGGGGAAGCCCTTCTACCTCTACGTCACCCAAACCCTCGACCTGAGCCAGGCCCGGCGCAGCCCATCGCTCGCGCATCGTGCCGCTCCCTCCCGCCCATGAAACACCTCCTCCTTCTGCTCCTCGTCGGACTAGCCGGGTGCCAGTCTTCTCCTGCGCCCTCCGTCTTGCCGGCGCCTTCCGCTCAAACGGCGGCTCCTGTGCCGGTCCCGGTTCGACCCGCAGTCCCCGCGGCACCTTCCACCAACGGGCTCGAACTGAAGGTCCGTCAGCAGGCCCAATACATTGAAGCACTGATCAGCCAGAACGATGCCCTGACGGCCAAGCTGGCGGCGACGAATGCCTCGCCACCATCCGCCGTGTCCAGCGTCACGCTCCCGCCAGAGCCTGCGCCCACGCCGCGGCCTCCGGTGACGACGTCGCCCGTTTCCGCCGAGCCGACGCTGACCCCGAACGCCGACAACGTCATCGACCTTGTGGCGGCGATTGTGACGGAGAAGTCGGGCGAGCCGGTGAATCCCTTCACGGTGCGCACCGTGCCGCCCGAGGCCATGCGGGAAGTGAGCCTGCAGGTCGGCGGTATCGTGGCCGGGCCGATGGCGTGCGCGGTCGTCAACGATCGCTTGGTGCAAGTCGGCGAGATCGTCGAATCGCTCGCCGTGGAGCGGATCGAACCTGACGCGGTGCTGCTCCGGCACAGCGGAAAACTGCTGCGCCTGCCCGTCGCCGAAAAAGCCATCCGCGTGCGGCTGCCCCTCTGACATGCCTGCCTTCGCCATCAATGCCATCGACCGCGCGGGCACGCGCCGGTTCTTCCGCGAGGATGCGCCCAGTGAGGCGGAGCTGCGTCTCCAACTCCGTGCGAAATCGCTCTGGCCCGTGCGGATTCGCACGGTCGCCGAGAACCGGAAGCTCGCGCGCCTGGTGCTGCCGGCGCCGGAATTCATCGGGATGCTCCACCAATTGGAGCTTCAACTTCGCGCTGGGGTGAATGCCGATACCGCGCTGGGCCAACTGGCCGCGGATGCACCGCCCGGCGCCATGCGGCTCATGCTGGAGAAGATCCATCGCGAGGTGGCGCAAGGCACACCCATTCACGTCGCCTGCCGATTCTTCGCGCGCCAGTTCCCGCCGCATCTCGCGGCCGTCGTAGCCGCAGGCGAGGCGTCGGCGCAATTGCCCGAGGCGATCCGGGCGTTGGCCGCTCACGTCAACGGCCACGCTGAACTGCGCCGCACGGCCCGTCGCGCGATGATCTATCCCGTCGTGGTGTTGGTCGCGACCTCGGCACTAGTGGCGTTTCTGCTCGGCGGAGTCGTTCCGCAGTTCGCGGAAATCTTCGCCTCCCTCCATCTTTCGCTACCGGCTGTCACTGTCGCGCTCATCGCGATCAGTCAGGCGGTCCGGCATGGCTGGCCGATTGGGTTGGTGGTCGTCGTCCTCGGAGTTGTCCTGGTCAGTGCCGCGGCACGGTCGCCTCGGCTGCAGCGTCTTCGGGATCGGCTGCTGCTCCGTCTGCCCGTGCTCGGCGAGGTCATCCGGCATCTCGCCACGGCCCGGTTTGCTGCACATTGCCGGCTGCTGCACGAAGCGGGTATTCCGCTCTTGGAGGCGCTGCGCACCGGCGCGGAACTTACCGGCAACTCCGTCATGGCGGCACAGCTCCTCGCCGCGCGGGAACGCGTGGCTGTGGGGCAGCCGCTCTACGCGGCGCTTCCGAAGAAGCATGCGTTCCCGGCCTTCATCGTGCCGGCGCTGAAGTCGGGGGAAACCACCGGACAACTCGGCGCGGCTCTCCGGCACATCGAGGAATATGCGGCGACACGTGCCCGCGAACGCCTCGCGACCGCACTGGCCCTCCTCGAGCCCGCGCTGCTCGCGACCCTCACCGGGATCGTGGGGTTGATCGCGCTCTCGTTCTTTCTCCCGCTCTTCTCGCTGCTCGGCGGCGTGAACGCCCGTTGACGATGTTCACTGTTGCCCAACGTCAGCGCGGCAAGCCTCGCGTCGTCCGGAGCCGCCTCCACACCGGTGGATTCACGCTGCTGGAAGTCGTGCTCGTGCTGTTCGTTCTGGGCGCGCTTGCCGCCGTGTTGGCGCCTTCGGTGCGCGACATCATTGAGCGCAGTCGGCGCGAAGCGGAGGGGCGAGCCCTCGAAGAATTGGCCGGCACAATCACGGCTTCGTTCGAGAACACCGACCTCAGCAATCTCAACGTCGCGGCTTTGCCCGGAACGATTGCGACGGCGGATTCGCCGACTCTGTTCTCCACGTCGACCAGCGGACTCTACACGACAACCGATAACTCGGCCTGGTTTGCCAAGGTCGCGCGCTTGCGCGGCCTTACTCCGCAGATCGGCACTACACCGTCTGCACAGCCGGAACTGGCGCGCATCACCTTCAACGCGCTCGGCAATTCCCGGCTGTTGTTCGCCGCGCCGGACGAAGCGGGTCGACAACGTTTCCTGCTCGTCAGCCTCGTCGCCCGCAGCGAGCAGCTCGCGTTGCCGACTTACGAAAACAGTGCCGCGTGGTTCGATGCCATCTGGAACCACGATTGGGAGAGTCGCACCGCGGCGCTCCCGGCTCTCTGGCAGAGCCGCCTCAGCGTGTCCCAGATCGCCGCGTGGCAGCAGGGCAGTGGCGGACTGACCCAGGTGCATCGCTTCGCGGTGCGCCGCATCGTGCTCCCGAAATTCCGGGTCACGGTGAACAGCAACCACCCGACCGAACAGGCGTTCGTGTCGTTCAATAACACGCCGAACGCGTTCACCGCGGCGGCGAACTCAGGAGCCACGAGCACGCCGGAGATCCTCGGCGGCCGGCTCATCACCATCAACCGCGGCACCGCGTGGCCCGGCGTGGAGGCGTTGCGCTTCCACCTGCGGGAGAACGCGACCGTCACCGTCCAATGAAGCATCTCATTTCGTTCATCTCCTGTCTGTTTGCGCTCGCTGCCTTCTCCACGTCCGCCCGCGCGCAGGCTGTCAGCTCCGCTGCGTTCGGTTCGACCGTCGCGGTGTATTCCGGGCACACCACCGTGCGCGAACGGGTTGACGCCGGGGTCAACGAGCGCATCGAACTTTGGAACCGCACTTGGATCGTCAGCCCCTCGGGCCAAGTCTACAGCAACACCGACCACTGGGGCTTCAATGCCCCCGATGGCTATGCCGCCACGACGATCACGTTCAACGAGACTGGGCGCTGGTCGTATTGGGCGTCCGACGGGGGTTCGATCGACAACTTCGTCTACGGAGACGGACCTTCGGATTGGTATATCTGGCCGCACAATCCACCCAACGGTGTCGGTTACGGCGGCTGGGGCCGGCGGCTGACCACCTATATTGACATCGGCGCCGCGAACAACGCGCCGACTATCACATGGACCTCGACACCGGGAACCGTCGGCAGCGGACAAAGCTATTCCGTCACAGCGCATGGTCACGATGCCGACGGCAATCTGACGCAGGTGAATATCTGGAAAAACGGCGCCGGCTTTGCCTTCGCAGGAGGCGGGAACGGAACCGACGGTGACTCGGGCAACGCGACCTCCGACAACGGTCCAGCCACGATTACGTTTACGGCCAATGCCGTGGACTCCAACGGCGCGACGTCCGCGACGATTTCTCAAACGGTAACAATCACCGCCGCAAACTCCGCGCCCACGATTGTGTGGACCGCGACACCGGGTTCCGTGGCCAGCGGGCAGAGCTACACGGTGAGTGCCCACGGGCACGACGCCGACGGCAACCTCACCCAGGTGAATATCTGGAAGAACGGGGTCGGCTTCGCGTTCGCCGGCGGCGGCAACGGCACCGATGGCGACTCCGATAACTCCACGTCGGACATCGGACCGACCACCATCACGTTCACCGCCAATGCCGTCGATTCCAACGGTGTGAGCTCCGGCACGATCTCTCAGACGGTATCCGTCGGTGCGCCGCCGTCGGTGTCAGCCTCGATCAGCGTCAGTCCTACAAGTGCGACGGCTCCGGGCTCAGTAATCGTGACATGGTCGAGCGCTAACGCGACCGCCGTATCCGTAACCGGCACAAGCGTGGCGAGTTCATCGGCGAGTGGCAGTCAGGTGGTCGGAGGGCTGCCAGCCGGTTCCCATACCTTTTCCATCACCGCGCAAGGTCCCAGTGGTCCCGTCACGCAGACGGCCACCGTGACGGTGAGTCCGCCGGCCAACACGGCGCCCACCATCGCGTGGACTGCGACGCCGGGCACGGTCGCGAGCGGTCAGAATTATACCATCTCTGCCCATGGTCACGATGCCGACGGCAATCTGACGCAGGTGAATATCTGGAAAAACGGCGTCGGCTTTGCGTTCGCCGGAGGCGGCGACGGCACCGATGGCGATTCCGGCAACTCCACGTCGGACAGCGGACCGTCCACCGTCACCTTCACCGCCAACGCCGTTGATTCAAACGGTGCGACTTCGGGCACGATTTCGCAGACGGTCACGATCACTGCACCGGCAACCGTGTTGGCTTCGATCTCGGCCAGTCCGTCTACCGGCACCGCACCGGGCTCAACAACGATCACGTGGTCCACCGCGAACGCGTCCGCCGTTGCGGTTTCGGGCAGCGGCCTCGCCAGCTCGGCTACGAGTGGCAGTCAGACCGTGAGCGGCCTGCCCGTCGGCACGCATACTTACACGGTGACCGCGCAGGGGGCCGGGGGGCCGGTTACGCAAACGGCGACGTTCACGGTTGGCCCGCCGGCCAACACCCCGCCGACCATTTCGTGGAATACGACTCCCGGCACGGTCGCGAGCGGCCAAAGTTATTCCATCTCCGCCCATGGTCACGATCCGGACGGAAATCTCACGGAAGTGAATGTCTGGCGCAACGGTGTGCCCTACGCGTTTGCCGGTGGTGGCAACGGCACCGACGGCGACTCCGGCAACCCCAGCACAGACACCGGTCCGTTGACCGTCACCTACACCGCCGACGCCGTGGACTCCAATGGTGCGCGGTCCAGCACGATTTCCCAGACGGTGACGATCAGCGCCCCGGCCACGGTGGCCGCTTCCATCAGCGCAAGCCCTACGACTGCGACCGCGCAAGGTTTGACCACCATCTCATGGTCCAGCGTCAATGCCACGTCGGTATCGGTCAGCGGCAACGGACTCGCCAGTTCCGCCTCGAACGGCAGCCAAACGGTGTCCGGTCTTCCGGCCGGCGTTCATAGCTACACGATCACCGCCCAAGGTCCCGGCGGACCTGTGACGCAATCGGCCACGTTTACGGTGACCGTGGCGGCTTCTGTCAGCGCATCGATCAACGCCACTCCCAGCAGTGCCGCGGCCCCCGCTGCGGCCACGATCACCTGGTCGAGTGCGAATGCCACGGCGGTCTCGGTGTCCGGGCCGGGCCTCAGCAGCGCAGCTACGACCGGGAACCAGTCTGTCAGCGGACTCCTAGCGGGCGTTCACACTTACACCATCACTGCCCAAGGACCAAACGGTCCCGCGACCGAGACGGCCACGGTCTCTGTTTCCGCTGCACCCAACTCCGCCCCGACGATCGCGTGGAATTCGACGCCAGGAACGGTAGCCAGCGGTCAGAGCTATACCATCTCGGCGCACGGTCACGACCCGGACGGCAATCTGACGAACGTGAATGTCTGGCGGAACGGCGCGCCGTATGCGTTCGCGGGCGGTGGCAACGGCACCGACAACGACTCCGGCAACCCCAGCACTGACTCGGGGCCTTTGACTGTCGTCTACACGGCCCAGGCAACGGATGCCGCCGGACTTAGTTCGGCGACGATTTCCCAAACGGTAACGGTGACGGCGCCGCCGGCCGTTTCCGGTTCGATCAGCGCGAGTCCGAGCACCACGACGGCACCGGGATCGGCGACCGTCACGTGGAGCACGGCGAACGCGACCTCAGTGAGCGTTTCCGGCAATGGCCTGAGCAGCACAGCGAGCAGCGGCAGCCAGACGGTGAGTGGCCTCGCGGCGGGTTCCTACACCTATACGCTCACCGCTCAGGGACCGGGCGGTCCCGTGACGCAGACCGCGACCGTCACTGTAACCGGCGGAGCAAATGTCTCCGGTTCCATCAGTGTGTCGCCGGGGAGCATGGCTTGGGGTGGCACGGCGACGGTGACGTGGACCACGGCCAATGCGACGAATGTCCGCGTGGCGGGCTACGGTATCACCGGCACGCCGTATGAAAGCTCGGCCAACTTCACCGTCAATGTAGGCGGGCTGAACCCGGGGCAGACCACTTGGACACTCATCGCCGAGGGACCGGGCGGCCCAGTCACGCGCACCGCCACGATCAACGTGACAACGAGCGACGGCCTCTATGGCTCCCTCACCGCCAGCCCAACGGTCATCTACTCGAATCAATCGGCGACCCTGAATTGGACCACGACGGGAACGGGCTTTCGGTGGGTGCATGGCTATCAGCCAGGGCTGAACGGCGTGAACGTGTATCCCGCGGCTGTTACCGGCTCATCCACGGTGTCCGGTCTTAGTCCGGGCAACTACCGATTCGTGATCGAATACGGCCCCGGTTCCTCGACCACGCGCATGTCGTTCGCGGACCTGACCGTGCTGGGAGTGAATCGCACGGTGGTGACGTCGACGTCGCCCGTAGGTGCGGGATCTGTCACCGGCGCGGGCATCTATATGGAAGGGACGTCCGCCACTTTGGTCGCCGTCCCGGACGCCACCCATGTTTTTGCCGGATGGACGGGCGATCTCACGAGCGCCGCCAATCCCGTCGTCTTCACCGTCGGTGCGCAGAACTACAACGTGGTCGCGAACTTTGCGCTCCGGACCTTTGCCGTCACCGCCGCGGCATCTCCGGTCGGTGCCGGGACGATCACCGGCGGCGGCAATTACCCCGTTGGGACGGTCGCCACGCTGACCGCGACACCAGACCCGACACACACCTTCGCCGGTTGGAGCGGTGACCTTGCGAGTGCGGCCAATCCTCTGGCGTTCACCGTTACCAGCGCGACGAACCTGATCGCGAACTTCACGCCAACCAGCTTCGCGCTGACGACGACGGCAGGAAACGGCGGCACCGTTACAGCCGGCGGCACCTACGCGGCTGGCACCGTCGTCACCGTGGGCGCAACGCCGGATGCCACCCACCGTTTCAGTGGCTGGGCGGGCGACGCGAGCGGTCTGGCGACTTCCGTCGCTGTTACGATGGACCGGGCGAAGTTTGTGCAGGCCAACTTTGCGTCAAAGGCGCCCCAAACGATCACGTTCAATTCCCCGGGCGATCTAGGACTGGCGTCTCCGCCGTTCACGCTGGTGGCGAATGCAACCTCCGGTCTGCCGGTCAGCTTCTCCCTTCTCAGCGGTCCGGCCATTTTGACCGGCAATTCCGTGGAGGTAACCGGCACCGGCCCCGTCACGATTCAGGCGAGCCAGCTAGGTGACGCGTTCTTCCTGCCCGCCGCGCCCGTTACCCAAAACTTCAACGTGATTGCCGCGGCTACGCTCAAGTATCGCGGCCAGTCACGCACGCTCCTGCGGGACGCCACCACGCGCGAGGCTCCTCCCTTCGTCCTCGAAAAACCCTGACCGATTCCTCCCATGAAAATTACTCTTTGCTTCGTTCTCTTGTTCGCGTTCGCCGTGGCCGGTGAACCGCCGGCCCTCGAACAGCCCGTCGGTCCGCTCCGCTTCGAGAAGACCCCGTTGCCCTCCGCGCTGCGTGCGCTGGCCCGCACGGGCAAGACGACGATCCACGTCGAGCCGGGCATTGCCGGTGAGGTCACCGTCGATTTCTCCGGCGGCACGGTGCGTAGCGCGCTGACCGCTCTCGTGGAGCCGGTCGGACTCTATTTCGAGGAGACGCCCGCAGGGATCGTGGTGCGTCAGCGGAAGACGGTGCTCTACCTGATCGACTATCCGCAGCTCACGCGCAGCGGCTCCGGCAGCGCCTCGATTACGCTCGGCGGCGCGCCGGGCGGCAGCGGCGGAAACTTGAACGGCTCCACGGCGCTCTCGCCGCAGCAATCACTCGCCAGCGGCAACACGGCGTCCGACGCGACCCAGGTTTCCATCTCGCAGGAAAATCAGAACACGTTCTGGACCACGTTGGAGGCCGAGCTGCGCAGCATGGTGAAGGACGGCGACAGTCTCGTCCTCAATCGCTTCAGCGGTGTGGCGCAAATCACGGCCCCGGTGAAGCGGCACGAATCCATCCGGGCGTTTATCGAGCTGGTGAACCGTCGGATCACGCAGCAGGTCGAGATTGAGGCCCGACTCGTCGAGGTGACCTTGCGCGACGAGCAGAAGCTCGGCGTCGACTGGGATCAGGCGGCCACCTCACTCGAAGGCGTGCGCGTGGTGGCGCGCGCCCCGCTTGATGTCGCCGGAGTCGGAGGCACCGTCCTGGGCGCCAATACCTTCGCGGCGACGCTGGGGTTCGGACGAGCGTCCGCGGTCATCCAGGCGCTCAAGCAGCAAGGCGAGGTGAAGACCGTCGCCCAGCCGCGGTTGCGCGCCCTCAACAATCAGACCGCATTTATCAAGGTCGGCGAAGACCGTCCATTTTTCAGGCTGCAACAGACCACCACGCTCCAGCAGCCCGGAGCGACGACGGCTTTCAACCAGACGCAGGAGAATTTCTCGGTCTCGACGATCACCATCGGGACGATCCTCGCCGTGACCCCGCAGATCGACGGGGACAAGACGATCACGCTCGACGTGCTGCCGGCCATCACGCGGTTGCAAGCCATCGTCACGAGCCCCGACGGTCGACAGACTGCGCCGGTCACCGAAGTGAAACAGGCTTCGACCATCGTGCGGCTGCGTGACGGCGAAACCGCGATCATCGGCGGGCTCATTTCGGAGGAGACAGGCGAAACCGAGCGGCGGGTTCCGGTGCTCGGGAAACTTCCGGTCGTCGGTGCTGCGTTCCGCAGCCGCGCGAACCTCCGCGCCCGGACCGAACTCGTGATCTTCCTCACGCCCCGCCTCGTCCGCTGACCATGCTCGATTTTCTCCAGAATCTGCGCGGCCGAAATCCATCGGCATCCGCTGTGGTTGAATCCGGCGGCGACCCGACGCGCACCTTTGACGCGATCCTCCGCGCGGCGGCGGGTGAAGGGGCGAGCGACATTCACTTCGAGCCCAAGGAGGACGGCCTTTTTGTGCGCTTCCGGCTCGACGGTGAAATGCACAGCCATGCGCGGTTGCCGGTGGCGCAACGCGAGGCGCTGCTGGCGCGGGGCAAGATTTTCGGCGGCATGGACATTACGGAAAAACGGCTGCCTCAGGATGGCCGGGCTGTGCTCAAGGAACGCGGACGGCGTTTCCACCTCCGGCTGAGCACGCTGCCGACGGTGCATGGCGAGAGCCTCGTCATCCGGCTGCTGGATCAAACGATGCCGGGACAGGACTTCGCACAGTTGGGCCTCGCGGCGCCCCAGGCGGACGCGTTGCGCGCGGCGCTGGCCGGTCCGGCAGGCTTGATCTACCTCACCGGCCCGACGGGTTCGGGCAAGACCACGACACTGCACGCGGCACTCCATGCCCTCGATCACGAGGGGCGCGTCATCCACACGCTGGAGGACCCGGTGGAGTATGAGTTCCCCGGCATTCGGCAGACGGAGATTCGCGAGAAGATCGGACTCACCTTTGCGACCTCGCTGCGCGCTCTGCTGCGGCAGAATCCCGATATTCTGCTGGTCGGCGAAACGCGGGATGCGGAGACGGCCCAACTCGCGATTCGCGCGGCGCTCACGGGCCATCTCGTGTTGTCGACGTTGCACACCAACGATGCCCTCGCGGCCATTCCGCGTCTGCGGGATCTCGGGGTGGAGAGTTTTCTGTTGGCCGCGTCGCTGCGCCTGGTCGCGGCCCAGCGGCTGGTTCGCCGGCTTTGCCCGGAGTGTAGGGAGCCGCACCCCGAGAATTCGCGCCTTCGGGAGGAGCACCGGATGCCCGATGCAGAGTTCTGCCGGGGAGTCGGATGTCCCGCCTGTCGCGGGCGTGGATTCCAAGGACGGCTGGCGATTCACGAAGTTATCTCTGCCGAAAAGTATCTACCGCTGATCGCGGCCGACGCGCCCCTCGGCGATCTGGCCGCGGTGCGGGATCGCGAAGGCACCGCCACCCTCTGGCAGCACGGGCTCACGGCGGCAGCGCAGGGGCTCACCACCATCGAGCAGGTCGCCCGCGTCCTCTGATTTTTTTTAACCGGGCCATCCGGCCCATAACCCAAGCACACATGAAGAACACCAAGAACAAACGTTTGCACACGCAGGGCTACTCCCTGCTCGAACTCGTCCTCGTCCTCGCCGTGGTCAGCGTCCTCGTCGGGTTGTTGTTGCCGAAAGGCTTCGATGCCCTGCGCAACGCGCGGATTCAGCAGGTCGAGAAGACCGTCGATACGCTCAAGACGGCCCTGACCGACTATCTCGCGATGGCCGGCGGCAACGGCAGTCTGCCCCGCACCGAAGGCACCGGCATCCCGACCTCGGGCGCCGCGCTCACCGGCGCCACCGATGTCGCGAAAGGTAATGCCGCGCGCCTCGACACGGTTTTGCTCGCGACGGGCAAAATCGAGAAGCCGCTGGCCCTGCGGATGGGCACGCAGGCCTTCGCATCCACGGGCACGGGCAATGAGGTCTCGTGGAATCAGGCAGCGCTCGGCTTCGTGATGACGCCGGACGCGGCCCCGCAACGAAACTGGTCCAATGTCACCCGGGTGGAGGCCCGCACCGCCAATCCGGCCCTCGCACCTTCCGCGGCGCTCGGCGCCAACTTCCGGCTGGATGGGTCTACGAATCTTAGCGCGAACTATGTCGTCGCCTATCTCGTCATCCCGGCGTGTCCCGCGAAGGATGCCTACGAGCTGGCCGTCGCGATGAACGGGGCGCAGCTCGCGCCCGTAGAAGGCGCTGCCTCCGACAGTGGCGTCGTCGCCTATGCCGCTCCCGCCAACGGAATCACGGACGTCTATGTTTATCTCACGTCCATCTGAGCCGCGCACGGTTCTCCTTTGGGGCGACCGCTGGTGGTTCGCCGGCACCGGGGTTTCGGCGGAGTTCGCCGATCTCGGCGGAGCCGTCGAGGTCCTCGTGGCGCACTATGCGAACGAGCCGAAGCCCGTCCGCATCCGGCTGATCTTTCAGCCGGATGCGCTCGAGACCGAGCCCGTGGCGTGTCCGCAGGGCGACCGGGCGACGCTGGCAGCGGCGCTGGCCGGAGAGTTTCCGTCCCTGTGCAATCCGCAGTGCGCGTGGAGCCATGAACACGTGCTTCCGATGGGTGGCGACTTCGCGACGCTGCTCCATTTCGAAACCACTCCGGGACTCATTACGCTCGCCACCGAACTGGCGCGGCGTGGGCTCGCGGTCGAATCGGCGTGGCCGATGGCCACTTTCCTCCACGCCCTCCCCAAGGAATGGAGCGATTCGGGTGCCGTCACCGTGGTCGCGGTCCAGGCCCAGCGCGCCGTGGCTTATCGGCATCCGGCGGATGGCGTTCGTTCCGTGCCGGTGTGGCTCGGCGAGTCCGCGGTCGCCGAGGTCGGCGAATGGTTGGGTGAACTGCTCGCGCAGAGCCCGGAAGAACCGGTGCTGCTCGTCTGCGCGGATGCCGATACGGCCACCGCGCTGGGCTCATTCGTGAGTGTGGAGGGCTATCCCGGCGTCGAACAGATCACCCTCAACGAGGCCTTGGCCCGTCCCGGGCCGTTTCCCCGCTATCACCCCGCGCAGTTGCTGCCGCGGACGCCGCTCTTCACCGCCCAGGGCTTCCTCATAGCAGCAAGCATCGTATTCCTCCTCGCAGGGGCGTGGATGGGCACGGGGATCGTTCGCACCTCGCTGGCGGAGCGCGCGGCGACGCGGGATCAGCAGGCCAAGCTGAGTGCCTTGCGGACGGAAGTGGCGCAGCTCCGTGAGAACGCCGCCGAAATCTCCGCGCTGCGTCGCTCGCTGGAGGGCGGCGCGGCGGGTCCGCCCTGCGGAGCCTTGCTGGAAGCGGTCGCCACGACGGTCCCGGCCTCGATCACGCTCACGTCGCTCCGCATCACCGGACGGACGGTGGCGATTGAGGGCTGGGCCGCTCCGGACGCGCTACCGACGGCGGTCGAGGTCTGGCGTTCGCGTCTCGCGCCTGCCAACGCACCTTGGACCGTAACGGCGAAGGTTGGCGCGGCTGGCGCCTTCACCCTGAACGGAGGATTTCGGTTGTGAGCCGGACGAGCAGCATCTCCCGGCGAGTCTGGTGCGCCTTCGTGAGCAGCTTCGTCTTGTGCGCGGCCGCGGGGTGGGTCGCACTCCACCCGCGTCCGGCCGCGGCGGAGCACGCGGCCGAATTCACGGCCCTCGTCGGAGAGTTGGAGCGCCTGCGCGGCAATGATGACGGCCTACGGGACCGGCTCCGCGAACAGCAGCGGGGGCTCAGCCGTATCGCTTGGACGCCCGACAAGCTGGCGGCCTTGGAGCTGCGGTATGGCTCGCGGTGGCGGTGGACCTGGGAGCCGGGTGAACCGCGCACGCGGGTCACGTTGCTGCGTGTCGCTCCGCACATCGAGGAGTGGGCCGTCTACCGCGCCCTTGTGTCGGAATTGACCGAGCAGCCGGGGGTGATCGTCGAGTCCGTCGAGATTCTCGCTGACGGTTACGCACGGGACCGGCGGCTGACGCGGGTCGCGATTGGACTCCGCTTTGTCGTCGCACCGGCCCGCGACGGACAGCGGGCCGTCCCCAGCCACGGCCCGCCGACCGTCGCCCCGGCGGCAGGTCCGGCCACGCCCCGGAAGGTCGGGGCCTTCACTTCGCACCGCCGCCCGTCCGCCTTCGCCGAGCCTCCGGCTCCCGGGACGAGCGGCGCTTCGTTCCGGTCCCGACCCTCCGGAGTTCAGGGCCGGTCAAGTCATCCAACCAAAATTAAACCAGACATCCTATGATCACGCTTACCCTCCAAGTGCCCGAAACCGTCTACGCCGAATTCGCTTCGGCGGCCGACCAACTGAACAGCCGCTTTACCGGCGCGAACCCGAAGATCGAAGCGAAGAGCCTCATGGCGTTCGCCCTCGCGCGGCACGAGTCCGCCGACATTTGCGGGCAGTTCGATCTCGCGCTGCGCCTCGTGCAGGGGCCGGCCGAGCCGCCGTTCAACCCCGTGCTTTCCGAACCCTTCGGGCGGGACTCCCGCCCGGTGCCGACACCGCCCGCACATCAAGAGGCGGCCTAAACCCAGACGCATATGGCCATCGACCAAAAAGAAAAAACCGAAACCAAACTGAAGCCGCTCGTCTTCCGGGACAATCCCGAGGTGAAGAAGAAGATCGAAGCGCACAAGAAGGCGAACCCCGACGACGTCGTGTATTACACGCGGCTCGTGAAGGAAAATCCCGAGCGCGCGATCGAGACCTTCCTCTATCGCGATCAGCAGAAGCACGAGAACGAGATGCGGCTCATCCAGAAGCAGCTCCCGCAGGCGCAAGCGTTCTACAACGCGCAGACGGCGGAGGCGAAGGCGCGCATCGACCGCGATTTGGAAGGCGTGAATCCTTACTTCAAGGACAAGGCCTTCGTGAACGCGGCGCTGCGGGAAAAGGACCGGCAGACCCGGCGGGAATTTGCCAATCCGAGCCAGGCACCGGCGACGCCGCCCCCGGCGGCGGGCGCGAAGATGGCGGCGTAGTCCGATGCCCGTCGATCCGTCCATCCGGTCGCATCTCGACGACCATCTCGGTCAGGCGGAGTTCTC
>JACRKC010000043.1 GCA_016235555.1 Verrucomicrobiota bacterium
AAGCAGGGCGGTTCTATGACCCGCCCAATCGCTAAGGGAGGTTTCGAGGGCGGGTCACAGACCCGCCCTACTCCGAACGTTCGACGTCAATCGATTGTGCGAGTCTCAGTAAGAGGGCGTCGAAAATGCCGGTTCGTGGGTAGGGCCGGCTCTCCGAGCCGGCCTGAGTTGGCCGAGGCGCACGCGGGAACTGAAGCCCGCTCGGAGAGCGGGCCCTACCTTTTTCGACGCGCTTTAAGAAAAAGATAATGCCTGACGTCACCTCGATGACGGCGGGCGCGAGGTCGCGAATGGACCTAGACGCGCGCGACGGATTCCCTACGGTCGTTGCTCCCATCATGCCCCGCCCGCCGCACCCTGTCGCCCCGCGTTCCGAAATCGAAAACGTCCTCCGTTGCGGCGCGCCGCGCGCGGTGCCGGTTTTCCTGCCCGCGATCTACGAGCACAAGGCGTGGTTCATCGGCAGCACGCCCTCGGCGATTTCGCGCGACGGCGATCTGCTCGCGCGCGCCATGCTCGCCGAGTTCGAGGCCATCGGCGCCGACGCGCTCGTGGTCGGCGTCGATGTCTACAACCTCGAGGCCGAGGCCGCCGGGTGCACCGTGTCGTTCTACGAAGGCGACGACACCAGCATCCCCGGCATCAAGCCCGGCGACCACGTCATCCACGTCGGCGACGATCTCGCCGCGGCCCCGGTGCCAAACCCGCTCAAGGACGGTCGCATGCCCGTCAACCTCGCCGCGGCCCGCCTTGTGCGCCGTGAGCTCGGCGGCGACTACTGGATCCGCGGGGCGATCTCCGGGCCGTTTTCCCTCGCGATCAGCCTCGTCGGCGCCGAGGCGGTCTTCCTCGCGTGCATCGACCAGCCCGACTGGGTGCGCTCGCTGCTCGCCTACACCGGCCGCATCATCACGGAGTTCGCCAAGGGTTACATCGACGCGGGCGTGGAACTGATTGTGTTCGATTCCCAGGCGTCGCCCGAGCTGCTGTCGCCGGCGATGTATGAAGAGTTCGTCCTGCCGATCACCAAGGAAGTGGCCGCGTGGGCGGCCGCGCAAGGCGTGCGCGACCTCCCGCTGATCATCGGCGGCAACACCACGCCGATTGCCGAGATGCTGGTTCAGACCGGCTGCAACAACCTGCTGTGCGATTTCAAAGGCGACTTCGACGAATGGTCGGCCATCGCCACCGGCGCCGGCAAAGCGCTCCGCCGCAACCTCGCCCCGCGCCTGCTCGAAACCGGCACGCCCGACGAAATCCACGCCACCGCCCGCGAGTATGCGACCCGCGCCCAAGGCCTGCCCGGCTTCATCATGGGCACGGCGGTGATCCCCTTCGGCACGCCGACGGAGAATGTGCTCGCGGTGAAGCGCGCGTGCTTGGACGCAAGGAGCGCATAGGAAGTAAACATCCCCGGAGCAAGCTCCGGGGCATTTGACCAAGCCCACCAGGCAACCTCCGATCACTCATCGTAGCGGCGAGCGCCAGCGAGCCGACGCTCTTCGACTCGCTGGCGCTCGTCGCTACCCAACCAAGCCGGAGCAAGCTCCGGGGTATCAAACCCAACGAGAGTGAAGCCGCTTCTCAGAGAAGGAGCGTGGGCCTGCCTCTCAGGCCAAACGGCCAGTGAATTTTGATGTCAGTGCGGGGGTGGGCGGGCACGTCCCGGTGCCCGCATTTCGCCCGTTAATCTCATCGATCCCATGCGGGCACAGGGACGTGCCCGCCCACCTTCTGGAATGGGGGCGGCCCTAGCTCTTCCGCCGCCGCCGCACCGGAGTCGGATAATCGTCCTTCGCCGGTTCCTCGCCGACGGCGAGCGGCTCGGTGTCGGGGTGCAACAGCTCCCACAGCTCCAACCCGCACGCTTCCGCGAGCCTCAGCAACGTCGGAAACTGGATTTTGGGTTTTCGGCCAGCTTCGATGGCCTGATAGTGCTTGTATTGGAGCCCGGCGCGTTCGGCGAAGGCCTCTTGGCTGAGACCAAGTGCCTTCCGGTAGTTTCTCAAGCGCTTCAGCAGCCGCTCCGTTTCGTTTGCCACGGCGAAGAATAACCACCGGCCGCTCAATCGGACACCTCGCTACCGGCAGTCTTGTGCTTTACACCGCACTATCGGCAGTGCGAAGTGGTCCGGCCTGACGCCGCCTGACTCATGCCCCGTCCTGCCTCCGCCAAAACCAAGCCCGACTCCGCCGCCGCCCTCGGCTTCGAGGCCAAGCTCTGGCTGGCCGCCGACAAGCTCCGCAACAACATGGACGCGGCGGAATACAAGCACGTCGTCCTTGGCCTCATCTTCCTCAAATACATCTCCGACTCCTTCGAGGAGCACCACGCGAAGCTCGTCGCCGGGAAGGGCGCCTACCAAGGCGCCAATCCCGAGGATCCCGACGAATACCGCGCCGAAGCGATCTTCTGGGTCCCGCCCGCCGCGCGCTGGACCTATCTACAGAACAGCGCGAAGCAGCCCACCATCGGCAAGATCGTCGACGATGCCATGGTCGCGATCGAGCGCGACAACCCGCGCCTCAAAGGCGTCCTGCCGAAGGACTACGCCCGTCCCGCGCTCGACCAGCACCGTCTCGGCGAGCTCATCGATCTCATCGGCACCATCGGGCTGGGCGACCGCGAGAACCGGTCAAAGGACATCCTCGGCCACGTCTACGAGTATTTCCTGAGCCAGTTCGCCAGCGCCGAGGGCAAGAAGGGCGGCCAGTTCTACACGCCCACCTGCGTCGTGCGCCTCCTCGTCGAGATGCTCGCGCCTTACCAGGGCCGCGTCTACGACGCCGCCTGCGGCTCCGGCGGCATGTTCGTGCAGTCGGAGAAATTCGTCGAGAGCCACGGCGGGAAGCTCGGCGACATCAGCATCTACGGCCAGGAGAGCAACGCCACCACGCGCCGCCTCGCCGTCATGAACCTCGCGCTGCGCGGCATCGAGGCCGACTTCGGCCCCGAGCAGGCCGATACCTTCCGCCGCGACCTGCATCCCGACCTGCGCGCCGACTACGTCCTCGCGAATCCGCCCTTCAACGACTCCGACTGGTTCCGCCGGGACGACGACGTGCGCTGGCGCTTCGGCGTCCCGCCCAAGGGCAACGCCAACTTCGCCTGGGTGCAGCATTTCATTCACCACCTCGCGCCCCAAGGCATGGCCGGGTTCATTCTGGGAAATATTTCGCTGACCTCAGAAACGGGGGGCGAAGACGTGATTCGCAAGGGAATCATCGAAGCGAACCTCTTGGAGTGTATCGTAACTCTACCTGACAAACTGTTTTTTTCGACTCCGATTCCAGTGGGGATTTGGGTGATCAACAAAGGCCGCACGAACTCCAAGTCAAAGTCCTCGCGCCACGGGGATATCTTGTTCATCGATGCCGGAAAGTTGGGAAATGAAGTCACGCGGACTCACCGAGAACTGACAGAGGACAATATTTTCAAAGTCGCCAAAACATACCGGCAGTGGGCAAGCGGTGCAGCGGGGTATCAAGATACCGAAGGTTTTTGCAGGAGCGTATCGATCAGCGAGGTCGCTTCTAACGCCTACAATCTGCTCCCGGCGGCTTATGTTAACGCTGGCCGAAAGGATGGTCGCTCGCACATTCACTTGGGTGACGTCTTGCGCGGCGAGACCGCCGATCAGGTCGCATCTCAACTGAAGTCGCTAGCTACTCTCGGGCGGAGCTTTGATGAAACAATTGGCCGTGTTCGTGAAGCGGTCGCCGAGCTTGAATCCAGCGTCCGCTTCGAGAAACGGACGCTGGGAGATCTTCTAGAAGAATCAAATGATCGTCTAGGAGATGAACCTGAACCTGAAGTGCTGACCTGCACTGAAAGTGGAGGGCTGATTCTACAGCGCGAACGCTTCGCCAAGCGTGTAGCCACGGATGATGCTGGAGACTACAAAATCGTCCGCAGAGGTGACATCGTCTATAACCCTTACCTTCTCTGGAAAGGTTCGATTGACCAGTGTTGGATTGTTGATGTCGGTATCACATCACCTGCGTATGAGGTGTTTCGTGTGAGGCAAGGTTGGGACCCCACGATCGTCGGTCAGTTGGTCACCTCTCCGGAAATGGTAAAGCGATACGACGGTATCTCGTTCGGCACGGTTCAGCGGCGCCGGAGGGCGCCTTCTGAGAAATTCCTCGAGTTGGAGGTGAACGTGCCCGCACACGAACACATTCAGCTTATCAGCAAGTTGTTGCGGCAAGCTCAAGACTGCCAGTTCGCGAGTCGGAGTTCAGAACGCTCCATCAAGGATTTGTTGAAGTCGATTTGTCAGAGACTGCGATGAGTCGCTGTTGAATATAGGCGTCATGTCGCACTTGAACGAAGCCCTGGTCGAAGACGCCGCGCTAACGTGGTTCGGCGAACTGGCCTATGCGATCGGGCACGGACCGCACATGGCGCCGGGAGAAACGACCGCCGAACGGAGCTCGTTCGGCGAGGTGGTGCTGGTGGGCCGGTTGCGCGAGGCGATCAAGCGGCTGAATCCGGCGATCCCGGAGGGCGCGCGCGAGGAGGCATTGCGGAAAGTGCTGCGTCTCGCGGCGCCTTCGCTGGTGCAGACGAACCGGGCGTTCCACGCGATGCTGCGCAAGGGCGTCGAGGTGGAGTATCCGCGTCCGGACGGCTCCATCGCGGGCGATTGGGTGCGGCTGGTGGATTTCGACGACGAGCAGGCCAACGATTTTCTCGCGGTGAATCAGTTCACCGTGATCGAGGGGCAGCACAACCGGCGGCCCGACATCGTCGTTTTCGTCAACGGTCTGCCCCTCGGCCTGATCGAGCTGAAGAATGCCGCCGACGAGGACACGACGATCTGGAGCGCCTACGCGCAGGTGCAGACCTACAAAGCCGAGATTCCCGCGCTGCTCCACTACAACGCGGTGCTCGTGATCTCCGACGGCTTGCAGGCGCGGATCGGTGCGCTGACGGCGAACCAGGAGTGGTTCAAAGTCTGGCGCACGATCGACGGACGACAGGACGCGGCGTCCGGCACCCTGGAACTGGAGACGCTCGTGCGCGGCGTCTTCGAGCGGCGGCGGTTTCTCGACCTGCTCCACCACTATATCGTCTTCGAGGAGGATCCAGACTCGGGCGCGCTGCACAAGATCATCGCGGGCTATCATCAGTTCCATGCCGTGACCGCGGCGGTGGAGGAGACGATTCGCGCCAGTGGCATGGGCGGAGAGACGTCCGCAGTGGGGGAGGAGGCGGGGCGCTATTGGTCGGGCGCGATGCACGAGGGCAAACCGGGCGACCGGCGCGCGGGCGTGGTGTGGCACACGCAGGGCAGCGGGAAATCGTTCTCGATGCTCTTCTACGCCGGGCGCGTCGTGCGGCATCCCGCGATGCAGAACCCGACGCTCGTGGTGCTCACGGACCGCAACGATCTCGACGACCAGCTTTTTGGGCAATTCCAGCGGTGCCACGACCTCCTCGGCCAGATTCCCGTGCAGGCGGCCAGCCGGGAAAAGCTGCGGGAGCTGCTGGCCGTGGCGAGCGGCGGGGTGGTGTTTACGACCGTGCAGAAATTTTTGCCGGAGGACGGCGAGAAGATGCCGGTCCTAAGCGAGCGACAGAACATCGTCGTCATCGCCGATGAGGCGCACCGCAGCCAGTATGGGTTTGGCGGGAAGGTGAATCCGAAGACCGGCAAAATGACGTATGGCTTTGCCGCGAACATTCGCGCAGCGGCGCCGAACGCCTCTTTCATCGGGTTTACCGGCACGCCGGTGGACAAAGCCGACGCCAATACGCGCGCGGTCTTCGGCGACTACATTTCCGTCTA
Source organism: Verrucomicrobiota bacterium (assembly GCA_016235555.1). GTDB lineage: Bacteria > Verrucomicrobiota > Verrucomicrobiia > Opitutales > Opitutaceae > JACRKC01. The sequence continues at coordinate 5,796 of JACRKC010000043.1, forward strand.
CGACATCCAGCGCGCGGTGGCGGACAAGGCGACGGTGCCGATCTATTACGAGAGCCGCATCGCCAAGCTCGGCCTGAACGCCGCGGAGCTGCCGAAGATCGACGAGGAGTTCGACGAGATCACCGAGGGCGAGGAGCAAACGAAGAAGGAGAAGCTCAAGACCAGGTGGGCCGCGCTGGAGGCGTTGGTCGGCGATCCAAAGCGCGTGAAGCTCGTCGCTGCCGATCTCGTGGCGCACTTCGAGAAGCGCCTCGAAGCGATGGACGGCAAGGCGATGATCGTCTGCATGAGCCGGCGCATCTGCGTGGACCTCCACGCTGCGCTCATCGCGCTGCGTCCCGACTGGGCGAGCGCGAAGGACGACGATGCCGAAGCGGAGAAGGGGAAGGCGTGCGTGGTCAAAGTCGTGATGACCGGCAGCGCGGAGGACGGCCCCGACTGGCAGCCGCACATCCGCAACAAAGACAAGCGCCGCAAGCTGGCGACCCGGTTCAAGGACAGCAAAGACCCGTTCCGCGTCGTGATCGTGCGCGACATGTGGCTGACCGGCTTCGACGCGCCGTGTCTGCACACCATGTATGCCGACAAGCCGATGCAGGGGCACGGCCTCATGCAGGCCATCGCCCGCGTGAACCGCGTTTTCCGCGACAAACCCGGCGGCCTCGTCGTCGATTACCTCGGCCTTGCCGATCAGCTCAAACACGCGCTGGCGACCTACACGGAAAACGGCGGCCAGGGCAGTCCGACCTACGATACGAAGCAGGCCATCGCCGTGATGCTCGAAAAGCACGGCGTCGCGAGCGATATGCTGCACGGCTTTTCCTGGGCGAAGTGGACGACCGGCAAGCCCGCCGAACGCCTCGCGCTCATCCCCGCCGGACAGGAGCACATCCTGCAGCAGGCGGACGGCAAGAAACGCTTCGTGCAGGTCGTCACCGAGCTGTCACGCGCTTTTGCCTTGGCCGCCGCGAGCGATGAAGCGGTCGCCATCCGCGACGACGTGAGCTTCTTTCAGGCGATCCAGGCGGCGCTGAACAAGCAGCGCTCCACCAACCGCAAGACGCCCGAGCAGATCGATGCCGCCGTGCGGCAACTCGTGAGCAAGGCCATCACGACCGACGGCCAGGTGATCGACGTGTTCACCGCGGCCGGGTTGCCGAAACCGGATATCTCGATTCTCAGTGACCAATTCCTCGCCGAGGTGCGCGGGCTCAAACACAAGAATGTTGCCGCCGAGCTGCTGGAGAAATTGCTCAAGGACGAGTTGAAGGTCCGCGCGAAGCGGAACCTCGTGCAGAGCCAGCTCTTCTCGGAAAAACTCAAGAAGACGCTCAACGCCTATCACAATCGCGCGATCGCCACGCAGGAAGTCATCGAGGAGCTGATCGAGCTGGCGAAGGAGATGGACGCCGCGACCAAGCGTGGCGTCGACCTCGGGCTGAACGACGACGAAGTCGCATTCTACGATGCCCTCGCCACGAACGGCAGCGCTCGCGAAATCATGGGCGACGACAAGCTCAAGGTGATCGCCACGGAATTAATCACGCAGGTGCGCAAGAGTGTGACCATCGACTGGACGCTCCGTGAAGGCGCGCGGGCGAAAATCCGCGTGCTGGTAAAGCGCATCCTGAACAAATACGGCTATCCGCCCGATCTGCAGGAAGAGGCGGTCAGGATCGTGCTCCGGCAGGCGGAGCTGTTGTGCGCGGAGTGGGCGTAGCGGGTAAGCGGCCGATCAGGACAACTCGATGCCGGTGCCGGCCCCGTCGGAGCGGGTCGTCGGGCGCGTCTCAGTTTCCTGCAATGTGCCGCACCGCGGGGATGGGCCGGGCGCTCCGCGCCCGGTCAGCGCGCTGTGATTCCCGCTCGCTCCTGGCCGCCCGCGGAGCGGCCGGCCCACCTTTCGGCCTGCTGCAAGAAAGTGAGATACGCCCGGGTCGTCGTTGAGCGTGCCGCGGACTTTACTCGGACGGGTTTTGCCTCAACGTAGATGAAATGAAAATGAACTGGATCGAGCGCGATGGGCAGGTGATCGACTTGCCGAACCTTTTCGCGGTGGTCGAGAAGGATGGCGTGTGGTTCGTTTCACACTGTCCGGAGCTGGGTGTAGCCAGCCAGGGCAAGACCCGGCAGGAGTCGCACCGGATGCTGGCGGAGGCGGTGGAACTCTGGTTGGAGGCGGCCAGCGCCACCGAGATCAAGCGCCGGCTGCGTAGCGGAGCGCGCGTGCGTCCGCTGGAATTGCAGCATGCCTAAGCTGCGCGAGTCGACTCGCTGGTGCTCGTCGCTACGGGGGTCGGACTCGTCGTAGCGGCGAGCGCGGAGCGAGCCGAGGTCAGGAGCCGCGCTTCTCCACGAGGTAATTGTAGCACCGCCAGAATCGTTCCCAAAAGTCGGGCAGGCGCGGGTCGAGTTCGGGATAGCCGGGCACGCAGCAGCCGAGATACGGGTAGGCTTCGCGGCGCGGCACGAGACCGGCGCGCACGGGATTTTCCAGCACATAGATGGCAGTCGCGAGAAACGTCCCGCGCTCGCGTTCGTCCTCGGTCAGAACGTGATCGTGGGCTTGGTGCTGCCAATCGGCCGGCGCGAGATATGGGCGGAGATTCTTTCGGAGGAATTCGATGGCAAGCCGTTGATCGGAGCCGTGGTCGTTCAGGCCGAGCCAGATCAGATGTGCGTGATCGGGCATGAGGACGCAGGCGGGGCAGAGGAGCTCATAGCGGGCGCAGGCGTGGAGTAGCATGAGCTGCCACTGGTGGTGAAACGTGGGTGTGAGCCAGCCGGTGGCGCGGTTTTCGATGGTCGGCGTCCAGAGGACGAAGGCACGGCCGCGATAGTGTTCGGGCGCGAGACGGGGGAGGTAGCTTTTGCGTTTGCTGTCGGCTCGCGGGCGCTCGCCGCTACGGGGTTCGGCTCGCTGGTTCTCGCCGCTACGGGGCGTTTCGGAACTCATGGTAGCGGCGGGTCGACTCGCTGGTGCTCGTCGCTACGGGGCGGCGAGCACCGCGCGAGCCGAGGTTCACGCCTTCGCGGGCTCGGCGTAGGCTTCCATGCCGATGCAGCTGCACACGAGGTTGCGGTCGCCGTAGACGTTGTCGACGCGGCCGACGGCGGGCCAGAACTTGCTCGCGCGCGTGTAGCGGTCGGGGAAGGCGGCGAGTTCGCGTGAGTAGGGGCGGCTCCACGTGTCGGCGCACACGACCTTCGCGGTGTGCGGGGCGTGCTTGAGCGGGTTGTTCGCTTTGTCGGACTCGCCGTTGGCCACGGCCTGCATTTCGCCGTGAATCGAGGCGAGTGCGTCGCAGAAGCGGTCGAGCTCGGCCTTCGATTCGCTTTCGGTCGGCTCGATCATGAGCGTGCCGGGCACGGGGAAGCTCATCGTGGGCGCGTGGTAGCCGTAGTCCATGAGGCGCTTCGCGGCGTCCTCGACTTCGAGGCCGTGTTTTTTCCACGCGCGGAAGTCGACGATGCATTCGTGGGCGATCAGGCCGGCGTTGCCGCGGTAGAGCACGGGGAAGAATTTATCGAGGCGCGCGGCGACGTAGTTGGCGTTGAGGATCGCGCGTTGCGTGGCCTCGGTCAGGCCGGCCCGGCCCATCATGCGGATATACATCCACGAGATGACGAGGATGGTGGCGCTGCCGAAGGGCGCCGCCGAAACCGCGCCGTTGAGTTGAGGGCTGAGAGTTGAGGGTTGAGAAACCGAGCCGCTGGAAGCGAACACATGGCCTGGGAGGAAGGGCGCGAGATGCGCGGCGACGCCGATGGGGCCCACGCCGGGGCCGCCGCCGCCGTGAGGGATGCAGAAGGTCTTGTGGAGGTTGAGGTGGCAGACGTCGGCGCCGATGTGGCCGGGCGAGGTGAGGCCGACCTGCGCGTTCATGTTGGCGCCGTCCATGTAAACCTGGCCGCCGTGCGCGTGGATCGCGGCGCAGATGTCCTTGATGCTGCTCTCAAACACGCCGTGCGTGCTCGGGTAGGTGACCATGAGCGCGGCGAGGTCGTGGGCGTGCGCGGCGGCTTTTGCGCGAAGATCGGCGACGTCGATGTTGCCGTTGGCATCGCAGGCGACGGGCACGACCTTGAAGCCGCACATCGCCGCGCTGGCGGGGTTGGTGCCGTGGGCGCTCGTCGGGATGAGGCAGATGTGGCGGTGACCCTCGCCGCGCGACTCGTGGTAGCCGCGGATGGCGAGCAGGCCGGCGTATTCGCCCTGCGAACCGGCGTTGGGCTGGAGCGAGACCGCGGCGAAACCGGTGATCTCGGCGAGCCACGTTTCGAGGTCGCGGAACAGTTGCTGGTAGCCGCGCGTCTGCTCCGCCGGTGCGAACGGATGCAGCGCACCGAACTCGGGCCACGACACGGGAAACATCTCGCTCGTGGCATTGAGTTTCATCGTGCACGAGCCGAGCGAGATCATCGAATGGACGAGCGAGAGGTCCTTCGCTTCGAGCCGCTTGATGTAGCGGAGCATCTCGTGCTCGGTGTGATAGCGGTGGAAGACGGCCGCCTTCAGGAACTCGCTTTGTCGCTCGTATGGAGAAGGGAAGGCGGCGAGTTCTTCGTAGCCACGAGCGCCAGCGAGTGGAAGTTCGTCGACTCGCTGGCGCTCGTCGCTACGGAAAAAGCTGAGCAGCGTTTGGACCTCTTCGAGGGTGGTCGTCTCGTCGAGCGAGAGGGCGACGGTGGTTTCGTCGAGGCGGCGGAGGTTGAACTTCTTCGCCTCGGCGGCGGCGTGCACACGGGCGGCGGAGACGTGGGAAATTGTAAGCGTGTCGAAGACGGGTTCGGCGTTGACCCTGGCGCCGGCGGCGCGGAGGCCGGCGGCGAGCAGCTCGGTGAGGAGCTTCACGCGGCGGGCGATGCGGCGGAGGCCCTCGGGTCCGTGGTAGACGGCATACATCGAGGCCATCACGGCGAGCAGCACCTGCGCGGTGCAGATGTTGGACGTGGCCTTGTCGCGGCGGATGTGTTGCTCGCGCGTGCCGAGCGCGAGGCGCATCGCGGGATCGCCCTGGGCGTCTTTCGAGACGCCGACGAGGCGGCCGGGCATCTGGCGCTTGAACGCGTCCTTCGTCGCGAGGAAGCCGGCGTGCGGTCCGCCGAAGCCCATCGGCACGCCGAAACGTTGCGCGGAGCCGACGGCGACATCGGCGCCGAATTCGCCTGGGGCGCGCAGCAGCGTGAGCGCGAGCAGATCGGTGGCGACGATGGTGTAGGCGCCGGCGGCGTGCGCGGCGGCGAAGAATTTTTCGAAATCGTGGATCGAGCCGGTGGTGTCGGGGTATTGCACGAGCACGCCGAAGCAGTCGGCGCCGGGCGTGAAGGTCCGGTGGTCGCCGACGGTGACGGCGATGTCGAGTGGCTTGGCGCGGGTCTTGACGATGTCGATCGTCTGCGGGTGGCATTTTTCCGAGACGAAGAAGGTGGAGTGCGCGTCGTTGCCGCCTTCCTTCAAGCGGTGGCACATCATCATGGCCTCGGCGGCGGCGGTGCCCTCGTCGAGCATGGAGGCGTTGGCGATCTCGAGCGCGGTGAGGTCGCACACCATCGTCTGAAAATTGAGCAGCGCCTCGAGGCGACCCTGCGAAATCTCGGCCTGGTAGGGCGTGTAGGCCGTATACCAGCCGGGGTTTTCGAGGATGTTGCGCTGGATGACGCCGGGCACCTGCGTGCCGTGGTAGCCGAGGCCGATGAAGCTGCGGAAGATCTTGTTCTCGCCGGCGATGGCGCGGAGTTCGGCCAGCGCGGCGCTCTCGCCGACGGCCGCGGGCAGGTTGAGCGGGCCGCGGCGGATCTGGGGCGGCACCGCGGCGTCGGCGAGCGCGTCGAGCGACGGGTAGCCGAGGAGCTGGAGCATCGCCGTGGTGTCGACGGTGCTGTCGCCGTGGTGACGGCGGCCAAAGGAATCGGTCGGAGCGAGCAGGTCGGGCGAGTGCGGCATGGAAAGATGCGGCGACGGTAGGCCGCGCGGGAGGCTGCGCAATCGCGATTTGGCGGGTGACGCGATGGGGGCGGAGTCGGCTCGCTGTGCTCGCGGCTGCTACGGGGCGGTGCGAAAGCCCGGGGTAGCGGCGAGCGCGGAGCGAGCCGAGGTCAGGGCGCGTGATTCTCCAAGGACAATGGAAGAATCCACTCGCTGGCGCTCGCGGCTACTTTCCGTTTGGCTCCGGCGCCCACCCACGCTGTTTTGCTGCGCATGACCAAAGCCGGGCGCGCCGCCTTCATTGACCGCCGTCTCGCGGAACTCTACCCCGCAACGCCGATCCCGCTCGATCACCAGGATGCCTACACGCTGCTCGTGGCCGTGCTGCTTTCGGCGCAGAGCACGGACAAGGGGGTCAACAAGGTCACGCCACACCTCTTCGCGCTCGCGGACACGCCGGAGAAGATGCGGCACGTGCCGGTCGAAAAAATCCGCGAAATCATCCGGCCTTGCGGGCTGTCGCCGGCGAAGTCGAAGAACATTGCCGAGCTGTCGCGCCTGCTCGTGGAGGGCCATGGCGGGCAGGTGCCGCGCACGTTCGAAGAACTCGAGGCGCTGCCCGGGGTGGGGCACAAGACGGCGAGCGTGGTGATGGCGCAGGCGTTCGGGGTGCCGTCGTTTCCGGTCGACACGCACATCCACCGTCTCGCGCAACGTTGGGGCCTCACCGACGGCCGCAGCGTGGAGCAGACGGAGGCCGATCTGAAGAAGCTCTTTCCGCGCGAGCACTGGAGCCAACTCCATCTGCGGATCATCTTCTACGGTCGCGAGCACTGCACGGCGCGCGGGTGCGATGGCACGGTGTGCGAGATTTGCCGGACGGTTTACCCGGGCCGCCGGCGGGCGGTCGTGACACGGAAGTAGGGAGTGTTTGCAAACCGTGTGGGAGGGGCTTTACGCCCCGACCGGTGGCGGCGCAGATCCCAAGTCCGGGCATAATACCAACGTCATCTTGCTTTTGGACTGTAGGCCCGGCCGGTGACCGGGCTGCCTGCCCAGCGGGCGGGCCTGCAACGGAAAGTCTGAAAACTACGGGACGTTGGCATAAAGCTCCTCCCACATTTTTCCGGCGCGCGATTTCATGGGTTTGAGAACAGGCCCCGGTGCCTCGCCGGTATGGCGGCGGCCGGGAGGGACCGGCAACCGGCGCGCAGCCTCGGCCAAGGCGCGCGCAGTCGCGGCGGGACGACGGGTGTAGCCTTGGCGCATGAACCTGAACTTCCATCCTCTGGCCAGGTTGTCGCGGTTCGAGCGCTGGTTCCTCGGCGTCGCATGGTTGGTCATTGTGGCAAAGTGCGTCGTGGTGTGGTGGGCGATTCCGCACTTCCACGTGCCGGTGCATCCGATGTGGATCATCGGGCCGACGGTGTTCTTTGCGGGGTTTGTGACGGCGCTCTGGACGACGCATCACGAGTAGCCGGAACGGGCGCCGGATGCCGGTTCGCCGCGTGGATCGCCCTCTCCCCGGAGGGCGGCGGCGATGTTTTTGGGGCTACTCAAACTGATGTCATACCAACGTCACCTTGCGTTTTGCCTGTAGCAGCCGGCCGGTGGCCGGGCTGCCGCCGAGCGGGCGGGCCTGCAACGGAAGGTCTGAAAGCTACGAGAGGTGGGTATCAGTTCTCGAATGCCTCGACGGTAGCAGCGGGCGTCCGGGCCCGCCGGTGTTGGACGTTCGCCCGAGCGTCGGCGGGCAGGGCCGCCGCTACACCGAGCCGGCGCGGGTGGGCGCGCTCCTTCGGGTTTTCCGATGCTTTCTGACCTCAATTCGAGTCACACCCCGATGTTTCTGGAACAAGAAAACGGGATTGATTCGGCCGTGGGCGGTCTTCACGTTCTCGCCTCCTGTCGGACGCCTAGCTCAGTTGGTTAGAGCACTTCCTTCACACGGAAGGGGTCACTGGTTCGAGTCCAGTGGCGTCCACCATGTTGATAATAAATCACTTACGTGTGATAACAGAAAAGTCTCAGCACGTAGTCTCAGCATGAGTGTCGATGTCTGACGATGTCTCGGGATATTGGAACGTCGCGTTGAGAACCCACGCCACCGCCATATTTTATTTTTCTCGCGTGTTCGTAATCTGATCGAAAGCGGAATTGCTGGGACGTAACCGGGTGCCCCTGCCAGACTCTACGAGTCCACGCACTTCTTATGCCGACTCCCGGAGCCAAGCACCCTGATGCGACCAAGTCAGCGGTCTCGTCCCACTTGACCCGGTCGGTCAATTTCCGATCCTGCCGCGCAACTCCTTTGATCTCGTTCGCGAGGTGCACGGAAAGTTCTCAATCGGACACGATGTCCTTCGACACACCTTCATTTCGATGCTCATCGCCAAGTTTCGGAGCATGGGTGACACAGCGCTACAGGGCCGGAAACTCGGAGGCGATGATCAAGAAGCACTACCTGAACCTTGTGACGCTCGCTGAGGCCGAAGAGTTCTGGAAGAGTGCGCCCTCTTGTTAGGCAGACCCTGCCGCCATTGCCTTCCGCATTCCTCCGCGAGTTTGGTGCCGCTTCGGTTTCATCTCCTGGCGGTAGTGCAGTCACCCGCAAGCTGAGTGCGTCTGAGTTCATGCTGTAAGCGTGGCGTTGATGAAAATGCCTCAAGGTAGAGATCCTGCGCAGTCGGGAAGAAACGAAGACGGTGACCGGTAGAACTTCCGGGTCATTTGTGCTCGCCCGTCTTTTGATAGTCCGGAAGACTCTGCGGTTCCCGGCACAGCAGGTTCAGAAACGCTTCGGTTTTACCCGTGAAGGTAGGTCGCTGGCAGGAAATTTCCCCCTCTCAGTTCGCGTGGGAGCGCGAAGCGCTCGCGTATGTTCGCGAGGCGCTGCCTGACCACGAGCCCTACCGGGCGTGGTCGAATTTCGAGTTCATCGCCGATGACGGCACGATCAATGAGGTCGATCTGCTCGTGTTGGGGCCAGGTGGGTTCTTCCTGGTGGAAATCAAGAGCCGACCCGGCGAACTGAACGCAGACACACACACCTGGACGTGGCGTCACGACGGTCGCTACTACTCGGACGACAACCCTTTGTTCGGCGCCAATCGAAAGGCGAAGAAACTGGCGTCGCTGCTGAGGCGGCAGAAGGCGATGGAGAAACTACGCCTGCCTTTCGTGGACGCGTTTGTATTCTGTTCAGCACAGGGCACGGCACTGCACGTCAATGACGCGCTGCGTTCGCATGTTTTCGGAAAGGACCACGGAGAGCCGAAAGTCGGAGGAATCGTAGAAGCTTTAACGCGGCGGCGCCCACAACACGCTACACAAGTCATCGACGCTCCAATGGCTCGTGCCGTCGGTCGGGCGTTGGAACAGGCCGGGATCAAACCTGCGAATCGGGTGCGCAAGGTCGGCGACTATGTCTTGGAGCGGGTTCTTTTCGAGCACCCATCAGGGCTCTACCAAGACTGGCTAGCCCGGCACGCGACACTGGCCGATACCTATCGCATGGTGCGCCTCTACCCGGTGTCGCCGGGGACCCCGGCGGCACAGCGGGAGATTGCGCAGCGTGCGGCCGAGCGTGAATTCCGGCTGCTGCAGCCGCTAGAGCACGAGAGCGTGCTTCAGGTTGAAAACTTCACGAACCACGAGCTGGGGCCTGCGCTTATTTTTCGCCTTAGCCAAACGGCTGTCCGTCTCGATCACTTCATGCGTGAACGCGGAGCGTCGCTCACGTTTGAGGTGCGCCTAAGTCTCCTCCGTCAAATCGCGGAAGCCGTCGCGTTTGCCCACGGTCGACGCGTCGTGCATCGGCGCCTTTCACCGCACAGTGTTTTCGTCGTCGATCCGAGTGCGACACCGCTTCGGGTGAAACTCTATAACTGGCAGCTTGCCGGCCGACTGCACAGCACAAGTGGCAGCTCGGTAGTGAGTGCAACCCTGCACGCCGAACAACTCGCCGAAGACTCTACCGCCGTCTACCTGGCACCCGAAGTTCATACCGATCCTGACGCAGACGGAGAAGCGCAGGACATTTTTGCTCTCGGTGCCATCGCGTATTTCCTCTTCACCGGTCAACCGCCCGCGGCCAGCGCGCTGGAGACGACCGAAAAGGTCATCAAGGAACGCGGTCTCAATCTCGGCGCTGTGCTAGATGGTGCGCGGAAGCCACTCTGCGAGCTGATCAAGGACAGCACTTTACCAGCCGTTCACGACCGCTACTCCCGAGTGCGCGAGTTCCTGAAACAGCTCGACGCGGTGGAAGACGAATACACCCAGCCGGAGGGCGACAAGTTCGTGCCGCCGCTGGAGGCAAAGCCGAATGACCTGATCGCACCCGGCATAAAACTTAAGTCGCGGCTCGGCTCCGGTTCCACCGCAGTGGCGTTGCTGGTCTCGTGGCGAGAGCGGGATGCCGTCCTCAAAGTCGCATCTAAACCCGACAACTGCGATCGGGTGCGAAGCGAGTTCAACGTCCTCCAGAATCTCCACCACCCGCGCATCGTGAAGGCGCACGAGCTGATGACCTTCGGCCCGCTCGTCGGCGTGTTGCTGGACAGTGCGGGGCCGAAGACACTCTCGCAGCAGTTGCGCGACGAAGGCCCGCTTTCGCTCGAATTCTTGGAGCGATTCGGCACCGACCTTCTGGAGGCCGTGTGCCATTTGGAAGAAGAGGGTTTTCCACACCGGGACATCAAGCCGGAGAACATCGGCATTCGGGCGACCGGAAAAGATAAGCGTGAGCACCTTGTCCTCTTCGATTTCTCCCTCTCATCCGTTTCAGCCGACAACATTCGAAGCGGCACCACGGATTATCTCGATCCCTTCCTGGCGAGCCGGAAGCGCTGGGATAGCGCAGCCGAGCGCTATAGTGCCGCACTCACGCTCTACCAGATGGCGGTCGGGGATCTTCCCAAATGGGGCGACGGCCAGAGCAATCCGCTGGCACTCACATGTGAAATCACGGTGGAAGCAGAGCGCCTCGATGCCGGCGTGCGGGACAGCCTAAACGCATTCTTCAAGCGAGCACTACGCCGTGATTTTCGTCAGCGCTTCGACAATGCGCATTTCATGTTGGAGGCATGGCGAGACGCTTTCCGAGCAGCCGGTGCGAAGTCAGCGGATCAGGTTCAACTCCCGTCAGAGGAGCGCGCGAAGTTGATCGCCGGCGCGAAGGAAGACACGCCGCTCTTTTCTTTAGGTATCAGCAATCGTGCCGCCAATGCGCTCGACCGCGCGAGCCTGATCAGCGTCCGCGATTTTCTTCTTTTCCCGATTTTCCGCCTCAACCGCCTGCGCGGCGTCGGCAAGAAGACCGTCCGCGAGTTGACCAATCTGCACGGGGAATTGCGGCCGCTGTTTCCCAATCTCAAGGCCAGCAGCCGTTCGCGCAGCACCGATGGGGGAAGCGACGCCGAGAGCACTGAACCGGAGGTCACGACGCTCGAACTCGTGGCGCAGCAGATTTTGGCCGGCGGAGCGAAAGGCGAAGGCCCGACGGGGCGGGATACGCTGCGCACCGTGCTCGCGCTGCCGACCGAGCGTATCCCCAACCCGCCTGCCTGGCCGAGTCAGGTCGAAGTCGCGAAATTACTCAATGTATCGCGCCAGCGCATCGGCCAAGCGGTGGCGGGCGGACGCGAGCGTTGGCGTCGCAACGTTTCTCTTACCGCAGTGCGTCAGATTATGGTGGAGCTGATCGCGGCTCAAGGTGGCGTCATGACCGTCCAAGAGCTTGCCCAGGCGTTACTAACTGCTCGCGGATCAGGGCTCGACGAGCCAGAACGCACGCGCACCGCGCTGGCGGTGGCGCGGGCGGCGGTCGAGGCGGAGATCAGCTTGCAGGAGCCGCGCATCGTCGAAAGTCGCGATCATGGGCGAGTCGTGATCGCGCAATCCTACGAGTTGGCCGATTACGCTTTCTCGCTGGGCATGGAAGCCGATGCACTCGCGGTCCTCGATCCTTTGGCTACTCCGCAACGTGCACTGGAGAAGCTGCGCGCGATCAAGCCGCCGGCTGATGCGGCCGTCCTGCCGGACAATCGGCTGCTGCAAATTGGCGCCGCCAACTCGACCGGTGCCGCCCTTTCAACCCGGCTGGAAGTTTATCCGCGGGGCATGGAGCCGCGCCGCGTGCTCCAGCTCGCCCAAGGCATCTTTTTCGGTGCCGGCGACCTTACGGTCGAAGAACTCCAGCGCCGGGTGCGAGCGCGGTATCCAGAGGCGGCCCCTCTTCCCCCCCAGCCGGCGCTCGATACCCTGCTTGAAGAGGTCGGCTCGCGGCTAAAATGGAATCCGACGGCAGCGAACAACCGCGGGGCCTATCAACTGCCGTCTGCGTCGCCGATCGATGGGTCGACGGGTTCGACGACGTTTTCGGCGAGTCGTTCTTCGGTGGTTGTTCCGACTGAAGACATGGCGTCGCCCGAGATGCAGACGGCGCGCGATTTCGACGCGCGCCTGGCGCACGCACATGAAAAAGGCGCGTTTCTCGTGCTGATGGTCGAGCTCCGCCACGCACGCGCGGCCGAGCTTGCTCTGAAAAAGAGATTCCCGCTCGTGCCGCACGATGGCGACGAGCTGCTCGTGTCGGCGCTCCAAGATGAAGCCGCCGCGAAGGGCGCGCGATGGGAGACCGTGATGCGCGCCGACGGGGCGCCACCGGACAGCCGCGATTGGGGACGTTTGCAGCACCTCGTCACCGGCGCCCTGAATAGGGCGGTTGCCGCCTTGGTCGATCCCCAGCGCACCGTCCTGCTCACGAATCCTGGGCTGCTCGCGCGTTACGATCGTCTCGAAGTGCTCGATCAGTTGCGCGACGAAATCGGCCGCACCGGCAGTCGGCTGCACGGCCTTTGGGTGCTCGTCCCTTGCGATGAGCAGCACGCATTACCGACCTTGCATCGCCGCCCCATTCGCGTGACGAGCGGAGCACAGTGGGCGCGTGTGCCCGAAGCATGGCTCAAACTGCCCCTGACCACGGCTGCGTGATATGAAGACTGATTCTGACGGGATCGGAGGCCAGCCCCAGCCCGAGGCCATCGAGGAGTTCAAGACCTGGCTGAAGAGCCACGGCCCGAGCGTGGGAACAACCAGCACTTATCTCGCGGCGATGCGGACTTTCATACGCGAGATGGGAGGCACGATCACGCGCGCCAGCGTAAGGTCGGATCAGGACGTTGAGCGTCTGCGGCATGAAGTTCTGGCAGCGATTTCCCGGCACGATAGTCCGATCAACATTTATCGGCTCCAACGCGCCTTCATCCCCGGACTCAACTACTATGCGGAGTTCGCGCGGCGGACCGCCTCCGGCGTGCCACTGCCCGCCGCGCTTTTGTCATCACCGCTCCCGATACTTACGTTCGACGAGCTGCTGGCATTCGCACGTGCAAATCCAAGTCGCACGTTCTCGTCGGTGGCCGGCGATACGAGCTTCACAATTGAAACGGAGCCTCAACGGTTCACGTTTCATGTGGACGGTCTGGAGAAACTGCGCCACGAGACGTTCAAGTATGCCGTGATCGTGCTCGAACGGTTCAACGCCACAGGGTCACTCAAGACCACGGCCTACAATCAACTCACTCAAAACGCCTCCTACCTGCTCGGCACGATTTGGCACGCGGTCGCGGAGAAAAGCGGAATCCCGCCGACGGCCGGAGCGAATGTCGCAGAAAAGGAACTGCTGGCCGCGCCCGAATCGCACGCGTTCGTTCTGCCCCAGCGTGGCCACTCAACGTGTTTACCGGGGACGCACTGCTGTTCGGCCCGGAGCCTGGACAACAGGTTGCGAGCGACCTGCTCGCAACTGCTACCCGCGGCGCATATCAGACCGAAGATGCTGAAATTGCTACACGCCTGCTGAACCAACGTTATCATGCCGTTGTCGGCAATCCCCCCTATATTACAGTCAAAGATAGGGTCCTCAAAGCGGCCTACAAGCAACGCTTCAAATCTTGCCATGGCCGGTGGGTTCTAACCGTGCCATTCTTCGAGCGCTTCTTCGATCTTGCTGTGCGTGGTGATAATTCTGGACCGGAGACTGCTGGTTACATTGGGAAGATTACTGGTAGCAGCTTTATGAAGCGTGAGTTTGGGAAGAAGCTGATCGAGCAGTTCATTCCTCGTTGGGACCTAACGCACATTATCGACACAAGTTGGGCCAACATTCCTGGCCACAATACCTCTACGGCAATAGTGTTCGGTCGACATCAGCGACCTATCGCACCAACCATCCGAACTCTGATGGGAATAAGAGGTGAGCCTGTTCCACCTCCCGATCCTTCGAAGGGCCTTGTGTGGCAAGCTATCCTTGCTCAGATCGATTTACCCGGCTCCGAAAGTGAATTCATCACGGCGAGCGATTCTATTCGGCAGGTCTTTCACAAACATCCATGGAGCATAGGGGGCGGCGGAGCTGCAGAACTAAAAGAGCATATCGAAGAATCATGTGATCGAACGCTGGCCGACGTTGCGGCTGTGGTCGGCGTGTTCGGCATGACGAATTCGGACGAATCCTTGCTGGCTCCGGCGCACGCGTTCAAAACTCATAGGATTGAGCCCGATATGTTCCGACCGATTGTGGCTGGAGATGATCCACGAGATTGGTCGATTGAGGTGAGTGAACACGCTATCTTTCCGTATTCGAATGATGGACTCATCAATATTACCTCTCGTCCAAATGCGCATGCGTGGCTTTGGCCTTATCGCACCACGATGGGAAGCCGAGCGACATTCGACGGCCCGACCTATTTTGAAGTGGGAAGGCCATGGTGGGAGTGGCATCAAGTCGCACTTGAGCGCCTAAGCCCTCCGCTCACGATTACTTTCGGAGAAATAGCGACCCACAATCATTTCGTAATTGATCGAGCTTCTCGCGTGTTCAAGCAGGCCGCGCCGATCATCAAGTTACCACATACCTGCAGTGAGGATGATCATGCTGGCATCGTTGGCTTGCTCAATAGCTCTTCAGCTTGTTTCTGGCTAAAGCAAGTGTGCCTTCCAAAGGGAGGGGATCAGCAAGGAGGAGACGGTGCCCGCGTGCGTTCGACATCAGGGGTCGAAACCCACGTATCGCACAGCTCATTGAGCGCGGACGAGCGCCGCACCGCGGAGCAAGCATTCGCCGATGGTGGCAACTGCGTCATCGTCGCGACCAGCACGCTGGAACTCGGAATCGACGTGGGCGATCTCGATCGCGTGATCCAAATCGACGCACCGAGCAAGGTCGCGTCGTTCTTGCAGCGCATCGGCCGGACTGGGCGTCGGCAAGGCTCGAACCGAAATTGCCTGTTCCTCGCCACGACGAGTGAGTCGCTGCTGCAGGCAGCAGCGTTGGTTACGTTGTGGAGGAGCGGCTACGTGGAGCCGATTCAACCTCCGGGATGGCCCATTCACTTGCTGGGACAGCAACTTCTCGCCCTCTTGCTTCAGGAAAAAAGTGTCGCAGCAACGGACTGGGAGAAATGGCTGCTGCGACTTCCCTGTTTCTCAGCAATCAGCCGAGACGATCGCGCAATGCTAATTGAGCATCTCGTTTCCCAAAAATTCATCCATGATGACGAAGGCGCTTGGATGATCGGCGACGAAACCGAGTCTAAGTTTGGTTTCCGCCACTTCGCTGAATTCACTTCTGTCTTCACCTCACCGCCCGTTTTCGAAGTCTGGCACGGCCGACGCCATGTCGGGACTGTCGACCAGGCGAACTTCTTCGGATCGCCTGACCGCCGGGCCACATTAGGCTTGGGAGGGCGATCCTGGAAGGTAGTCGAAATCAGTTGGAGCGGTCGGACGGTTCAGGTGATACCAGACGAAGGTAGCGCCAAGACCCGGTGGAGTGGCTCTGGCAAATGCCTCGGCTTCGAAATGTGTCAGGCGATTAAGGCGATCCTGTGCAACGACGCCAATCCCGAGGGCCTATCGCAACGTGGTCTCGAGCGCATCGGTCAAGAACGAGCAGACTTTGAATGGCTGCGCACAGCGCACCCGCCGACCCTGCAGCGGGACGACGGAGTAATCGAGTGGTGGACATTTGCTGGTGGCCAGATTAATCGGCGTCTAAGCGAGGCTATCGCCGGACAAGAAACGAAAAATCCGTCCTCTGATAATGTGCGGCTGCTTGTTAGGACTACCGACCGCTGCGTGTTGAGATCGGCCATCCAAAGCTTAGTCTCTGGCGCTATTCCTTCAACCCCAGTGGACGCCGACTCCGCTCCGAAGTTCTCCGAGTTGTTGCCTCCACATTTCCGCGACCGACTAATCCGGCAACGACTGTATCAAGGGCTCGAGCGGGAGCCGACGGCGGGAGTATTGAAAGCCATGCTTTCGAACGGTTGGCCGGCATGAACAATTCTATTTGCTTGTGAGAATGGCGTTCGGTCCGAAAACCGCAACCGCAACCGCCCCTGTGCTAAATACCCCTGAATAGGCCACCGGCCTATCCATCAACCCCGGAGCGCCGACCGCCTCCGGGGTTTTTCATTTTCCGCGGTCGAGAAGAAAGGAGGCCGTTCATGGCCTTGTTCATGGAAGCCAATTACGCGAAGAAAGTGGGGCTGCCCGCCTACTCCTCGCACCAGTTCGCGGTGACGCTGCGCACCGAACTCACGGACCTCAGCCAGTTGGAGAAAACCTGCGCGGACCTCTACCAACGGCTGCAAGCCGCGGTGGACACGCAGATCGTGAACCCGGGCTTGGTGCCCTCCGCGAGCGGCGAACTCACCGTCCCCGCCTCACGCACCGCAGCCCCAACGCCACCTTCGCCGACACGGGACGACGATGCCTGGAGATGCTCCGCCCGCCAGCGCGATCTCATCCTGAAAATCGTCGACGAAAATCACCTCGACAAAGCCGACATCGAGAACCTGTCCGTCGAGCGCTTCAACGCTGGCGTCCGGCAGCTGAACAAGCTGCAGGCGAGTGCCCTCATCGACGAACTGCTGGAAACGTATGCGAGCCCGGCGTCCCGCCGTGGCGGCCGCGCGCGACCGGCTTTCTCCGGGAGGAACGCCCGATGATCGCGCTCCCCGCCGATCCCACCCGCAACGGGTCACCCCCGCCGCCCGTGGAAACGCCCGGTGGCGACCCTCTGGAATACATCAGCGTGTCCCGGCTGAAGAGTTTTCTCTCCTGCCGGCTGCGCTTTCACTTCGAGAAAGTGCTGGCGATCACGAAGCCCGTGTCGCCCGCGCTGCACTTCGGTCGTGCGATCCACGCCGCGTTGCAGCACTTCAACAAGGCGCGGTGGCGTGGCGGCGACGCCTCGGACACGGCGGTCATCGCCGCGTTCACTGAGTCGTTCGCTCATCCCGAGCCCGGGCACACCGTGGAGTGGACGGATGCCAACGAGCCCGCGGAACTACGCGCAAAGGGGGAAACCCTGTTGCGCGCTTTCCTCGCCGCCGGCGTTCATTCGCTCGACGAGAAGCCGATGGGAGTGGAAGTCGCCGTCGAGGCACATCACCCCGACCTTGCGCTGCCGCTCTTCGGTGTCTTGGACCTCGTGAAATCCGATCGCCGCGTCGTGGACTACAAAACCTGCGCCGCGACGCCGGACCCCGCGCTGGAACTCTGGCTCCACGAGACCCAGGTCACCGCGTATGCGCTGCTCGTCGAGCACGCGACCGAGGCGCCCAGCACCGGCACGGACCTCGCATTTTTGGTCAAAACCAAGACCCCGAAGATCATTGTGCACCCGGTGGCGCCACCAACCCAAGTGCAACGCGACCGGTTCGCCCGGCTCGTGGAAGTTTACGCGAACGGCGTGGCGAACGAAGCGTATTACCCGTCCCCGGGCCAGCACTGCGCGTGGTGCGCCTACCGCACGGAATGCGCGGCGTGGAAAGGAGCGGCGTGAAAAAACCCGTTCTGCTCCGCGCCGTGCTCCTGACCGCCACGGTGGGTGTGATTTGCCTCACGCTCGCCGGCTGCGACCCACGTCCGCCGTCCCCGGTGAACGTCGACGCGCCGCAACTCGCCTCCTCCCTCAAATGGGTCGGCTGCTGCGCGGTGGCGTCGTCGGCGCTCGGGGCCATCGCGTTGATCATCGCGAGTCGCAACCGCAACCGGAGGAAATGACATGCCGCTGCTTCTCCGATTCGTCGTGGTGGCGGTGATCGCATTTCTCGCGGGAGCCACGGTCACGCCGCTGCTTTGGCAGCCGGTGCTGGTCAAGCAGTCCCAAGACATCCTCCCGCCCTACGGCGTAATTTCATTCGCCGTGATCGTCACGGCGCTGGGCTACGCCGTAGGGCAATACCGGAAGCCGCCCCGTCGCTAGCCATGCATCAAACCCAACTCATCACCGCCCTGGCGTCGTTTGTCGCCGGGGTGTTCGTCGGGGCGGGGCTGTATTTTGCTTTAAGCGTCACGGTCGCCCTGTGGGTGGCGTGGCACTTCCTCAAACCACGGCCTCCGCCCGATCGTCTCATCCGTCACCGTTAACCCGCCTGCGCTGAACCCGCAGGCTTTCTCAACTCCCGCAGCCCGTTTCCCACCCGGAGACGGGCTGCCCGTTTTTACTCCCTTCCAATCCAACATGATCTCCTTCTCTCAAAAATATCTCCGGCAGGCCCTCGGTGGCCTGCGCGTGCTCAAAGTCAATAAGCAGAAAATCGCGCCGCGGCACTGCGTGCTCATCCGCGGCGCCGCGGACACCGTGACGTGCGAGGCCGCCACACACGAAGAAAGCCTCCGCTTCGAAGGCCGGGGCGAGTGCGACGCGCCCGCGAGCCAGCTCGTGCCCTACGAGTTGCTCGCCGACGTGCTGAAGTCCGCGGACGCGGACTCCACGATCACCCTCAAGCCCGATGCCCTCCACTATGTCACCGGCGGCGCGCCCCTCGCGGTGCCGTTGCCGCAACACCCGGTGGAGGATTTTCCCGAGACCCCGGACGTCTGCGGTGAACCAATCACGCTGCCCGCCGGTGTGCTGGGCTCGATGGTGGAGGCGCAAGGCTGCGCCAGCTCGGACCCGACGCGCTACATCCTGAACTCGGTGCTGCTGTCGCCGCACGAGGTGGTCGCCACTGATGGCCGCCAACTCTACCGGCGCAACGGCCTCGAACTCGCGCTGCCAAAGGCCGGGGCCATCTTCCCGGCGTCTGGTGCCCTGGGTGTGTTCAACGGCGACCAGCCCGCGCAACTGTGGGCATGGGATTTGGACGCGAAACCGACGGCGTGCCTCGCGCAAGGACCGTGGCGCTTCAGCGTGGAGTTGATCGGCGGGAACTACCCGAACTTCCACCAAGTGATCCCGCGCGGCGAGGACTACCGCGCCGTGGTCCGGATCGCGGAGACCGATGCCGTGCGCCTGATCTCGGTGCTGCCCCGCCTGCCGGGGTTCAAGGAGGACAACAGCCCGGTGCGTCTGAGCATAAACGCCGATCGCGTGGAACTCAGTCCGCCGGCCCGGTTGCCGCAGGTCGTTGTCGCGCTGGAAAAAAGCGCGGTGCAGGCCACGCGCCGGTATCGCGTGCAGTTCAATGCCGGCTTCCTGCTCGCGGCCCTGAAGCGCGGCTTCCGCGAGCTGCACGTCAAGGACGAGGTCTCACCGCTGCTGATGAAAGACGAGTCGCGGTTGAACCTCTGGATGCCGCTTCGCCTCGACGCGCCCGCGTCACCCCCTGCCCCTCACGCCCCGGCTCCGCCGGAGGCGTCGCCCGAACCTGTTCAGTCCAACCCTCCAACCGAACCTCAACCCGAAACCACCATGGTCGCACCGAAATCCCAACCCGCGGCGGAGCCTGCTCCGGCCGCTACCACCCCTCCTGCCGCTCCGGCGGAGGCCGCAAACGAGTCCAGCCCGCTGGACAGCCTGCTCCGTGCGAAGGAACTCCTCCGCGAGCTGCACACCGTGCTCACCGACGCGAGCGTCGCGGTCCGCGAACTCGCCCGGGAAAAGCGCGGCGTCGAGCGCGATCTCGACGCGCTCAAGCGCAACCTCCGCGTCCTCAAAACCGTGGAGGTGTGACGTGTATTCCCCGGACGTCTCCCAACACACGCCGCGGCTGTATCAACTCGGGAAACACTACGGGATCCCGATGACCGAAGTCGCAGACCGGCTGATCCGGCACGGGCTCCAAAACCTGGAGACCGTGTTTGAGTGGCAGCCGGGCATGGGCCGGGCATGCGTCGCGGAAGTCGTGGCGCGCATCGAGCCTCCGCCCGTCGTCGAAAAGTCCGCGTAACCCAAACCTCGCCGCGAAGCCGCGCTCTCCTTTCCCGGGGACGCGGCTTCGCGGCGTTTAATTTCCGCCAAACCGAATCTCTCACCATGAAAACCTTCACCGTCTTCGCTTACTGTCTCCCGTCCGGCGCGCATTACGTCGAGGCTGTGTCCGGGCTCGACGCCACCGACGCCGTGATTCGGCTCCGCGCCAAGCTCGCACTGGAGCTGCGCGAACTCGAAGTCGTCGCAGTCGTTCCCGGCGAACTGGCCTTCGAGCGCGTGGACCTGTTGCGCGTCGCACTCGCGCCTTACGACGCATCGTCGCCGTAACCCGCGCCGCCACTGAGCGGAAGCGGGCCTCTTTTGTCCGCAACCCTAACCTTAACCTCATTTGAATCATGCCAACCACCCTCTCCATCAGTGACTACGTGACCGCGCACGCCGCAGTCATCCCCGGCAGCGAAATCCTCGCGCGCTGGGAAAGTCGCATCTTCGCGTCCGGTCTCCACACCCGCGGCCGTGCGGGTGTCGCCAGCTATTTAGGACAATACGGCAAGGGGATCCGCCCACCCAAGCTGATCCAGTTCGCCCGGCTCGCCGACATCAAGGGCTGCCCTGAACTCGCGGCGGGGTTCTGGGAGCACGCGTTCTTCCTCGAAACCGGGGAGCGCGCGACGCTCGGTCCGACGAGCGCCGAACCGGCGGCCCGGCTCGTGGTCCCTGCGCTCAAAGAATCGTTCGGGCAGCTCCCGCAGCTCCTCACCGCCGTGGATGAGGAGGAAGCGCTGCGTCTCGCGAGCCAGCCCGGGATCGGGATACAGGAAAAGAAGAACGGCTGCCGGCTGCTGACGAAAACGGTCGGCGAGCGGGTCACCGGGGGCAACAAGCTTGGGCTCCTCACCGCGGTGCCGCTGCCGGTGGCGGATGACCTGCTGCGGCTCGGCGACGCCGACTTCGACGGGGAGCGGATTGGCGCCACTTACCATGTCTTCGATCTGCTGGAGCAACACGGCGCGGATTTGCGCGGGCGCGGGTTTTTGACCCGTTACCGGCAATTGGTGGCGCTCTTCGCGGACTACGGCGAAGTCGATGCCATCAAGCTCGTGCCGGTCGTCACCGATCCCGTGGAGAAGCTCCGGTTCATCACGGAGCTGAAGCAGGCGGGCAAGGAAGGATTCGTGCTCAAGCGGTTGGATGCGCCCTACGTCAGCGGGGCCAGCCCCACGCAGTGGAAGTTCCAGTTCAGGGCGAGCGCGTCCTTCATTGCCGGCGAGGCGAACCCGAACGGCCGGCGGTCCGTGCAGCTGTTCGTGCTCCGGGCGGACGGCACCCGGCGGGACCTGGGCTTTGTCACGGTGCCGCCGTCGGCGGAGATGCCGCGGCCCGGGGACATTGTTTCCGTGCGCTATCTCTACGTGCATGCCGGTTCCACCGGCAAACTGCACCAGCCGGTGTTCGAGGGCATCCGGCCGCCGGGCGACGCGGAGGCCGGCGATTGCCTTGAAGCCAAATTGAAGATCGTCGCGGCCGACGACGAATAACTCGCCACCCCAATCACGCTCGCGAAGCCGCGTTCTCCCCACCGGGAGGCGCGGCTTCGTGGCGTTTACACGTTTCACTCATGAAGAAGAAAAAACCGCGTCGGGGCGGCTGGAGCGGCGGAGCCGTGCCAGACCCCGATTATCGCTTCGTGCTGTGGTGTGTCGTGCTCGGCCTCACCGCCGTCGCGACCGCCACCTACTTAATCCAGCGCGCCTGAGTTCCTTTCCCGGACTCCGGACGCGCTTTTCCCTCCGTAACTGAAACCTCAACACGCCGGCGAGTTGATGTCTCCAATTGGAGACACGGCCCGCGGCGTCCAACCAACTATGAAATGCAATCTCATCCTGCACTGCGGCGCTGCCGCGGTTGAACGCGACGCACTGAAAGCGGTTCGCACGCCGGTGGCTACGGAAACGTGGCAACCCATCGGACATCTCCGGCTCGTGGAGCAAGTCGAGCGCGCGCTGGCCGCGAGCCAGCTTTCCATCGTCAACCAAGCGCATGCGCTGTCCCACGGCGGCGATCGCTACTTCGGACTCCTGCAGGTCCGCAACGGCGGCGAGCATCCGGATTACGCTTGGGTGCTCGGGCTCCGCAACTCGCATGACAAGCGGTTCCCGGCGGGCGTCGTCGCGGGCGCCGCGGTGTTTGTGTGCGACAACCTGAGTTTTTCCGGCGAGGTGCAGTTGGCCCGGAAGCACACGACCCGGATTGAGCGGGATCTGCCGTTGCTCACCGAGCGGGCCATCGGGCAGTTGGTCGAGCACTGGAATTCGCAAGATGTGCGCATCGCACGTTATCGCGAGGTGGCGCTCAATGACGCCGCCGCTCACGATCTCATGATCCGGGCGGTCGATGTCGGCGTGGTGCCGGTCTCTACGTTGCCAAAGGTTATCCAAGAATGGCGTGAACCGAGCCATGCATCGTTTCGTGAAAAAACAAGTTGGTCGTTGTTCAACGCTTTTACCGAAGCATTGAAGGGCAACCTGCCGTTGCTGCCGCGCCGCACCCAAGCGCTGCACGGGCTCATCGATGCGCACGTCGGGCTCGCCGGGAGGAATTGATCCGAAAGGCCCCGACGGCGGGGCTTTTCTTTTACCTGTCAGTTCGGCGGGCCGCGGCTGCGACGTTCATCATGGCGGCAGCTTCTCCGCGTTCTTGACGAGAAGCTCGCTGGCCGGTCGAAACGACGCACCGCTCAGCGTGTGTTGCGTGATGAAAAATACGGTCGTTTGTTTTTTGGTCACGCTGGCGACAACTCCCACCGCCTCGCCTGAGCGGTTTGTCACCAAGCCACCGGAGTAGCCAGGATCGAGTTCTTGGTTCAGCACGAAATAACCCGGATAGATTTCCGCCACCAGCGCGTTGGTTGGTTGCTCGGAGAACGTGCTCGGGTAACCAAGCACGGTCACCTCCTCTTGCTTGACCAGATTTTTCGTGGCCAGAGCCGTGGGCCGAAGCTCCCGCCAGATCCTGCTGTCCGCGGGTTCCAGAAAAACGCCGTCTGGCAAATCCGGAGTCGTGCCAATGGTCGCAACCGCCGAGCCCAATTCTCCGAGGCCGATGCGGACGCGATAGCTGAAATCGCGTTCTTTTAGCTCGCCAAGATTGATCGGATTTCGCGCAACGATTTTGCCGTTCTGCATCTCCTCGAAGTGCACGGGCGGCGGACGCTCACCAACGCCGACGACATGGGCCGCAGTGACCAAGAGTCTGCGCCCACTGGTTTCAATCGCCCACGCGGTCCCCCACGTAAAGACACGGGTGACGGGAAAATCTTCCCGCAAATACGCCACCCGCCGATGTCGCGCGGTGACCTCAGCCACAACTTGGATCGTTTGCCGCGCTCCTGTTCCCGGCGGTGTCGACGACGCCGGTGCCGGGGTCCCGCAAGCGGAGAGGATGATGCAGGGGAGGCCCCAGAGGCCTAGGTGAAAAATGCCGGCCTTCATGTTACGAATTCCACGACGCCCTCGCCGTCGACCACATCTCCCGCACCATGGCCCGGATCCTCTCTTTCGTTGGCTCGGGAATATCGGCCCAAACTTTCTTTGTGACCACGTAGAGGCGATACAGCCCTTCGACGACGACAATGGTCTCGGCCAAAAACACTGGCTTTCTGGCAAACGTCGGGTCTAACCGCATCAGGTGGTTCCGTGCCGCCAAAGCGGCCAACCCATCCCCTGCCAACTCAAAGTAAACGAACCTAAGCCCGGCCAATGTCTTATTGTCGGGCAGTAATTCCTGCCCTTTTTGTGCGGCCTCAGCGGCATTGCGGTATTCGCCTCGGGACGCCCACGTGAGAGACAAGGTCGTAAACAGCGCCGCCCTCTCGCGGTCGTCTTTGGCCGCCCCTAGCCCCAGATTGGCCACGATGAGCGCGGCTTCGCTGTGACCGGTTTCAGCCAAGTGGAGCGCAAGGTCACCGGACTCCCGCGCTGTCAGGGTCCGGAGCGAAGCATCACGCAGAACATCCTTGTCATCTCCGATTTTGGCAAGGTCCGCCACCGAATAGCCGGGCTTGGCGGGTTGACCCCGCAAGCCCGCGACCGTCAGGGGAGCCAGTCCTGCAAGGACTGCGATAACTGACCACCGCAACATGGTTTTCATAGGTTCGTTCGGCCGGGGATTCACGTGGCCGGTCACTTTATTCCCCATTAGAATAATTCTGGCAACGAATAAACCTACCATGGCCGCGCCACCTAACGCGCCGTGCCCAACAAACGACCGCATCGGAACATCACCGGAAAAGCCATGCTGCGAATCCGTCTGGCCGCCGAGCCCCGGATCGTGCAGGAGGACATGGTTGGACGGCTTGCGCGCCTCGGCGTCCAATTGAACCAATCGCAAATTGCCAAGATTGAGAGTGGCCACCGGCCGGTTTTGGACTACGAAATCGCGGCGATTGCGAAGGCCCTCAAGGTTCCGGTTCAGGCTTTGTTCGAATGAGCTGCTCGCGCGGAACACGGTGACGCCGCTACCCGCGGTCGAGCCGGAACGTGATTACCCACACCCACGGGTTCGTCTCCCATCCGTGACCGCGCTCAGCGTTGAGGGAATCCCACACCGTTTGGTAAAGCCGGACCGGGCTGGCGCGCTCACCTCCACCGCCTGCACTTACACCCTCCGCCAGTGCATCGGCCTCCGTGATGTCATGGAGTCGCTCCACCCGGACGGACGTTATCACGAACTGCGGCATGAGCGCGCGCAGCGGATTCGGCAGCGAACGAGGAGGCCGCGATTTTCCCGCCCACGCTGGTTTCGGTGTTCCGAGCCCCGCATGCCAGATTCGTCGCAACTGCAAAACACTCGCCGGCAAATTCGACGGCTTCAAGTGATCGAACTCACGGCTCACCGCCCACGACGCCAGCAAGCAGAGCCGCTCCCCGGGCGCGTAGCGGCATCTGGCTTCTACTGTGGTTCGAGCGCCACGTCGCCGGACAAAGGTCGCACGCGCGCCGTCAACGCTGAGCAGATCGCAGTCAATTTCTCCGCTGACGCCGTGCAGACCCGAGGTTCGACGCGTCTGTGTCTTGGTGCCGTTGCACACCGCGACCGCCATCGCGCCGGAGAATTGCAGGCCTTTCATTCTCGAGTGATTAGTTTGATACGTTTGACGAGACCCTGACAGCAAGGGAGGCGCTGAATAAATCGAAGTGGTCGATTTTCCGAGTTGGCCGCGGCTGCCGGCACCGGCGGCGAGGGAAAAGCGGGACTGGTCGCGGTGTGACGCGGCGCGCGCGCGAGCCCAGCGGCTACTTTTTCGGCGCCGGAGGCGCTGCGAGCTCAGGCGGTGGCCCGGCGCGCGCCGAGCACCACGTTGGCCAAGGCGAAGAGGGTGTGGAGTTGGTGCCCGTTCTTCGCCAGCCCGCGATATCTCGTTTTCCGATACCCGAAGAGATTTTTCACGATGTGGAAGGGGTGTTCGACGAACCCGCGCACGGCCGCCTTGCTGTGCTCCACGGCTTTGCGCGCCTTCGGCGAGCGCTTTGATCACGCTGCGCTTGCACGCGATCTGCCAGTCGATTTTCCGCGCCAGCGCCACGATCTCCGGCCGCTTTTCGACGCCGGTGTAGCCGGCATCGGCGTGCACCTGGGTCTCGTCGCCGTGCAACAGGGCCGCGGCCTGGGTGATGTCGGCCACGTTGGCGGCCGTGGTCGCCACGGTGTGCACCAAGTGGCTGTCCCGGTCCGCGCCGATGTGCGCTTTCAGTCCGAAATACCACTGGTTGCCCTTCTTGGTCTGGTGCATCGCCGGATCGCGTTGCTTGCTGGCGTTCTTGGTCGAGGCCGGCGCGGCGATGAGCGTGGCGTCGACCAGCGTGCCTTCGCGCAGCAGCAGGCCGCGTGCGGCCAGGTCGGCGTTGATCGCGGTGAAGAGTCCCTTGCACAGGTCGTGCGTCTCGAGCAGGCGGCGGAACTTGAGCAGCGTGGTGGCGTCGGGCACGCCTTCGGCGGCGAGCTCGATGCGCGCGAAGCGTTGCAACGCCTGGCTGTCGTAGAGCGCGTCTTCGAGCGCCTCGTCGGCCAGCGCATACCACTGCTGGAGAAAATAGACGCGCAGCATCCGCTCCAAGCCCAGTGGCGGACGGCCACGTTCGCCCTTCGGATAGTGGGGCGCGACGACGGCCAGCAACTGCGCCCACGGAATCACTTCTTCCATCCGGGCGAGGAACTGCTCCCGGCGGGTCGTCTTCCGCTTGGCGGTGAACTCGGCGTGCGCGAACGCCGTCTGGTGTGTCATCGTCCACCACGTAGCAGCTCGCACACCACTCCGTCGCCGTGACCGGGTAATCAAACGGGGATTAAATCAGTGTTTCCCTAGGGGACAACCTGTTACGATATTTGTAAGAGAGGACTTAAAGTGTAACATAAGATATTAACTATCAATGTTTAAAACCTGTTACAATAAAATTATCCAAGATTCATAAAAGTTACATTAGTTATTACACAGTAGCTTCTTAAGTGCAGAATGCAATCAAAGGTGCGTTTTGTAAGATGTTGATTACTATAGTCGATTGATGTCGCTTCGCTTGGCGATACGCAAACGGGCACTGCAATGTGCGAAAATCGTGAATTAGTCGGCAGTGCCTAGCCGTGGACGCGCCTTCGCAACGGCGGCAGCGGTGGTCACACCACCAGATCGCACGATTTACTGCAATCTCAGGCCTCTCACCGTCGGCCCCGAAATGCGGCTGGCGGGTAAAGCGCCCACCAGCCGCAATGCACGGGTTACTAACTCTACGCGGCGATCTGAGGTTCCTTTTCTCCGATTAGTTCCTCGACCGTCATAAGCAGGGCCTCGATCTTGTCGACTTGCGGAAGGACCGCTACCGCGGCTCGCAACTGTGACAGAGCTGCGACCGCGTGGACCCTACCGGATCTCGGCGCTTTGCTCTTCACCGGGATTTCGATTTCGTGCGCCTCAGCATACGCTCGGGTTCGTTGAGCAACGAGCTTGCCGGTGATACCTCCGTCGGCGTTCGCCGCGGTTATCTCCTTCCAGCACGTTACACGATCGCTCATTGGCAACGCCAAGAGCGGACGGACCTGCGCCTCGTTTTTCGGCAAGTCCCCAATTGGGGACTGCTTCTCAAGCTCGACGACGAACTCGCCGCAGTCTTTCAGCCGATAAGCGTGAGCCTTCCCATACTCCCACTTGGCGCGGCAATACGCTTCGAACGACCGGTAGTCCCGACTCCAGAGTATGCCAGCACGATAAGCATGGATCTCATAGATGGCCTTGGCGGCGGTGATGCTGGCCTTGACGCCATCACCGACGATTTGCTCCCGTTCATCCCGGAACTGGATGTCCTCGGCGGCAAGGCTGCAGACAGCGGTGGCGGCCAGCGACCCCTCGGTCAGTCCTTCGTGTCGGAAGAAGTCCGGGAACTCGCGTATACGCAAATCCTCCGGCCAGTCCTTCCAGTTGCCGCCGTGTTCATCGACAACGGGATAGGCGGTCCCGTTGTTCGTGACGACGGCGCCGAGTTGCTTCATGAAGAAGCGCGCCCCATTGGCCCGACATTGTTCAAGGAGACCACGCGCCCAGTTGATCTCAAACGGGTGGTCGATGGCGCCGACACCGGATTCGCCACCGACGATGATCCAATTCTCGGGTCCGCATAACTCCACCGGCAACTGTAGCCGGTTATCCAACGGTTCAACGGAGAGGCCTCGCACCACCGACGGGATGCGCAGGAGAGCTAGCGCTTGCTGCGCGTAGCCGGCGTTCAAAATCGACGCCATTGGCACCAAGTTCTTGGGCCATGCGAATCCCTTGGCGGTGAGCCAGTCACTGAACTCGGCCATCCGCGGCGCACGCTTGGTGAGCCACAGCCAGATATGCCGCGAGCCCTCTGCACTCTCGGCAACATCGACGATCTCCTGTTTCAGGTAGTCGAACTCGATGCCGTTGGAGAGCGCGTCCCCCATGTCGCTGACGAAAAGCAGGCGACGGAGGCCTTGCATCCACGGTTGTTTGTCGGCGATTTCCGCGGCCGTGGGGAGGCCGTATCTGGCCGCTTCGCGCATCCGGCCCGGAAACAACTGCGGCACGTCAAAGCTCGCCGGGTGTCCTGAGTTTCTACCACCGTAGAAATTGGTGAGGACCCCCGCGTAGCAGCGAAACTGCCGCCGGATCGCTTTCTCCTCCTCCGCGACCAATTTCTCACTCAGATCTGGAACATATGTGCGCAACGCCGCTTTCACCGCAGCGACCGCCTGCTTGATACGCTTCGCGCCGTGGTGCTCATCGAGGATTTGAGCCACCGCCACCGTAACGATCTTTTGATCGAGGTGCGCGGCGTGCTTCATGACGGCATTCGTAATGTGGGCCTTGAGCTGAGGGATGCTCGCCCAGAGCGGGCACCCGTCACAACCCGCGACCGGGTTAACCGTGGTGTGGCACCACTGGATACCTGTTTTCTTAGCCATGGTTTAGACCTCCAACGGCAGCGGTCGCCTGGGCTGACCGTGCCATACTTTGCTTCTCTGTCGTGTTAATTTTCATCTTTATCCAAGGAGACGACATTATCGTTTTCATCATTGGTTTGGTGGGACGGACTCGTCGTTGGCTTGAGCCGGACTACCGGTGCCAGGCGTTGCTGGCTCCGGGCGTTCGCTCGAGACACGAGCGTCGTAAGCCGTGGCGAACCGGCGGATCTCGCCGGTGTCGTAGAATTCATCTACGCGCGCCGAGCAGAAGTCGTAGTCCTTCAGCAAGGCGTCGAAGTCCTCTAAGACCTCGAGCGTTGGGAACATCGCGACCAACTGTTTGCACTGTTGAATATCCGCGACGATATCGGCCCGAAGTGCGATCGCTTCCGCCTCGGTAATCCACGCAACCGGGGCCAAGTCGAACTTGTAGCGCTGCCGCATGAACTCGAAGACTGCCGGATTCATGACGGCCGCTTTGGTCACCCGCGACGAATAGGGAGAGTTTTCCACGGCCTCACCGCGAACTTTGAAATAATACGCGGCAAAGCACAGGGCTCGAATGTTCACACCGGACTCGGCGAACGTATCAAAGGTCGCCGTAGGACTGCGCTGGAGTTCCTCGATGGCGTAGGCACTGTCGTCTTCCGGGGTCGTGTAGATCGTGTGCATGCCCTGCGCGGCGCACTGTAGATCCACCAGCAGGATCTCCCGACGCCGATCAAGGACGTAGTCCCTGATCACGGCGTATCGACGCAGGAAGTCTTCGAGAGTGTGTGCGGCTCGCGCCGGGTGATTGATATCCTCGGGCAGGTAGTTGGACCACCCGGTGACGTAGAGTAGCCCGCGCGGCGTCACCGCTCCTTTTTCGAATCTGCGAACCAGCGACCTTGCGATTGCCGGGGTGACGTCGGTGATCTTGAAGCACGCCAGGATCTTTTCTGCCTCCGGGTAGGTGGATAACAAACTAACCCAATCTTTCCCTTTCTTCCCGGTTTTAACCAAAGAAGAGTTCACACCCCCTTGCTCGCAAGGGGGTAAGGGGGATTGATTGTCTGAGTTAATCTTAGTTAGGTGCATCTCCAGAGGTGCAGGGGGTTGCACGAATTGCACATCCCCGTTGTCGGCGTTTGGCGCTTGAACCTGGGTGTCCGTGATGAGGCGGATCGACGGATTCGGCTCCCCGGCCTTGCGATACCGGCGCTTCATCCGCTGCCCTGCCTGCACCTCGAAGTTGCCGACTCCACGCACTCCCGGGATTCGCTCATACTTCAGTTTAACCCGCCGGTAGGCGACGCTACCGAGATCGGAGAATCCCATCGTCACGAGATAACCACGCTTTTTCAAACGCTGGATGACGCCGCGGACTTGGCCGACCGTCAGCGACAGGTAATCGGCGAGCGTGACGTTGCTGGCGTAGCAACCTCTGGCATCGCCGCGGTCGAGTAGGTGGATCTTCCGCAGGACGCGACGATCTAACTCAGAGAGATCGAGTTGAACGTCAAAATCCTCGTCCCGGTATCGCACGTAGGGGATGGCCCCGACTTTCAGGCGAGTGGACGGCTGCGGACTTGGCGTCACGACCGCTCCATTCCCTGAAATATCGCCGCCAAGCGTTTGTAGGTATTCAAACCCCGGCAGGTAATCGCTGACCGCGTGGATGGATTGAGATGTGTTCATTTGATTTCCTCCGATTTGGATGTGCCGGGCGGCATCTCAGTGTCGCCGTCCGCGCCGACCAAACATACTTCGGTGATGTCACACTTCGCGGTCGCGGTGGTGACCAGCGACGCCAAGTAGGCGATGAGCGAGTCCCGGCTGATCAGCCGGATCCCGCGGATCGCGTGACGTTTTTTCACGACCACCGAGACCACCGGAGGACGATAGCCATTTTGGCGACTCGCGAGAACGAGTTCGTTGAGCGTGCTGCGTGTCAGTCCGGTCACTGGGCATCGCGTCCCGCTTTTCGGCAGTCGGAGCCATACCGGTTCACCGGCGCGCTCACGAGAAGAGTGGCTACTCTCGTGCAGCGCGTTCGGCGGATATCCTAACTTATGGAATATGGAATTATTTTCCATGCGCCCAGGATACAGGATGCGACCCGAAATCCGTTTCCGATAGAATATGGCCTATTCTATAGGCGTTTTCTATCAATGGGTTAGCAGATCATCTACCTAGCTCCCGGCAGAGCGATCGTCTTGAACGACTGCACTAGCGACGCTCGGACATTGTCGCGAATCTCGCTTTCAAAGAGTTCATCTCCCGCGGCACGCCGCCGCTCGTAATTTCGACGCGCCTCCTCGGTAACCAGACCAGGAATATCTTCCAGTTTCAGGCCACAGCATTCCATCACGATTTCCTCCGCGACACGCACCCATTCGTTTGCGGAGGCCGCAACAAAGTCCGGCAGCGCCGCGATGCCATTGAGCAGCGCTTGAGAAATCTCGGAATCGACCCCGGATCCGGGCGTTGCCATCGCGCACTGGCGCCTGACTTCAAGGACGTATTGGATCAGCGACTCGGCCACCACGTTGACTGGCGTCTTGATTGGGTCGTAGGAGATGGGACGCCCACGACCGCTGTAGGTTTTTCGTGTCGGTGTCTTCGTGCCAACCCCCAGTGCGCTCAGTCGCACGTGAACCCGGTCTCGATCCGCGGGTAACGCACCGCACAGTTGCGGCCATTGTTCTTTCGCCGGCGCAATCGCCTTCACGACCGCCTCGAGTTGGGGACTCCCTGCTTCAAGGCCGGCGATCGCTTCTTCCGCGATCCTGATCAGGTAAAAAACCGCATCGTGATTGCCGTCTTTCGCAAGGGCGGCGAACTCACGCACCACGTTCAGACCGGACTGCGACAATTCCCAGTGCGCGTGATCGCCGCTGGCTCGGTTGCTGTTGTTGACACGGCTGAACGCGATCACCAAGTCGGTCGCGAGTCGCATTGCCTCGCACGACTCGGTGGTGAGGCGCGCGGTGCGCGCTCCATGAGGAACATCGCCCTGGGATACGGCCGCTTGAACGTATTCGGCGATCCGCTGTTTCAAGCCCTGTCCATTAACCGTCAGATCGGTTAACTGCCGCAGCAGCTGTCTCGGATCGGGGACGGGGCGTTCGCTGGCGCGCTCCTCGGCACCGGGTAGCACATAAGCCCGAATCACTTGGTCACGGGGTCGCTGATCAAGAAGCCAAGGCGCCTCGGCCATCACGCCCCGTAACCAGTCGATTTCCGAGGACGAAGCAGAATTCGATTGAGTCGCAGATGGCGTATGCCGCGGCTCCTTTGCCGTGGAATATTCTGTCAGTGACGAAGCACTACGACTTTTCTTCTGCTCCTTTTTCATGCGGAGGTAATGTCCGGCAGTTTGTCGAACGCGGCGCGCTTGGCGACTTCATCGATGTGCGTATAGTGGCGGGAGATCGCTTTTGAATCGTGCCCAATGATGTCCATCGCGATCGCCTCTGAGACGCCGGCGTTCTTGAGCAGAGACGTAGCCGTGTGTCGCAGCGAATGGAACGAGATCGCGTTCACCGTGCGCCTGCGGGACCTGCCTTTGCCGGTTTCCTTCTTGCTACGCTCTTTCGCCATACCGGCGTCGACGAGTATAGCGTGAAACTGTTGCGACAATCGCGAGTCCCCCGCCGCATTGTTGGCGATGATCGCGGACGACGGAAATAGCGGGGCGGTGGGGTTATCCCCAGCTTTCATTGTGCCGAGATGCTGGACCAGTGGTGCTGCCAGCGGCAGGTGCATCCGGCGCCCGGTCTTGCCGGTGACAAATCTCAGTTCACCCTTAACCAAGTCGAGGTTACTCCACGTAAGCCGAGCTAGATCCTTGAGCCTTTGCCCGGTGTAGAGACCGAACAAGATCAACCCCCGCCACTCAGGCGACGCGTGGGAGAGCAAGGTTTTCAACTCATCGATCGTGAACGGCCGTCTCTCGGCACGTTCATCACTCCGACGTTTTAGCGTATCAAGTTTTGCCGCGACGTTATCCTGAGAGAGCCCATCCTTCCACGCCGCTCCTAGAGCGACCCGCAAATATTTCAGGCTCTTGTTGGCTGTTGCGATCGACGTGCGCTTCGCGACCAGGTCGCGATATTTGGCGACATCGGAACGGCTCACTTGTGAGATGTCCCGGTCCGCACGCTCGCCGATGCAGATGACAAAATCACGCACGACTTGGGCATAAGCCTGCTGTGTCCGAGGGGCCGTGTCATTTTTCCGCCCCTCCGCCCAATCGGTCAGAAACTCACGGGCGGTCTTTGAGGGGAGCGGTTCGTTGTTTACCGTCTCGTAGATTTCGCCGACCACGCGTCGAGCCTGCGCTTCGCCAAATCGCTTTTCCGCCCCCAACTTCGCGGCTTTCTCCCACGCGTCAGCGACGGACTGTGCTTTTTTCCGGTTGCTCTGCTTGGTGGAGCGTTGAACGCGGCGCCCGTCAGGCAATGTGAAGCCCGCGAACCAGTAGGGCGACCGAGGAAAGCGGCGGAGAAACGCCATGATCTAGTCTCAGCATAAGTCTCATCATTCGTCAACGTTTTCCGATGTGTGGCGATGTCTTTTTACCTATGAGAATGATTTTTTATCTAGGCTCGGAGCGTATCACTGGTTCGAGTCCAGTGGCGTCCACCATCAATCGCCCGATGGCGACCGGGATGGTTGTTACGGTTGATCGCGAAGGTGAGACACGCCCGGCGTCCCACCCGCACTCATGCCCGCGGGAGCACGAACACCAGCACGGCGATCAGGTGACAGGCGCTGCCGCCGATCGCGAAGGCGTGGCGGACGACCTGGTGGTAGCGGATGCGTTGCCAGAGGTGGAAGACCGTGCCGCACGCGTAGCAGAGCACGCCGGCCAGCAACAGCCAGAGCGCGCCCTGCGGCACGGTGGCGACCAGCGGTTTCACGGCGATCAGGCCGGCCAGGCCGAGCAGCAGATAGGCCGCGGGTGCGACCCACGCGAAGCGCTCGCCGCCGAACAGGCGCGAGGCGCCGCCGGCGAGGCAGAGGCCCCAGACGACGCCGAAGAGACTCCAGCCCCAGGGGCCGCCGACGCTCGCGAGCAGGAAGGGGGTGGCCGTCCCGGCGATGAGGAGGAAGACGGCGGCGTGGTTGTATTTGTGGAAAAGCTCGCGGAGATCGACCGCGCGTTTCTGGCGGAAATTCATGAAGGCGGCGTAGAGCCCCACCAGGGCCACGCCAAACGCGATCGCGCCCCAGACGTGGCGGGCGCCGCCGCGCGTGGCGGCGAACACGATCAGCAGCACGAGGGAGGTGAGGCCCGCCGCGAGGCCGGTGCCGTGGGTGAAGTAGTGGGCGATCTGCTCGCCACGGGTGTAGGTGTTGGTGCCGGCGGCGATGGCCTCGGCGTCGGCCTGCGCGCGGACGCGGCGGGCCTTCACGAGTGCGTCGGATTTTTCGTCGCACCAGCGGACGAGCGCGCACGGGCGCGGACTGACGAACTCGGAGGCCTGCCACTCGCTGCCGTCGGTGTAGAGCGTCTTGGGCAGGATGTAGGTGCCGAGCACCCAGTCGAACACCGGCAGCGTGAAGAAGCCGGAGATGGCCTCGTTGCAATCGATGACGGCGTGGTGGCGGAGGTGGAAGCTGTAGACCTTGCGCCAGAACCAGCCGAAGCGCGGGTGTTCGATGAGCGGCGACCATTTTTCGAACGACCAGTGTTCGATCGCGTGGAAGACTTCGTAGAGCGTGAGCGAGGCGGCGAGCGCGCCGTAACCGGCGAAGAACCACGGGAACGACGGCACGAGCCATTGGGCGATCGCGAGAAGGGGCGTGGCGAGGCCGGCGAAGATCGCGGTCGTATACCACGGGAAGAACGAGGCCTCGCCCTGCTCGTGGGTCGTGATCGGGTAGATGTTTTCGACGGTTTCGACGAACGGCACCTCGCGGCCGCTCGCGGTGCGGCGGCGCGTGATGCGGGTGAGATTGTGGTGGAGCGTGTGCTGTTTGTAGAAGCGGCTCAGGATCGGCACCGTGGGCTTGTGCAGCACGTAGCGGTGAAAAATGTATTCGGTGAAGCAGTTGGCCAGCTTCACGAGCAGGAAGGCGGCGATGAACGCGACCGGCGTGGCATTGAGCTGGGCCAGCCAGACCGACTCGGGCGCGATGACCTTCACCAAGCCGATGAGAACGGCGAGGGACGCGAGCATCGTGAAACAGAACAGCGGCAACGAAAACTCTTCTTCGACCGGCTGGCGGGAAACGGCTGGGGGCTTTGTCATGGACTGGGACGTTGGCGCGGACGGCGGCCGGGTGGCAATCGTGGAAATTCCCTGTCCGGCTGGTATTTCATTGAACGCGCGTGGACTCGGCGCGACCGGTGGACTTGACTGGGGCCGTGAACGAGATCGACCGCCCCGAAGTATCCGTGGTGCTGCCCGTGCGGGACGCGGGGGCGACGCTGGCGCGAGCGGTCGCGAGCGTGCGCGCGCAGACGATGCGGGAGTGGGAGCTGCTGGTCGTGGACGATGGGTCGAGCGATGGATCGACCGACGTGCTGCGCGCCCAGGCGCGGGAGGACGCGCGGGTGCGGATGATCGACGGCGGGCGGCGCGGGCTGGTGGCGGCGCTCAACCAAGGGCTGGCGGCCGCGCGGGGAAAGCTGATTGCGCGGATGGATGCGGACGACGAGGCGCGGCCGGAGCGGTTGGCGGAACAGGTGGCGTTGCTGCGGGCGCGGCCGGAGGTGGGGCTGGCGGGCTGCCTCGTGGATTTCGGCGGCAACCGGATGGCAAACGCGGGCTATGCGCTGCACGTGGACTGGCTCAACTCGCTCGTGACGCCGGAGCAGATCGCGCTCAACCGATTCGTGGAGTCGCCGCTGGCGCACCCGAGCGTGATGTTCCGCCGCGAGCTGGTGGAAAAATACGGCGGGTATCGCAACGGGGACTTTCCGGAGGACTATGAGTTGTGGCTGCGGTGGCTCGATGCCGGCGTGCGCATGGCGAAAGTGCCGCGGGTGCTGCTGACGTGGCACGATGCGCCGGCACGGCTGTCGCGCACGGATGCGCGTTACGAGCCGGAGAAGTTTTTCCGGACGAAGGCTGAGTGGATTGCGCGGGAGGTGCGGCGGCTTGGGGTAGGGCGGGTCACAGACCCGCCCTACGTTTGGATCTGGGGCGCCGGGCGGCCGACGCGCAAGCGGGCGGCGCACCTCACCGCGCACGGGCTGCGCATCGCGGGCTACATCGATGTCGACGCGAAGAAGACCACGGCGGCGCTGGGCGGGACGGGCGCACCGGTGGTGGGGCTGGAAGCGATCCCGCCGCCGACCGAGGCGTTGGTGCT
Organism: Verrucomicrobiota bacterium; assembly: GCA_016235555.1. Lineage (GTDB taxonomy): Bacteria > Verrucomicrobiota > Verrucomicrobiia > Opitutales > Opitutaceae > JACRKC01. The sequence goes on from JACRKC010000043.1 coordinate 41,681, forward strand.
CGGCTACGTGGCGGCCCGCGGTGCGCGAGAGTTGATCCGAAGCGAACTCGGGCGCCGCGGCTTTGTGGAGGGCCGGGATTTTCTCATGTGTGCGTGACGGTCGGCGGACGATTCGCCCCATGGCCGCCGCCGCCAGGACGCGCCAGACGTGCGACGGTCCCGGGGCGTTTGTCATCCATTACTGAGGCTCGCACAATTGAGTGACACGCGGTGGTTCGGGGAGCGCCCGCGTCCCGCGGGCCGTCCTCGGCGTCTCGCCGAGGATTTCGGAGGTGTCGGCGAGACGCCGGCACCAGCACCCGAGACGGGTGCGCTCCC
>JACRKC010000044.1 GCA_016235555.1 Verrucomicrobiota bacterium
GGGAGCGCACCCGTCTCGGGTGCTGGTGCCGGCGTCTCGCCGACACCTCCGAAATCCTCGGCGAGACGCCGAGGACGGCCCGCGGGACGCGGGCGCTCCCCGAACCACCGCGTGTCACTCAATTGTGCGAGCCTCAGTAAGGTGCGGCCTTTTTCGGTCACGCGTTGCTGGAGGAACTGCGCGTGCAACAAGGCGACGGGCGGTCGCGAAGATCGCGGCCAGTGCAGCGACACCGAGATTTCGTGGGGTGTAGCCGCGAGCGTGCGCGAGTGGTTTCCGGGCGAGCCACTCGCTCGCGCTCGCAGCTACCCGGCGTTGCGCTGTCCCGTTTCTTCCGGAGCGCTGCACTAGCGCACGCACTCGATTTCGCTCTGAGTCCAACCGTGATCCCGCCGCACGCGGACGACTGCCCGCTTGGCCGTGGGCGCGTGAACTTCGACCCGGCCCGTGGCGAGATCGTAGTCGACGCGACCCACGCGATCGATCGAGTCGAGGATCACTTCGAACCGCGCCGTCTTCAAAAAGCCCGCGACCACCATTGACCCTCGCTCCGGCAACACCGGCGGCTGGCGGTGCTGTTGCAGGAAATCGTCCCCCGCTCTGGCCCGGAAGGTCTGCTGCTCCTTGGTCTCGTTGGCTTGGTGCAGGCGGTGGTCGCCGACGCCGGCCTGTTCGTGGTAGGTGACGAGCGCGCCGCGCCCTTGGCCCTGCGCCGCGCCGACCCACAGGCGCGCGTGCTGCGCGGGCACGCGCACGTCGTCGGCGCCGTGAAACACGAGGGTCGGCGTGAGCAGGTTACCGACCGTCGTGAGTCCGCCGCGGCTGCGGTAGGCCTCGGCGTTCGTCGCGGGCGAACCGCCGATCCAGGCGGGGCGGCCCTGCGGGTCTTTACCGGCGACACCCTCCATCTCGTCGCGAAACTCGCCCTTGGTGTCGAAGTGGTGCCAGAGCGCGTAGTCGCTGATCCCGGAATACGCCCGGGCGGCGGCGAAGGTGTCGGGGAACTTGCCGACGAGCGCGAACACGTTGCCCCCGCCGCCGCTGCCGCCCGAGAGCAGGACGACCTCCGGCGATGCGATGCGGTCGCGATAGTGTGTCCGCGCGAACTCGACGGCATCGATCACGTCCTGCAGTTCCCAGCCGTTGCAGTCGGGCGAGCCGGTCGAGTCGCCGCGCCCGCGCATCTCCGGAGCGATGGCGAAGTATTCCCGCGAGAGCGGGTCGGGAATGTTGTCGGTGTGCGCCTTCTTCACCGCGCCGTGCCAGCCGTGCATGGTCACCACGAGGATGCCCTTCGGCGCGCGACACTCGAAGCGGGCGAACAGCCGCAGCTTCGCGTCCACGCTGCTCGGATAGTCGCGGTAGTCGTGAACGGGCGCCGGAGCGGTGGAGTTGGCCGCTCCAGCCGGAGCCGCGAAAAACGGGCAGACGAGGAAAGTCGCGAGCACCACCGGACGACGGAGCTTTTGATGGGCGTGATGGGATGAGATCATATTGTTGTGATGCCCGGCGATGCCGCGGACGAAAAAGAGAGCACCTGCGGGTGGCGTTCAATTCACTTTGCTCGCGAGGGGGTGGCGGACGGAGCCGCTGGCGACGGGCCGCCGGCGGGATCGACCAGCGCGTAGCCATCGGGTCCGGTGGCGATCTTGATGTCGTCGATCAACAGGTGGCGGCGCTGGGACTGGGTGTCGCGGCGACCTTCCTTCCAATTCCATTTGTAGATGCCGAACTTCAGGTAGGCGGGGCGGAACGGATTGCCGGCGCGGTCGGCGGCGGCGGAGTTCTTCCCGTCGACGCGGCCCAGCTTCACGCCGTCCTTCCAGACTTCGATGAAGCCGTCGGCGCCGCTGGAGATGCGGAAATGGACGACGAGGTTCAGCCACTGTTTGAGCTGCACGGGGGCGCTCCAGAGGATCTTGCCGCCATTGGTGACGAACCGGGCCTCGTCGTCCTTCACCACCATCAGAAACGGCGCGGTGCTGTAGGCGGCGCCCAGTTGAAATTCCGCACCCCAGGCGCTGGGCCGGAGATGGACCTGAAAGGGCGCGCTCTCCATGTCGCTGTCGCGCGGCCAGTCCTCGTAGCGATAACTGAAGCCCAGCCAGTATTCGCGGCCGTAGATGAGGTCGCCGGGGCCGGAATTGGCGGAGCCGGGGCTGGGAATGACCATCTCGGTGCGGTAACTGGTCGGCATGCGGCGCGTCAGCTCGAAGCTGCCCGCGTATTTCCCGCTTTTCACATTGGCCGTGGTGGCGGTCGGCGAGTTGCCCGACGGGGCGAACGCCGCGACATCGCCGGATTCGAAACCGTTGGCGAACGTCAATTCGGCGGCGGGCGCGCGGCTGGTGCCGACACCGAGGGTGAGTGCGAAAGTAAGGAGGCTGAGAGGAAGGGTGTTTTTCATGCTCATTGGGGCTGATACCGCGAAGCCCTGGTCGCCTGCGGCGCCGCCACAGGCGGGTAAACTTGCTCCGGCGTGGTGGGAAACGGAGGTGGGAGGAAAATTCCGGGGAGCGCCTGCGTCTCGCAGGCTGTCCGCGGCGTCTCGCCGGGGACTTCGGAGGCTTCGGCGGGACGCCGAAGCCGGCACCCGAGACGGGTGCGCTCCCCGAACCGAGGTGAAATTGCGCCTGGCATTGATTTGGTGGAATATCCCGAGGCCCGCCCCGGGAGGTCTGAGGAGGTTTTCTAGCCCGGGCATTGCGCGGCAGCGTATCACATGCGCCGCGGTTCAAGGGCGGCTGCGTGGTGGTGATGCCTGGTCCAAGGCCAGCGATTCGAGATAGCGCAGGCTCCTGGGAATCTGGCCCACCGGGTCGGGGGATTCGTCCTCGATGAAGTAGTGCTTGATGCCCTGGCGCTGGCCTTCGCGCAGCGCGGCGGGAAGGTCGATGATGCCGGTGCCGACGGCGACGTCGTTTTTCTTGTCGGTGCGTCCGGTGAAGACGCTTGTCTCCGTGCCGGCTCGCATGTCCTTCACGTGCATCAGGTGCCACCGGCCGGAGTGCTTCTGCATGAGTTTCACAGGGTCCTGGCCGGCGTGGGTGGCCCAGAAGATGTCCATCTCGAAGCAAACCAGCTTCGGGTCGGTTTTCTCGGCGAGCAGATCGAACAGGGTGCGGCCGGCGCCGTGCGGCACGAACTCATCGCCATGCGGGTGGAAGAAGAAGCGGATGCCTTCGCGGCCAAGCGCCTCGCCGGCGCGGTTGAAGGCGCTGGCGGCATCGAGCATGTCGGCCTCGGTGAGCGTGCGCCGGTTCGGACGCGAGATGCTGCCGACGCCGACGTAGCGGACGCCGAGCGCCTTGGCTTGCGCGACGACCTGGTCGGGTTTCTTCGCCACGTCGTCGTGACTCCAGTTGCCGGAGACGGGGTTGAGTCCGTGGGCGAGAAGCCGGGCGCGGATTTGCGCGTGCGACAGGCCGGCGGGGAGTCCGGCGACTTCGACTTCGGTGAAGCCGAACGCGCGCGCCGTCTGGAGGCCGAGTGGAAGGTTGGTCCGCAGGATCTCGCGAACGCTCCAGAGTTGCAGACCGACCGGTCCTTGGAAACTCGCGCTCGTGCCGACGCCGCGGGCGCCGGGGCGCGTGCCGCCGTTCAGCCACACGTCGACGCGCGGGACCTCCCAATTGTAGGGCTTGTGGAGGATGTCGAGGTCGCCGTCGCCATCGAGATCGCGCAGGCGCGTCTCATGCCAGCCGAGGCCGACGGCGAATTCGGTTTGGAGGAAATTGCCTTTGCCGTCGCCGTAGAAAATCCACGCCGTCGCTTTGGGGTTGTCCGGCACGACCGCCTGATGGGTCCACTTCGCCATCTCGGCGGCGAAGATGTCGAGGTGGCCGTCGCGATCGATGTCGCCGAGTTGGAGGCTGTGCCCGTGGTTGATGTCGCGATCGAGCAGGTCGTGCGGCGTCCAATCGGCGGGGGTGAGCGGATCGCCGGTGCATTCATACCAGCGGAGAGGCCCCTTGCCGTCGCCGGGGGAGACGACGATTTGCGGATATTTCGAGGGCTTGAAATAGCCGGCGAAGATGAGGCCGCCGTGCGTGGCGAACTTCACCTGCTTGAACTCTTTTCCGCCGGTGTGCTTGAACCACGAGTCGCACGCGAGGAGGTCGGGCTTGCCGTCCGCATCGATGTCGAACGCCGACACGCCCTCGATGTAAGGCACGCCGTTCGGCTTCGCGCCGGCCAGCACGGTCGTGAGCGGCCATTCCGTGGCCTCACGCGGATTGGGCGGAATCTCAGCGAGAAAGAGCGTGCTGACCTTTTGATTCCAGAACGCCAGTTGCGGCCGGCCGGTGCCGAGAAAATCGGCGAAGCACTGGTCGTGGTGTTGCCGCGCGCCGCTTGTTTTTATCGGGTGGCGTTTCCACGGGATGTTCGGGTCGAAGTTGGGTGCGGGATTTTCCCACCACCACACCTTGTCGCTCTGGTAGTCGCCGCCGAAAACGACATCCAGATCGCCATCGCCATCGATGTCGGCCACCGCGCCGCCGGCCTCGATGGTGAGCGGTTCCGGCTCGATCACGGACTGCGTCCAGCCGGTGGCGTGACGCCGGTAAAGGAGGAGGGCGGGGCCTTTGTGGCGGAAGCTGAGGATGAAGTCGTTGACGCCGTCGCGGTCGAAATCGGCGACCACGGCGCCGGTCTGTTGCGTGGAGCCGCCGGGATGGGCGGCGAGATCGCCGGTGCGGCTGGAGAGGTGCTGCCATCCCGCAGGCGCCGCGTCGGCGGCGAGGGCGGGGCGGGCGCCGATCGCAGCAAGCGCGATGGTGGCGGCGATGACGAGGCGAGGACTCATGGGAAAATTGAGCTGACTGTGTTCGGGGCGGAGAAAGGGTGAACGCGGTGCGGGGCGAGCCGGTCGTGCCACTTGGAATAAGGGGAAGGCATCCGTCAGGTAGTTCGCAAGCGGCGTCATAAATATTGGGGAGCAGCTGGTCTACTCGGGAGTCGCGACGTCGTAGGCCATCAGGGCGCGGCCATGGCGGAGATAGAGGCGGCCACCGCAGATCACGGGGTGAGCCCAGTGTGGCCCGGTGCCCTTGGGCACCTTGAACGAACTGAGGACCTCGAAACGTTCCGGCGACGGCTTCACCAAGCCGACCGTGCCGCCCTTCTCCTCGTAGCAGTAGAGGAGTCCGTCGACCTGGACGATGGCGCCCTTGTTGAGCCACTTGGTTTCATACATCACCTTGCCGGTCGCCCAATCGAGACAGACCCAGTTGCCGTCGTAGTGGCCGCGAAAATTCGAGCCGTAGAGATAACCGTCCACCAACACCGCGCCGCCGTGGTGGCTGTCGAGGGTCTTGTCGGCCCAGACACGCGTGACGACGGTGCCGTCGGCGGAAAGCTGGTGTCGGGCGCCACCGCATTCGTAGCCACTCGACGTGTAGAAGCTGCCGTCGCGGCAGACCGGGGAGTTCGGGTTTATTCCGTGCGGGCTTTTCTGGTAGTCGGCATACATGAGGCGCCAGAGAATCTCGCCCGTGGCCGCGTCGACACCGGCGATGGACTGGTTGAGCATGGTGACGAAGAGCTGCCGTCCGGCGACCGCGATCGGAACGGGCGAGCAATAACCGCTCAATTCGCCGAGGCTCCGGCTCGCCCAGGCGACCGCGCCGTTTTTCTTGTCGAAGGCGGCGAACGTCGCCGCGGTGCCACAGGGTGAGCAGATCACGCGGTCGCCGACGACGAGCGGCGATTCGGCGATGCCCCAATAGTGGAATTTCGTGCCGAACTGCGCCGCTGCGTCCACGGCCCACAACTCCGCACCGCTCTGCGCCTCGAAGCACGCGAGCCGCCCCATGCCGCTGATGACGTAAACACGCCCGTCGTTCACCGTGGGCGTCGTGCGCGCCTCGGGATAACGTCCGTCCCACGCGGCGCCGTAGACCTTTTGCCACAGCAGGTGCCCGTCCAGATCGAGCGCGAACAAAACCTCCTGCCGTCCGAGCGTGCCGGTGGTGTAGATGCGACCGCCGGCGATCGCGACAGTGGCGAACCCTTCGCCCAAACCTTCGGCGAACCACAGCAGCGTCGGGCCGCCATCGGGCCAGCGTTTCAGCAAACCGCGCTCGCTCGACTCGCCGTTGCGCGTCGGTCCCAGCCACTGCGGCCATTCGGCGGTCAACGCGGCGCGCGTGCCGCGGCGGGTCGACACGGCGGTCGTGCGAAGGGTGGACGGCGCCGCCGCCGGGATTTCGCTCGTGGCGATGACCGCGTCCGGCCGGGAGGTGATTGCGAGTTGCTGCACTTCGCGGGCATCCAAGGCGCGACGGTAGATGCGCACTTCGTCGATGGCCCCATGGAAGGACGAATACGGATCGGGTTTGGCGCCGATGCGCAGCGGTTCGCCATTCACGCGCCCGAACTGACCGGTCTGCCTGGCCGTGCCCGCGGCGAGTCCATCGATATAGAAACTCACCTCGCCTCCCGTTTTCAACGAGACCGCCACATGATGCCAGCGGCCGGCCGACAGCCGCGCGGTCGATTCGTAGCGCGACGGCCGCTGGCCCGGGGCGTTTTCGTGCGACAGGCTCAGCGCGCCGGTGCGCTCGGTGCGGAAGTCGTAGTTTCCCGGCGCGTAGTAGGTGAGTTTGTTGACGATGGGGGTGTCGAAATTCTCGGACTTCACCCACGCCGCGATCGTCAGTTCAGCGGTCATGTCCAGGTCGCGATCCGGGCGGAACTCGGCATACGCGCCGCTCTCGTCGAAGTGCAGGGCGGTGCCGGTCACGCCGGCGGTCCACTTCGCGCCGTGGAGCGTGCCGTGGTGGGCGCCGGCCTGGTCGCGCAACGCGGTGCCCTGGCCCTCGTCGAAAGTCCAGTGGGCCACCAGACCCAAGGTGAGCGACGCCGGCCCTTGTGCTGATGCGGCCGGGTCGGCGGCGCTCAATCCAGCCACGAGGAGCCACAGGGCCGGCCGCAATCCGCGCGGTGCGGCGTTGTGTCGGATGGCGGGGGGCTCCGCGGGGTGAAAATGAGCGTGCATGACGGAAGCCCGGGCGGGGGCAGACTATACCGGTTTCAAGCTGCGGTCTTCAGCTTCGGCGGAAATTTGTTTCGCTGCGATGGAAGGCGAGGGCAGGGAGGATCCATCAATGCGAGGGCCGCGCGCGACCGCCGTCTGATTCCGGCGTGGCGAAACGAATTTCCATGTCGGCTAAATACGCTGCGGACGGTTTCCGTTACGTTTCGGCTCCGTCAGGACCGCCTCGCGACGCGCTCGTCCGATTACGGATCGCGCTTCGCACTCGAGACCCAAACCAAGCAACCTCCCCACTCGTGGCACCCGGACTGCGACCATCTCCGCGGCGCGGATCGCCGGTGGTTACGAGCCCCCCCGCCTTCCATGAAAACCAGTCAACTGCATCCTCGGCGGCTGGCCGTCGCGATCGCCCTCGGCTGGGTTGGTGCATCCGGCCAGACGGCCGGCCCGGCTCCCGCAGCGGCCGCCGGCCCTTCCCGCGAATCTCCCGTCGAGCTCAGTCCCTTCATCGTGTCTTCGGAGCAGGACCAAGGCTATCAGGCCGCCAACACCCTCGCGGGCAGCCGCCTCAACACGGCGCTGAAAGATACGCCGGCGGCGCTTTCGATTCTCACCGAGGAGTTCATCAAGGATGTCGGCGCGCTCAATCTCACGCAGGCGATCGCGTTCGGCAACAACGTCGAACTCGAGTTGCCCGACGGCAACGCCGCCTTCGAGTTCTTCAACACGTTTCTGATCCGCGGGCAGGCGGCCTCGGTCGCCCGCAATTACTTTCTGTGGCGGCTCCCGACCAACACCTTCAACGTCGAGCGCATCGAGGAGGCGCGCGGCCCCAACTCCATCCTCTTCGGCATCGCGTCGGCCGGCGGCCTTCTGAACGTCTCCACGAAACAGGCGCTCACCCACCGCAATTTCCGGAAGGCCCAGCTGGTTTACGGCATCTACGACCTCCGCCGGGCCTCGTTCGATCTCAACCAGACGTCCTTCAACGGCAGACTCGGCGTGCGCGTCAACGGCGTCGCCGACCGGTCCCAAGCCTATCAGCACTACGTGTTCAACGAGGACACCCGCGGCCACGTCGCGGTGAAATACAACTTCCGGCCCGAGACGGTTGTGCGCGCCGAATACGAAAAGGGCCGCACGTTCCGCAACACCGCCGACAACCAGGAAATCGGCGACAATCTGCTCCAATGGTATAACAACGGCCGGACCGTGCAGCGCGTCACGGCCACCAACAACGCCCTCGGCATCACGCTCAACAGCGCGACCTCGGGCAACCTGAGCGTCAACCTCGTCGACGACGGCCGGGGCGGCGTGATCAATTTCGACGCCCGCGGACTCGGCGTCACGCAGGGCCTCAGCTCCGCCGGACTCGTCACCGATCCCGCGCTCGTCGACAGCGTGAATTACCGCGTGAGCCTGGGTGGCGCGAGCCAGACGCAGAGATCGAATTTCGACACCTACTCCGTGTCGCTCGATCAGAAATTCGGAAAGAACATCAACGTGCAGCTGGCCCTCAATCACCAGGAATACGTGTTCGAGGCGTGGCAGGCCAGTGCGCCGACCGGCCTCAAGGGCGACCCGAATCAGTTCCTGCGCGACGGCACCGCGAATCCCAATGCCGGCCGCCTTTACTTCGAAACCTACTGGACCCAGCGGCATCGCCGGGAGAAATCGGACAACTACCGTCTGACCGCCTCGCACGAATTGAATCTCGGCAAATGGGGCGAGTATCGCGCCGCCGGTCTCGCCAACCGCGAAGTGCGCAACCTCTACCAGGAAGGCGACAACGAGGCGTGGATCGCCGAGGCGACCAACGGCGGCGCGTATAACGCCTCGCCGAGCGCCGGCGCCAACCGCGTCCTGCGGCGCCATTACATCACCGTCGGCGATCAGGCCACTTACTACGCCAGCCCGCAGCATCCCACCGGGGCCAGCGGCTTCATCAAGGGCATGGTCGATCCGAGCAATCCGACGCGGACGCTGAAAACCCGCATGACCCCGTCGTCCGGCTCGCTCCTCGACGATCCCACCGAGCAGGACTCTTACCTGCTCGCGGCGCAGGCGTATTACTTCAAACGCCGGCTCGTGCTCGCGGGCGGTTACCGCACCGACACGCTCTACCTCCACGAAGGGCGTCGCAGCGTGACCAACACCACGGGCGACTTCATCATCGACAACGTCAACAACCCGCGCACCAACCGCACGCTCGACGCCAAGACCAAGACGCTCGGCACCGTCGTTCACGTGCTGCCGTGGCTCTCGCTGCGCTACAACCGCTCCAACTCCGTCGAACTCGCCAACACCGGCGTGCGCCTCATGCCGAACCTCGACGCCGCCGGCCTGCCGATCGGCAACACCAGCCGCGTCGGCGACAACCCGAAAGGCGAGGGCAAGGACTACGGTTTTGATCTCAACCTGCTCGACGGCCGGCTGCACGTGCGGGCCACACGCTTCAGCACGACTCGCGCCGGCGCCCAGGGTTTCACCTACGGCGGCACCGTGGACAACCCGACGGTGCTCTCGAACCGCGTGCTCGATCAGCTGCAGACCAACGGCCTGATCACGACCGCCGTGCGCGAGGCTCATCGGATCAACTCCGGCGGCTCCACCTTCAGCGTGGCCTCGACCGGTTATGAGGTTTCCGTGACCGCGAACCTGACGAAACAATGGCGTCTGCAAGGCAACTACTCGACGAGCGATCCGGTGTCGTCCGACATTGCGCCGGAAATCCAGGAGTGGGCGGCGAAGGAAATCCCGTTCTTCCAGAAATTCGACCAGAACCTGATCATCACCTCGGTGAACACCACGCTCGCGGCCGAGATCGCCCGCTGGCGGGCGTCCAACCAGACCAACCTGTCCGTCGCCGGCGTCGGCACCATCGGCACCCGCAAGGAGAAGGCCAGTGTCGTCTCGCGCTATTCCTTCGGTGAGGGAGCGCTCAAGGGCTTCTACGTCGGAGCGACGGCGCGTCACCAGAGCAAGATGGTGATCGGCTACAGCGCGACCAGGAAGCAGGTCATCTACGGCAATTCGTTCACCCGCGCCGATGCCTTCCTCGGCTATAACTTTGGTCGTTCCGAGCGGTTGAAGTTCCTGAAGAACGCGAGCGTGCAGTTGAACGTCACCAACGTCCTCGACCAGCACGACCCGCTCATCACCCGCCCGGTCAATGCCGATGCAGCGATCGTCGCCTACAACCGCATGGCGCCCCAGCTCCCGCTCGCGTGGCAGCTCACCGCGGATCTTTCGTTCTGAGGCGAGTGGCGTCCGCGTTGCAACGGATGAAGCCCCATCTGAGTCGGAACGCTGCATTAACTGTCTATGGCGGTGTGAATA
>JACRKC010000046.1 GCA_016235555.1 Verrucomicrobiota bacterium
GCGCCCGCGTCCCGCGGGCCGTCCTCGGCGTCCCGCCGAGGACTTCGGAGGTGTCGGCGAGACGCCGACACGAGCACCCGAGACGGGTGCGCTCCCCGAACCGCTGAACTTTTGTCACTCTATTTCGCGAGACTCAGTAAGCCATGATCGGCCGCACCTGGGGCAACTTCCCCCAGGCTATTCCATTGCACGGAATTTCGGCCGCAAGGTAAGCGGACGATTCGAGGGCCACCGATCAAGGGTCGAGGGAACGTCGGGGCGCAAAAAAAGCGGGATGCCGGAGCATCCCGCCTGAGAGTGATCGTTCGACGATCCGGCCGGGGCCGGATCAGTAACGGTTGTTGAACGCGCCGGCGCGGCGGTTCGGGCTGTTGAAGCTGCGGCCGCCACCGCCACCCATTTCTTCCTTGGGTTTGGCCTCGTTCACGTTGAGCGCGCGGCCGTCGAGGTCGGCGCCATTCATTTTTTCCGCGGCGACCTTGGCCTCCTCGGCGGTGCTGAAGGTCACGAAGGCGAAGCCGCGCGGGCGGCCGGTCTCACGATCGTTGGCGATGTAGACGTCGGTCACGGAGCCGAATTGGCCGAAGGCGTCGCGGAGTTCCGCTTCGCTGGTCTTGAACGACATATTGCCGACATAGAGTTTGGAGTTCATGGATGATGTTTTCGTAGCCTGCGTCTGCTGTCAGCATGTTCCCGGGAATCGGGTTTCGAATCATCACCTGAACCTGAAGCTCACCTGAAGACTCACCAACTACTGCCACCTAACGTAAATACGAGCCGCCACCGTCGCTGGCCGCGGGGGAAACGCAAGCGGCATCGCGCCGGAGCGCGAAGATTGTTTCCACCCGGGGCGGCGCGGGCGACTAACGTGCCTGCTTGGCGCGTTTGGCGGCCTTCTTCTGCTGAGGCGATTTGGCCGGCGCTTTTTTGGTCTGCTTTTTCGAGTTATGGCTCTTGGACATGTGCTTCCTTGGTTTGGGTTGTGACTGACGAGAGGAGGAGCGGACGGCGCAACGGCCGCGGCGGCTCACGACGCGCGGCGGTGTTGCGGGCGCAAGGGCAGCGCGTGCACGAGGAACGTCCGGAGCCGCAGGGCGCGGCGCGTCCACGGGGCGTCGGACCGGTGCTCGCGCACGGTGACCGCGGCGGTGCGCCCGCTATCTGTCTTGCGATCGCCGCGGGGAGCCTTCGATTTCATGGAGGGTCAACGTCGCGCAGTTCCGGCGCGAACGCGACCTCGCAGCTCGGGCGGCGCGTCCGAAGTGGGCAAACGGTGGCTGGGCCACGCGCTTCGGGCGGTTATTTCCCGTTCACACCTTCACCGCGAACAACTCCGGGTGCATCGTGCCTTCGGCGACTTTGTTCACGGTGCCGGTCATGTTGATCGCGAAGCTGTCGCCGATCTCGATGCCGATCTGGCCGCCGGGCATGTGCACGGTGAGGCTGCGATCGACGAGGCCGAGGCGGTGGGCGACGGCGGCCGACGCGCTCGAGCTGCTGCCCGACGCGAGAGTGTAGCCGGCGCCGCGCTCCCAGATTTCGATGCGGATGTTGGCGCGGTCGAGGACTTGCAGGAACTGCACGTTGGTCTTGCGCGGGAAATTCGGGTGGGTTTCGAGGTGCGGGCCGTAGCGGTGCGCCAACTCGGGGGAGACTGCGGGCAGCGGGATCACGCAGTGGGGGTTGCCGATGGTCGCGGCGTGGTAGGTGAACTCGCGGTCGAGGATCGTGATTTTTTCGTTGAGCACTTCGCGGGGTGGGCCGGCGACGGGGATTTTTTCGGCGGAGAAACTCACGCTGCCCATCGCGATGGTGAGGAGTTTGCCGCCGTCCTTGATCGCAACCTGCACGTGGCCGCCGGGCGTCTCGACGGTGAAGTCCGGGTTTTTCACGAGCTGCTGGTCCCAGAGGTAGCGCGAGAAGATGCGCAGGCCGTTGCCGGATTTCTCGGCCTCGGAGCCGTCGGGATTGAAAATGCGCAGGCCGAATTCGCTCTGCTGCGACGGCAGCGGACCCCAAAGAATGCCATCGGAGCCGACGCCGAAGTTGCGGTGGCACACGACGCGGATCTGCTCGACGGTCGGCGCGGGTGCCCACGAGGGGAAATCGCGCGGATCGAGGACGATGTAGTCGTTGCCGAGGGCGTGGTATTTGTGGAAGCGCATGGGAAAAGAACGGAGAGGAGAAACCACGAAACACCCGAAACACACGAAAAAAGTGGTGCGGTGCTTCAGCCCGGGTGTGACTCAAACTGATGTCAGGAGACGGCAAAAAAGCCTGCCCAAGGCACGCGCTCACCGGCGCCGGCTCGGCGTAGCGGTGGGCGTCCCTGCCCGCCGGTTCAGGACTTTCGCCCGATCCGTCGGCGGGCAGGGAGGCCCGCCGCTACCACCGAGGCCTTCGAGCACTGACATCTGTTTGAGTTGCGCCGCTCCAGCCCGCACTGGTGATGGAGCGCGCGGTTCGAAGCGCGGGCTGATACCAATGGCTGCTGAAGAATGGACTATTGGGTCGCGTGGGTAGGTCGGGGTTTATCGCCGACGCCTGCGGTCGGACGATGTCGGGCGTAAAGCCCGACCTACGATCATCCAAATCTCAACAGCCGTTGGGCTGAAGCACCACGCTACAGAAAGGCGAGGGCGGTGCGCAGCGTGTCCTTCGCGCCGGATTCGAGATTCGCGCCATGGCTGAGCACGAGGCGATCGAAGTCCCACGCGAAGAGGTGAGCGAGCGACCCGCGGAGCGCGGCCCGGTCCTTGATCGTGGTCTGCAGCAGGCGCGAGACGGCGAACCGGCAGTAGCAGCCGTTGAGGCGCAGGAGGACGCGACTCAAGAGCGGCATGTCGGGTCCGAGGTTGAAGACCAGGTCTGTGAGGATGAGCGTGCGACTCGGGCGGTGGAGGAACGCGACTTCGTTGAGCCGCGGCATCCCGCGCAGCAGGTGCTGGTCGAGCAGGCCGGCCCAGGCGGGGTGGGGCGTGTCGCCGAGCGCGTCGGTGAATTTCAGGTCGGGCCGGAATCTCGCGAAGCCGCGGGCGCCATGAAAGCGCGCCTCCGGATAAGCGGTGAACCACGCCTCGAGATAGGTGTCGTGCACGCAGTTCGGCGCGACGACGTGGCCGACCGGCCCGAATTGCGCGAGCGTCGCCCCGAGTTCCGTGGAGTAGGCGACGGGCGAGTGCACCCAGAGCGAACCGTCAGCGAGTCGCGCGACGGTCATGCGGTGCCCGAGCGACATGCCGAGCACGGTGAGCGGCGCGTCGAGTTCCCAGAGGTCAGGGGCGAGGGGAGCGAGCATGGTCAACTGAGGTTCGCAAAATAAGGTGACGACGGCGGCGGTAGGTCGGGGTTTATCCCCGACAGGTATTTCGCAGGATGTCGGGCGTAAAGCCCGCCCTACTGGGCAGCGGCGACAGGCGGCGGCGCGTAACCGAAGAGCCGGCGTTTCTTGATCGCGGAGACGACGACGTCGGGGACCATTTTTTCCCAGGAGGCGTCGCCTTCCTTGATGCGGCGCAGCACGTCGCGCGAGAAGATGCCGAGGTAGGCCGCGTCAAAACCGACGATGCACTCGATGTAGTGATTTTCGAGCAGGTGGCTGTAGAGGTTGCGCAGGTGGTCGGCGACGTGGACGTTTTTCGCGTTGATGAGCACGTTAGACGCGAACGCGTGGGTGATCACCGAGGCGTGGGTCGTCGAGCTCGTGCCGCCGACGAGGTATTTGTCGTAGGCCTCCTGCCGCATCGGATAGATGTAGAGGCGCACGGCATGGCGGAACATCCGCCCGAACGATTCGAGAATGCCACCGTCGAGGTGCTCGTAGTATTTCTCGTTGAAGATCTCGAGGAGGTTGTTGATGCCGAGCGCGACGCCGATCATCTCCTTCGTGAAGCGGCGGAAATACGAGGTGAGGCGGTAGTATTCCGAGTAGTTCGAGATCAGCACGGTGAACCCGATGTCGCCGAGCAGGTCGACGCGGGCGAGGAAGTCGCGGGCATCGAGTTCGCCGTCGGAGAGTAGGTTGTTCATCGTGATCTCCATCAGCACGACGACCTCCTTGCCTTTGACCGGCGGCTCCTGGACGAACTGCGCGGTGGCGCAGTTGAGCATGTCGACGTTGACGTGGGTGACCGGCCGGAAGCTGCCGCGCTCGACGAGGATCGCCTTGTTGTAGAGCACCTCGGACGGCTGGAGCACCTCGCCGCCGGGGCCGAACATCACGGCGTTGGTGAGGCCGAGCTGCACGAGGTAGAGCGACATCAGGCGGTTGTCGATGTGCGCAAACGCCGGGCCGCTGAACTTCAACATGTCCACTTCGAGGCGGCTGGCGCCGACATTGTCGACGAGCGACTCGATGAGGCTGCGCGGGTTCTCGCGCAGGTGAAACGCCCCGTAGATCAGATTCACGCCGACGATGCCGAGCGCCTCCTGTTGCTGGACGACGTCCTTGTCCCACATGCGCACGTGGGCGACGATCTCGCTCGGCTCGGCGCCGGGTTGGTCCTGAAAGCGGATGCCCATCCAGCCGTGGGCCTCGCTGGCCGCGCGTTTCTGGCTGCGGGTGGTGACGGTGTCGGCGAACACGAAAAACGTCGTGCGGTCGCCGCGCTTGGCCGCGAGGCGTTCGAGCAGCAGGCGGTATTCGTGCTCGAGCATCAGGCTGAGCCGCTCGCGCGAGACGTAGCGCGGGGCCTTGCCGTAGATGGCGTCGCTGAACGTCATGTCGTAGGCCGAGATCGTCTTGGCGATCGTGCCCGAGGCGCTGCCGGCCTGGAAAAACTGGCGCGCGACCTCCTGCCCGGCGCCGATCTCGGCGAACGTGCCATAGATGGGCTCGGTCAGATTGATCGTGAGCGCTTTGCGGTTGGTGGTGAGCAGTTCTTTTTGCTCGCTCATGGTGACGGACGCTAGCCGCGCGCCGGCCCGACGCAACAGGTGAGTGGCGCCGGACGTGACGGATAAGCGAAACTATCGGCACCGGCGTCCACCACTTGAGGTGCTAATGACCGCTTTCGACTGGAGGAACCGGGGAAAGCGGCTACGGTCCGCGCCACACTCATGCGGAATTTCCTGACCTCCCTGCTTGGCGCGCTGGTGGCTTTGATCGTGTTCAGCGGCGGCGCGCTGCTGTTGTTCATCCTCCTCATCGCCGGCATCGCGGCGATGAGCGGCGACAAGGGGCCGCCGTCCATCGAGAAGGGGTCGTATCTGGTCTTCGATCTCTCGACCAACCTCACCGATGCGCCGCCGCCGATCGACTTCGGCGCGATGGGCGGGCACGACGACACGTTGCAGGTGCGCACTGCGACGCGCGCGCTTCACGCCGCCGCCAAGGATGACCGCATCGCGGGCGTCTTCATCGCCGGCGATTTGCGGCCGGCGCAGTTCGGCTCGGGTTACGCCGCGTTGAAAGAGGTGCGTGCGGCACTCGAGGCGTTCAAGGCCTCGGGCAAACCCATCCGCGCCTACCTCACGCAGTCGACGACGAAGGGCTACTACCTCGCGTCGACTGCCACCGAACTCGCGATGGACCCCTACGGACTCCTGCTCATGCCCGGGCTTGCGAGCGAGCCGATGTATTATGCGGGCGCGTTCGAGAAATATGGCGTCGGTGTGCAGGTGACGCGCGTCGGCAAATACAAGTCCGCGATCGAGCCATTTACGCGCAAGGAGATGAGCCCCGAGAGCCGCGAGCAGATGCAGAAACTGCTCGACGACGTGTGGGCGGGCGTCGTCGGTGACATTGCGGCCAGCCGCAAGCTCGCGCCGAACGACGTGCAGGCGGTCGTCGATGCCGAGGGGCTGATTCGCGCTGAGGCGGCGAAGACGGCCAGACTCGTTGACCGCGTGGCGTATCGCGACGAAATCTTCGACGAGCTCAAGGCCAAGACCGGCCGCGCCGGCTCGAAACAGCCGTTCAAGCAGATCGCCATCGCGGACTACGCCCGGCAGGCGAAGGACGATTCCGGCGTGGCGTCGGTCGGCGGCAAGACGCCCGTGTTCGGCGGTGGCGGCAAGATCGCGGTCGTTTACGCCGAGGGTGAGATCGTCGATGGCGAAGGGGATTTTGGTGAAGTGGGCGGTTCGAAATTCTCCCGCGAGCTGCGGAAGCTCCGGCAGGATGGCGACGTGAAGGCCGTCGTGCTCCGCGTCAACAGTCCCGGTGGCAGCGCCACCGCGGCCGAGACGATCCAGCGGGAGATCCGGCTCATGAAAAAGGTGAAGCCGATCGTCGTGTCGATGGGCACCTACGCGGCGTCGGGCGGTTACTGGATCGCCGCCTACGGCGACAAAATCTTCGCCGAGCCGACGACGATCACGGGATCGATCGGGGTGTTCGGCGTGCAGTTCGACGTGAAGAAGCTGGCGAACAATTTCGGACTGACGTTCGACAGCGTGAAGACCGGGAAATTCGCCGACGCCGTGACCATCTCCCGGCCGAAGACCGAGGACGAGATGGCGGTGTTCCAGCGGTTGGTGGATTGGATTTACGGCGAGTTCATCGGCAAAGTCGCGGAGGGACGAAAGCTCGAGAAGGACGAGGTGGAGCGCATCGCGCAGGGGCGCGTGTGGTCGGGCGCCGAGGCGAAGAAACTCGGCCTCGTCGACGAAATCGGCGGCCTCGAAGCCGCGATCGCGCATGCCGCGCAGAAAGCGAATCTGGGCTCCAGCTACCGGGTGATCGAGATCCCACGTTCGAAGGAACTGGTCGAAGCCATCCAGGAAATCCTGGAAAAGGTCCGGCCCGGCAACGCGCGCGTGCGCGGCCTCACCCAGCAGGTGGCCGAGCGCGTCGAGGCGGAATTGAAAATGCTCCGCTCCTTCAACGATCCGCAGGGCCTCTATGCCCGGTTGCCGCTCAACCTCTCGATTCGATGACCCATACACTCACCCACGACTGCCCCGCCACCGCCATTCCCGCCGGACACCCGGTCACGCTGGCGGCCGGCACGGAAGTGTTCGTCACGCAGACCCTCGGCGGGAACATCACCGTGCGGACGGATCAGGGTCTTTTTCGCATCGCGCGGGAGCAGGCCGGGGCGATCGGCGGGTATGCAACCGCGGCCCCGGCGGCGACGGTGGTGGCGGGCGAGTTTTCCGAGCAGGCGGTGTGGGATGCGCTGAAGACCTGTTTCGATCCGGAGATTCCGGTGAATATCGTCGACCTCGGTCTGATCTACGATCTGGCCATCGAGCGTTCCGCGGCGGGGACGCACCGGATCGACGTGAAGATGACGCTGACGGCGCCAGGGTGCGGGATGGGGCCCGTGATCGCGGAAGACGCGCGGCAGAAAATTGCAGCGCTGCCGAGTGTCGAGTCCGCCAAGGTGCACATTGTGTGGGACCCGCAGTGGGTGCCACAGATGATTTCACCGGAAGGAAAACGAATCCTGGGATTGGATTGAGCGGGCAGCCCGGCCATCGGCCGGGCCTGGAAGTCCAAACTGCTACGACATCAGACGCCCTCGGTCTCCGGCGTTCGATGCGGGGAGGTTTGCAGGGTGGCGCCCGTGGCGGCGGGGTTCAGCGACCCCGCCCTCCATCGGAAGGTCCGCTTCGGAGAGGCGCATCGGGTGCGTTGCGGCCGCTGGTGCAGCGCCCCGGAAGAAACGTGACAGCGCAACGCCGGGTAGCTGCGTGAGCGAGTGGCTCGCCCGGAAAACCACTCGCTCACGCTCGCGGCTACACCCCACGAAATCCCGGTGTGGCTGCGCTAGGCCGTGATCGTTTCGAGCGAGCAACCGTCGGCGACGCCGGCGGGCGTTTCGCAGTTGGGCCGCGCGATCACGCCCGGATAGGGTTCGGGCGAAAACTCCCGTTCCGCCGCATCGCCGTCGAGGAGGTGGCGGTCGCAGGCCCGGAACAGTTCACCTTCGCTTTCCGCCCGGCGCATCTCGTGCAGGAAGGCGCCCGTGGGATCGACGCTCTGGCCGACGAAATTGAGATACTTCTTCATCTTGGTCACATGGGCGCGTTCGGGAAATTCCGCGCTCTGCGTGGCGCGGTAGAGGCGCTCGACGTAGTCCCGGACATCGGCGAGCGTCACGCGGGCCGGCGTGCCGCCGGCGAACTGTTCGCGACACTGGCGGAAAATCCACGGGTTGCGGATCGCGTGGCGGCCGATCATCACGCCGGCCGCGCCGGTCTCGGCGACAACGGCGGCGGCCCGGGTGGCGGAGGTCACGTTGCCGTTGGCCAGCAGCGGACAGCGCACACGGCGCGCAGCGTGCGCGATGAAATCGTAGTGCACCGCGCTGCGATACATTTCCTTCACGGTGCGACCGTGCACCGTCAGGAGGTCGACCCGGTGCTCGTTGACGAGATCGAGGATGCGATCGAAGTGCGCGGTGTCGTCGAAGCCGATGCGCATCTTGACCGTGAGGAGGCCGGGCACGGCGGGGCGGAGCGTGGCGAGCAGTCGGGCGATTTTTTCGGGTTCGCGCAGGAGGCCGCCGCCGACGTTTTTCTTGTAAACCTTGGGGGCCGGGCAGCCGAGGTTGAGGTCGATGCCGGCGACCGGATGGCGCAGCAGCGCCGCCACGGTCCGCACCAGGTGGCCGAGGTCCTCACCGATGAGCTGGGCGAAGACCGGGCGGCCGGTGGTGTTCTCGTCGATCGAGCGGAGGATGTGCTTCTCCGGCCGCGACTGGCTGTGGACCCGAAAGAACTCGGTGAAAAAATAATCCGGCGCGCCGTAGTGGGCGATCACGCGCATGAACGCGAGGTCGGTCACGTCCTGCATCGGCGCCAGCGCCGTGAGCGGCTGGCCGGGAACGAGCGGAGAGGGCAGGGCAGTCACTTGTTGTCGTCGTCGCCCGGTTCGTCTTCCTCGGCTTGCTGCTTGAGCACGCGTTCGAAGACCTCGGTCATGTCCTGCACCGCCTCAAACACGTGGCGGGCGACGTAAATCGGGCGCTTTTGCTGGAGGGCGAGCACGATCGAATCGCTCGGCCGCGCATCGAGTTCGAGGATCTTCCGGCCGATCTCGTTCTCCATGCGGAGCAGAATCCGGGCGAAGAACGTGCCTTCGCGCTCGTCGTTGACGACGATGTGCTCCAGCCGCACGCCGAGGCCGAGGAGCAGGCTGCCGATGAGGTCGTGAGTGAGGGGGCGCTCTTTTTTCACGCCGTTGAGCGACTTCTGGATCGCATCACCGACAAAGTGGTCGACGTAGATCACAAACGTCTTGGCATCGTCCCCGAGAAAAACGGCGCAGCCGTTGGCGGTGGGCATGACGCCCTTGATGGAGACGGCAACAACGTCGGATTGCATGTGGTGGCCTACGTTGGAGGTGTTCCCGGCGCCGCGCAAGTGCGGGGCTGGGGCCGGCCGTGAAATCGGGCGTCAGCCGCCGTAGCATTCCAGATATTTCAAGCCGGTGCTGGTGTTGAAGAGAACGACGGTCTCGTGGGCGGCGATTTTCCCCTCGGCCAGGAGTCGTTTCATGGCGGCATAGCACGCGGCGCCCTCCGGGGCGGGGAACACCCCCTCGGCCGCGCCGAATTCCCTGGTCGAGGCGATCATCTCCTCATCCGTGACCGCGATCGCGCCGCCGCCGGAGGCGCGCAGCGCGTCGAGCATGATGAAGTCGCCGATCGCCTTCGGCACGCGCAGTCCGGACGCCTTCGTCTGGGCCTGGAGGTGCTCGGCGGCAAACTTGTCCCCCTGCTGGTAGGCGCGGACGATCGGCTGACAGCCGGCGGCCTGGACGGTGAACAGGCGGGGCCGATGCCCCGGATGGGCGTCAAGCCATCCGAGCTGCGCCATTTCCTGAAAGGCTTTCCACATCCCGATCAGGCCGGTGCCGCCGCCCGTGGGGTAAAGGATCACGTCGGGCAGTTTCCAGTCGAGTTGCTCGGCGAGTTCGTAGCCGAGCGTTTTTTTGCCTTCCACGCGATAGGGTTCCTTGAGGGTCGAGACATCGAACCAGCCCCCGGCGGTTTTCCGCCGGGCGACTTCCGCGCCGCAATCGGTGATCAAACCGTCGATCAGCGTGACGTGCGCGCCCATCTGCTCGCACTCGATGACATTGGCCCGGGGCGTGTCGCGGGGCATGAAGATGTGCGCCTCCAGGCCGGCGCGCGCGGCGTAGGCGGCCAGCGCGCCCGCGGCGTTGCCCGCCGATGGCACCGCGAGTTTCCGCAGTCCGAATTGCCGGGCCATCGAGACCGCGGTCGTCATCCCGCGCGCCTTGAAGCTGCCCGTGGGGTTTTGCGCCTCATCCTTGATCAAAAGCGATCGCAGTCCGTGTCTGGCGCCGAGCCGCGGCGCGGGCAGCAGCGGCGTGAAACCCTCGCCCAGGGTCACGATGTCGGTGTCGTCGCGCACGGGGAGCACCTCGCGGTAGCGCCAGAGCGACTTGGCGCGCGTGCGCAGCGACTCCTTGGTCATTGTTCGTCCGGCGGCGGCGAGATCGTAGTGGGCAAACAGGGGTTTGCCGCAGCAGGCGCTGACGTTCTGCGGGACGTTCGCCTCGTGGCGCGTCCCGCAGAGCGTGCAGGTGAGGTGGGTGAGGTGCATGTCGTGGAGTGGTGGACCCGGGCCCAACGGCCGGTTGCCGAAGGCGGGACTCAGACGTCGCAGATCTGGACGGCGCGCCGCAGGGAGGCCACGGCGTCGGGCTCCGGCCGGGCGGGGGAGTATTCGTAGGCGACATGGCCGTTGTAGCCGGTCGCGACGATCGCCCGCATGATCGCGGGGTAATTCAGCTCCTGGGTTTCATCCGGTTCGTGGCGCCCGGGCACGCCGGCGAGATGGTAGTGCGCGATGTGCTGATGGATCGCGTTGATCGTTGCGATGACATCACCCTCCATTATCTGCATGTGATAAATGTCGAAGAGCAGCTTGAAGCGCTCCGAGCCGACGCGCCGGACCAACTCGACCCCAAAGGCCGTCGAGTCGGCCATGTAATCCTTGTGGTTCACTTTGCTGTTCAGGAGTTCGAGGCAGATGGTGACCCGGTGTTTCTCGGCGAGCGGCATGATGCGCCTGAGTCCGAGGGCGCAGTTTTCGAGCCCTTGCTCCTTGCTCAGGCCGCGGGCGTTGCCCGAGAGGCAGATCAGGTTCGGCAGGCCGGCGTTGGCCACCTGCGGGATGACCTCGGTGAAATAGCCGACGAGTTTGTCGTGTTCCGCGGGGCGGACCCAGCTTTCGGGATGGTTGGGCTCGTGGACTTTCGCCATGGCGCACGTGAGGCCGTGTTTCTTCAGCGTCGGCCACGCGGGCGGCGGCATGAGATCGATGGACGTGATGCCGATCGCCTTCGCGGCCCGGCACAAATCGTCGAGGCTGGCTTTGGGGTAACACGATTTGCACACGGAGTGGTTGATGCGGCCCTTGAGGCGGGCGACGGCATCGGCGGCGGTGACGCGGGCGGCGAGCGAGGCGGCGAGGCCGGCGACCGTCGCTCCGCCGACCAGGGTGCGCAGGGCCGAACGGCGGCTGATGGGCGCGGTCATCAGAGGTTGGCGGCGAGGTTGGCCGCGTTGAGCGACCAGCCGGCGCGATACTCGCGACGGAGGAGGGCGTTGGCCGCGGAGTCGTTGGTGATGCGGCCGGTGGCGCCGTCGTAGTCGAGTTTTTTGCCCGCGCGGTAGGCGACGAGGCCGAGCGCCATCTGTTCGGTCATGGTGCCGTTGTAGTCGAAGTTGCAGCAGGTCTTCAGGCTGCCCTTGCAGGCGTTGAACCACTCCTGCTGGAAATCGCCGATGGGCGGAGTGACGGGCTCCTGGGCGCGCGGTTTGTAGTAGGTGAGGTCGGCGGTGTCGCCGAACGGCAGGAGGAGGCGCGAGGCGAAGTCGGCGACGAGGTGGCCCTTGGTGCCCTTGAACATCACGCCGTGATCGATCTTGTTCAAATCGATGAACGGTTTCGGCGAGGCCGGCATCGCACCGCCTTGATACCAGCTCACGCGAATCGCGGGGCGCCAGCTGTTGGCCGGGTGATCGAAGTGGGCCTCCATTTTCACCGGCGTGACGTCGGGGTTGAACGGATCGCCCCGGGCCTCGATCGCGGTGGGCAGGCCGGCGTCGATCGCGTTCCAGGCGAGATCCATCGTGTGCGCGCCCATGTCGCCGACCTGGCCGCAGCCGAAGTCCCAAAACATATTCCACTGCAGGCAATTTCCGTTGGGTTTCTTTTTGAAATTTTCGAAGTAGCCGGGATTGAACGGATGCTCCCGCGAGGGGCCGAGCCAGAGATCCCAGTTGAGAAACGCGGGCGCTGGACCGGCGGACGGGTAATAACCGGGCTTGGGCAACTGGCGGTTGCCCCAGACGAAGACATTGCGCAGTTCGCCGATGGCGCCGTCGCGGATGATTTCGCGCACGCGGGCGAAATTGGGGTTGGCGTGGCGCTGCGTGCCCGCCTGGGTGGCGAGCTTGGTTTTGTTCTTGAGGTAGGTCGCGCGCACGAGGCGGGCCTCCTCGACGGTGAGCGCGATCGGCTTCTCCATGTAGACGTGGAGGCCGCGGTTCATGGCGGCGATTGCGATCAACGCGTGATGGTGGTCCGGCGTGCAACAGAGCACGGCCTCGAGGTCCTTTTGTTCGAGGCATTTTCGCCAGTCGGCGTAGGTCTTGGCGGCGGGGAACTTCGCCCTGGCCTCGGCGAGGTTGTTTTCGTCGACATCGCAGATCGCGACGACGTTCTCGCTGGCGAGGCCAAGGTAATGAGCGCGGGCGCGGCCGGCGGCGCCGATCAGCGCGAGGTTGAGCTTGTTGCCGGGGCGCGCCGCACCAAACAACGAAGTCCGCGGCAGGATGAGGAGACCGGCGCCGGTGGCGAGAGTGGCTTGGAGGAAATGACGGCGATGCAGGGGGCGTTTTTCGGGGTGCATGAGGAGGAAATTGGTTCAACCTGGTGCGTGAGGGACAAGCCTGGAGCATTCGATGCGGCGGGCGGATCGGCGGTGGCGATGAGCGGGCGCGGGCGGGTTCATCGCATGCCTCCGAGGGTGAAGGCGCTCTCGACCACGGTGCCCGGTTCCACGCTGAAGTAAAGATCGGGCACGGGGCCGGTGAGCCACCGGTTTCCGCGGCGTCATTTTTCAATCGGAACCGCTCCCGACTTCGCCCTGCCCCGGCCCCGGGCTCGAAATTTGTCGCCGCCCGGACGGGAGACGCCCAACTTTCTCACCGCGCCGCTCGCCCCGCCGGCTCCGATGTCTGCACAATGTTCTTCGACTTCCTGCAAATGCTCCACGATCATCCGCTGACCGACATCGGGCTGGAAATTTTCCTGAAGGACCGGGCGAAGGCGACCGGCCAGCACAAATGAAACCGCATCCCCTCTTCCTCAACGGCCAGTGGCGCGCGACCGAAACCTCGCTGACGGTCCATAACCCGGCCACGGGCGAGGCCTTCGATGCGGTCTGCACGCTCGACCGCGCCGGCGTCGCCCAGGCGATCGCGGACGCGCACGCGGCCTTCGCCGGCTGGCGCAAGCTCACCGCGCGCGCGCGCGGCGATTTTCTCCGCCGGATCGCCGATCATCTCGAGGCCCGCAGCGCCGAGATCGCGAAGCTCATCACGCTCGAGAACGGCAAGCCCCTCGCCCAGAGCACCGGCGAAGTCGCGATGTCGGTCGATCATCTCCGCTGGTTCGCCGAGGAAGGGCGGCGCGTTTACGGCCGCACGGTGCCGCACCAGACCGACGGCAAGCGGCATGTGATCGTCAAGACGCCCATCGGGGTCGTCGGCGCGATCAGCCCGTGGAATTTTCCGCTCATGCTCGCCGTGCGCAAGATCGCTCCTGCGCTCGCGGCGGGCTGCCCCGTTGTGCTGAAGCCCGCCAGCGCCACGCCGCTGTGCGCGCTCGCGTTTGCGGAGGCCGTCGAAAAGGCCGGGCTGCCCGCCGGCGTTTTCCAGATCGTGCTCGGCCGTGCGTCGGAAATGGCGGCCGAGTTTCTGGCCAACCCGCTCTGCCGCAAAATCACCTTCACCGGCTCGACCGAAGTCGGCCAGGCGCTCATCACCGGCGCGGCCAGGACCATCAAGCCGCTCTCCCTCGAGCTCGGCGGCCACGCACCGGCCATCGTCTTCGCCGACGCCGAACTCGACCGCGCGGTCGAGGGGGTGATGATCGCGAAGTTTCGCAACACGGGCCAGTCGTGCATCGCGGCCAACCGCGTTTACGTGCAGCGCCCGGTCTACGCCGAGTTTCTCCGGCGGTTCGCCGCACAGGCCGGCGCGATGAAGGTCGGCCCCGGCCTCGAGCCCGGCGTGCAAATCGGGCCGCTCATCAACGAAGCCGGCCTCCAGCAGGCGCTCGCCCAGATCGACGATGCGGTGCGCCGCGGCGCGCGCCTTGTCGCCGGTGGCAAGCGCGCGGGCCCGAGCGGGTGGTTCCTCGAGCCCACGATTCTCGCCGATGTGCCCGACGACGCCGTGTGCATGAACGAGGAAACGTTCGCGCCGATTGCGCCGGTCTGTGTCTTTGACGACGAGGAGGAAGTCGTGCGCCGCGCCAACGCCTCGCGCTACGGGCTGAGCGCGTATGCGTTCACCACCAATCTCAGCCGCGCGTTCCGCCTCATGGAGTCGCTCGAAGCGGGATCGCTCGGCCTCAACGACGGCGTGCCCACCACGAGCAACTGCCCCTTCGGCGGCTTCAAGCAAAGCGGCTGGGGGCGCGAACTCGGCAGCGAAGGCCTCGAGGCCTTCGTCGAAACGAAACACGTCTCGATCGCGCTATGATCGAGATCGTCGCCCGCCACGGCTGGTCGAGAAATCTCCGCCTGTCCAACGGCACGGCGGAGGTGCTCGTCACGCTGGAGGTCGGCCCGCGCATTCTCGCCTGCACGCGGCACGGCGGTGTCAATTCCCTCAACCTCTGCACCGATCAGGCCGGCCCATCGGGCGAACTGGGATGGAAAAACCCCGACGGCCACCGCCTGTGGCTCGCGCCGGAAAACCGCGAGATCACTTACTGCCCGGACAACCCGCCGGTTTCCGCTCGTTACCCGCCGGCTGAACCCACGCCCAACCCATGAATGCCGCCATCACCCCCGAGAGTGCGCAGAGCTGGAGCAGCATGGAAGGCGTGCCCGACTGGGCGGATCTGCCGGCGTCGTTGCGCGCCCCGGCGCCGTCGCGCGCCGCCACGGGCAATGCCGGGCACCGCGCGCTCGACTGGCTCGGCCAGATGGCGCCGGGCATCGTGCTCGCCGCCGCGCTCGCGTGGCTCGCGGAAGCAGCCGCGCGCTGGGTCGGCACGAGTCTCCTCGGCTACGCGAAGAGCCCGATCAGCGGTGTGCCGGTCGCCATCATCCTCGGTCTGCTCGTGTGCAACACCGCCGGCCTGCCCGTGAGTTTCAAATCCGGCCTGCGGCTCTGCGCGACCACGCTGCTGCGCACCGCGATCGTGCTGCTTGGCCTGCGGCTGAGCCTCGGCGTGGCGGCCGGCATCGGCTGGCAGGCGCTGCCGATCGTCGGGGTCTGTGTGGCCGGCGCATTGATCTTCGTGCCGCTGATCGGGCGCTGGGCCGGCGTGCCCGCGCGGCTGGCGGCGCTCATCTCCGTCGGCACCGGGATCTGCGGGGTCACCGCGATCGTCGCGACGGCCCCGGCGCTCAAGGCCGAGGAGGATGAGGTCAGCTACGCCGTCGCTTGCGTGGCCATTTTCGGCATGACCGCGATGCTGCTGCACCCGTGGCTCGCGCACCTGATCTTCGCGGCCGACGCGCGCGCCGCGGGCATTTTCCTCGGCACCGCGATTCACGACACCTCGCAGGTCGCGGGCGCGGCGCTCACGTTCGCCGGCCGCTACTCGGCGCCGGACGCGCTCAACGTCGCCACCGTCACCAAGCTCATGCGCAACCTCTGCCTCGCCGGCGCGATTCCGTTCGTCGCGTGGTTTTACCTGCGCAATGGCGGCGCCGCGGGTGCGCGCAAGACCTCGTGGTCCACCGTGTTTCCGCTGTTCGTGCTCGGCTTCGTGGCGATGACCGTCGTGCGCACCGTCGGCGACAGCTCGGCGCGGGCCTTTGGCGTGCTGGAGCCGGCGCAGTGGCGGCAGCTCCTCGGTCACGCGGAGGAATTCACCACCATCGCGATCGCCGTCGTCATGGCGTCGGTGGGCCTGCAGACGGATTTCTCGCGTTTTCGCCGGCTCGGTCTGCGGCCGTTGTTCGTCGGCTTCGTGGCGGCGCTGGCGGTGGGCGCCTTGAGCGTCGCGGCGCTGTTGCTCGCGCGAAAAATATTTTCCACCTGATTGCCCGTGAATCCCACCCCCAAAATCCACCCAACCGATCCCGACCGCCGCCGCTTCCTCAAGGCGGCCGGCCTTCTCACCGCGGCGTCCGTCGCGTGGCCCCGGCTTCGCGCCGCCGGGGACAGCGTGACGCTGCCCTTCGACAACGGCCTGCGCGACCTCGTCGCCTATCCCGGCAAACGCCCGCTCATCCGCCACACCACGCGCCCGCCGCAGCTCGAAACGCCCTTTGCCGTCTTCAACGAAGGCGTGGTCACGCCGAACGACGCGTTTTTCGTCCGCTACCACCTCGCCGACATCCCGACGAGAATCGATCCGGCGACGTATCGCCTCAACGTGAAGGGCGCCGTCAGCACCCCGCTCGCGCTCTCGCTCGCCGACCTCAAGGCCCTGGGCGATCCCGTCGAGATCGTCGCGGTCAACCAATGCTCCGGCAACAGCCGCGGCTTCTCCACACCGCGCGTCCTCGGCGGCCAGCTCGGCCACGGCGCGATGGGCAACGCGAAGTGGACCGGCCTCCCCCTCAAACGCGTGCTTGAGAAAGCCGGCGTGGCCGCGAGCGCGAAGCAGGTCACGTTCGACGGCCTCGACAAACCCGTGGTCCCCGCAACCCCCGACTACGTGAAGGCGCTCGATGTCGATCAGGCGCTCGATGGCGAGGTCATGCTCGCGTGGGGCATGAACGGCGAGGATCTGCCGATGCTCAACGGCTACCCGCTACGCCTCGTCGTGCCCGGCTACTACGGCACCTACTGGGTCAAGCACGTCAGCGAGATCACCGTGATCGATTCCGTGTTCACGGGCTTCTGGATGGCGCCCGCCTACCGTCTCCCGGACAACGCCACGCACTCCGTCGCCCCCGGCGAAACGCCGAAAAAAACCGCGCCGATCGCGCGCTTCACGATCCGCTCGTTCATCACGAGCGTGACCGACGGCGCGAAGCTGCCCGCAGGCCGCGCCACCGTGGTGCGCGGTATCGCGTTCGACAGCGGCCAGGGCCTCAGCGAAGTGCAGTTCTCCGCCGACGGCGGCCGCACCTGGGGCGGCACGCAGCTCGGCCGCGATCTCGGCAGATATTCGTTCCGCGAGTGGACGACCGCGTTCACGCCGCCGCGCGCCGGAGCGTTCGAACTCATGGCGCGGGCCTTCAACCGCAACGGCGAGACGCAGCCGCTCGAGTCGCTGTGGAACCCCTCCGGCTACCTGCGCAACGTCGTCGAGAAAGTGCACGTCACCGCCGTCTGAACTCCCCGCCACCCATGCCCTCCTTTCTTCATCTCCTTCGCAGCCTGCCGTTCCTCGCGCTGCCCGCCGGCGCCCTGGCCGCTGAAATCACCCTTCCGCCCGAGACCGCCCGCTACGTCGAGTCGCCGCTGCCCGGCTACGCAACGGCGGTGGCGATGTGCTCGACCTGCCACTCGGCCGACTACGCGCGGATCCAGCCGCCCACGATGGCGCGCGCCGCATGGAAAGCCAATGTCACCAAAATGCAGAAAACCTTCGGCGCGCCGATCGCTGACGATGCGATCGATCCCATCGTCGACTACCTCGTGAAAACTTACGGCGCCGAGCGCGCGCCGGCGCCCGCCAAATCCGAGCGCCCCGCCGCGGTCCCGGCGCGCTGACCCCGGCGGTGCGCACCTCACCCCGCCATGATCCGCCGTGCTCGCACTTCGGCCCGCCCTGCTGGCCCTCGGTGCCGCGGCAGGTGGGGCACCGCATCGAACTCGTCATCGGTGCACCCAAAGACGCGGCTGCCCAGCGGCGCGTTCGCGCGGCGCTCGTGTTCGCCGTCACCATTCGCCGGCTCCGCACTGTGCGGCCCGGCGTGCAGCGGCCGACCCACCGCCTGAGCGGCCGGGCCGCCGGGTGGGGCGGGGAGGCCCGGCGCTGCGGCCAGATGCCCTTTTGCAGAAATCGCTTTCTCCAGCTCGACTGCCACCGCACCATGGAGCGCTCCGACCTCCGCCTCGTCCCCGGCAACCGCGGGACATCACCGTCAACGACCCCACCGGCGACACCGCCATCACTGTGCCCCACTCACCCCCCTGGCCCTTGCGCCGCCAAGTCGGCCGGCCGAGCGCCGGCGTAAAGAACGATCGCTGATCCCCCCGGCGCACCCGCCCACTTTCCACTTATGAGCACTCCGTCCGTCGACACCACCCGGCGCACCTTCCTCAAGCAGGCGGCCGTCGCTGGCGCCGTCATCGGCTTCCCCGCCGTGGTCCGCGCCGCCCATCCCAACAGCCGCGTCCAACTCGCCACCGTCGGCGTCAGCGGACAGGGCTTCACCGACGTCCACAACTTCTCGTCGCACGCCAAGGTGAAATATGTCGGCTTCTGCGACATCGACACCTCCTGTTTCGCCAAAGCCGATGCGGCCGTCCCGGGCGTCCCGCATTTTTCGGATTTCCGGGTGATGTTCGACCAGCTCGGCGACACCGTGGACGCGATCAGCGTCTCCGTGCCCGACCACATGCACGCCCTCATCGGCATCGAGGCGATGAAGCGCGGCAAACACCTCTATTGCCAGAAGCCCCTCGCGCACACCGTCTGGGAGTGCCGGCAAATGACCCTCTGGGCCCGGAAAAAGGGCGTGATCACCCAGATGGGCCAGCAGGCCCACTCCTCGCTCGAATACCGCCTCGCCACGCGCCTCATCCGCGAAGGCGCCATCGGCAGGGTGAAGGAGGTGCACTCGTGGTGCAACCTCACCGGCAACGAACGCACGCGCATGATCGAGCCGCCCGCGCCCGATCCCGTGCCGTCCGGCGTGAATTGGGAGGTGTGGATCGGCTCCGCGCCGATGCGGCCGTTCTCGCTCGGGGTGTATCATCCGTTCGCCTGGCGCGACTGGCAGGATTTCGGTGGCGGCTGCGCCCTCGGCGATTTCGGCTGCCATGTGCTCGATCCGGTTTTCACCGCGCTCGGCCTTGTGGCGCCGCTCACGATCGCGGCCGACAACAGCGGCATCAACCGCCACGTGTGGCCGGTGATCGAAACCATCCGCTACGAATTCCCCGGCACCGAATTCACCGCCGGTCCGAAGGTCACCGTCACGTGGACGGATGGCGGGCTGCGCCCCTCGCGCAAGCTCGCGCAACTGCCGCCCGAACTCGAACTGCCGGCCACCGGCTCGTTGTTCATCGGCGAGCAGGGCAACCTGGTGCTCCCGCACCCCAACGCGCCGCGCCTCTACCCGGCGGAAAAATTCAAGGGCTTCGCCTACCCGAAGGACCTCAAGGGCCAGAACCACTGGCACCGCTGGATCGACGCCGTCCTCGACGGCAGGAACACCACCGCGAGCTTCGACTACTCCGGCCCGCTCGCCGAGACCATTCAACTCGGCAACGTCGCCACCCGCGCCTGTCTCCCGCCGAAGCCCAAACGCGGGAACAACGCGCAGGGCGCGCGCGAGGTCAACGTGCTCAAGTGGGACGCCGCCAATCTCCGCTTCACGAACAACGACGCGGCGAACGCGCTCCTCACGAAGACTTATCGCGCGGGCTGGGCCGTGCCGGCGGCGTGACGGACGAGTCGTCGAGTTGGGCGCAGGCGCACGGCGACGCCGGGAAAACTCCGGGCTCGTTCAGTAAAGATCCTCGGGGCGAGCCCCGGGGCATTGGACCACTCCCACGATGCAGCCTTCGACCACTCATCGTGGCGGCGAGCACCAGAGGGCCGACGCGCTTCGACTCGCCGGCGCTCGTCGCTACCCAACCAAGGCGAAGCAAGTCTACCCGCCTGTGGCGGCGCCGCAGGCGACCAGGGCTTCGCGGTATCGGACCCAACGAGAATGAACTGCTCGGCACGCGCCCGTGGGCGCGCGGGCGATCGGCGGCATGTTGCTCGCACTCGCCGGGCTCGGCGCCTGCTGATACCAATGTCACCTTGCTGGTGGACGGTAGGCCCGGCCGGGGGGCGGGCTGCCCGCCCAGCGGGCGGGCCTACAAACGGAAAATCTGAAAACCACGGGACGTTGTATGACACCCGGTGGTTCGGGGAGCGCCCGCGTCCCGCGGGCTGTCCTCGGCGTCTCGCCGAGGACTTCCGAGGTGCCGGCGAGACGCCGACACCAGCACCCGAGACGGGTGCGCTCCCCGAACCGCCGAGCGTTTGGTCACCTGTTTCACGAGCTCCAGTAATACCAATGGCTTTTGATATTTGGGGTTAGCCTGTAGGTCGGGCTTTACGCCCGACACTCGTCCTAAACCCCGACGACCCTCGCAGGGGTCAAATCCAAAATTCCTCTGAAGTTGGCATCGGGTGTGACAGGAAGTGAGTTCAGTAAACAGAGACCTTGGTTGTAGCAGCGGCGGTCTGCGACCGCCGAACGAGAACCCTTGGCGCATCGCCGGCGGTCGCAGACCGCCGCTACAGCTGGCTGACCTCACTTCCGGTTGCACCCGTTGGTATCAGAGCTCGCGGGCGCGGATGTTGCGATACCGGACGAGGCCCTTCGAGCGGGCGCCGCCGTGGATTTGCAGGCCGATGTGGCCGCGCGCGGGATGCACGGACGTCGGTTCGGTGTGCTGCAGGATTTGCACGCCATTGACCCAGGTCGTGACCGTCGGCGGATCGCCGACGATGCGCACGCGGACTTCGTTCCAGTCGTTGACGTGCCAGAAAAATTTCCACGCGTCCGGCAGCACGGGGCAGCGCTGCGGATGGTCGTTGAGCGTGATGATGTCGGGCGTGGGACCGAAGGAGTAGTTGCGCACACCGCGGACCTTCCAGATGCGCTCGCCGAGGATGCCACCGATGGTGCCGTTTTCGTAGTAGTCGATCAGGCACTGGTAGGCGGCGCCTTCGACGGTGCAGCGCGTGAAGATGCCGCTGTCCATGCCGAAGTCGTTGCGCGTCTCGAGCGCGATCTCGACGTCGCCGAACTCCGCCCCGGTGAGCAGCAGCCCGCCGTTGTTCGGCGTATCCTGGCTGCCGACGATCATGCCATCCTCGACGCGCCAGTGACCGGCCGTCGTGTGGTTGCTGGCCGTGCTGTGTCCGCTCTTCGCCGTGGGTTTCCAGCCGGCGAGGGAGCGGCCGTCGAAGAGGGACTGCCAGCGGCCGGCCGGAGTCGGGGAGGAGCCCGGCGCGCCGGCGGCGCGGGCGACAAACGTGGGCGCGACAACCGCCGCGGTGAGGCAGCGCAGGGCGTGACGACGGGTGATCATGGTGGCGTTTCGGTGTGATGAAGGGGCGGGCGTCAGGCTTTCAGCGGCCGGCCGGGGTGGGAACGAGCCCGGAGGAGGGTGGCGTCGATGCGCAGCATGGCGATCAATCGAGGCCGAGGATGCGGCGATTGATCGCGGGGGCGGGCCGGCCGCCCGCGAAATCGTCGAACGCGACCGGGGTCGCTTCGATGATATGCCGCGCGATGAACGGCGCGCCTTCGCGCGCGCCCTGCTCGGGCGACTTCACCGCGCACTCCCATTCCATGACGGCCCAGCCGCGGTAGCCGGTTTCGGTGAGCAACGTGAACACGCGTTTGAAATCCACCTGTCCGTCGCCGAGTGAGCGGAAACGACCCGCGCGACCGGCCCATGACTGGTAGCCACCATAGACGCCGCAGCGTCCGTCGGGGCGAAACTCGGCGTCCTTCACATGGAACCCCGCGATGCGTGAGCCGTAACGCTTGATGAAATCGCAATAGTCGAGCTGTTGGAGCACGAAGTGGCTCGGGTCGTAGTTGAGGCCGGCGGCGGGATGGTCACCGACTTCGGCGAGAAAGCGCTCGAACGTGCAGCCGTCGAAAAGATCGGAGCCGGGATGCAACTCGTAGCCGATCGTGAGACCGAGTTCGCTGGCGAGATCGAGCACGGGGCGCCAGCGATGCGCCAGCTCGCGAAACGCTTCGTCGATCAGGCCGGCGGGACGTTGCGGCCACGGATAGGCGAGGTGCCACGCGAGGCCGCCGGGAAGCACTGGCACGCACTTCGTGCCGAGCTTGGCGGCGGCACGCAGGGTGAGCTTCAACTGCTCGATCGCCCACGTCACCCGGCCCCGGTCGTCGAGCCCGGGTGGATAAAACGCCTGGAACGCAGCTTCGTAGGCCGGATGAATGGCGAGCACCTGCCCGGCGAGCGCGGCGTTGAGTTCGGTCAACTGCACACCGCACGCGGCGAGTTGCGCGCGCCAGTCGTCGCAGTAGCTCTGCGACTCGGCGGCGCGCGGCAGGTCGATGAAGCGCGGCGATTCCCACGCGGGCACCTGCACGCCTTTGTAACCGAGGGAAGCCGCCCAGCGGCAGATCGCGTCGAGGGAGTTGAACGGCGCGTGATCGCGCACGAATTGCGCGAGGAAGATGGCGGGACCCTGGATGGAGGATGGGGCGGACATCGGTGGTGTGGTCACGGTTTTTTCACGGACTGCCACCGCCCGCCGGCTTTCGCGCTGGCGGCGATGGCATCGGCGATCCGCGCGATGCGCAGGCCGGTCGCGAACGTGGGAAAGGCGATCTCGTCGGCTTCGCGCGGATCGCGGCCCTCGGCGATGAATCCGAGGATGTTGCGCATGAGATTGCGGAACGCATCGGGCCACGCCTCGGCGTGCCCGCCGGGCAGCGCGGCGTAGTGCCGCACCCCGGGGTCGAGCAGCGCCGGATCCTTGCGCAGGAGCTGGTTCGGCGCGTCGCGGTGACCGAGCCACAGTTCGTCGGGGCGCTCCTGTTCCCAGCGCAGCGAAGCGTGTGAGCCGCTGACCTCGATCGTGAGATCGTTCTTGTGCCCGGCGCAGAGGGCGCTGGTGGCGAAGTGGCCGCGCGCGCCGTGGTCGAACTCGCACACGATCAACCCGAGGTCGGGCACCTGCACACGGACGGTGCGCCCCCGCGTCGGCCGGCGCACGCGCATCGCGGTCGAGAGATCGGCGAGGACGCGCACGATGCGGCGGCCCGTGACATGCTGGGCGAGGTCATACCAATGCGCCCCGGCGTCGGCGATCATGCCGAGGGCGCCCGCCCGCTCCGGTTGGAGGCGCCAGTTGAAATCGGTGTCCTTGAGCAGCCACTCCTGGAGGTAGTGGCCGCGCACGAGCCGCACCTCGCCAAGATCGCCGCGGGCGATGATGGCGCGGGCGTGCTGGAGCATGACGTTGTAGCGGATGTTGAACGTGACGGCGTGCACCACGCGCGCGCGCTGTGCGCCGGCGAGCATCCGCGCCGCTTCGGCGGAGGAGGTCGCCAGCGGCTTGTCGACGATGACGTGCTTGCCGGCGGCGAGCGCGGCGAGGGCGATGGGGCCGTGCAGGTGCGTGGGCGTGGCGATGTCGATGACATCGATCGCCGGATCGGCGGTGAGCGTGCGCCAGTCGCCGGTGGCCCGGGCGACGCCGGATTGCTCCGCCTTCGCGTGCGCGCCGGCCGCATCGCTCGTGGCGATCGCCACGACTTCGGCGAGGCCGGTGCGGCGGATGGCTTCGAGGTGGTGGGGGCCGATGAAACCGAAGCCAACCAGTCCGACGCGGATTTTTTTCATGGGGCCCGCCCGGAGGCGTCAGCGGTTTTTCTTCACCGCCCGCTCCTGGTTGGCAACGGGAATATTGCCCGGCACGGTCCGGCGGGTGAAACCGGAAGTGAGGTCAGCAAACAGTGCCTTGGTTGTAGCGGCGGTCTGTGACCGCCGAACGAGAACCCTTGGCGCATCGCCGGCGGTCGCAGACCGCCGCTACAGCTGGCTGACCTCACTTCCTGCTGCACCCCGGTCCGGCCGCCGCGACGTTGACCGGGCCGGGCGCAATCGAGGGCGGGTGCGCGGCCGGTGCCGGCGCCGGCGAGGAGGAAGACTTGGTCGAGCCGGCGGGGCATGGCTACGGCGTCAGCAGCACTTTGACCGCCTCCTTGCGCTCGAACAGATCGAATCCCTGCCGCCACTCGGCGAGCGGGAGGCGATGGGTGACGATGCGCGTGGGCTTCAATCCTTGGGCGAGCAATTTCATGGTGCGCGACCACGTGGCGACGGTGTAGCCGACCGAGCCGGCGACGCGGAGCTGGCGGAATCCGACGCGGTCAAACGGGACCGTGATGTCGCGGCCGAAGTGACCGACCTGAGTGTAGCTGCCGAGCGGGCGGAGGGCGTCCAGGCACGCGCGCGCGGAGGCGGCGGCGCCGGCCACCTCGAAAGCGACATCGACGCCAGCGCCGCCGGTTTCGGTGCGGACGATCTCGTCGAGATTTTCCTTTTGGACATCAACGACGCGGGCGGCGCCGAGTTGTTGCGCGAGGGCGAGGCGGGTGGCGTCGGCGGTGGTGCCGGCGACAATCGTCTTGATGCCGTGATGCACCAGCACGAGCAGACAGAGCAGGCCGATGGGGCCGGGGCCGGAAACGAGGGCGACATCGCCGGGACGCACGTCGGTGATCTCGGCGACGGCGTGGACGGCGGCGGCGAGCGGCTCGACGAGCGCGCCTTCTTCGTCGGGGAGATTGTCGTCGAGCCGGAAAAGCTGGTCGGGCCGCACGCAGGCGTAGCGGGTGAACGCGCCGTTCACGCCGTGACCCATGCCGCGGCGCTCGGGGCAGAACATGAAATCGCCACTGCGGCACCAGCGGCACCGGCCGCATGTCACGGCGGTCGCGCCCAGCACGGCGTAGCGGGCGGCGCGGTCGACTGTGCCGCGCACGGCGGCGCCTTCCTCGACGACGCGGCCGACGAATTCGTGGCCGAGGATGACGGGCGGGAAGTTGCGAAAGGTGTCGTGCAGCACATGCACGTCCGTCCCGCAGAGGCCGCACGCGGCGACCTCGAGTCTGACCTGGTGGTCCGCGGGCCCAGGCTCGGGCACGTCGCGCAGTTCGACGTGACCGGGGCCGGCCGCATATTTGACGAGCGCCCTCATTGCAGAAGGTCCATGCCCGTTCACGCTGGCACGGCGGCGGGGCGGAGCAAGGCTTGGGCGGCCTGCGCAATGTTGGCGGCACGCAGGCCGAACTTGTCGAGCAAGTCCCCGGCCTGGCCCGACTCACCGAACACGTCGCGCACGCCGATGCGACGCAGCGGTGTGCCGAGGCCGGCTTCGAGGATCGCGGCGGCGGCGGCCTCGCCGAGGCCGCCGATGATCGAGTGCTCCTCGGCGGTGACGAGGCCGCGCGTCTGGCGCGCGGCGCGCAACAGCGGTTCCGCATCGAAGGGCTTGATCGTCGGATAGTGCAGCACGCGCGCGCTGATCCCGGCGGCGGCCAGTTGTTCCGCGGCGCGCAACGCCTCGCCGGCCATGATGCCGGTGGAGACCAGGGTCACGTCGCCGCCGTTGCGCAGGAGTTTCGCGCGGCCGATCACAAACTCGCCGTGCAGGGCCGGCACGACCGGATAGGTGTCGCGGCCGAAACGCAGATAAACGGGGCCGACGTGCCGCGCCGCGGCCAGCGTGGCGCGGCGCGCCTCCTCGTAGTCGCCGGGCACGAGCACCGTCATGTTGGGCAGCGCGCGGGCGATGGCGATGTCCTCGCAGGCTTGGTGCGAGGCGCCGTCGCCCCCGGTCGTGATGCCGCCGTGCGTGGCGGCGACCTTCACGTTGAGCTTCGGGTAGGCGATCGAGTTGCGCAGCTGGTCGCCGGCGCGCGCGGTGGCGAACATGGCGAAGGTCGTGGCGAACGGCAGGAAGCCCTCGAGAGCGAGGCCGGCGGCGACGGAGAGTTCGTTCTGCTCGGCGGTGCCGCAGTTGATGTGGCGCGACGGAAATTTCTTTTGGAAATCCGCGGTTTTGGTGGCCTTCGCCACATCGGCGTCGAGCACGAGCAGCTCCGGAATCTCGGTCGCGAGTTCGATGAGGGCGTCGACGTAGCCCTGGCGGGTCTGCCGGAATTCAGTCATGGGCCAGCTCCTCCAACGCGAGGGCGAGCTGCGCATCGGACGGCGGGCCGCTGTGCCACGCGGCGGCGCCTTCCATGAAGGAGACGCCCTTGCCCTTGGTCGTGTTGGCGATGATCATCGTGGGCCGGCCGTCGTGCTCGCGTTTCGCGCGCGCCACGGCGGCGAGGATTTGCGTGAAGTCGTGGCCGTCGATTTCCCACGAGTGCCAGCCGAACGCGCGCCATTTTTCCGGGAGCGGATCGAGCGGCATCACGTCCTCGGTGTCGCCATCGGTCTGGAGCCGGTTGCGATCGGTGAAGGCGATGAGGTTCGAGAGATGGTATTTGTTGGCAAACATCGCGGCCTCCCAGATCTGGCCCTCCTGCTGTTCGCCGTCGCCGCAGAGGGCGTAATAGTAGTGGCTGCCGCCGCGGAGCATTCCGCCGAGCGCCATGCCGCACGCGGTGGAAAGTCCGAGTCCGAGGGTGCCCGTGCTGGCCTCGATGCCGGGCGTCTTGGCGGAGCACGGGTGTCCCTGGAGATGCGACCCGGGCCGGCGAAAAGTCGCGAGATCGCCGGGCGGAAAATAGCCGCAGTCGGCGAGCACGGCGTAAATCACCGGCGAGCAATGCCCCTTCGACAGGATGAACCGGTCGCGCTGCGCCCAGCGGGGATTCTGCGGGTCGTGACGCAGCACCGCGTAATAGAGCGCCGTGACGAGATCGGCCACACCGAGGCTGCCGCCGGGATGGCCGGATTGGCCGGCATGGACCATGCGCAGAATCTCGCGCCGGATCGCGCGGGCCTTGCCGCGCAGCCGCGCGAGATCGACGGTCGGGGTTGGAGCGAGCAGCGCGGTCATGCGGAAGCGGACGGGGGAGGAAAGCCGGGGTGGCGACGCCCACCGGGGGACGATACCGCGGTGGCTGGGCTGGATCGACGAGTGTGGCTCACGGGTGAGCCCATCCTAGCGGTCCGCGGGCCGGGCGTCGTTAGCCGCGGCGGAAACTCATTTCGCGCCGGCGGAAAGCCGCGCCAGCGGTTGCAACCGCCACTCGGTCGGCGCGGCGCCGGTCTGCTGCCGGAAGGCGCGGGCGAATTCGTGCTGCCGGTGATAGCCGCAGCGCTGGGCGATTTCCTTGATGCTGAGGGAGGATTCCAGGAGCAGATTCTTCGCGTGCTGGAGGCGGAGGCGCAGCATCATGTCGCGCGGCGAGCAGCCAAAGGCCCGTTTGAATCCGTGGCGCAGCGAATCGTAGTTCGGCAGCTCGTGGATGCGCTGCTGGAAATCGCCGGGCTCGCCCACCGAGGCGTTCACCAGGTGCCAGAGTTTGATGAGGTCGGGGTGGGCGACGGCCGGCGTGAGCGTCTCCGTGGCCAGGCCCTCGGCCCACCGCTGCACCGCGATGAGCAGGAGGCTGAGCCAGGCGTTCTCCGCCGCGGGGCGCAGCGTCTGCTCGCGCGTGCGCTCGTTGAGCAGTTGGAGAAAAAGCCAGCGGAAGGTCTCGGCTTGTTCCGCGCGCAGCGTCCAGGCGCGGCGGGCCGGATCGGGGTTGGCGAGGGCGGGAAAACCCGCGAGCAGGGAGAGTGGCGCCGAGAAGTGCACCACCCAGAATCGCGGCGACTGCTTCTCGCTGCTCCAGCTCGCGTGGCTTTCGCCCGCGTGATAAAAGAGCAGGGTGTCCCGCGGCGTGGCGAGTCTGCCCGGCGGGTAGCCGATCGTGGCGGAATCGTCGGAGACGAACGTGAACTCGCAGAACGAGTGGTTGTGCCACGGGTAGTGCTGGCCGGGCGTGGCGGCGAGGCAGCGCATCGAAATGAGCGCGGGCTCGGGCGAAGGCGCGGGGGTGGTCCGGGAGTTCACGCGTGGGGTCAGCAGTAGTTCCGCCCGCCAGGCGGCGGCAAGCGCCGATTCGCTCCGACCGGCGGGAATTCCGCCGCGGCGAAATCATTTTCCACCGCGGCTGAATGCAACGGCCCCGCCGGTGTCTAGCATGTCGGCTCCGTCCCCCAACCCGCTTGTTCACTCCCTTGCCCATGACCAGCCACATTCTCCCCACGCTCCGCCATCGGCTCGCTGCAGCGCTGGCGCTCGCGTTGTCCGGCGCCGGCGGCGCACTCGCGCAGGAGGTGTTCCGCGAAGTCACCTACACCTACGGTGCGCCGGCGACCACGCACTTCGCCGAACTCGATCCCGACACCAAGCGCGTCTTCACCGGCGAACACGCGGGCATGGCGACCATGAAACGCCACCAGCCCAAGCCCGTGAAACTCGATGTCGCCGGCGCCACGCGGGCCGAACTCAGCGCCGAATACTGGGGCGGCCACATCGGCACGGCCGGC
Organism: Verrucomicrobiota bacterium; assembly: GCA_016235555.1. Lineage (GTDB taxonomy): Bacteria > Verrucomicrobiota > Verrucomicrobiia > Opitutales > Opitutaceae > JACRKC01. Next base: position 28,344 of record JACRKC010000046.1, read on the forward strand.
CAGCGGTTCCGCGTCAACGACGGCGGCTGGATCGACCTCCCGACGTTGTCCGGCACACCGGCGGAGCCGCAGCGATTCTACCGCACGCTGCTCGGCAACAACGCCGCGCCCATCCCGCTCGCCCAGTTGCGCGACGGCGAAAACATCTTCCGCTTCACCGCCGGCAAGCAGGTCGCCTATTTCAACGACTGGGGCTTTTACTGGATCTACGATTTCACGGCGCGCGTTTACTACGACCCCGCGACGAAACCGCACCCGAAGGGCGAGATGATCCAGCCGAAGGACGGCGCGACGTTTGGCGACGGGCTCCGGTTGGAAGTCGCGGTGGAAGGCGCCGGCGACGCGATCGCCCGGGTCGAGTTCATCGGCGAATACGACGACTTCGACTGGGACGGCGACGGCGTGTGGCGCGAGTGGCAGTATTCGACGCACCACGGCGTGCTGCAGCACCACCTCGGCACGGTCACGACGCCGCCGTGGCGGGTGAAATATGATGCGCGCTGGCTGCCCGACCAATCGCAACCGGTCCGCGTGCGCGCGCGCATCACCGATCGCAGCGGGCTCACCTATCTCACGCCGTCGGTCGGCAACCTCGTGCAGCAACGCGAGCATCGCGGCGTGCGCATGATCAAGTGCGATGTCGTGCCCGAGCGCTGGGCCTCGCGCGCCGGCCGCGAATCGCCGAAGGGCGGCTTCACGCTCACGGGCGCCGATCTGGCCAACGCGACTTTTGCGCGGCTCGTCGTCTCGACGTGGAGCGGCGACGTGGAGGACACGAGCGTCCACGAACTGCGGCTGAACGGCCAGCGGCTCGCGAGCCGCTTCGGTGAATTCCACAATTACGATCAGGACGCCCTTGAAGTGCCGCTCCACCTGCTGAAGCCGGGCCGCAACGAGATCACGCTCTTCTCCACGTTCATGGGCCACATGTTCGAGATCAACTGGCCCGGCCCGGCGCTCCTGATCGAATACAAGAAATGATGTTTCTCGATGTTTTCAGTGGAGCGATGGCTCCGTGGCTGGAGCCCCGAAGGGGCGGGATTCGAAAGCCCAAGGCAACGCCCTGGGAATCCGATGAAGAGAATTTTTTTCGCCCTGAAGGGGCGAAACCGGCCGGGTGTTGCGCCCCTTCAGGGCACGGATTTTACCGTGAATTTTTCCCAGGGCGTTGCCCTGGGCTATCCACTTTTTGCCCCTTCGGGGCTCCCAGTCACCGGCAGCCAGCCATTGGCACCAGCGGAGAACCAGCCTTGAACCCAGAGCGGACTGGGCACCGTTTCGGCACCCTCGCGTTTCTCGCTGGACTCGTCCTTGCGACCGCCGCCCGCGCCATCACGATCGCCGACGCCGACCACGAGGGGAGGGCGCAGTTCAGAATCGAGACGAGGAACGCCACCTATTTCTACGACCGCGCGGGCGGCGGCTTCTCGCGGCTCCTCGATCGCGATGGCCGCGACTGGATCGCGTTCAAGCAAGATCCGCTCGGCGGCACACGCGCCGCGGCGGCGGCCGGCTACCGCGGCGTGCCGAATCTCGTCTTCGGTCAAAACAACCCCGACGCCGGCGCGGGCCACCCCGGACACGACAAATGCGAGAGCGCGCTCCTCGCCGCCGATGCGATCCGCACCGTGAGCAAGAGCGGACGCTGGGCGTGGACGTGGCGCTTCACCGAGGAGCACGCCGTGCTCACGATCGAGCAGGCCGATCCCGCGCACCCGTATTGGTTCCTCTACGAAGGACCGATCGGCGGACGCTGGTCGCCACGCACGCACTATTGGGGCACGCAGCGCGGCGGCCCGCGACGCGAGATGCCCTTCGGTCGGGAGAAACTCTCCGACCGGTGGCGCTGGGTCTATTTCGGTGACGACGCGGCGCCGCGCGTGCTGCTCGCGGCGCAGGTCGAGCAGGACACGGCGAACGAGACGCTTTGGTATATGGGCAGCACGCCCGCCGAACTCGACGCGCCCGATGGCATGGTGGTGTTCGGTTTCGGCCGCGACGCGAACGGCCCGCAACTGCGCGGCCCCGGCCAGCGTTTCGTGCTCGGTTTCATCGAGGAACCGGTGAAGGACGCCGCGGGGCACGCCCGCGTGGCCGCCGTCGCGCGAACGTGGTTGCAGGAAGCCGAGGCGGCGGTGCGCCTGACCGAAACCACGCTGCACGGCGACGTGGACTGTTTCCGCATCGAGACAACGGCGGCGACGTATCTCTACGGCAAACGCGGCGCGGGATTTGCGAGCATTCTCGATCCGCAGGGGCGCGACTGGATCGGCTACCGTCACGGCGGCAAGGCCGAGGGCGAGTTTCGTGGTTTGCCAAAAAGCACCGCGGCCGGCGGATTCTTTCACTGCGACTATGGTGCGAGCAAGGAGTCGGCGGGCAATCCGTTCACGTCCGTCGTCACGCGGCGCACACCCGGCCATGTGCGCATCCACTCTCAGACGAAACAGGGCGACGCCGCGTGCGACTGGGATTTCTTTCCGACGCACGCGACGCTCACGCTGGAAAAAGTGCCCGGCGGCAAGTTCTGGTTCACCTACGAGGGCGCGCCGGGCGGGCGCTTCGATCCGGCGGACGATTTCACGCTCCGGCCCGATGGCCGGCGCGCCGCGCTCAGTGAGCGGTGGGCTGGAGCCGTGCCGTGGGTGCTCGTCGGCGCGAAGGAGTCGCCGCACGGCCTGCTGCTCGTGAATCACCAGACGGGCAGTCCCGTGGACAGCGCGACGCCTTATCCCTATCAACTCACGGAGCGACAGCCGGCGCACCAGATGGCCGTGGTGGCGTTCGGCCGCTCCGACTGGCAGGACGCCGCGCGAAAACATGTGCCGCAGTTCACGCAGTTGCCCGCACGTTTCAGCGTCGCGGTCACACCGGCGGCGACGGTCCCTGCCGCGGAGACCGCCGTGAAGGCGATCGGCACGCCCGCACCCGGCGCGGCCACCGGCGGCCTGTTCGCGCCGCCATCGATCGAGGTGTGGTATGGCGACGAGCAACACTTCGGCCGGCTGGGTGTGCCGCAGAAATGGATCAACGTCCTCGGGCGCGTGCTGCCGGGCGATGGACTCGCTTCGCTCGAATATGCGCTCAACGGCGCCGCGCCCAAGCGCCTCTCAGTCGGTGCCGATGGCTACCGGCTTGCGCGGGCTGGCGATTTCAACGTCGACCTCGAGTTCGACTCGCTGCGCGCGGGCGCCAATCAACTCGTGCTCACCGCCACCGACGCCGTGGGCTGGGTCACGCATCGCACCGTCACCATGCATGCCCATCGTGGCCACACCTGGCCGCTGCCCTACACCGTCGACTGGAGCAAAGTGCGTGCGATCACCGATGCTGTGCAAGTGGTTGACGGCAATTGGAAACTCGAGGCCGGCGGCGTGCGGACGGTGGAGCCGTATTACGATCGCATCCTCGCCTTCGGCGACCGCACGTGGACGGACTACTCGGTGACGGTGGAGGTGACGTTTCACAGCTATGCGCCGCCGCGCGGCGGCGCGCCGACGTATGGGGTGTCGCACGCGGCGATCGCGGCGCGTTATCCGGGGCATTTTGCCGACGATCAGCAGCCGCATGTGCAATGGTATCCGGTCGGGGCGGTGGCCGAATTTCGGCTCGGGGAGAAACTCGACCAGAGTTCATGGCGGATTTTCCACGGCGGCTCGGCGCAGACGCGCCCGGAGATCGTGCTGGAGCCCCAGCCGCGGCGCGTCGAGCTGGGCGTGCGCTACCTGCTGAAGCTGCGCGTCGATTCGCTGCCCGGCCCGGCCGCGCGGTATCGCGTGAGATCGTGGAAAGCCGGCGCACCCGAGCCCGCCACGTGGGACTTGGACGCAAAGCAGGACCGCCACGTTATCACCGCGGGCGGCGCACTTGTCGTCGCGCACAACACCGACGTGACCTTCGGCACCATCCGCGCCACGCGGAACGAACCGGACACCGCGCCATGACGGCCCGCGCTTGTGAAGCCACGTTCGTTCTCCACCGCCACGCTCGGTCGGTCGATCGTTCGGCACTCAGGCTATGGCGGACTGCAACTTCGCCACCGGTCAGGAGACCCGTGCCACCTCCCCACCAAAGTGAAGCGAGTTTCGCGGTATCGGCCCCACCGTGAATGAATAATTCGCCACGCCGCACCACCGCCAACCGTGCCTGTCGCCCGATTTGGTTGCTGCTGGGAATCCCCGCCTCGCTCGCGGCGCCGGCGACGCGGGCGACCGACGCGGCGCTGACGCTGGAGTGCACGGCGGAGGCGCTGGTCGTCGAGTTTCACGACCCCGCGGCGGTCGGCGACAGTGGGCGTGCGCAGGGCGGTCTCGTCGCAGTCTCGCCGCACTCCGCGGTGGGCATCCGGTCGTGGTTCCGCGTCATGTCCACCTACTGAGCCTCGCGAAATAGGGTGACAAAGAGTTCGGTGGTTCGGGGAGCGCACCCGTCTCGGGTGCTGGTGCCGGCGTCTCGCCGACACCTCCGAAATCCTCGGCGAGACGCCGAGGACGGCCCGCGGGACGCGGGCGC
>JACRKC010000045.1 GCA_016235555.1 Verrucomicrobiota bacterium
CAGGAGACCCGTGCCACTTCCCGACCAAACCGGAGCAAGCTCCGGGGCATCGGACCCAGCGCAAGTGACGCCGGCCGGCTCCACGCCCCATCTCGTCGTCGTCACCGGCCCGCACGCGGCCGGCAACGTGCGCTGGATCGAGTCACGCCTCCGCGCCCTTCGTGAAGGCGAACCCGACCTCCGCCTTGCCGTGGTGCTGGTGCGCACGTCCCCGGCCAATCTGATCGGCTCGGGCCTCGCCGATTTGGGCGCCGAGACGCAATCGCTCGTCATGCCCTGCCAGTGCTGCCCCGACGCCGCCGGCCTGCCGGCCCTGTTGGAGCAACTCGCCGCGACCAGCGCAGCCGCCATCATCTTCGTCGAGACGCCGGCCCTCGTCTCCGCCGGCCTCCTGAGCGATCTCGATCGCACCCTCCGCTGGCCGCGCGAACTGGTCGTCTGCCTCGACGCCAAATGGACTGCCCTCCGCGACCGCGCCGACCTCCCGTATTTTCACGCGCAACTCTTCGCCGCCGCCAACGTCATCGTGCCAGCCGAAACGTCCGCGACCTCCGCCCCTGACCTCACGTTCGATTGAGCCCGTGTAGGTCGGGCTTTACGCCCGACACCCTCACGGCCCCATCACCCGCGCAATCGCCTCCTCCCCCACCGCCACCGTCGGCGCAAACCGCTCGCTCACCGCATAGCGCACAAGACTCTGCCGGAGTTGCCGCACCACCGGGTTCTCGTTGCCTGCTTCGCTCAGGTCCACGCTGCACACGAGCAACCGCCCGCGGCCCACGCGCGCCTCGAACACCAGCCCGAGTTTCCGCGAGGTCACCCAGTCGTCGATCACCTGCACGACCGGCCGCACCTCGCGCGGCAGCTCATCGAGGATCATCGCGCCCGCCCGGCTCACCAGATACCACCACTGCCAGTTGCTGTGCGCATCCGTGGGAAACTCCGCCAGCGCCGCATGCCGCGGATCGCACAGCACGCCGAGCGTCGTCGGGGCCTGTCGGCGCGTCCACGCCGTGTTCCAGAAGATGCTCGAAAAACCGAGCGCCACCGGCGCCTTCGAGTCACGGCGCACGCGTGCCGGCGGAATCGTCAGGATCACGCGCCCGCCCGCCGCCAGCGCCTCGCGCGCCGTTTCCCACGTGTCCGTGACGAGCACGCCGTTCGCCGCCGGCTCCTCGGCCGCCGCGGGATACACCCACACGTCCCAATCGTTCTCGAACACCGTCCCGTCGATGCCCACCACCAACCGGTATCGCGCCGGCGCCGGCACCTTCGCGAGTGACACTTTCACCGCGTTCGCGGCCTGACCGTTGCCCATCCCGATCGTCTGCGGCGCAAATTGCCCTTTCGCGACCACGCTCCCGTTGTCGCCCACCAGCCGCCACGCCACCACCGCCCGCTCCAGTGGCGCCGCGCCGAAATGCGCGACCTCGACCTCCGCCTCCAACGTGTCCGCCGTCGTGAACACCCGCCGCGCCATCCGCGCGAGCGGCACCGTGGCGTTGCAGAAGCGCCGGTATTCCGCCGGCGTCACGTAGCCTTTCTCCTCCCAAAACGCATCGAGCACGCCCACGAGCGCCGTGCCCTGCCCCGGAAAATCGTGCAGGTCGAGCAATTCGAAGCCGCCCATGCCCGGCGTGCGCAGCGCCGATTCGATGTCCTCCTTGTAGCACAGCGTCTGGAGTTTTCCCGAGGCCTGCAAAAACGCCTTCGCCTGCCCGCCCAGCCCGTGCGCGTCGAGCGTCTCGCGGAAGATCTCGAAATTCCGCGCCTTCAGGTAACCCGTGTATTTCTCGATCTCCGCGAGATTCGGGAACACGCACCATTGCCCGATCTCATGGCTCACCACCGGCACCGTGCGTCGGCCGACGAACTCGCGATAGTCGGTGCGCGTCTCCGGCGGCCTCGCGTTGATGCGCGACTTCAAGCCGTCGCCCCACGCCTGGATGCGTGGCTTCGGGGTGTTGTGCCACTGATTCTCCGCGATCTCCGGCCAGCCCGCTCCCGCCGTGAACAGCCGCCGTCCATCCTCCGCCTTGAACCGATTCACCCACTGCGCGAGGAACGCCGCGTGTTTCTTGCCCCCCGGCTCGTTGCCCGCCGCCATCAACACGAACGACGGATGGTTGCCGTGCTCCGCGAGGATGCGCGCCGTCTCCTCGTGCAGCCACGTGTCGATCGGCTTTCCATCGCCCAGCGACGTCGAGTGATTCGGCCACGTCGACGCCTCGACGTGCAGGTAACAACCCAGCTCATCCGCCGCAATAAACGCCGCCTCGGGCGGACACCACGAGTGAAACCGGATCAGGTTCAGCCCGTGTGCCTTCACCACACCGATCACGCGCCGCCACTCCGCCACGTCCATGGGCGGATGCCCCGTGCGCGGATAGTTCGCGCAATCGAGTGTGCCGCGAAAAAAGACCGGCTGCCCATTCACGGCAAACTGCGTGCCGCGCGTCGCGATCTCGCGAAAACCGAACACCGTCTCGACCGCCGGCCCCTCCGCGCCGCCCGGCGCCTCGATGCGGGACGCCGCGACATACAACTCCGGCGCAAACTCGCTCCAGCGCCGCGGTGACTGCGCGAGCTTGAGCGTCACCTCACCGCTGGAGCCGCGACCGGTCGCCACTACTGTCCCGCCCGCCCGCTCGCGCACCGTGACCACCACCGCCTGGCCCGGCGGCAGGGTCACGCCGCCGCGCAGGACGTGCGTGATGCGCACCACGCCGTCGTTCGCCGCCACCACGCGCTGCCGCTCGATGCTCACCGGCTCGTGCGCCGCTAATTCGATGCGCCCCACGATCCCGTTCCAGTTGCCCTGCGTGTGATCGCTCACGCTGTGCGAATTCTCGCCGACATCCACGACCATACGGTTGTCCACGCGCACCGTCAGCCGGTGCGAACCCGCCGCGAGCACGCCGAGGTCATGCCGGTGCGGCGTGCCGAGCGCGTTGGCGCTGCCGACGAAATTTCCATCCACCCACACCCGCGTCTCCCAATGCGGCCGCTCCAACGTGAGCACCACGCGTTTCCCGCGCCACGACGCCGGCACCGCCAACTCGCGCTGATACCACGCCGCCCCCGCGTAGTAGCTCTCCGGCTGCAGCCAGAACGGCACCTTCACGTTGCCCGGCGCCCGGTAGCGCGCGTAGTCCGGCGAGGTAAACCACGACTTGTCGATGATCCCGCCGATCCACTTCGTGTCGACCGTCACGGGATCGCCGATGCCCTGCGCCGCGAGCGTCCCCGGCAAATGCACCGTGCCCGTGAGCGCGCGCTCGAACCACTTTTCGCCCACGCCCACGTCGCCTCGATCGAGCTCGAACCGCCACGCGCCCGCCAGCGCCACCGTGGGCGCCTCCGCCGCCATACTCACCGACGTGAGGGCGCAGAGGAATCCCATCGCTAGCCGCGCGACGTAATGGTGGGCCGGGCGCTCCGCGCCCGGCCGGTCCAACCACACTCCGCCCGTTCGGCCTGACGAAGATCGGAACAATCGCTTCGCCGCCTCGGAGGGCGCCGCTCCGTCGGCGCCGCGCCGCCGGACAATGGCTGCGACGGAGCGCAGCCCTCCGATTCCGATCCAGCTTCGACAGTCGCTAGCCAAACACCGCGCCGCCGCGCCAACGTTGGGGTAGTTCATGGCGCAACGATTTCACGCGCGCCCGTCCCCACCCGACAACGCCCAACGCTGCGCACTTCTTGTCGCCCACCGGCCGCAATCGCCGCGCAGCATCGGCACTTGCGCGTCGGCCGCCGCCGCCGTGCGCTCAACGCGAGCCAGCCCGCGCCGCCCCGCGCGCCACCTTCGCCCCATGAGCACCCTCTCTCGCCTGCTTCTCCTCGTCGCCGCCCCGCTTTCGCTCCTTGCTGCCGAGCCACCCGCCACCCACGCCGCCGCCCTCGAGGCGTGGCGCGCCGATCGCTTCGGCCTCTTCATCCACTGGGGGCCCGTCTCCCTCCGCGGCACGGAGATCGGCTGGTCCCGCGCCGCCGAGCGCCGCGGCTATCGCGGCCCCGGCACCGAGGTGCCCGTCGAGGTCTACGACAACCTCTACCAGCAATTCGATCCCGTCCGCTTCGACGCCCGCGAGTGGGTCGCCCTCGCGCAGGCCGCCGGCATGAAGTATCTCGTGTTCACCAGCCGCCACCACGACGGCTTCAGCATGTTCGATACGCGGGCGAGCGACTACAAAATCACGAGCCCGCTCAGCCCGTTCCGCCGCGACATCGTGCGCGAACTCGCCGACGCCTGCCACGCCGCCGGCCTGAAGTTCGGCCTCTACTACTCGCAGCCCGACTGGCATCACCCCGACGCGTTCACGCCCGACCACCACGACCGTTACCTCGCCTACCTCCGCACGCAGGTGCGCGAGCTCCTCACCAACTACGGCCGGCTCGACATCCTCTGGTTCGACGGACTCGGCAAGAAGGCCGAGGACTACGACGCCGTCGCGGTCAACCGCATGGCGCGCGAGCTCCAGCCCCACCTGCTCATCAACAACCGCAACGGCCTGCCCGAGGACTTCGACACGCCCGAGCAACGCATCGGCAAATACCAGGACACCCGCCCGTGGGAAAGCTGCATCACCATCTGCCGCCAATGGGCGTGGAAACCGAACGACCCGATGAAGCCGCTCGACGAATGCCTGCGCACGCTCGTCACCTGCGCCGGCGGCGACGGCAACCTCCTCTTCAACGTCGGCCCCATGCCCGACGGCCGCATCGAGCCGCGCCAGGTCGATCGCCTGCGCGAGATGGGCGCCTGGCTCGCGAAAAACGGCGAGAGCATCTACGGCACGCGCGGCGGCCCGTGGCACCCCACGCGCACCGTCGCCAGCACCCGGCGCGGCAACACCGTCTACCTTCATGTCTTTCGTTGGAACACTGACGTCATCGAACTCCCTCCGCTTCCGTGCAAAATCAAATCCGCCACGCTGCTCGGCGGCGGCACCGTCACGATGGCACCACACGCAGCGACATGGAGTTTCTCCGTCGCACCCGCCGCGCGCGACGCCATCGACACCATCATCAAACTCGAGCTCGACGGCTCCGCGATGACGATTCCCGCCATTCCGCTCGCGCCGCAAATCAAGGCCGCCGCCTCGAACACCTTTCACAGCAACCTCAACGACCACGGCCCGCAACAGGCCTTCGACGGCGATCCCTCCACGCGCTGGGCCACCGACTCCGGCACGAAACAGGCGTGGATCACCCGCACTCTCGACCGGCCGCAGCCGATCGCACGTGTGCGCATCGACGAAGCGATCGCGACGCGCGTGCAGCGCTTCGAATTTCAATACCGCGACGGCACCGGGTGGCGCACCCTGTTCAGCGGCGAAAAAATCGGCCGCAATTTCACGCGCACTTTCCCAACCGTGACGGCCCGTGAAATCCGCCTCAACATCCTCGACGCCACCGACGGCCCGACGATCAACGAGATCGAGCTGCTGGAGCAGTAGCCGCCCGCGCAAGAAAGCCTGTAAAGGTGGGCGGGCGCGTCCCCGCGCCCGCATGGGAGGAGCGCAAGAAGAGCTTTCATGCCGGCACAGGGACGTGCCGGCCCACCCTCCCTCCAAACCGCCTCACGTCCCCGCCACCATCTTCGTCTTCCCCGGCACCGGCAGCGGATAATTTCCATCCGGCCCCGGCTTCACCGGCGGCTCGGTTTTGAAATCCGCGTCCAGCGGTTCGAACGCAAAATCCGACGCCGCCACCTTCGCCCAGCTCAGTTGCCGCCCGGTATAGCAGACGATCTGCCCGAGCACCGCCAGCAGCGTGCTGTTCGCCATGTGGTAGCCGCTGTTGATCGGCGTGCCCGCGCGGATCGCCGCGAACAGTTCCTTCTGCTCCTGCAGGTAGGGCGTCACTTTCGGCGCCGCGATGTCGTGGTTTTTCTCGCCGGTGATCTTGTAGCGCAGCAACTCCGCCCGGCCCTTCGTGCCGACGATCGTGTCGCTCACCGCGCCATGGCAGCCCGCCTGCGTGCGGCAAAACGCATAGAGCCGCGCCCCGTTCGCATACGTGTAGATCGCGGCGTGATGATCGAACATGTCGCCGAACTCGTTGCCGAACGACGCCGAGCGCCCGCCGAGCCCGTGCGCACTCAGCGGCGGCTGGTCGTGCATCACCCACGCCGCCTTGTCCACGCTGTGCACGAGCGACTGCGTGACGTCGTCACCCGAGAGCCACGCGAAGTGATACCAGTTGCGAAACTGGTATTCGATCTCCGTCCAGCCCGGCTGCCGCGGCACCACGACGTAGGGCGCCCGCAGGAAATTCACCTCCATCGACACCACCTCGCCAATCGCGCCGTCGTGGATCCGCTGGATGGTCTCGCGCACGCCGGTGTCGAAGCGGTTGTGCAGCCCCGACACCACGCACAGCCGCTTCGTGCGCGCGAGGTCGCAGGCCTCCTGCGTCTGTTTCACGCCGAGCGGATCGATGCCGTGCGGTTTCTCCACGAACACATGCCGTCCTGCCTCCACCGCCGCGCGCAGGTAGCGCGGGTGAAACTTCGACGCGCACGCGATCAACACCACATCCGCCGCCTCGATCACCGCCTTGTAACCATCGAAGCCGGCGAAACACCCCGCCGCGCCCACCGCCCCGCGCTCCGGATGCTTCGCCGCGATCTTCGCGCGCGCCGCCTCGATCTTGTCGGCAAACACGTCCGCCAGCGCCACGAGCCGCACGCCGGAATCGGCGTCGAGTGCGTTGAGCGCCGCGCCGGTGCCGCGGTTGCCGCAACCGATCAGGCCCACGCGAATCGTGTCACTGCCCGCGGCAAACAGCCCCGGCCGCAACGCCGTCGCCGCGGCGAGCGTGGCGCCAGTCTTGAGAAACTGCCGCCGGTTGGGAGACGCGCTTTCCTGATCGCGAGTGGTGGGGTTCATCGCACGAGAGGTTGCCCGCACTCTTGCCGCTCCCGCCGCGCTGGCAACGCCCACGGCTGCGCAGTTCTTGTCCAGGACGCTCCTCATTCTCCTGCAATATCACCGCACCACCGGGTGGGCCGGGCGCTCCGCGCACGGCCTTTTCGCTTTGATTCTCATTCACTCCTGGCCGCCCGCGGAGCGGCCGGCCCACCCTGGGCACGCCACGGGAATCGTGAAATGCGCCCATCGCCGGATTGCCACCGCCCCCGATTCGTCCTGTCGTGCTCCACCTCCCCGCCATGCATCTTCGCACCGTCGCGATCCTGATCAGCTCCTCGCTCGCCTCCTGTTCCATCACGCTTCGCGCCGGCGACCGCACCATCGTCGAACGCACGCCCGGCCTCGTGGCCTTCTGGTCTTTCGGCGAGGACGCCGGCACGCCGCGCGTTTCAACCGGCACCAGAAATCCGCACCCGCTCCGCGAAGTCGGCGGCCCGATCCCGCGCGTCGTCGGCGGACCGTTTTCCGGCCACGCCGCCGAACTCGACGGCCAACACTATTTCGCGCTCCCCTACGCCGAGACGCGCGACCTCAACATCTCCGGCCCGACCGCGCAGGTCAGCATGTTCGCCGTCGTGCGCATCGTGAACCTCAAGCAGAGCCGCACGATCGCCGGCATGTGGAGCGAAGGCAAAGGCGCCAATGACGACACCGGCACGCGCCAATACGCCCTGCTCATGAACATGCCGACCTACGGCGGCCCCAACAAACTCGTGCCCCACATCTCCAGCGAGGGCGGCGTCTCGCGTCGCGCCGACGGCAGCGCGTTTCCGTGGTGCTGCGACTACGCCGTCACCGCGCACGAGGTTCCGATCGAGACGTGGTGCACCCTCGGCTTCACCTACGACGGAAAATTCATCCGCGCCTACCTCAACGGCGTCCTCGACGAACTGAAGCTCGACCCCGTCGTCCACAAGCGCACCGATCGCTACTTCACCAAGGAGGGTCCCGGCGGTGGCGACCGCGGCATGAATCCCTATTACCACGGTCGCGGCATCTTCCGCTACGAACCGGAAAAGCACGCGACCACGAAGCCGGGCGGCGGCAGCGACTTCACCGTCGGCGCCCGCTACGCCGTCGGCAAGATGCTCGGCGAAGCCACCATCGGCCGCTTCGGCGGCCTCGCCGTCTTCAATCGCGCGCTGAGCGACGCCGAGATGAAAAAACTCCACACCGCCGCCGACCTCGCCGCGCTGCGCTGACGAGCCAAGGTAGCGGCCGACGTAAGGAGGCCGGAGAACATCGCGGCCAGCGCGGCCTGTGGCTGAAGTGCAGCCGCCACTGACGGTAGGTCGGGCTTTACGCCCGGCGCGTGTCGGGGATGAACCCCGACCTACACAAACGGCCACGGGCCTCCTCCAGCGCCTCCGGCCAATCGCACGTCCATCAGCCCACCCGCCGTCGCTTCCAGAGTTTTTCCTGTCCCTTCGCGCGCGCCCCGCTTTGCTCGTGAGCGTTTCCCATGCCCCGCCGGATCGCCCTCGCCGCCTTCTGCCTGCTCGTCGCGTGCACTTCCGCCGCGCCGGCACCAAACTCGGACGATCTCGCCTTCTTCGAGTCCAAAGTCCGCCCGCTGCTCGCCGATCGCTGCTACGAATGCCACGGCGCCAGGAAACAGAAAAGCGGCCTGCGCCTCGACTCGCTCCCCGGCTGGCAGGCCGGCGGTGACGGCGGCGACGTGATCCGCCCCGGCGACCCCGCCAGGAGCCGGCTGATCGAGGCCGTCCGCTACACCAACGAGGATCTCCAGATGCCGCCAAAGGAATCGCTGCGGCCCGACGAGGTCGCCGTGCTTGTCGAGTGGGTGAAACGCGGCGCGCCCGATCCGCGCACGACCGCGCCCACGGACTCGCCGCCCAAAATCGCCGCGATGTCCCTCGAACAAGCGCGCGAGCACTGGGCCTTTCGTCCGGTGATCGCCCCGCCCGTGCCCGCCGGCGTGCACCCGATCGACCATCTCGTGCGCACCCGGCTCGCCGCCGAGAAGCTCGCGCCCAACCCCCCCGCCGATCCGCGCACGCTCATCCGCCGCGCCTACCTCACGCTCCTCGGCCTGCCGCCCTCCTACGATCGCGTGGAGCAATTCGCCGCAGCGCCCTCGCCCGCCGCTTTCGCGCAGCTCATCGACCAACTCCTCGCGCGCCCCGAATACGGCCAGCGCTGGGGCCGCCACTGGCTTGATGCCGCGCGCTATTCCGACACCACCGAAAAATCCACCGACTCCGAGCGGCGCATTCCGTTTGCCCACACCTACCGCGACTACGTGATCGAGTCGTTCAACACCGACCGTCCCTTCGACCGCTTCATCCGCGAACAGATCGCCGCCGACCTCCTCCCCTCCGACTCCGCTCCCGACCTGCGCGCCCTCGGCTTTCTCACCGTCGGCCGGCGCTTCGAAGGCAACATCGAGGCGCCGCAACTCATCGTCGACGAACGCATCGACACCATCGGCCGGGGCGTCCTCGGCCTCACGCTCTCGTGCGCGCGCTGCCACGACCACAAGTTCGACGCCGTCCCGACCAGCGACTACTACTCGCTCTACGGCATCCTCGCCAGCACCCAGGAGCCGCTCGATCTGCCGGAGATCGGCCGCGCCCCCGAGACGCCAGCGGTGAAAAAATACCGCGCCGATCGCGCCGCGCTGCTGGCGGACTACGACAAGCTCCTCGACGACATCACCGCCCGCTCCCGCAAGTTGGTCCTCGAACTCGCCCCCGAGTATCTCCGCCACCTCGTCGCCGAGTCGCCCAATCACCGCACCGTCGAGGGTTTCGTGCCGCTCGACACGCCCCGCGGGCTCCTCGTGCTCGGCGGCGCGCCGGCGTGGGCCAACCTCATCGACCAGAGCAACCGCCGCGGCGAGGCCTACTTCAAGCTCTGGCCGCGACTCCTCGCCCTCCCTTCCCGCGACTTCGCCGTCCGCGCCAAGTCCATCCTCGACGACGCCGTGCAACACGCCACCGAGCACGATCCGCAAATCCTCGCGGCGCTCGCCGAAAAACCGCCCGCCTCGATGCTCGAGGTCGCCGACGCCTTTGGCCGCGTCGTCGCCGAGGCCGCGAAAACGCCGGAGGCCCCCGGATTGAGCGCCGTCCTCTGCGGACCCGGCTCGTTTCCCGAGTTCAACCGCGCCGCCGTCGCCGTCGACGTCTTCCGTTTCGTCACCGAACACCAGCTCGTCGCCCGCAAGGACGGCGAAGCCGCCGCGAAGATCCGCGAGAAACTCACCACCCTCGAAGCCACCGCGCCCGTCGACCGCGCCCAATTCATCGGCGCATCCACCGAACCGTTCGCCGCCCGCGTCATGTTGCGCGGCGACCGCAACAAACTCGGCGACGCCGTGCCGCGCCGCTTCCCGCAGGTGCTCGCCGCCGTCGACGCCACGACCTATTCCGACGACGGTCGCCGCCAGCTCGCCGCGGCGCTGGCCAGTCCGCAGAACCCGCTCACCGCCCGCGTGATCGTGAATCGCGTGTGGCAGCAGCATTTCGGCACCGGCCTCGTCGCCACCGCCGACAACTTCGGCGCCTCTGGCGAGCGCCCGTCGCACCCCGAACTGCTCGATCACCTCGCGGCGTGGTTCATGGCCCACGGCTGGTCGATCAAGGCCCTGCACCGCCACGTCATGTCGTCGGCCACGTGGCAGCAGAGCAGCGCGCTGCGCCCCGACGCATTCGAGCGCGATCCGGCGAACCGCCTCCTCTGGCGCATGAGCCCGCACCGGCTCGATTTCGAGACCATGCGCGACAGCCTGCTGCGCGTCGCCGGCCGGCTCGATGTGCGCCTCGGCGGACGCAGCGCCGCGCTCGACGACGATAACGTCCGCCGCGCCGTCTACGGCTACACCGACCGCTACCGCATCCCGGCGCTGTTGCGGAATTTCGACATGGCCAATCCCGACCAGTCGATCGCCCGCCGCGCCGAGACCACGCACCCGCTGCAGGCGCTGTTCTTTCTGAACAGTCCGTTCGTCCGCACACAGGCCGAGCACGTCAACCGCCAGCCCGAGATCGCCGAGCAGCTCGACGCCGACGAGCGCGTGCGCGCGCTCTATCGCCGCGTGCTGCTGCGCGGGCCCGATCGCGACGAACTCACCCTCGCGCGCCGCTTCCTTGGCACCGCGCCCGCCGAGTCGCACTGGGTGCAGTTCACGCAGGCCCTGTTGCTCTCCAACGAGTTTTTCTTTTGCGACTGACCCCAATCAACCACCCCTGTCCCGCACCTTGTCATTCTGAGCGCAGCGAAGAATCCACTTCGACTCCCGCACCACAACCTCCGATGAAAGCCCAACTGGATTCTTCGCTCCGCTCAGAATGACGATCACGCGAAAGCCGCGCCTCACCCCTTGTCCGCCCATCTCCACATCCTCGCTCCGCTCCTCTCCCGTCGCGAAATGCTCCGCCGTTGCGGCGCCGGCTTCGGCACGCTCGGGCTCGCCGCGCTGCTCGGGCCCAACCTCGCATCGGCCGCGCCCACCGCGGGCCCGCTCGCCCCCCGCGCGCCGCACTTCCGCGCCCGCGCCAAACGCGTGATCCAGATTCTCGCCAACGGCGGTCCGTCGCAGATGGACACCTTCGATCCGAAGCCGGTGCTCACGAAGTATCACGGCCAGCGCTTGCCCGTCCACCTGCAGACCGAGCGGCCCACCGCCACCGCGCTCGGCTCGCCGTTCCAGTTCGCGCGTTACGGCCAGTGCGGCCTCGAAGCCAGCGAGCTGTTCGCCTCGCTCGCCGAGCAACACGCCGACGACCTCTGCGTGATCCGCTCGATGTATTCCGACTCGCCGGTCCACGAAAACTGCCTGCGCCTGCTCAACTGCGGCGCGAGCATCATGGCCCGCCCGAGCATCGGTTCGTGGATCACCTACGGCCTCGGCACCGAAAACGAAAATCTTCCCGGCTTCGTCGTGCTCGTCCCGAAGGGCATGCCGGTCGCCGGCGCCGACAACTGGCAGTCCTCCTTCCTCCCCGGCGCCTACCAAGGCACCTACCTCGAGACGCAGGATCGCTCGGCCGCGCAGTTGCTCGAGCACCTGGCCAACTCGCAGCTCACCACCGACGAGCAGCGCGCCCAGCTCGACCTCGCGCAAGCGCTGAACCGACGCCATTTCGCCGCGCGCCACGAGCCCGCCCTCGAAGCCCGCATCCAGAGTTTCGAAACCGCCTTCCGCATGCAGGCCGCCGCGACCGATGCCTTCGACCTCGATCGCGAGCCCGAGGCCATCCGCACGCTCTACGGCGACACGCCGCAGGCGAAACAAATGCTCCTCGCCCGCCGCCTCGTGGAACGCGGCGTGCGTTACGTGCAAGTCTGGCACGGCACGCTCCAACCGTGGGACAGCCACGACAACATCGAGAAAGCCCATCGCCGTCTCGCCACCGAGTGCTGCCAGGGCATCACCGCGCTCCTGACCGATCTGAAACAACGCGGGCTGTTCGACGACACCCTCGTGATCTGGGGCGGGGAGTTCGGCCGCACGCCGACGGTCGAACTCTCGCAAGGCGAGAAGGTCGCCCCCACCGCCGGCCGCGATCACAACCACCACGGTTACACCATGTGGCTCGCCGGCGGCGGCACGCGCGGCGGCCACATCCACGGCGCGACCGACGACTTCGGCTTCAAGGCCATCAAGGACCGCGTGCACGTCTACGACCTCCAAGCCACCGTGCTCCACCTGCTCGGCCTCGATCACGAGCGCCTCACCTTCCGCCACGCCGGCCGCGACTTCCGCCTGACGGATGTCCACGGCAACGTCGTGCCCCAGCTCATCGCCTGAGCCCGCCTCCTTGAACGAACCACGGATGGACACGGATGAACACGGATTGCCAGAGAGAAGTGCGCTCACCGATCCCCCGGCGTCACCGTAGCTGACAGCGGGCCAGCTCAACCATCCCCGCGGCACAGATTTCCCTTCAGCATCCGTGTCCATCCGTGTTGATCCGTGGTTGGACAAGTGGATCGATCCGGATGGCAGCAGCGTCCCTCGCGCATCCGTTGGCCCGCCATCACACGATCCGCCACGAATCGGCCAAAATCCGCGCAGAACGCCGGCAGCGAATCACCTACGCTGGCCCGCCACCGCCCGTCACCCCTTCGGCGCGGACGGCTTTCCCCATGCCTCACTCCGATCTTTCCCGCCGCGATTTCCTCCGCACGTCGGCCACCGCCGCCACGGCGCTGGCCCTCGGCCCGTCGCTCCGCGCCCAGCCCGCCACCACCGCCCCTATTCCCGCCCGCGCGGGTGGTGTGAAGACGCGTTCCGCCGCCGACGACGCCAAGCTCCTCCCCGGCGCCCAGCGCCTGTCCGTCCCCGCGCTGCAGCAATGGGAGGCGATGAAGTTCGGTATGTTCATCCATTTCGGGATGAGCACCTATATCAACGCCGAGCTCCCGAGCGGCGCCGATCCGTCGACCACCTACGCGCCCGACAAACTCGACGTCGATCAATGGATCTCCATCGCGCGCGACGCGGGCATGAAATACGCCGTGCTCACCACCAAGCATGTCGCCGGCCACTGCCTCTGGCCCACGCGCCACAACGACTACCACGTCGGCACCTCCGGCAACAAAACCGACGTCGTCGCCGCGTTCGTCAAAGCCTGCGAGCGCCGCGGCGTGAAACCCGGTTTCTACTATTGCTCGTGGGACAACCACAATCGCTTCGGCTCCCTCTCGCCCAATGTCGCCCCGCTCGGCTTCGCGCGCACCGGCCCGCCCGTCAACCGCAGCTCCGCCTACGTGACGCAGGCCTACCTTGATTTCCAGTGGGCGCAGATCACCGAGCTGATGGACCACTACGGCCCGGTCGCCGAGTGGTGGCTCGACATTCCGCACCTGCTCCCGCGCGACTACCGCAACCGGCTCTACGCCCACATCGCCGCCCGCCAGCCCGCCGCGCTCATCCTCTACAACCACGGCATCGGCGACGGCTCCGAGCTCTTCGTCGACCGGGCCTGGCCGACCGACCTGATCCCGATCGAGCGCTTCCTCCCCAACTCCGGCACCGGCCACGTGAAATGGCGCAACATCGACGGACAGAATTTCTACCTCCCAGGCGAAGTGTGCGATCCCATCGGCTCCGACTGGTTCTACACCGAGCGCGACCAACCGCGCTCCGACGCCGAGCTGCTCGGCATGTATCTCACGAGCACGTCCCGCGGCGCCAACCTCCTCCTCGACGTCGGCCCCGACAAACACGGCCTCATCCCCGAGCGCTACGCCACCGCCCTCACCCGCCTCCACCGGAACATCGACCGCCTCGGCTTTTAACGACGCCAAAGCTCAGCGACTGCGGAGCGCGGCGCGCTGGCTGCGTGGTGGGGGAATGGCGGAGGCCGGAAGCAGCCAGCGTGACGCGCGGAGCAGTTCGCTACGGCGGCTGGTTGCACACAACTCTCAGGGTTGGGCGTTGTGGTCGGCGCGGAGAAATCAACTGACTCCATCGGCCCTTCCGTCGCACGCCTGGGAGTCGGAACAAACCGTCCGCAATGCGACACATAATCTGACGACCCTCCGGGCCGCAGTAGTCCGCACTGCTCTCTGGTGGATACAACGCCGGAAGCTGAAGGCAGCGACGCCGTATGGTCTCAAGCTCCAAGTTTTCAATCGGGGTGGAAACAAAGTGCTGCCACGACTCGGCACTGCACTCGCCGTAGGCCATAGACTGAACGATGCTGCCGACGTCAATCGGGCTGATGCGTGGCTTCGGGCGATGTGACCTTGTCGGCATAAGCGCGTAACAACACCTAACATGGCTTTGACCAACTTCGGGGTGATGTCGGCATGTCGGCGAAACTGGATTCTCAATAAACGGCCGCAACCGAAATTTCGTTTCCGCTCAAATCCCTGCGCCGGAGTCCGCGCTGGATTCTCCCACCCAAATGCCGCCCATATCTCAGCGGGCCTTGCGCTCGATGCGCCGGAATTTCCCGAACCGCAGATCACGCAGTTTCGCGGGTTGCGGCCGCACCTCCCTCGACCATCCGCGCCATCAGCGTAATCCGCGGTCCCTCTTCCCGGACGCCAACTTCGCCGCCTTTGACACCGCATGATTGCGTCGCACTCACACATCTCGCAGAACATCACCCGCCTCACCCCATGATTCGCCGACTCCTCCTCGCTTTCCTTTCCCTGGCTGTCGCCGCCGCTGTCACGACCCGCGCCGCCACCACGACCAAGCCGAATATCGTCGTCATCCTCGTCGACGACATGGGCGTCTCCGACCTCGGCTGCTACGGCTCCGAAATCCCCACGCCCAACCTCGACAAGCTCGCTGCGAGCGGCCTGCGCTTCACCCAGTTCTACAACACCGGCCGTTGCTGCCCCACGCGTGCCTCGCTCTTGACCGGGCTTTATCCGCACCAGACCGGCGTCGGCCACATGGTCAACGACGACGGCGCGGCGTTTCCCGGCTTCCGCGGCCGGCTCAACGACTCCTGCGTCACGCTCGCCGAGGTCCTCCGCCCCGCCGGCTACTTCACCATCATGACCGGCAAATGGCACGTGGGCCAGGCCGCCGGCGTCGTGCCATGGAAACGCGGTTTCGACCGCTCGCTCACCGCGGCCGCCGGCGGTTTCTATCAACCCGGCCACCCGCGCGCCGTGGTCGATCTCAACGGCGAGAAACTCGCCGACACCGATCCGCGCCTCGGCGCCAACTGGTATTCGACCGATCTGTGGACCGATCAGGCGATCAAGTTCATCGACGAGTCCCGCCCGACGGGAAAACCGTTCTTCCTCTACCTCGCGCACAACGCCCCGCACTTCCCCCTCCAGGCCCCCGCCGAGGACATCGCGAAATTCCGCGGCCGCTACAAAGCCGGCTGGGACAAACTTCGCGCCGAGCGTTACGCGAAGCAGAAGCAGATCGGCCTCATCGATCCCGCGTGGCCGCTCGCGCCACGCGTGAGCGAAATCGCCGCTTGGGACTCGCTCACGTCCGAGCAGCAGGATCGCTTCGATCATCTCATGGCCGTCTACGCCGCGTGCGTGAATCACATGGATCGGGCCGTCGGCCGGCTCGTCGACGCCCTGCGCGAGCGCGGTGTGCTCGACAACACGCTCATCCTTTTCATGAGCGACAACGGCGGCAACGCCGAGAGCGGCCCCAACGGTCGCACCGACGGCGATCCCACCCAGGCCACGTCGGCGTGGTATTGCGGCGAGTCGTGGGCGCACCTGCAAAACACGCCCTTCCGCCGCTACAAGCACTACAACCACGAAGGCGGCATCGCCACGCCGCTCATCGCCCACTGGCCCGCCCAGATCGCAGCGCGCGGCGAATTTCGGACGCAACCCGGTCACTTGATCGACGTGATGGCCACGCTGGTTGACGTTGCAGGAGCGAACTACCCGAAGATCTTCAACGGCCACGCGATCCTGCCGATGGAAGGCCGCAGCCTCGTGCCCGCGTTCGCCAACCAGCCGATCTCGCGCGAGGCGCTCTTCTGGGAGCACGAGGGCAACGCCGCCGTGCGCGTCGGCGATTGGAAACTCGTGCGCCAAAGCCGCACCGGCCCGTGGGAACTCTACAACCTCAAGTCGGACCGCACCGAGCTCAACAACCTGGCTGCCACCGAGCCCGCCCGCACGAAGGAACTCCTCGCCAAGTGGGAAGCCTGGGCCATCCGCGCCCACGCCAAGCCCGACCCGAACGAGTCCCCCGACGCGGCGAAAAAGAAGGCCAAGAAAAAAGCCGGGCCGAACACCAAGTAGCCGCACGACACGACCCGTCCTGCCAATCGCCCGGGTCTCCTGTCATTGCGAGGAGCGACGCGACGAAGCAATCCAGCTGGTTTGCCACGGCGCGCTTCGCGCACCTCGCAATGACAATGGCCCGAGAGTCGTTTCAGTTGAAGTGTAGCTCCGACCGGCAGGTAGGTCGGGGTTTATCCCCGACACGTGTCCGCCTGTGGCGGGCGTCGGGCGTAAAGCCCGACCTGCGAAAACGGCTACGAAACTCGTTACACCGCTGCAGCCGGATCATCGCCTTCGGTTGTTCCTCCACGAAGCGATTCTCTCGAGGTGGAGCGCGTTGCCCCCAACGCGCTTTCGTGAGTCACGCGACAACCAGCGCGTTGCGGGCAACGCGCTCCACCACAAATGCCGGATTTCGGCTCAGGCCGGCCGGCCTCCCGCCAATCTATTCGGACCCGCCACCTCCGCGTATTTCGGAATCACCACCACGCCGCCCGGCGATACAAAAAACCGTTTCCGATCCTCCTCCGGCTTGCAGCCGATCACCGTGCCCGGCGGGATCACGACGCCTTTGTCGATGATCGCCCGGTGAATCCGGCAGAAATCCCCCACCACCACGCCATCCATCAGCACCGAATCCGTGACGTCGGCCCAGCTGTTGATGAGGACATTGGGCGACAGCACGCTCCGCCGCACCATGCCGCCGCTCACAATCGCGCCCGACGACACGATCGAATCGAGCGCCTTGCCGCACCGGCCGTGCGGCACGTCGTCGGCAAAGACGAATTTCGCCGGTGGATTCGACGCCTGATACGTGCGCAGCGGCCACGCGCGATCGTAGAGATTGAAGATCGGGTCCACGCCCACGAGGTCCATGTTGGCCGCCCAGAACGCATCGATCGTCCCGACGTCGCGCCAATAGACCGCCTGCTTCTTGTTTTCGTCCACGAAATCATACGCCATCACGCGGTGCCGGTGGATGAGCTTCGGCAGGATGTCGTGCCCGAAATCCACCTCGCCCGTCGCCATCGCCGCCGTCGTCAGCTCGTCGAGCAGCAACTGCCGGTCGAACAGATACACGCCCATCGAGGCGAGCGCTTTCCCGGGCGCGCGGCCCGAGAGCTTGGGCTGCGCCGGTTTTTCCTCGAACCCCACGATCCGCCCCTCGGCGTCCTCCTCGACGATGCCGAACTGCCCGGCGGCCGCGGCCTCCACCTCGATGACGGCGACCGTCGCCTCGGCCCGGCTCGCCCGGTGCCGCGCGACCATCTTCGCGTAGTCCATTTTGTAGATGTGGTCGCCCGACACGATCAGCACCGTCGTCGTGTCGGTCCCGATCATGCGCAGGTTCTGAAACACCGCGTCGGCCGTGCCCTTGAACACGTCGCCTTCCTTGCTCAGCGAGGGGTGGATCGGGAAAACATATTCATCGAGCTCCGGGCGGAAAACGTTCCACGCCTGGTTGAGGTGGCGGCTGAGCGACGTGGACTTGGTCTGCATCACCACGCCGATCTGCCGCAGCCCGGAGTTCACGCAGTTCGACAGCGTGAAATCGATCAACCGGTAGATGCCGCCAAACGTCACGGCCGGCTTGGCCCGATACTTGGTCAGTGGAAACAGCCGCGCCCCTTCGCCTCCGGCGAGCAGCAGGGTGAAAACCTTCTTCATGATTGAAGCCCGACGCGACGCTCGGGGCGGGGCAAGGTCAACCCAAAGCGCGTCGGGAGCGAGCCTAGTTTAACCCGCACCGCATGTCTCGGCAGATGTTGCAGGAACCAGTGTGGATTTTGCCGTCGCGACCCCTGCATAGGGTGGAGCGCGTTGCCCCCAACGCGCTTGGTTTTTTGGAACGAGCGCCTCACCGCCTGCTTGTTACTGCGCATCTGCGAAAACCGTCACCATTGCGTCGCCATGCACCTCCGCCTCCTCGGTCTCGCGCTCACACTGTCTACTCTTCCGGCTCCCGCGGCCGACTACTTCGTCGCGCCCAACGGCGCCGACACCAACCCCGGCACGCTCGCCCGGCCGTTCGCCACGCTCGAACGCGCCCGCGACGCCATCCGCGCCCGGAAAACCGCGAGCCCCGCCGCCGCCGCGGAGCCGGTCACCGTGCACCTCCGCGCCGGCCGCTACTCGCTCGCCCGGCCGGTGCAGTTCGAGGCCCGCGACTCGGGCACCGCCTCCGCTCCGGTGGTGTGGCGCGGTTATCGCGACGAACGCCCGCTCATCGTCGGCGGCAAACCGATCGCTAATTTCGTCCCGCACCAGGGGAAAATCCTGAAGGCCGACGTCGGCGCGCAGGGCTTCAAGGGCGTCGCCTTCCGCATGCTGCTCTGCGACGGCCGCCAGCAGATCCTCGCGCGCTACCCCAATTTCGATCCGCAGAATCCCTACGGCGGCGGCTTCGCCTACGTCGCCGGCGAACACGTCGACATCTACAAGGAAATCCCCGGCGAGGACAAACGCACGCTCCGCTACGCCGCGTCCGACGACCGCGCGTGGGCGCACCCCGAGGAAGCCGAGGTCATGATCTTCCCGCGCTACAACTGGTGGAACAACCTCGTGCGCATCGCCTCGCTCGACCGCGCCACGCGCACGATCAAGCTCGCCGCCGACTGCTCCTACGCCATCCGCCCCACCGACCGCTATTACGTGCGCAACGTCCGCGAGGAACTCGACGCCCCCGGCGAGTGGTATCTCGATCGCGCGACCGCCACGCTCTATTTCTGGCCACCCGACGGCGCCGACCTGAACACCGTGTTCGCCCCCACGCTGCGCTCGCTGGTCGAACTCGCGCCCGGCACCGCGCACGTGACCTTCCGCGGTCTCACCTTCGAGGGCTGCGAGGGCACCGCGCTCACGTTCAAGGGCACGACCGCCTGCCGCCTCGTCGCCTGCACCGTGCGCAACGTCGGCGACTACCACGGCAACGGCATCACGATCGACGGCGGCACCGGCAACGGCGTCGTCGGTTGCGATTTTCACGCCATCGGCGCCTCCGCCATCGGCCTCGCCGGCGGCGACCAGCAGACCCTCACGCCCGCGGGAAATTCCGCCGACAACAACTACATCCACCACACCGGCGTCCTCTACAAGCAGGGGGTCGGCGTCTCGCTGCGCGGCGTCGGCCAGCGCGCCTCGCACAACCTCATCCACGACTGCCCGCGCTTCGCGATCCAGTTCATGGGCAACAACCACGTGATCGAGCTGAACCACATCCGCCACGTGAACCTCGAGACGGCCGACACCGGCGGCATCTACACCGGCGGCCGCGACTGGCTCGGCTCCCGCGGCTGCGTCATCCGCCACAATTTCTTCCACGACATGCTCGGCTTCGGCTACGAAAAGGGGAAGTGGGTCTCGCCGCATTTCGCCTGGGGCATCTACCTCGACGACAACACCGGCGGCGTCACCGTCCACGGCAACATCGTCGCCCGCGCCCAGCGCGGCCTCATCCACCTGCACAACGGCCGCGACAACACCGTCGAAAACAACATCCTCGTCGAGGGCACGCAGCAGCAGATCCAGCTCAGCGGCTGGACCGACAAACACCGCTACTGGACCACGCACTCGCCCACGATGATCCGGGCCTACGAGTCGGTCGTCGACCGGCCGGAGTGGCGCACGATGCCCGGCATGAAACTCCACCCGCGCGACGCCGTGCTGCCCGACCACACGATCATGGCGGGAAACACGTTTTCCAAAAACATCGTCTACTGGAAGAATCCCGCCACGGCCTACGTCACCCAGCGGAGTTTTTCGACGGCGCACAACGCCTTCGATCGAAACCTGCTCTGGCACGCCGGCCAGCCGCTCCGCACCGGTCTGAAAAAACCCGGCCTCGACGAATGGGCCGCGTGGCAGGCCGCCGGCCTCGACCAGCACTCCGTGATTGCCGATCCCAGATTCGTCGATCCCGCGCGCGACGACTACCGCCTCCAGCCGGATTCGCCGGCGTTCGCGCTCGGCTTCCAGCCGATCCCCGTCGAAAAAATCGGCCCCTACGCGAGCCCCGACCGCGCGACCTGGCCCATCCTCGAAGCGGAAGGCGCCCGCGAGCACCCGCCCGTCAGCCGTTGAGCGATAAAAAATCCGTAGCCGTTTGTGTAGGTCGGGGTTTATCCCCGACATCCGCCGTAGGCGGACAAGTGTCGGGCGTAAAGCCCGACCTACGTGCCGGGCACGGCTACACTTCAACGCAATCCGCTATCGAACGGACGAACGTGTGGCGTAGCGGCGGGCGTCCCTGCCCGCCGGTTCAGGATTCCTGTCAAGCCTCGGCGGGCAGAGAGGCCCGCCGCCACGCAGGTCCGCAACAATCTTCTCCTCCACCGCCCCGGCGCGCTCCCGTCCGCCAGCTCACACCACCCGCAGGTCGGGCTTCACGCCCGACGCCGCTGGCTCGAAGCCTCCTCAGAAGATACTCCGCTCCACCTCGGGTAAGAGCGTCGGCGCCGTCGCCGACTTTTTCCCGAACCGCACCCGCAGCCGGTCGATCCACAGATACACCACCGGCACCGTATAGAGCGTCAGCAACTGGCTCACCACGATGCCGCCCACGATCGCGATGCCGAGCGGACGGCGCATTTCCACGCCCTCGCCCGTCGCGAGGATCAGCGGCAGCGCGCCGAGCAGCGCCGCACAATTCGTCATCAGGATCGGCCGCAGCCGCAGTTGCGCCGCCTCGAAGATCGCCGCGCGCGGGCTGATGCCGTCGCGCCGCTCCGCCGCGAGCGCGAAGTCGATCATCAGGATCGCGTTTTTCATCACGATGCCGATGAGCAGGAACAGCCCGAGCAACGCCACGAGGGAGAACTCCTCGTTCATCAGGCGCAGCAACAGGAGCGCCCCGAGACCCGCCGACGGCAGCGTCGAAATGATCGTGAGCGGGTGCACCAGGCTTTCGTAGAGCATGCCGAGCACGAGGTAGACCGCGACCAGCACGCCGAGGATCAGGAACGGCTGCGACTGGAGGCTCTGCTGGAACGACTGCGCCGAGCCGAACATCTTCGCCTGCACATCCGTCGGCAGCATGATTTTCGCCATCGCCTGGTCGATGGCCGTCATCGCCTGCTCCAGCGAGACATCCGGCGCGAGGCCGAAGCCGAGATTTTCCGCCGCGAACAGCGCCCGATGCCGCACGCGGTCGCCCACCAGCCCGTAGTCGTAACGCGTGAAGGCCGAGAGCGGCACGCGCGTGCCGTTCGCCCCGATCACCATCACGCGATCGAGCACCGTCGGGTCGGACGTGTATTGCGGCTCCAGCTCCATGATCACGCGGTATTGGTTCATCCGCTCGTAAAGCGTCGCGATCTGCCGCTGGCTGAACGAGCTGTTGAGCACGTTGGTCACCATCTGCACGTCGACCCCCAGCCGCCGCGCCGCTTCGCGATCGATGTGCAGCATGACTTCCTGCGTGCCGCCTTCGGAGGGCGCGTAAACATCCACGAGTTCGGGCAGCTCCCGCAGCGCCTCCGCCACCTTGGGCACCCACTTGCGCAGGAGCGGGACCTCCGGCGCCATCAGCGTGAGATCGTAGGACGTGCCGTCCGACATGCGCGGCGGGTCGATGTCCTGCGCCACGAACATGTAGAGGTTGCCGCCCGCCACGAGCGGCGCCTTCTCGCGGATGCGGTTGATCACCTCCTGCGCGGAGGCCTTGCGTTCCTTCAGCGGTTTCAGGCGGATCGTGAGGCGCGCGTTGCTCGTGCCCGAGCTGCCACCCGCCGTGCCGGTCACGTCCAGCACGGCTGGATCCTCCAGCAGCAGTTTGCGGAAGATCTCGATTTTCGGCTGCATGAGTCCGAACGAAAACCCGTCGTCGCCGCGCGCAAAGCCGAAGATCTGCCCCGTGTCCTGCATCGGCAGGAAGCCCTTCGGGCTCTTGATGTAGAGGGTGATGTTGAGCCCGACGGTGCCGACCAGAATGATCGCCATGAGCGGCTGGTGCCGCATCGCCCAGTCGAGCGTGTGCGCATAGCCGCGCCGCACCTTGGCAAAAAACGTCTCCGTCGCGTGCGCGAAGCCCGCACGCGGCTTCGCCTCGCGCCGCAGCAGCCAGCGCGAGCACAGCGCCGGCGTGAGCGTCAGCGACACCGCCAGCGACACCATCATCGCCGCCGCGAGCGTGATCGAAAACTCGCGGAACAACCGCTCGACGATGCCGCCCATGAACAGGATCGAGACGAACACGACCACGAGCGACAGGGTCATCGCCACGAGCGTGAAGCCGACCTCGCCCGCGCCCTTCACCGCCGCGCGATACGGCGACAGGCCGCGCTCGATGTGGCGCGAGATGTTTTCCAGCACCACGATCGCATCGTCGACCACGAGCCCCGTCGCCACGATGAGCGCCATCAGCGACAGGTTGTTCAGCGAAAACCCGTAGAGATACATGATGCCGAACGTCCCGTGGATCGACACCGGGATCGCGAGGCACGGGATCAGCGTCGAGCGCAGGCTCCCGAGGAACAGGTAGACGACGAGCATCACGAGGCCCGCCGCGATCGCGAGGGTCTTCTGGGATTCGTAGAGGGTCGCGCGGATCGCCGGCGAGCGATCGCTCACCACTGACAGCTCTGCGTCCGCCGGCAGCAACGCTCGCAGCGGGCCGAGCTGGGCGTTGATGGCGTTGATCGTCTCGATGATGTTGGCGCCCGGCTCGCGGCTGATCATGAGCAACACCGCCGGGCGGTGGTTGTGGAAACCGGAGCTGTAGCGATCCTCGACGGAGTCGGTCACTTTAGCCACATCGCCAAGCCGCACCGGCGCGCCGTCGCGATAGCGGATGACCAGCGGCAGGTATTGCCCGGCGCGGCGGAGCTGGTTGCTCGTCTGCACCTCCCACTGGCGCTCGCCGTCCTCGACCACGCCGCGCGGACGCAGCGAATTCGCCGTGCTGATCGCGCGGCGCACCTCGTCGAGGGCGATGCCGGACGAAGACAGCGCGTGCGGATTGAGTTGCACGCGCACGGCCGGCAGCGAACTGCCGCCGAGCTGCACTTCCCCCACGCCGGAGATGCGCGAGATTTTCTGCGCGAGAATCGTCGAGGCGAAATCGTAGAGGTGGCCCGGCGCGATGTTCGGCGAACTCAGCGCCAGCACCATGATCGGCGACTGCGAGGGGTTGGATTTGCGGAACGTGGGCATGCCGGGCATGCCCGCCGGGAGCTGGCCGCGCGCGATGTTGATCGCGGCCTGCACCTCGCGGGCGGCCTCGTTCACGTCGCGGCCCTGCGCGAATTCCAACTGGATGCTCGTGTTCCCCTGCCGGCTCTCCGACCAGACGCTCGTCACCCCCGAGATGGCGCCGAGCGCGCGCTCGAGCGGCGCGGCGACGTTGGCCGCCATCGTCTCGGGGCTCGCACCGGGCAGCGACGCGCTGACGCGGATCGACGGAAAATCCACCTGCGGCAGCGGGGAGACCGGCAGCAGCCGGTAAGCGAGCAAGCCGACCAGCACGAGCGCCGCCGCGATCATGCAGCTCGCCACCGGCCGCCTAACAAATGGATGCGCGAGGTTCATGCGCAAGGACTCCGCCGTAGGGCGGGTCTGTGACCCGCCCATTTCCGCGCTGAAGGTTCGCAGGGCGGGTCACAGACCCGCCCTACGGCCAACACGAAAGTTGCCGGCCCGTTGGTCATGCCGGCTGCGATTTCGCCACGCCGGCCGCGGCGATTTTCTTCCGCGCCCGCGATTGCTGCGCGAGTCGATCGAAGAACAAATACACCACCGGTGTCGTGAACAGCGTGAGCACCTGGCTCACGAGCAACCCGCCGACCATCACCAGGCCGAGCGGCGACCGCAGCTCGGCCCCCGAGCCCGTCGAGAACATCAGCGGCAGCGCGCCGAACAAGGCCGCCAGCGTCGTCATCAGAATCGGGCGGAAGCGCAGCAGCGCCGCCTTCTTGATCGCCTCGCGCGACGAGAGGCCCTCGCTGCGCGCCGCTTCCAGCGCGAAATCGACCATCATGATGCCGTTCTTCTTCACCAAACCGATCAGCAGCACGATGCCGATGACCGCGATCATATCGAGCGGCTGGCCGGTCAATTCGAGCGCCAGCAGCGCGCCGACCGTCGCCGAGGGCAGCGTCGAAAGAATCGTGATCGGATGGATGCTGCTCTCATAGAGCACGCCCAGCACGATATACATCGTCACCACCGCCGCGAGCACGAGGAGAAGGGTGCTCGAGAGCGAGTCGCGGAACGCATTGGCCGCGCCCTCGAAACGCATCTCGATCGCCGGCGGCAACTCCAGCTCGTGCGCCGCGCGCTCGATCGCCTTCACCGCGTCGCCGAGCGACGCCTTGGTGCCGAGGTTGAACGAGATCGTGACCGCCGGAAACTGGCCGACGTGATTGAGCAGCAGCGTGGTCGGCCGCTCGCTCACGCGTGCCACGCTCGACAGCGGGATCGGTTTGCCGCCGCGCGTGCGCACGTAGACGCCCGCGAGCGCATCCGGCCCGGCCGAAAGGCGCGGGTCGACCTCGATCACCACGCGATACTGGCTGGCCTGCGTGAAGAGCGTGGAAATCTGCCGCTGGCCGAACGCCGAGTAGAGCGCATCGTCGATGTCGGCTACGGTCACCCCGAGCCGGCTCGCCGCGTCGCGGTCGATTTCGAGGTAGGCCTGCAGGCCGCGGTTCTGGAGATCGCTCGCCACGTCGGCCAGCTGCGGGAGTTCCTGCAAGTGCGTCACGACCTGCGGCACCCATTCGTCGAGCAGGCGGTCGTCGGGGCAGGTGAGCGTGAACTGAAACTGCGTGCGGCTCACCTTGTCCTCGATCGTGAGTTCTTGCACCGGCTGCAGGTAGAGCGTGATGCCTTCGACGGTGCGCGCCGCCTCGCGCAGGCGCGCGATGACTTTGCCGGCCGGGTCGCGGCGTTCGCCGTGCGGCTTGAGGTTGATGAGCATGCGGCCGCTGTTGAGCGTGGCGTTGGTGCCATCGACGCCGATGAACGACGACAGACTCTGCACCGCGGGATCCTCGAGCACCTTGGCCGCGAGCGCCCGCTGCCGCTCGGCCATCGCCGAGAACGAGATCGACTGCGGCGCCTCGGTCACCGCCTGGATGGCGGAATTGTCCTGCACCGGGAAGAAGCCCTTCGGCACCACGAGGTAGAGCCCGGCCGTCAGCGCCAGCGTGCCCACCGTGATCCACAGGAACAGCCGCTGGCGGTCGAGCACCCAGTCGAGCCACTCGCCGTATTTCGCAATCACGCGATCGAGGAAACCGGGCGCGCCCTGCTCGGGCGCGTGCTCCGGCAGCATGCGCGCGCACATCATCGGCGTGAGCGTCAGCGACACGACCAGCGAAATCAGGATCGAGACCGCCAGCGTGATCGCAAACTCGTGGAACAGCCGCCCGACCACGCCACCCATGAACAGCAGCGGGATCAGCACCGCGATGAGCGAGATCGTCAGCGACACCAGCGTGAATCCGATCTGCGCCGCGCCCTTGAGCGCGGCCTCCATCGGCGAGGCGCCCTGCTCGCGGTAGCGCGCGATGTTTTCCAGCATCACGATCGCATCGTCGACGACGAAGCCGGTCGCGATCGTGAGCGCCATCAACGTGAGGATGTTGAGCGAAAAGTCCGCGAGATACATCACGCCGAACGTGCCCACGAGCGACAGCGGCACCGCGATGCTGGGGATGATGGTGGCGGCGAAATTGCGCAGGAACAGGAACGTCACGAGCACCACGAGCGCGATCGCGAAGATGAGTTCGTGCTGCACCGAGCGCACCGAGGCGCGGATGCTTTGCGTGCGGTCCGTCAGGATCGCGAGATCGACGGCCGTGGGCAGGCTGGCGGAGAGCTGGGGCATCATCGCCTGCACGCGGTCGACCACGTCGATCACGTTGGCGCCGGGCTGGCGCTGGACGTTGATGAGCACCGCGGGCAGTTTGTCCGCCCACGCGGCGAGGCGGCGGTCCTCCGCGGCGTTTTCGATGCGGGCGACCTCGCCGAGGCGGAGCGGCGCGCCGTTGCGCCAGGCCAGGATGAGATTCTTGTATTCGTCGACGGAGCGGAGCTGGTCGTTCGCATCCATCAAAATCGAGCGGATGGGGCCGTCGAAGCTGCCCTTGGGCTGGTTGGCGCTCGCCTGTGCGATGGCGGTGCGCACATCGGCGAGGTTCATGCCGCGCGCGGCGAGTTCGCCGGGATTGATCTGCACCCGCACTGCGGGCCGCTGGCCGCCCGCGAGGCTCACCATGCCGACACCCGGGATCTGCGCGAGTTTCTGGGCCACCCGCGTGTCGACGAGATCGTGCACCTGCGGCAGCGGCAGGCTCGCCGACGTCACGGCGAACGTGAGGATGGGCGCGTCAGCCGGGTTGACCTTGCGATAAACCGGCGGCGTCGGGAGATCGTTCGGGAGGAGGTTGTTCGCGGCAGCGACCGCGGCCTGCACTTCCTGCTCGGCCACGCCCATCGAGACCTCGAGCGCGAACTGCAACGTGATCACCGACGCACCGGCCGAACTGGTCGACGACATCTGGTTCACGCCGGGGATCTGGCCGAAGCGGCGCTCCAGCGGCGCCGTGATCGCACTCGCCACGACCGACGGGCTCGCGCCGGGATAGAACGTGAAAATCTGGATCGTCGGAAAATCGACCTGCGGCAGCGCCGCGACCGGCAGCAACCGGTAGGCGAGCACACCCGACAGCAGCAAGGCCACCATCAGCAGACTCGTCGCGACGGGGCGGAGGATGAACGGCCGTGAGGGGCTCATGCGGCAGCGGGCGATCCACTCCTGCTGTCGCGGCGGTCAATGACCGCCGTCCGTTTGCGCGCACCGAATCGGCGGTCATAGACCGCCGCTACAGCTCCGGCAGTGGCCGTCGTGCGCCAATCGCGACCCGGTTTTTGCACCGCACTCATTGGTCCTTCTTCTTCCGTTTGCCACCCTTCTCACCGGACTTGTCGCCGCCTTTTTCTCCGCCCGGCGCTTTTCCGGCCATCGGCGGCGGCGCCTTCATGCCGTCCTCGGCCACGAGCGTCACCGGCCTTCCTTCGCGCAGGCGATCGAGACCTTCAAGAATGACTTTCTCCCCGCCTTCGAGTCCCTTCGTGATCGCGAGCGTCACGCCATCGGTCGGCCCGAGCACGACGTCGCGGATGGTGGCTTCGCTCTTTTCATTCACCATGTAGACGTAGGTGCCGCGGGAGCCGTATTGCACGACCGCGGAGGGCACCAGCACGGCGTCCTTCAACGTGCGGACATGCAGCCGGATGTTCACAAATTGGTTCGGGAACAGCTTCTCGTCGGCGTTGGGAAACTCCGCCTTCAGTTTCAGCGTGCCCGTGGCGAGGTCGATCTGGTTGTCGATCGTCTTGAGCGTGCCCTCGGCCAGGCGCGCCTGTTCGTTGCGATCCCACGCCACGACGCTGAGCTGTTCGCCGGCGCGAATCGGCTCGAGCACCTTTTGCAGGTCGATTTCCGGCACCGTGAACATCACCGAAATCGGGCGCGTCTGGGTGATCACGACAAGGCCGGCGCTGTCGTTGGCCCGGATGAGATTGCCGGCGTCCACCTGCCGCAGGCCAAGCCGCCCGGCAATCGGAGCCTCGATTTTCGTATAGGCGAGCTGGCGGCGCGCGTCCTCGACCATCGCCTGGTTGCCCGCCAGCGCACCCTCGCGATCGGCCACGAGCGCCTGCTGCGCTTCGAGCTGCTGCTGGGTCACGAGATTCTGTGCGTGCAGTTGCCTGAAACGCTCGAGGTCGGCCTTGGCCGTGAGCACCTGGGCCTGATCCTGGCGCAGCCGCGCTTCCGCCTGCGTGAGTTTCAACTGAAATGGCTGCGGGTCCACTTCCGCCAGCAATTGCCCGGCCTCGACCGGCTGGCCCTCGACCAGATTGATGCGCAACAGCTGCCCGTCGACGCGGCTGCGCACCGTCACGGTGTTGAGCGGCGTCACGGTGCCGATCGCGCGCAAGTGCACCGCAAGGTCGCCCCGCTTCACCGCGACCGCCCGCACGGGCGTGGCCATCATGGCGC
The DNA here is from genome assembly GCA_016235555.1 of Verrucomicrobiota bacterium. GTDB lineage: Bacteria > Verrucomicrobiota > Verrucomicrobiia > Opitutales > Opitutaceae > JACRKC01. The sequence goes on from JACRKC010000045.1 coordinate 28,639, forward strand.
CACGCGAACGGCCGGGACCGAACATGCTCATGCGCTTCGGCGGCTCGTAAACGAAGCCGTAATAACCGACGGCGCCGGCAAACCCGAGCGCGACGAGACCGTAGAGCAACCAGGAGCGGCGAAATGCAGCAGGGAGTGACATGAGATTGGCGGGAGCAGGCGAAAGCACCTGTCCGGGCCGGACAGACGACCATGCTTGTGGATTCGTTGCTAGAAATATTCTGCTTCGAGCGTCAGAAACTTGGCCTCCCCGTCCGGCGTCACGGAAACCCGCCCTGCTACCCCGCACCGCCGTGCCATGATGCAAACCCGCCCCGCCTGCCGCGTTCCCGCCGCGGTCGCCATCCCCACAGGTGGCGGCTTCGCCTCCGGGAGCACGTCGAAAAAGCCGGCAAAGGTGCGCGTCCACCTGCGGCAGCACGGCGTAGCGGCGGACGTCCCTGCCCGCCGGCTCACGATGATCGTTAAACCTCGGGGGGCAGGGACGCCCGCTGAGCCGGGCCACCGCACGGCATGACCGCATACCCACCATCTCATAGCCGCCTGTGGCGCAGAAGTGCAGGACTGCTCGCCGGCCTCCTCACGTCGGCCGCTACGCTCTGCGGACTTGCCGCCCTGCGCGTCACCGCCGCCGAACCCTGCCGCCTCGAAATCGTCGAGCGCGGCTCCGGCTGGCCCGTGCCGCTCGTCGAGCTGCGCACGACACACCAAGCCCGCTTCGTCAGCGACAACGCCGGCGTCATCGCCTTCGACCTGCCCGAGTTGATGGATCGCGAAGTATGGTTCGACGTCATCGGCCATGGCTACGAGCGGCCCAAGGACGGTTTCGGCTACCGTGGCGTGCGCCTCACCCCTCGACCCGGCGCGACGCTCCGCGTCGAAGTCGACCGCACGATCATCGCGCGCCGCCTCGGTCGCCTCACCGGCGCGGGACTGTTCGCCGAGAGCCAGAAACTCGGTCGCGAAACCGACTGGCCCGAGTCCGGCGTGCTCGGCTGCGACAGCGTGCAAAACGCCGTCCACCGCGGAAAACTCTTCTGGGCCTGGGGCGACACCACGCTCGCCCGCTATCCGCTCGGTCTCTTCGACATGACCGGCGCCACCACGCCGCTCCAGCCACTCGCTTCGCTCGAACCACCGCTGCGCCCGCGCTTCGCCTATTTCACCGACGCCGAGCATCGCCCGCGCGCCATCGCGAAGTTGCCCGGCAGCGGCCCCACCTGGCTCGACGGCTTCCTCAGCCTCCCCGACCGCGACGGCACGCCACACCTCGTCGCCACCTACGCGAAGATCACGCCGCCCCTCGCCGCCTACGAGCACGGCCTCTGCGTGTGGAACGAACGCACCGAGAACTTCGAGCGCCTGCGCGTGGTCTGGACGAAGTCCGCCGCGGCACCGAAACCTCCTGCGCTGCCGCATGGTCATCCGGTCCAGTGGCGCGACGCCGCCGGCAAATCGTGGGTGCTCTTCGGCGATCCGTTTCCGACCCTGCGCTGTCCGGCGACTTTCGAGGCGTGGCAGGATTCCGCGCAATGGGGGCCGCTCACGCCCCCTGCGACACTGATCGGCGCCACCGACGGCAAAGCGGTGAAACCCCACCGCGGCGCGATCGCGTGGAGCCAATTCCGCCAGCGCTGGATCGCGATCTTCACCGAGGCCTTCGGCCAGCCTTCCGCCCTCGGGGAAATCTGGTATGCGGAAGCCACTGCGCCCACCGGCCCGTGGGGCCGCGCCGTGAAAGTGCTGTCGCACGCCAACTACTCGTTCTACAATCCGCAAGTTCACCCCGAATTAACGCCGCCGGACTCGCCAGTGCTGCACTTCGAAGGCACCTACACGAAGACTTTCGCCAATCACCCCGATCCGACCCCGCGCTACGACTACAACCAGATCCTCTATCGCCTCGACCTCGACGACCCGGCCCTTGCGCCGGCGCGCACGCGCTAGGTTTCCATCACAACACCAACTCTGCACGACTTACTCACCATGACACCGCTCCGCTTCGCCGCCCGCTACTGGATCGCTTTCACGCTTCTCGCCGCCCTGGGGTCCTCCGCGCACGCGGCGGCCGCCACCGGCTCCATCGAGGGCCGCGTGATCAACGCCCGCAACGGCGAATACCTCGCCAAAGCCCGCGTCACCGTCGAAGGCACCGCGCTCGAAACCCTCACCGATCCCGACGGCCGCTTCATCCTCACCGGCGCCCCGGCCGGCGCGGCCCGCGTGCGCGTGTTCTACACGGGCCTCGGCCAGCAAAGCGATACCATCGTCGTCTCCTCCGGCGCGACCGTCCGCCGCGACTTCCAGCTCGGCGCCGACTCCGCCGGCGTCGTGAAGCTCGACGAGTTCGTCGTGGCTTCCTCGAAGCAGATGGACGGCGCCGCCATCGCGATCAACGAACAGCGCTTCGCCTCGAACATCGTGAACGTCCTCTCCGCCGACGAATTCGGCAGCGTGCTCGAAAACAACGTCGGCGACTTCCTGAAATTCCTCCCCGGCATGTCGATCGACTTCATCGGCGGCGCCGCGCGCTCCGTCTCGATGGGCGGCGTCCCGCCCGAATACGTCCCGATCACCATCGGCGGCTTCGATCTCTCGACCGTCTCCGGCGGCGGCACCACGCGCAACGTCGACTTCCACACCATCTCGATGAACAACATGGCGCGCATCGAGGCCATCCACTCGCCCACCCCCGAGTCGCCCGGCTCCGCACTCGCCGGCTCCGTCAACATGGTGCCGCGCTCCGCTTTCGACTACTCGCGCCCGCGTTTCAACTACTCGGTGTTTTTCATGATGCGCGACAACGAGAAGGATCCGTTCAAGAAGACGCCCGGCCCGCGCTGGGTCAAAACCCGCAAGGTCCATCCCGGTTTCGATTTCTCCTACATCAAACCCGTCAACGACCGCTTCGGCTTCACGCTCACCGGCGCCGACACCAAGCAATACACTGAGGAGGAGCGCGGCGCGATGACGTGGCGCGGCGGCGGCTCCGCGACCAACGGCATCACCGCCACCACGGCCGCGACGCAGTATCCCGACACCACGCCCGACAAACCCTACCTCACCGACTACGTCGTCGAGGACGGTGGCAAGCACACGCAGCGCCGCTCGCTCGGCGCGACCATCGACTACAAATTCTCGCCCGCCGACCGCGTGTCCTTCGCCCTCGAGTGGGCGCAATACGACTCCCCGCTCAACCAGCGCAACATCACCTTCTCGGTGCAGCGCGTGGACCCGACGGCGTTTTCGACCACGTTCACGCACGGCCAGACCGGCCGCGGCCAGATGACGCAGGCCTCGCAATCGCGCCACCACTCGCGCCTGAAATACATGCCGATGCTCACCTACCGGCACAACGGCCCGATCTGGAAATGGGAGGGCGGCGCCGCCCTGTCGCACGAGGAACTCACCTTCCGCTCCATCGACAAGGGCTACCTGAACAACGTCTCGTCGATCCGCACCAACGTCACGATCAACTTCGACGACATCTTCTACCTGCGGCCCGGACGCGTCAGCGTGTTCGACGGCACCACCGGCGCACCCGTCGACTACTCGCAACTCAGCACCTTCCAGCTCAACACCGGCAACGGCACCTCCAGCCGCACGCAGGACGTGAAGCGCAGCGCCTACGCCAATCTCACCCGCGGCTTCGCCATCGCCGGCGCGCCGCTCGTGCTGAAGGGCGGCGTCGATGTCCGCCAATCGTTCCGCGACAACCGCGCCACCACGCCGTCCTACACCTTCACGCGGGAAAATTCTTCGATTCTCCTCGACGAAATTTTCTCCCAGCGCGTCGCCCCCTACGGCTTCGGCCGCCTCCAATACGTCTCCACGCAGGAGGCCTACAACTACTACCGCGACAACCCCACCAAGTTCACCACCGACCAGAACGCCCTCTACCGCTCCCAAGTCACCGGCTCCAAACTCGCCACCGAGACGATCTCGTCCGCCTACCTGCGCGGCGACCTCGCGCTGCTCAACCGCCGCTTGAAACTCGTCGGCGGCCTGCGCGTCGAGCAAACCAACATCGAGGGCGAAGGCCCGCTCACCGATCCCACGCGCGCCTTCCAGCGCAACGCCAGCGGTCAGATCGTGCGCAACGCCAATGGCACGCCGGCTCTCATCGTGCCGACCAACGCCGGCCTCCCCTATTCCCAGCTCACCTTCATCGAACGCGGTGCGCACACCGACAAGGAATACCTCCGCCTCTTCCCCAGCCTCAACGCCAGCTACAACGTCCGCGAAAACCTCATCGCCCGCGCCGCGGTCTACACCTCGGTCGGCCGCCCGAACTTCGCCCAATACGTCAACGGCCTCACCCTCCCCGACCCCGAGTCCGCCGCGTCCTCGACCAACCGCATCACCGTCAACAACGCCGGCATCAAGGCGTGGAGCGCGAATACGGAAAAAGTCCGCCTCGAATATTACTTCGAGGGCGTCGGTCAGATTTCCGTCGGCGCGTTCCGCCGCGATTTCAAAAATTTCTTCGGCTCCACCGTCTTTCCCGCCACACCCGAATTCCTCGAACTCTACGACGTCGATGCCGCCACTTACGGTCGCTTCGACGTCTCCACGCAATACAACGTGCCCGGCCGCGTCCGCATGACCGGCTGCGAGTTCGACTACAAGCAGGTGCTCAAGTTTCTCCCGCACTGGGCGCGCGGCGTGCAGGTCTTTGCCAACGCCACCGCGACCCGCGCCTCCGGCGACGACGGCGCCAACTTCTCCGGCTACGTCCCGCGCAGCTTCAACTGGGGTGCCAGCCTCAATCGCGAGAAATACAATCTCCGCGTCAACTGGAACTACCGCGGCCTCGCCCGCGGCGATCCGGTCACCGGCCGCAGCATCGGTCCCGGCACGTTCAGCTGGACCTCGAAGCTCCTCTTCATCGACGTGCAGGGAGAATATTTCTTCCGCAAAAACCTCGGCCTCTTCGCCGCGCTCCGCAACGTGAGCGACACGCCCAACGACACCAAGATCTACAACCCCGCCACCCCGCTCGTCGCCCGCTTCCGCCAGCGCACCTACTACGATTCCCTCTGGTCCTTCGGCGTGAAGGGCACCTTCTGACCGATCTTTCTCTCCCCGTTCTTTCTCTTTCTTCTTCCTCCCCGCTCACCGCCCGATCGTTCTCGATCCCGTAATCTTTCTCGTTCTCTCGGTTTGAAAGCGGCCAACTCATCCAACCCTGACGAACGAGAACGATTAAGAGAAAGAGAAAGATTTCCCAAAAGCCGCACACCCTTCCCTCCGCCTTCTTCTTGCCGCCCGCTCATGCTCCTCCGCCGCCTCCTCGCTCTCGCTCTTGCGCTCACGCTCCCAGCCCTCACCACCGCGCTCCCGGCTCAACCCGCCGCCACCGGCACCATCGAAGGTCGCGTGCAGAATGCCCGCACCGGCGAGTTTCTTGAACGCGCCCGGCTCACGATCGCCGGTTCGTCGCTCGAAGCCTTCACCGCCGCCGACGGCTCCTTCCGCCTCGCCCCGGTCCCGGCCGGCGACGTCACCTTGCAGATCTTCTACACCGGGCTGCCGGCGGAATCGGTGCGTCTCCCCGTGGCCGCCGGTGCGACAGTCACCCGCGACATCGAGCTCGGCCCGAAGGCTCCCGCCGCGGGCGACACCGTGAAACTCGCCGCCTTCGTCGTCGGCGAGTCCCGCGAGATGGCCGCCTCCGCCCTCGCGATCAACGAGCAGCGCTTCGCGCCCAACATCAAAAACGTCCTCTCCACCGACGAGTTCGTCACCGTCGCCGAGGGCAACGCGGCCGAGTTCCTCAAATTCATCCCCGGCGTCACGGTCGAATCCACCGGCGGCAACGCCCGCGACATCTCGATCAACGGCGCACCCGCCGCCAACGTCCCGATCACGCTCGCCGGCTTCAGCGTCGCGAGCGCCAACGTCGGCGACACCAACGTCGGCCGCACCGTCGCGATGGACATGATGTCGGTCAACAACCTCTCGCGCATCGAGGTCGAATACACGCCCACGCCCGAATCGCAGGGTGCGGCGCTCTCCGGCACGGTGAACCTGGTGCCGCGCTCGGCGTTCGAGCGCGCGCGGCCCGTGTTCAACTTCAGCACCTACCTCTCACTGCGCAGCAATGAGAACAGCTTCTCCCGCTCCGCCGGCCCGCGGCGCACGCCGTCGCGCAAGGCCGGGCCCGGCGTCGATTTCTCCTGGGTCGCCCCGCTCAGCCGCCGCTTCGGCTTCACGCTCGCCGCCGGCACGTCGGGCAATTTCTCCCCGGAGATTTTCACGCAGATGCTCTGGCGTCCGGCGAGCGGCCCCACTGGCGGCAACTTCCCCGCGAGCACGCCGGACCGCCCCTACCTGACGACCTACAACTACCGCGACGCCGCGAAGGACCAGCAACGCGGCTCCGCGAGCGCCACGCTCGACTACCGCCTCGGGGCCCACGACCGCCTCTCGCTCGGTTTCCAGTATTCCTATTTCAACCTCTACGCCACCAACCAGACGCTCGGTTTCGTGATCAACCGCGTGCCCGCCGGCGGCTTCTCGCCCACCTCCACGCACAGCGGCCCGGCCAACGGCGACGCCGAACTCCAGCTCACCAATCTTCTCCGCGATCGCTACAACCGCACCTACATGCCGTCGCTGACGTGGCGCCACGACGGACCCGTGTGGAAGGCCGACGCCGGCTTCGCCTACTCGAAGTCCACCAACGCCAACCGCGACATCGACAAGGGCGGCTTCAACGCCACCACCGGCTTCCGCCGCAACGTCACGATCGTCTTCGACCAGGTGCAGGAAATCCGCCCCGGCACCATCACCGTGATCGACATCGCCACCGGCCGCGTGATCGATCCATTCGCCATCGACGGCAAGACGTTCAACACCGCCACCGCCGCGCAGAACGACACCGACGACCAGCAACGCACCGCCTACGCCAACCTCGCGCGCGATTTCTTCGGCCGCGTGCCCGTGAAACTCAAGGCCGGTCTCCACGCCCGCCAGTCGATCCGCGACAACCGCGGTTTCACTTCCGGCTACACCTACCTCGGCCCCGACCTCAACGCCGCCACCGACGAGTCCGCCGCGCCGTTCCTCGACCCCGTCTACGCCAACCGCTCCGGCGCCTTCGGCTTCCCCGCCATCAACGGTCTCAGCAACTACCTCGCATGGGAGCGCGCGAAGGCCAGCCCCGAGCAGTTCACCGTCAACCGCAACAACGAGTATCGCTCCCTCGTCCAGAACTCGAAATACGCCCGCGAACTCGTCTCCGCCGCCTACGCGCGCGGTGACGTCGCACTGTTCGACCGCCGTCTCAAGCTCACCGGCGGCCTCCGCGCCGAGCAGACCAACATCTCCGCCCGGGGCCCGCGCACCGATCCCACGCTCAATTTCCAGCGCGACGCCGCCGGCCGCCTCCTCGGCACACCCACCTCGCGCGTGCTCATCCGACCCGCCTCCGATGCGCTCGGCGTTTCCCAACTCACCTTCCTCGAGCGCGGCACGCACGTCACGCGGGAATACCTCCGCCTCTTCCCCAACCTCAACGCGAGCTACCAGATTCGCGACAACCTCGTCGTGCGCGCCGCCGGCTTCACCTCCATCGGCCGACCTGACTTCAACCAGTTCGCCGGTGGCGTCTCCTTGCCCGATCCCGACGCCAACGAGGCCACCAGCTTCATCACCGTCAACAACGCCGGCCTCAAACCCTGGCGCGCCCGCACGCTCAACGTGCGCATCGAGTATTACTTCGCCGGCGTCGGCCAGCTCTCGCTCAACGCCTTTCGCCGCGACACCCGCGACTTCTTCGGCGGCCAGACCATTGCCACCACACCCGAGTTCCTCGACCTCTACGATCTCGATCCCGCCGCCTACGGCAAGTTTCGCGTGCAGACGCAGGTCAACGTCCCCGGCACCGTGCGCATGGAGGGCTCCAGCCTGAACTACAAGCAGGCGCTCACCTTCCTTCCCGCGTGGGCGCGCGGCGTGCAGGTGTTCTTCAACGCCAGCTCGCAGCGCCGCACCGGCGCGCTCGTCGGCAATTCCGGGTTCAACTTCTACCCGCGCAGCGCGAGTTGGGGTGCGAGCCTCACGCGCCCGCGCTACAACCTCCGCCTCAACTGGAATCACCGTGGCGAGCGCCGCGGCGCCGCCGTCACCGGTGCCGGCATCCCCGCCGACAACTACACGTGGATTCCGAAACAGACGACCCTCGACGCCCAGGCCGAGTGGAATCTCCTCCGCCGCTACACCCTCTTCGCCAGCCTGCGCAACGCCACCGCCGTGCCCACCGACACGTTTATCTACAACGACGCCACCCCCGCCCTCGCCCGCTTCCGCAACCGCATCGATTACGGCGCCCTGTGGACCTTTGGCGTAAAGGGCACGTTCTGACTCATCGTTCTCACAATCGTAATCTCTCTCGTTCCACCAGGAGTCTCCCCATCTTCCCCTCACACCTCTCATGCGCCTCCGTCTCCTCGCACTCACCCTCTTCGCGCTACTCCCTCTGCGCCAACTCGCCGCCGCCGAGCCCTTCTTCTTCATCCAGCTCAGCGACACGCAAATGGGCATGTTCACCGACAATGCCGACTTCGCGCAGGACGCCGCCAACTTCGAGTTCGCCGTCACCGCCGTCAACCGCCTGCGCCCCGCCTTCGTCGTCGTCACGGGCGACCTCGTCAACAAACCCGGCGACCCCGCGCAGGTCGCCGAATACCGCCGCATCCTCGGCAAGATCGACCGCGCGATCCCCGTCTACTCGCTCAGCGGCAACCACGACATCGAAAACGTCCCCACCCCCGCCACCATCGCCGCCTACCAGAAAATCTTCGGCCCGGATCGTTTCACCTTCCGTCACGCCGGCCTCTGGGGCATCGCGCTCAACTCCACGCTCATCCACTCGCCCCAACAGGCGCAGGAACTCCTCGCCGATCAGGACCGCTGGCTGCGCACCGAGCTCCAGCGCGCCAAAGACGGCGGCGCGCGCCACATCGTCGTGTTCCAGCATCACCCGTGGTTTCTCAAGCGCGCCGACGAGCCTGACCAGTATTTCAACATCCCGCTCGCGCGCCGCGCCGCCCACCTCGCACTTTTCCGCGAGTTCGGCGTGCGGTATCTTTTCTGCGGCCACTACCACCGCAACGCCGAGGCCGTCGATGGCACGCTCAACGCCATCACCACCGGCCCCGTCGGCAAGCCGCTTGGCGGCGCCAAGTCCGGCCTCCGCGTCGCCATCGTGCGCGACGAGGTGATCGAGCACCGCTACTACGAACTCGGCGAACTCCCCGTCAGCATCGACCTGAAACCGAAAGCCGCCAAAGCCGCGAAGTAGCCGGCCGCTCGCGCCGCGCAGAACTGTAGGGCGGGTCGCCGAACCCCGCCGTCTCCGCGCCTGCTCGCGCCGCGCCATCGAGGCGGAGGTCGCCGAACTCGCCGCTGCAACTCAGAACCCCGTCTGCACCGAGAGCGAGAGGCGGTTCGCCAGTTTGTCGTCGCTGCGGAGGTCAGCCGCGTAGCCGAGCGTCACGCTGCAATTCTTCGCCACGGCGAGCGTCGCCGCCGCCCCGAGCGCCACACCGCTGCCGTCGCCATCCTTGATGCCGACGGTCGTGGTGCGCGTGAAGTTGTTCGCCAGTTTGCCCGACACATTGCGCGTGCGGCTCGAGAGTTCACCGTGCCACGCCGCACTGAAGTCAAAACGCAACGCGCGATCCGCGACCTTGGTATCGGTCCCGAAGTCGATGCCGACGCCGCCGGCCGAACTCTTCGCCTCCTGCGCGGCGAAGTCCATCGAGAGCGACGGCACATCCTTCTCCGAGTAGGCGTCGAGTTTCACGCGCTCGGTGCGCAGGCCGAGCCACGGACGCGCGGAGAACCCGCCGGCGTCGAGGGTCCAGGCGGCCTTGAGGCCCGCGCCCCAATGCGTGCCGTCGGTCTTGCCGTTGGTCTGAAATCCGCCGAACGCCGTCGTCCGATGGATGCCCTTCACGCGCACCGTGCCGAAATCGCCGTCGGCCGTGAGCGACACCGGGCCGCCGCGCCAGACGGCGTAGAGCCGGCCCGTATTGTCCTCCACCGAGAAATTGCCCGCGCCGGCGCTCAGCTTGGCGTTGAGCCGGCCGACATTGAGCGCGCCGCCCAGAAACACTCCGTCGCTCGCACGGAAATCCGCGCCGGCCGTGACCACCTGCGCCGTGTAGTTGAACTTCGGCCGCCAGCCGGCCGCGTCACGATTGCCGTCGCCGTAGTTGAAGGAGGCGTAGACATCACCGCGGCCGGTCCGGCGGGGCGAGGCGCCGAGTTGGGCGACGCGTGCGTCGAGCGCGTTGGCCGCGAGACTCTGCAGCGCGAGCGCCGCCGTGCCGGTGGTGCTCGCAAAGCCGAGGACCGGCTCCGGATTGAGTTCCTCCGTCACGATCGCCGCGAGGAGGGCATGCGTCTTCGCGGTAGGATGGATGTCGTCGAAGAAAACATAGCCATTGGGGTCCCCTCCGCCACCAGCGCTCGTCGGGGCGATGACGAACGACGTGGCATTCGCATAACCCAGCGCCCGGTAATCGACCGTCAGCCGATCGAGGATTCCCTGCAGGTCCACGTAGGTGAAATTCACATCGGTCGCGGTATTCGACAAGGTGCGCAGGCGCGCGAAGAGTTCGGCATTGAACGCCGTCGTCGCCCGCAGTCCGAAGGCCTGGCCGGTGCTGCCACCGGCGATTGAGCGGGGTGTCACTCCGAGATTCGGCAATCCCGCAATCACAATGTTTTTGGCTCCGAGACCGACGAGCGACTGAAGGGCGTTCGCGGTGGAAACGGCTGCGGCGGTGCCGGCGCTGTCGATCAGGGACGGGTTGGTCGGGGTGGCGGGATTCGTCAGCACCGGGATCAGGTCGTTGGCGCCAATGAGCACCGTAAACAGGTCGGTGCGCGCCACGGAGATGGCCCGCTGCTGAAAGAGACCGAGTTGCAGCGTCAGGGCCGGCGGCAGGGCCGACGTGCCACTGGCCGTCGCCCCACCAAAGGCGAAATTCAGACTGGATTTCACCGTGGCCGGCGCGGTGGCGGCGAGAGCGAGGCTGTTGCCGAGTTGCTCGACGAAGGTCCGGCCGTTGGAAAAGCGGCCTTGGAAATAAGGTGCCGGCGGATTTCCGGCACCCAGCGCACTGGTGGCCGCGAACAGATTGCCGCTGTCACTCAGGCTGTCGCCAAAGGAATACTGGTTGGTGAACGTGCGATTCTGGGCATAACCGGCGGCGGCGAGGGCCGTGGCCGTGAAGACACCTGCGAGGAGACGGGGGAGTTTTTTCATGGCTGCGTAAAAGCGTGACGCCGAGGCAATCGGCCGGGCCGCCGGGGCGCAAGTGTGCGCCACGTTGAAAATTCTGATCCGCCGCATCGGCCGCGCTGATGGCGGGCAGTGGCCCCACCACTATCTGCGCCGCCGGACTTGCCCCGGCTCCGGCGGACCGTAGCGTGGCGGCCTCATGTTTCTCGACCTCGCTGACCGCACGTGGCTCTGGGGCGCCGCGGGACTCTATCTCGCGGGGTTCGTGCTCGGCACGCAATCGCTGCTGCGCGGGGGCAAGCCGTCCGGCGTGCTCATCTACGCGCTCGTCGTCGCCGGCTACGCGCTGCAACTCGTCGGCCTCGGCCTCCGCGGCCGGGCGGTGGGCGGCTGCCCGCTCGGCAACACGTTCGAGATTTTCCAGTTCACTTCGTGGTCGGCCATCACGCTTTACCTCGTGGTCGGCGTCACCTTCCGCTCCAGCCTCCTCGGCTTCTTCACCTCGTGCCTCGCCGCGGTGCTCACGCTCGTCTCGCTCGCGATCCCGGCGTGGGATGCCGCCCGCCGCACCAAAATCTTCGGCGGCAATCCGTGGATCGAACTGCACGCGGCGCTCGCCCTGTTCAGCTACGGGGTGTTCGCCCTCCTCGCGCTCACCTCGATCATGTTTCTCGCGCGCAACTACTCGCTGAAATCGAAACGGCTCGGCGGCTGGTTCTCGTTTCTGCCCTCGATTCTCGACCTCGATCACATCGGCGTGCGCCTGCTCAGCGCCGGGGTCGCCCTGCTCGCCGCTTCCCTGGCCGTCGGTTCGGTCTATTGGTTCCGGGACACGGCGAGCGCGAATCTCTCGAAAATCTTTGTGACTGTCGCCGTCTGGGCGGCCTACGCCGGCGCCCTCGGTCTGCGCCTCGGTGGGCGGCTGCTCACGAAACGGTTCGCGTGGACGTGCCTCGCGCTGTTCGCCTTCGCCCTGATGTCCCTCGGGCCGGTGGATGCCAGCCGGCACCCCGTCACCAAGACGCCGGCCCCGTCCGCGAAGCCATGAGTCACGACGGCCTTTTTGTCATCGGCGCGAATCACCACCGCGCGCCCCTCGAGGTGCGCGAGAAGCTCGCGCTGGCCGCCGGCACCGCCGACGCGCTGAAGGCCGAACTCGCCTCCATCGAGGGCCTGCGCGAGTTCGCCGTGCTCAGCACGTGCAACCGCATCGAGTTCTACGGCGTCGCCGCCACTCCCGGCGCCGCGGAGCGCGTGTCCGCCGCCTTTTGCGCCCGGCAGAATTTCGACCCCGCCCAGTTCGCGCAGATCCGCCTCGACCTGCGCGGACGCGACGCCGTGCAACACCTGCTCGAAGTCGCCGCCGGGCTGGATTCCCAGATGGTCGGCGAGACCGAGATTTTCGGCCAGGTGAAGGAGGCCTACGCCGCCGCGCAGGCGCGCCGCTCCACCGGCCCCGTCCTCAATCGCGTTTTCCAGAAAGGCTTCCAAGCCGCGAAAAACGTCCGCACCAACACCGCAATCACCGAGGGCCAGGTGAGCGTCGCCAACGTCGCGGTCGACCTCGCGCTCACCATCTACGGCGGCCTCAAGGAGACGCGGATCCTCCTCCTCGGCGCCGGCGAAATCGGCGAAAAGACCGCCAAGGCCTTTCAGAGCCGGGGCGCCGCCGGCCTCACCATTGCCAGCCGCCGCTTCGAGCGTGCGATGGAACTGGCGACCACGCTCGGCGCCAGCGCCATGCCGTTCGAGCAACGCGAGGCCCGCCTCGCCGAGTTCGATGTGGTGGTCTGCGCCACCTCGGCTCCCGGCACCGTGATCTCGCTGGAGGCGGTCGGCCGTGCGATGCACAAGCGCCCGGCCCGCCCGCTGTTTTTCGTGGACCAGGCCCTCCCGCGCGATGTCGAACCGGCGGTGGCGGAACTGGAAAACGTCTTCCTCTACAACCTCGACGACCTCGCGAAGATCGCCGAGGAGAACCGCAGCGCCCGCGAAGCCGAGCTGACCAAGGCCCGCTCGATCGTCGCCCAGAAAGCCGATGCGCTGTGGCACCAGGTCGCCGCCCAGGTGACGGGAGTCGGCGGCAACCACGCCACCCCGAACGCGAGCCAGCCGCAACCCTAGGGCGGCGCCCCGGAAGCAACGTGACATCGCAACGCCGGGTAGCTGCAAGCGTGAGCGAGTGGTTCGCCCGGAAACCACTCGCTCACGCTCGCGGCTACGCCCCACGAAATCTCGGTGTCGCTGCACAAGGGCGGCTTACTGAGGCTCGCACAATTGAGTGACACGCGGTGGTTCGGGGAGCGCCCGCGTCCCGCGGGCCGTCCTCGGCGTCTCGCCGAGGATTTCGGAGGTGTCGGCGAGACGCCGGCACCAGCACCCGAGACGGGTGCGCTCCC
>JACRKC010000048.1 GCA_016235555.1 Verrucomicrobiota bacterium
CGGCGGTCGCAGACCGCCGCTACAACCAAGGCCCCGGTTTACTGAACTCACTTCCGGTTGCACCCACGGCGACCTCCCGTTTGTCACCACACTTGCCGCGCTGCGGTGCGGTTGTTCTAGTCGCGGTGCCCGGCGATCGCCCCTCCTCGGCGGCCGGCCCCCTCCCCCATGAAAAAATTCAACGTCGGCATCATCGGTTACGGCTGGGTCAGCACGGCGCACATCCCCGCCATCAACGCGTCACCCTTGGCGCAGGTCGCGGCGGTCTGCTCCTCGCGCCCGCAAAATGGCGCCGAACTCAGCGTGCGCTACGGCGGCACCATCAAGACCCACACCGACCTCAGCGCCATGCTCGCCGACCCGACGATCCACGTCGTCTCGGTGTGCAGCTATCCGCACCTCCACGCCGACCACATCATCGCCGCGGCCCGGGCCGGCAAACACCTCATCATCGAAAAACCGATCTCACTCACCGTCGCCGACGCGTTGCGCGTCGCCGCCGCGGTCAAGGCGGCCGGTGTGAAGACCTGCGTCTGTTTCGAGTGCCGTTACTCGAGCCAGTTCCTGACCACCAAATCGGTCATCGATTCGGGCCTGCTCGGCTCGCTGCACTACGGCGAGGTCGATTACTATCATGGCATCGGCCCGTGGTATGGTCAGTTCCGCTGGAATGTGAAAAAGGAATCCGGTGGCTCCAGTCTGCTCTCCGCCGGCTGCCACGCGCTGGACGCGCTGCTCTTCTGCATGGGCCGCGAGGTCGAGAGTGTCACGAGCTTCGACACCCGCTCCGCCAGTCCGACCTTCGCCCCTTACGAATACACGACCGCCAGTGCCACGCTCGTGCGCTTCGCCGGCGGCGCGCTCGGCAAATGCGCCTCGGTGATCGACTGCCTCCAGCCCTACTATTTCCACACGCACCTCGTCGGCAGCGAGGGCAGCCTGCTCGACCACAAATTTCACTCGGCAAAACTCGGCACCGACAAAGGCAGATGGAGCGAGCTCTCGATGAAGATGGTCGATTCCGGCGATGTGGCGGACCACCCCTACGAAACGCAGTTCGCCGATTTCTTCGCGTCGCTCGACCGCGGCGCGGACATGGCGCACACGACGCTCGCCACCGCGCTGAAATCCCACCTCGCCTGCCTCGCCGCCGATGTTTCGGCGAAGGAGCAGCGCACCGTGAAAATGTCCGAGTTGGCGTAGGCGGGTCCCACCAGCCGCCGCGCCGGGCTGCAAGGCGCGGCGTCGCTCCCGCTCCCGTTCCCTGTGCCGGCTCCCGGTTGCGCGCGCGGCTGGCGGATCCCGCGCGACCGAGGGTGCCTCGCCCCGCCCGAAAACGGTCCGTCCATCCGTCCGGCCGGCACCGGGCGGTCAATCGGTTCGTCCAATCGCGGCCTGGATACGGCGCACACGACCCCGCCGCCGCCAAGCAGTTCATTCTCGTTGGGTGCGATACCGCGAAGCATGCTTCGCCGTGGTTGGGAGGTGGCACGGGTCTCCTGACCGGTGGCGAAGTGGATCACGGGTCGGGAGACCCGTGCCACAATACCGGCGAAGTTACTGAGGCTCGCATTATTGAGTGACACGCGGTGGTTCGGGGAGCGCCCGCGTCCCGCGGGCCGTCCTCGGCGTCCCGCCGAGGACTTCGGAGGTGTCGGCGAGACGCCGACACGAGCACCCGAGACGGGGGCGCTCCCCGAACCGCTGAACTTTTGTCACTCTATTTCGCGAGACTCAGTAGGAGCGGAACATGGATGGTCTGGTCAAATGCCCCGGGCTTGCTCCGGGGATTTTTACTGAAGCACGCAAATGTCCACGCGGGCCGGGTCGCCTTACCGAGGGTGGGCGCCCCGCAACCACGCGGGAGTTGGCGCATAATGTCGGCAGCCGTCGGCGGGCCCACGGCGGGTAAGCGTCCTCCGGGAGAACGTTGTCGATGGATTTGCCCTGCGGGCGCAACCCGCTAATCCAACCGCATCATGTCGCCTCGTCCGCCGCCACCCATGTCCGGTCCGGCCCCGGTTTCGAACTTTTCTTAGCCATCCCCGTCCGGGTCCCTCCTCGTGCCTGTCGATCAAGCCACCTTTACCGTCCGCACCCGCGGTGCCGGGCTGCACGAGATCACGTCCGAGGTGGCGCGGGTGGTGGCACGCAGCGGTGTCGCGCGGGGCCTGGTGACCATCTTCTGCCAGCACACGAGCTGCTCGCTCGTCATCATGGAAAACGCCGATCCCTCCGCGCGGCGCGACCTCGAAGCATGGCTGGACCGGCTCGTGCCGGAGCGCGATCCGCACTTCACGCACACGCAGGAGGGCGCCGACGACATGCCGAGCCACATCAAGATGGCGCTCACGCGCACGAGCGAGACGGTGCCGATCGACGAGGGCCGGATGATGCTCGGCACGTGGCAGGGCGTCTTCCTCTGGGAACACCGCCGTGCGCCGCACCCGCGGCATCTGGTCGTGACGGTGATCGGGTAGCGGAAACCGTGAGGTTTTCGCCCGAAACGCCCACGCGTTCCGCCACGGATCGCCTCAACCCTTCCCCGGCACGCAGATCCCGCAGGTGTTCACGAAGAAATCGTTGCCCTTGTCGTCGACGAGGATGAACGCGGGGAAGTCCTCCACGTCGATCTTCCACACCGCTTCCATCCCGAGCTCGGGATATTCGAGCACCTCGACCTTCTTGATGTTCTCCTTGGCGAGGATGGCGGCCGGGCCGCCGATGCTGCCGAGGTAGAAACCGCCGTGTTTCTTGCAGGCGTTCGTGACCTGCGCGCTGCGGTTGCCCTTGGCGAGCATCACCATCGAGCCGCCGAGCGACTGGAAGAGATCGACGTAGCTGTCCATGCGGCCGGCGGTCGTCGGGCCGAACGAGCCCGAGGCGAAGCCTTTCGGCGTCTTGGCCGGGCCGGCGTAGTAGACCGGATGGTCCTTCAAATACTGCGGCAGGCCCTGGCCGGCGTCGACGCGCTCCTTGAGTTTTGCGTGGGCGATGTCGCGTGCGACGATGAGCGGGCCGGTGAGCGACACGCGCGTGGTGACCGGATATTTGGAGAACTCCGCGAGGATTTCCTTCATCGGCCGGTTGAGGTCCACGCGCACGATCTTGTCGTCCTTCAGCGTGCGGAGCGCCGCCGGGATGAAGCGGCCGGGGTTGGGGTCGAGTTGCTCGAGGAAGATGCCGTCCCTGGTGATCTTCGCCCGGATGTTGCGGTCGGCGCTGCAGGAGACGCCCATCGCGACCGGGCAGCTCGCGCCATGGCGCGGCAGGCGGATGACGCGCGCATCGAGGGCGAAATACTTGCCGCCGAATTGGGCGCCGATGCCGCTCGCGCGCGCGATTTCGAGCACCTTCTTTTCCATCGCGAGATCGCGGAAGGCCCGGCCGTGCTCGTTGCCGGTGGTCGGGAGGGCATCGAGGTATTTCGCCGTGCCGAGCTTGAGGGTCTTCATGCACTGCTCGGCGCTGGTGCCGCCGATCACGAACACGAGGTGATAGGGCGGACATGCGGCCGTGCCGAGCAGCGGCAGCTTGTCGGCGACGAATTTCTCGAAGCTCTTCGGATTGAGCAGCGCCTTCGTTTCCTGAAACAGGAACATCTTGTTGGCGGAGCCGCCGCCCTTGGCGACGAAGACGAATTCGTATCTGGCCCCCCCGGTCGCCAGCACATCGATCTGCGCGGGCAGGTTGGTGCCCGTGTTCACTTCGTTCCACATGTCGATCGGCGCGGTCTGCGAGTAGCGGAGATTCTCCTTCGTGTAGCACTCGTAGACGCCCTTCGAAATCCACTCGGCGTCGTTCGCGCCGGTCCAGACTTGCTGGCCTTTCTTCGCCATCACCGCGGCGGTGCCGGTGTCCTGGCACATCGGCAGGATGCCTTCGGCGGCAATCTCGGCGTTTTTCAGCAGCGTGAGCGCGACGTAGCGGTCGTTTTCGCTCGCCTCCGGGTCGGCGAGAATCGCCGCCACCTGCTCGAGGTGCTTGGTGCGCAGCAGAAACGCGCTGTCGTGAAACGCCTGCTGCGTCACGAAGGCCAGCGCCTCGGGCTCGACCTTCAGAATTTCGCGGCCCTCGAAGGTGGTGGTGCTCACGCCCTCCTGGGAGAGCAGGCGATACTCGGTCTCGTCGGCGCCAAGCGGAAACGGCTCCTGATAGGTGAACGGCGGGGTTGGCATAGTGGGTCAAAGCTGGCCGATCCTGGCCGCGTGTAAAGTCGGGCAGGTCCTGGCCCGGACCTATTAACCGTGACGTGGGACCCGTAAGCGTTTCGACTATGGTCCGGTCGGAGCCTGACCTGACCATACGCCCCCCATGCCCTGCCACCACTACACGCCTGTCGCTTCGCGTCGTGATTTTCTCCGCACCGCCGGTTGTGGCTTTGGCGCCGTGGCGCTCGCGGCGCTGACGCGCACGCCGCTGCCTGGTGCCTCGACATCGCTTGCGCCGGCCGGCGCCGCGCTCACCGGCCGCGCGGGGCGGGCGAAGAATGTCATTTTCCTTTTCATGGAGGGCGGGCCGAGCCACCTCGATACGTTCGATCCCAAGCCGCTCATCAACGAGCTCAACGGCCAGAAACTGCCGTCGAGTTTCAAGCCGCCGATCCTCGCGATGGGCGAGTCGAACTCCCCGATCATGGGCAGCCCGCGCCAGTGGACGCAGCACGGAAAAAGCGGCCTGTGGGTGAGCGATTGGTTCCCGCATGTCGCGCAGCACGCCGACGATCTCGCGGTGATCCGGTCGTGCGTGTCCGACGGCATCAACCACGCGGGCGGGGTCTGCCAGATGAACACCGGCTCGGTGTTCGGCGGGCGTCCGTCGCTCGGCGCGTGGGTCGACTACGGGCTCGGCACGGAAAACAAAAACCTCCCCGGCTTTGTCGTCATCAAGGACAGCGAGAAGGAGGTCGTGAACGGCGCGCGCAACTGGGGCAACGGTTTCATGCCCGCCGTGCACCAAGGCGTGGAGTTCAGCGCCGGCGCCTCGCCGATCCGCTACCTGCAGCCGCCGCGCGGCCACGACGAGACCCGCCAGCGCGACAAGCTCGACCTGCTCGCGTCGCTCAACCGCGGGCACGCGGCGACGCGCGCCGACAACACCGAGCTCGACGCGCGCATCCGCAGCTACGAACTCGCCTTTCGCATGCAAGCCGAGGCACCGGGCACCGTCGATCTGGCGAAGGAAACCGCCGCGACGAAGGCCCTCTACGGGCTGGAGCAGAAGGAGACCGCGGTGTTCGGCCGCAACTGCCTGCTCGCGCGCCGGCTCGTCGAGCGCGGGGTGCGTTTCGTGCAACTCTACAGCGGCGCCGGCAGCGGCTGGGACAGCCACACCGAGCTCGAGAAGAACCACTCCGCGCTCTGCCGCGCGGTCGACAAACCCATCGCGGGGCTGCTCGCCGATTTGAAATCGCGCGGCCTCCTCGATGAGACGCTGGTGATCTGGGGCGGCGAGTTTGGCCGCACGCCGATGGCCGAGCAAAAAGGCGGGCGCGACCACAACCCCACCGGCTTCACGATGTGGATGGCGGGTGGTGGCGTGCGCGGCGGCCAGGTGATCGGTGCGACGGACGAACTCGGCCTCTACGCGGTGAAGGACCGGCTGCATGTGCACGATCTCCACGCGACGATCCTCCACCTGCTCGGCCTCGATCACACCGCGTTGATCTACCGCCACCAAGGCCGCCCCGAACGCATCGACCTGAACGAGGGCAAGGTCTTCCGCGGTCTGGCGAAGGCGTAGCGGCGGGCGTCCCTGCCCGCCGAGGCTGGTGGTTTGCGGACGCCCCGGACCGGCGGGCCCGGAGGCCCGCCGCTGCTTTCCGGAGCGGATGGATGTGAACGATGGCAGGGTCTTCCGCGGCCTGGCCGGGAGGGACGGCGAGGTGCGAAGGTCGAGGATCACCGCACGAGCACAGCGGCCAAGGTGACGAGGCCGGGCTGCGACCAGCCGTGCCCGATTTGTCATCTATTAGATGACAAATGCCGTGCCGGCCTCCTCACGTCGGTCGCTACGATGCGCCTGCATTTCCGATGCTGTCGCCGGGCTTGAACGTGCCGCGTGGCGCGTTTGTGTGAGGGGCGCCATGAATCCTCCCCGTCGCCTGCTGGCGGTTTTTGCCAGTCTCAGCGTTGTCCTTGCCGCGTTCGGTGCGTCGGCCGATGGGCCGCGGACGCCGAATCCCGGCCTGCGCCATTATTATCCGCTGCCGCGCGCCGCGAGTCCGCAGACGCTGCGGGTCGACATCTGCGTTTACGGCGGCACCCCGGGTGGCGTCGGCGCCGCGGTGCAGGCGCGACGGATGGGCAGGACCGCCGCGCTCGCGGTGTTTCGCCGGCACGTGGGCGGCCTGACCGCGGCCGGCCTCACGGCGGTGGATCTCGGCAAGAAGGAATCGATCGGCGGCATGGCGGCGGAGTTTCTCGATCGCATGGGGAAGTGGAGCGGCTTCCGCGCGGCCGATGCGGAGCAGACGTTTCGCGCCATGCTCGACGAAGCGGGCGTGCCCGTGTGGTTCGAGCGCCGGCTCGAACGGGTGGAAAAACAGGGCAACCGGATCGTGGCGCTCGTGTTTGAAAATGGCGACCGCATCGAGGCCGGCGCGTTCATCGACGCGACTTACGAGGGCGACCTGTTCGCGCGCGCGGGCGTGGCCTTTCACGTCGGCCGCGAGGGCAACGCGGCCTACGGTGAGAAGTTCAACGGCGTGTTCGTCGCCGACAAACACCAGTTCCGCTTTCCGGTGGATCCGTATCGCACGCCGGGCAATCCGCAGAGCGGCCTGCTGCCGGGCATCAGTCCCGATCCGGTCCGGCCACGCGGCAGTGCGGACCGGCGCGTCCAAGCCTACAATTTCCGCATGTGGCTGACGACCGCCGCCGAGGGCCGGCCGTTTCCGCAGCCGGCAGGCTATGAGCGCGACACCTACGCGCTGCTGTTGCGCTACCTCACGAGCGCGCCGGCCGGGTTTGTGTGGGATTGGACCTACCGCCACGGGCCGATCAAACTGAACCTCGGCGACTGCAACAACGCGGGCCCGGTCTCGACGGATTTCATCGGCGGCAGCGATGGGTGGCCGGAGGCGGACTACGCGACGCGCGAGAAGATTTTTCAGGCGCATGTCACCTACCAGCAGGGCATGATGTGGTTTCTTGCGCACGATCCCGCGGTGCCCGAGCCGCTCCGCGCCAAGGTGCGCAGCTTCGGCCTGCCCCGGGATCAGTTTGTGGAAACCGGCGGCTGGCCCCATGAACTCTACGTGCGCGAGGGACGGCGCATGGTGTCGGACTACGTGATGACCGAGCGCCACTGCCTCGGCGAGGTCGTGCCGGAGGACAGCATCGGCCTGGCGAGCTACACCATGGACTCGCACCATACCTCGCGCGTGGTCATCGACGGGGTGGTGCGGGCCGAAGGCAACGTCGAGCAACCGACGCCGCGGCCGTATCCGGTGAGCTACCGGGCGATCGTGCCGCGCGAGCGCGAGTGCGCCAACCTGCTCGTGCCGGTGGCGCTCTCGTCGACGCACATCGCGTTTGGCAGCATCCGGATGGAACCCGTGTTCATGCTGCTCGGCCAGAGTGCGGCGACCGCCGCGGCCATCGCGCTCGACGCCAGGGTGAGTGTGCAGCGCGTCGACTACGCGGCGTTGCGCGCCCGCCTGTTGAAGGATCGCCAGATCCTCGCGTGGGTGCCTCCGGCGGATGCTTCGACGAAGACGAAATCCCGTCCGTAGCGGGATGGTGCGGGGGCGCAGATCAGTTTCTGGCAGTCCGGAGAGGGCGACGGAGCGGCGGTTTTCAACCGCCGAGCTTGGGCGCTTGGAAAAGCGCCCCTCCGCAGTGCAAGAAAGTGAGATGCGCCCATGGCGCGGCCGCAGCGGAGAATATCGTTGAACAATCCGGTTCGGGCATTGGTTTAGCCAGCGGCTGCGGCGCGATGCCGCGGCTCGTGCCCATGCCCCACCGCCATCGCATATCTCAGCCCTGCGTTCTCTTCGCCCTTTGCCTGACGGGCTCCTCCTTGGCGGCTCCGTTGCCGCAGAAGATCTCCTACAACGACCAGATCCAACCGATCCTCGCGGAGAACTGCTTCCTCTGCCATGGCCCGGACTCCGGCACGCGCAAGGCGAAGCTGCGGCTCGACGGCTTCGCCCATGCAACGGCCCAGCGCGAGGACCTGCCTGCGGTCACACCGGGAAAGCCGGAGGCGAGCGCGCTGGTGGAGCGGATTTTTTCCAAGGACGACGATGAAGTAATGCCGCCGCCCGACTCGCGGAAATCGCTCAAACCGGCGGAAAAGGAACTGCTCAAACGCTGGATCGCCGAAGGCGCGGAGTATCAGGAGCACTGGGCTTTTATCGCGCCGGTGCGGCCAGCGGTGCCGGCGGCCGGCGGCAAGCGGGCGCGCAATCCCATCGACCACTTCGTCGCCGAAACGCTCGCGGACAGGAAGCTGACGCCCAATCGCGATGAGGCCCCGGCGCGCCTGCTCCGGCGCGTGACGCTCGATCTCACGGGGCTGCCGCCGACGCCGGAACAGCTGGCGGCGTTCGAGCGCGATCCGTCGCCCGCCGCCTATGATCGGGCGGTCGACCGGCTGCTCGCGACCGACGCGAGTGCGGAACACTTCGCGCGCTACTGGCTCGACGCCGTGCGCTACGCCGACACCCACGGCATCCACATCGACAACTACCGTTCGATCTGGCCCTACCGTGACTGGGTGATCGGCGCCTATCGATGCAACCTGCCGTTCGACCAGTTCACGATCGAGCAGATGGCGGGCGATCTTTTGCCGAACGCGACGCTCGAGCAGAAAATCGCCTCCGGCTACAACCGCTGCGTGCCGACCACGAGCGAGGGCGGCGCGATCGCCGAGGAATACGAGGTCATCTACGCCAAGGACCGCGTCGACACGATGGGGGCGGTGTGGCTCGGCCTCACGACGGGCTGCGCGTCGTGTCACGACCACAAGTTCGACCCGCTGACGAAAAAAGACTTCTACGCCTTCGCCGCGTTTTTCCGCAACAACACCATGCCCGCGATGGACGGCAACGTGTCCGACACGAAGCCCACGGTCTTCGTGCCCGCCGTCGCGGATCGCGCGCGCTGGAGCGCGTTGCAGGCTGAAATCGAATCGACGCGGGGCGCGTTGAAGCAGCGTGCGATGGAGGCGGATGGCGATTTCACCGCTTGGGCGGAGACGGCGAAGACGCTCGCCGTGCCGCCGAAGGATTTCGATCAACCGCTGCAACAACCGCTGGTCGGCGCTGTAGGGCCGGCCCTTGTGGCCGGGCCGCTTGCGGCGGCGAAGCCCGGTGGAGACGCGTCACGCGGCGGGAGCGAAAATCGCGACGGCCCGCCGGCAAGCGGCGGCCCTACGCCGGAGGCGGTCGCCGGTCCGTTTGGCGTGGCCACGCGCCTGGACGGTCGTTCGATCGCCGTCGGCGTAGCCGTGCCGCTCCGGCGCGAGGAATCCGACAGCATCGGCTTGCTGGTGCGCATCGACGGAACCCCGAGCGGTCCGCTCGTCTCGTCCATGGATGCGGGGGAACGAGGCACCGGCTGGGAACTCCACCTCGACAAGGGAAAGATCGGCCTGCGTTTGCGCGGCGGTCGCAAGGATTTTGAGGCCAACGCGCTGTCACCGACCGCGCTCAAGCCCGGGGAGTGGCACCATGTGATGTTCAGTTTCGATTCCGGTGCCTGGGCGAACCGCGTGATCGATCTCTTCGTCGACGGGCGGTCGGTGGCCAATGCCGGCAACGTCAACAATGTGCCCGCCGATATCGTGCCCCACGCTTCGCTGACGCTCGGCGCTCGCGGAGAAACGTCTCTCACCGGCGCCGCCGTGTGGGTGCAGGATCTTCGCCACTACCGTCGCGGCTTTGCGGCGGCCCAGGCGAAAACGGCGGGCAGCGCAATCGAAGCCTTCGCGGCGCTGAAAACGGAAGCGGCCAAACGGACCGACGCCCAGACAAGGGCGCTGCGCGAACACTTCGTCGCGGCCGTCGACGCTCCGTCGCTCAAGCTGGCGCAGGCGCTCGATGGCCTGCTCGCCGAGGAGGCCGCGTTGCGGCGGCACGGCGGTATCTGCCTCGTGATGGAGGAGAAAAAGGACAGCGAGCCGTTCGCGCACATTCTCGATCGAGGCGAATACAACAAGCCGCAGGAGAAGGTCGGCGCCAGCACGCCCGCCGTGCTGCCCCCGATGGCGGCCGATGCACCACGCAGCCGCCTCGGCCTCGCGCGTTGGCTCGTCGCGCCGGAAAACCCTCTCACGGCGCGCGTGACGGTGAACCGGACCTGGCAGCAGTTCTTCGGCACGGGCCTCGTGGAGTCGGCCGGAGATTTCGGCGTGACCGGTTCGCGGCCCACGCACCCGCGCCTGCTCGACTGGCTCGCGGTGGAGTTCCGCGAGTCAGGCTGGGATTACCGGCGGCTCGTGCGCCTGATGGTGACGAGCGCGACCTACCGCCAGTCGGCCGCGGTCACGCCCGAGTTGCTCGAACGCGATCCCGCCAACCGCTGGCTCGCGCGCGGCCCGCGCCACCGCCTCGACGCCGAGCAACTCCGCGATCAGGCGCTCGCGGCGTCGGGCCTGCTCATCGCAAAAGTCGGCGGCTATCCCGTGCGCCCCTATCAGCCCGACGGCATCTGGGAGGAGATCGCGATGAAGGAATCGACCACGCGCTTTTATCGCACCGGCGGGGGCGACGATCTCTACCGCCGCTCGATCTACACCGTCTGGAAACGCATCGCGCCGCCGCCCGCGATGGACATCCTCAACGCCCCCAGCCGCGAGGTCACCTGCGTGCGCCGCGACCGCACCAACACCCCGCTGCAGGCCCTCGTCACGCTCAACGACCCGCTCTTCGTCGAGTCCTCGCGCCAGCTCGCGGCGCGGGTGATCCGCGAGTCGCGAACCTTCGACGGCCGGCTCGACGCGGTTTCGCTGCGCCTGCTCGGACGTAAACTCGCCAAAGATGAGCGTCCGGTCGTGCGCCGCACGCTCGATGCCGCGCTGGCGACCTATTCGCGTGCGCCCGAGACCGCGCAACAGCTCCTCCACGTCGGCGCCTCGCCCGCCGATGCCAAAGTCCCGCCCGCCGAACTCGCCGCGTGGACCCTCGTGGCGAGCCAGATGATGAACCTCGACGAATCGCTGACGAAATGAAACAGAAGCCTGCCTTAAGGTGGAGCGCGTTGACCCCAATGCGCTTCAGCGGCCCGGCCACCAAACCAGCGCGTTGAGGTCAACGCGCTCCACCTTCCCATGCATCTCCCTCCCGACTGGCTCGACACCTTCTCCTCTTACAACGCCGCGCTCACGCGCCGGCAGTTTTTCCGCCAGAGCGGCACGGGGCTCGGCGTCGCGGCGCTCGCGTCGTTGCTCGGCCAGCGGACGCTCGCAGCCACCGCCTCGGCCACGCCGCCACCGCCGTGGATGATCGCGCCGAAGGCGAAGCGCGCGATCTACATTTCACTCATCGGCGCACCGTCGCAGCTCGACCTCTTCGACTACAAGCCGGGCCTCGCGTCGCGCTTCAAGGAGGACCTCAAGGATTACCTCGCCCGCGAGGGCGAGCGCCTCACCGGCATGACGTCGAAGCAGGAGAAGTTCCCGCTGGCGCCGAGCATTTTCAAATTTGCGCAGCACGGGCAGAGCGGGACTTGGATCAGCGAGTTGCTCCCGTGGACGGCGAAGATGGCGGACGACATCTGCGTCATCCGCTCGATGAAGACCGACGCGATCAACCATGAGCCGGCCAACCAGCTGATGTATACCGGCACGATGCAGAACGGAAAACCGTCGATCGGCTCGTGGCTCGCCTATGGCCTCGGCTCGGCGAACCAGGATCTGCCGGCGTTCGTGGTGCTGCACGCGAAGCACACGAGCCCGTTCTCCAACGTGCAGGCGATCTCGGCGCGGTTGTGGGGCTCGGCGTTTCTCCCCGGCAAACACGCGGGCGTGTCCTTCCGCGGCTCCGGCGATCCCGTGCTCTACCTCAACGACGCGCCAGGCATCCCACGCGAGCTGCGCCGCTCGATGCTTGACGGCCTTGAGCAACTCAACCGCCGCAGCTACGAGGCGATCGGCGATCCGGAGATCCAGACGCGCACGCAGCAATACGAGATGGCCTTCCGCATGCAGGCCAGCATCCCGGAACTCGCCGACCTCGCGCGGGAGCCGGAGTCGACGTTCCAGCTCTACGGCGACGAGGCGCGGGTGCGCGGCAGCTTCGCCAGCTCGGCGCTGATGGCGCGGCGCCTGGTGGAGCGCGGCGTGCGTTTCGTGCAGATTTTTCACCGCGGCTGGGACCAGCACGGCACGCTGCCCCGCGATCTCGCGTCGCAGTGCAAGGACGTCGACCAGGCCTGCTACGGCCTCGTGCAGGATCTCAAGCAGCGCGGCCTGCTCGACGATACGCTCGTGATCTGGGGCGGCGAATTCGGCCGCACGGTCTATTGCCAGGGCACGCTCACCGAGACGAACTACGGCCGCGATCACCACCCGCGCTGCTTCTCCCTCTGGCTCGCCGGCGCCGGGATCAAGGGCGGCACGGTCCATGGCGAGACAGACGATTTCTCCTACAACGTCGTGAAGGACCCCGTGCACATCCGCGACCTGCACGCGACGATGCTCCAACTGATGGGCATCGACCACGAGCGGCTGACGTTCAAGTTCCAAGGCCTCGACCAACGCCTCACCGGCGTCCTGCCGTCGCAAGTGGTGCAGGGGATTCTGGCGTGAGGCCCAAGGCGCAAATCGCTTTTTGACAGCCTGCGGTCGTTTCACCACCTTGCCGCCATGCCGCCCGCGACCACCACGCCCGAATTGCTGACCGTGGAGGACTATCGCGCCACACCGGAGGGGACGCGCTACCAGCTGATCGAAGGAGAACTCTACGCCATGTCACCGTCTCCGAAGTTCATTCATCAGGCGATCGCCTGGAATCTGGTCGGGATATTCAACCGTTATTTGGAGCGGCATGCGGTGGGCCGCGCATTTTTTGCGCCGTTCGATGTCTACCTCTCAGACAACGATGTCGTGCAGCCCGACGTTTTTTTCGTGGCCAACGACGCGCTTCGTTTGGTGCAGGATGATGGCGTGCATGGCGCTCCCGACTTGGTGATCGAAATTCTCTCCCCTTCGACCGCCCAACTCGACAAGAAAACCAAGCGCCGCGTTTACGTCCGCGCCGGCGTGAAGGAAATGTGGCTCGTCGATCCCTCGTTGCTGCAAATCCAACGCTACGATTTTGCACGGGACCCGGCGAAGCCCGTGCAGTTGATCGAGGAGGACGAGTCGTTCGCGACGCCGCTGCTTCCGGGGCTGACGCTTTCGGCGGCGGAGATTTTCAAGCGGTGAGTCGTGGACGAGGCGTCCCGCCTCGTGGTTTGGCGAACCAAGGCGGGACGCTTCGTCCCCGACGGCCGCCCCACTCAAAACAGCGGCGCGTTGTTCTTCGGGTCGTTGACGAGCGCCTCGAACCGCGGGTCGCCGCGGAGGTTGAAATACACGGGCATGACTTTCAGCTCGTGGATGTTTACTTGGCGGCGCGACCGCGGCGAAGCCAGTCCACCGAGGCTGGGGCCACAAAAGGCACAAAAGGCGCAAGAAACCGGGTGGCTGCTTTTTGAGCTTCTTGCGTTTCTTGTGGCCAATCTGCGTTGCCGAAGCTCTCGCGGCGCCACGCGAGCCTCGGCTCTATGCGGCTACACCACCAACGGCGCGAAACCCGGGATTGCCCGGCTTCGTCAAGAGCGCACAGTCATCCGCGTTTTCCCACCGATGCCCCGCCGAGTTGTCATCATCTTGTCGTCTGTGTTTCCGCTTGCCGCTGTGCTGGCTGCCGGTGCGCCCGTGCCGGCCCGGATCGAGTTCAATCGCGATGTGCGGCCGATTCTTTCGGACAACTGCTTTTATTGCCACGGGCCTGACGCGTCACATCGCAAGGCCAAGCTCCGGCTCGACGTGCGCGAGGTCGCGCTGGCGAAGGAGGCGATTGTGCCGGGCAAGCCCGCCGACAGCGAACTCGTCATCCGCTTCCACTCGAACGATCCCGAGGAGGTGATGCCGCCGCCGGACTCGAACAAGAAACTCACGGCTCGCGACAAGGCCGTGCTTGAGCGGTGGATCGCACAGGGCGCGGGTTACCAGCTGCATTGGGCTTACGAGCCGCCGGCGAAACCGGCGATTCCGGCCGACGCCAACGCCATCGATTCGCTCGTCGCGCGGCGGCTCGCCGAGGTGGGCCTCAAGTCGTCGCCCGAGGCCGACCGGCGCACGCTCATTCGTCGCGTGACTTCGGATCTCACGGGCTTGCTGCCGACTCCTGAGGAGGTGGATGCATTTGAAAAGGACCGCGCGCCCGACGCCTACGCGCGCGTCGTCGACCGTTTGCTGGCGAGTCCGCACTACGGCGAGCGCATGGCGATCGGGTGGCTCGATGTCGTGCGGTTTGCCGACACGATCGGTTACCACAGCGACAATCCGCGCAACGTCTGGCCGTATCGCGACTGGGTGATCCGGAGTTTCAACGAGAACAAGCGGTTCGATCGCTTCACGCTGGAGCAGATCGCCGGCGACCTGCTGCCCGATGCGAATCGCGAGACGCGGATCGGGTCGGCGTTCAACCGGCTGTTGCTCACGACCGAGGAGGGCGGGGCGCAGCCGAAGGACTACGAAGCGCGCATGTTGGCGGACCGCGTGCGGGCGATCGGCGCGGGATGGCTCGGGCAGACGACCGGGTGTGCGCAGTGCCACGATCACAAATTCGACCCCTTCACGACGCGGGACTTCTACGCGCTCGGCGCGTTTTTCGCCGACGTGAAAGAGCCGGTCATCGGCCGCCGCGAGGAAGGCATGGTGATCGCGCCGCCCGAGCAGGAGGAAAAACTCGCCGCCCTCGATCGCGAGGTGGCGGCCAAGCGCGCCGCCGTCGCCGCGCTCACGCCGGAGTTCGATGCGGCCGAGGCCGAGTGGGTGTCCGCCGCCACCGCCCAGCCGCCCACGGGCCTGCCGCGGGCGGTCGCGGCGGCGTTGAAGAAGGACCCCGACACGCGCACGGCGCGCGACCAGCAGGTCCTGCGCAACCACTTCCGCACGAAGGTCGCGACGATCGGCCGCGAGGAACTCGCGGCGTTGACCGCCGCCGAGCAGGAGCGCAAGACGTTCGCCGATTCGCTGCCGCATTGCCTCGTGACCGAAGCGGCCCCGAAGAAGCGCGCGGTGCGGATCCTGCCGCGCGGAAACTTCCTCGACGACACCGGCGAAGTGGTGACAGCGGCGCTGCCCGGCTACCTGCCACGGCCGGACTTCGGCGGGCGCGAACCCAACCGGCTCGATCTCGCCCGGTGGCTCGTGTCGCGGGAAAATCCGCTCACCGCGCGCGTCGTGGCGAACCGGTTGTGGCAGCAGTTTTTCGGAGGCGGCCTCAGCCGCGTGGCGGGTGATTTCGGCGCGCAGGGCGAGCCGCCGCGCAATGGCGCGCTGCTCGACTGGCTCGCGGGCGAGTTCATGGACCGCGGCTGGGACGTGAAACACCTCGTGCGCACGATCGTGTTGAGCGCGACCTACCGGCAGACGTCCGTGGCCACGCCGGAGCAGCTCGCGGCCGATCCGGAGAATCGCGAGTTCGGCCGGCAGGGCCGGCATCGCGTCGAAGCGGAGCTGGTGCGCGACCGCGCGCTTCAGGTGGCAGGCCTGCTGTCACCCCGCGTCGGCGGCCCGAGCGTGAAGCCTTATCAGCCGGACCGTTACTGGGAAAACCTCAACTTCCCGCCGCGCGACTACGAAATGGACCGCGGCGAGGCGCAATATCGTCGCGGGCTTTATGTCTGGTGGCAGCGGACCTTCCTGCACCCGGCGATGCTCGCGTTTGACGCGCCGAGCCGCGAGGAGTGCGCAGCGGAACGCAGCCGGGCGAACATCCCGCAGCAGGCGCTCGTGCTCCTGAACGACCCGAGCTACGTGGAGGCGGCGCGGGTGTTTGCGGCGCGCATCGTGCACGAGGGTGGCGCGACGGCGGACGCGCAACTGCACTGGGCTGGCAAGCAGGCACTCCAGCGAACGCCGAGTGCGAGTGAGACCAAGACGGTGTCGGCATTGCTCGAAGAACATCGGCGCATCTACCGCGCCGATCCCGCTGCGGCCAAGGCGCTCCTCGCCACGGGCGACGCGCCTTTGCCAGCTGGCCTCGCGACGGACGGCCTCGCGGAACTCGCCGCGTGGACGCATGTGGCGCGCGTGCTCTTCAACCTGCACGAGTTCGTCACGCGCGATTGAAACAGGCCAAGACAGAACCACGGATGAACACGGATGGACACAGATTCAGAAGAGATCGGGTGCTGTTCCGTGTTCATCTGTGTTTATCCGTGGTTTCAATTCGTGCCTTTCGGTTCTGCCTCTCATGATGCCTTTCCCTTTTTCGCCCCACACGCGCCGCGCGTTCCTTGGCAAAGTCACGCAGGGCGTGGGCGCGGTCGCGTTCGCCTCGCTCCTCGGGCGCACGACCGCCCGCGCCGCGTCGGCCGCATCCGCGCGCGGCGTGGTCTGGCCGCTGCCCTTGCCCCAGAAGGCGAAGCGTGTGATCTGGCTGACGATGGCGGGCGGGCCGTCGCAGTTTGAGACCTTCGATCCGAAACCGAAACTCGCCGCGATGCACGGCGAGCCGATGCCGGAGAGCCTCACGCGCGGGCAGCAGCTCGCGCAATTGCAGGGCCAGAAGCTCGTGTGCCACGCGCCGCAATTTCCGTTCGCGAAGTTCGGCAAAAACCAGACCGAGATCAGCACGCTGCTGCCGCACCTCGGCGGGGTCATCGACGACATCTGTCTCATCCGCTCGATGACGACCGATGCGATCAACCACGACCCGGCGCACATGTTCATGAACACCGGGGCGCAGATCGCCGGCCGCCCGAGCATGGGCGCGTGGGTCAACTACGGGCTCGGCAGCGAATCGGAAAATCTGCCCGGCTTCGTCGTGATGGTGACGACCGGTCCCGGGCGTTCGCCGCAACCGATCGCGACGCGGCAGTGGAGCAGCGGTTTTCTCCCGAGTCGTTTCCAGGGCGTGCAACTGCACAGCCGCGGCGACGCGGTGCACTATCTTTCGAATCCCGGCCAGACAACCCGGGCCCAGCAGGGCGCCGATGTGCGCGCGATCACGGAGCTCAACCGCGAGCACGACGCCTGGGTGCACGACCCGGAGATCGCGACGCGCATTGCGCAATACGAGATGGCGTTCCAGATGCAGGCGAGCGTGCCGGAGTTGATGGATCTGCGCGGTGAGGACGCGCGCACGCTCGCGCTCTATGGCTGCACGCCGGGCGACGGTTCCTTCGCGGCCAACTGCCTGTTGGCGCGGCGGCTGGTGGAACGCGGCGTGCGTTTCATCCAGCTCTACCATCGTGACTGGGATCACCACAGCCTGCTGCGCGAGGAGCTGCCGTTGCGCTGCAAGGAGACCGACCAGGCGGCGGCGGCCTTGATCACCGATCTCAAGCAACGCGGGATGCTCGACGAGACGCTGGTGGTGTGGACGGGCGAGTTCGGCCGCACGCCGATGTCGCAGGACAACAAAGGCACCGCCGGCCGCGATCACCACAACAAGTCCATGTCGATGTGGCTCGCCGGCGGCGGCGTCAAAGGTGGCATCGTCCACGGCGCCACCGACGAACTCGGCTACGCCGCGGTCGAGGACGTGTGCACGGTGCACGACCTGCATGCGACGATGTTGCATCAGCTGGGAATCCGGCACGACGCGTTCACGGTGAAATTCCAGGGGCTCGACGCGAAGCTCACCGGCGTCGAGGGGGCGAACGTGATCGAGAAGATTCTGGCGTGAGGCGGGCGATGACACGGGAGAGATTGATCGCGACCGCTTGTCATTCTGAGCGCAGCGAAGAATCCAGCAGGAGATACGATGCTCAGGAGCGGAACGGACATCGCAGTGGATTCTTCGCTGCGCTCAGAATGACCAACGGCTTCGGCGGCGGGCGGGCGTTTTCCCGGTGAAGATTCTTCGCCAAAAAAATTGTCTTGGGCGGCACGGTCGTTTTCGTTGCGGCCACTTAGCGTCCCCATGATTCGCCGACCCCTTCTCGTCAGTGCGTCCCTGCTGTCTGCGTTCGCGCTTTTCGCGCAACTGGGCACTCCCGGGCGGGCCGCAGCGCCGGCCGCAGCCAAGCCGGCCAAGCTCGCCTACAACGACCAGGTGCTGCCCATCCTGTCCGAAAACTGTTTCGCGTGCCACGGGCCGGACTCCGGCTCACGCAAGGCGGAGTTGCGGCTCGACCGGGCCGAGTTCGCCACGGCGAAGCGCAAGGAAGGCCCGCCCGCAATCGTGCCGGGCAAGCCCGACGAGAGCGGTCTCGCGCAGCGCATCGAGTCGAAGGACGAAAAGAAAATGATGCCGCCGCCCGAGGCGCACAAGACGCTGAAGCCCGCGGAAATCGCGCTGCTGCAACGTTGGATCGCCGAAGGCGCGGAATACCAGGAGCACTGGGCCTTCATCGCGCCGAAGCGTCCGACGGTGCCGGCGGCGCGGGGTGCGGCGGGTCCGATCGACGCCTTCGTTCAGGCCAAGCTCGCGGAAAACGGCCTCGCGCTCTCCCCGGAGGCCGACCGTCGCAGCCTCATTCGTCGCGCGACGCTTGACCTCACGGGCCTGCCCCCGACGCCGGAGGAGGTCGACGCATTTGTCGCCGATCGCTCCGCCAACGCCTACGAGCGGGTGGTGGACCGCCTGCTGGCGAGTCCGCGATTCGGCGAACACCGGGCGCGCTACTGGCTCGATTACGTGCGCTACGCGGACACGCATGGCATCCATTTCGATAACTACCGCGCGATCTGGCCGTATCGCGACTACGTGATCCGGGCGTTCAACGCCAACAAGCGCTACGACACCTTCGTGCGCGAGCAGCTCGCCGGTGATCTGCTGCCGGCGCGCACGATGGACGAACTGGCGGCGACCGGTTTCATGCGCTGCAACCTGACCACCAACGAAGGCGGCACGATCCCGGAGGAAACGCGGATCAACGAGCTGCGCGACCGGGTCGAGGCGTTTGGCGCGACGTTCCTCGGGCTCACGACGGGCTGCGCTGCCTGCCACGATCACAAGTTCGACCCGTTCACGATGCGCGACTTTTACGGGCTCGCCGCGTTTCTCGGCAACACCGCGGAAAAACCGTGGGACTTGAACATCGCCACACCCGACCCGGTCCTGCGGCTGCCGAAAGAGGAAACCCGCGCCGCGGCCGAGGCGGTGCTCGCACGCCGCGCGGAGTTGCAGGAAAAACTCGAGGCCCGCCGCGCCCGTGGCCGCGAGCTCGTGGCCGGGTGGATCGCCACCGGAGCGCGGCCGAGGGCAGTGCCGGCCACCGCGCTCGAACTCCGCCTGCGTCTCGATGAGAACAAGGGCGACCTGGTGAAAAACTCCGCGCCCGGCGCCAAGGTGACCGAATTCAAGGCCGACACCAACCCGCTGGTCTGGGGCGAGAACACCTGGCTCTGGCCCTCGATGCGCATGGATATTTTCACACGCCTCGCGCTTGGCGATCACGGCGACGTCGACGCTGGCGATAAGTTCTCCGCGGGCGGCTGGCTCTATCTGCGGGCGAAGCCCGGCGGCGGTGCGCGCACGGGCACTGGCAGCGGTTCGCTGCTCTCGCGCATGGGCGAGGCGAAGCGCCGGGGCGGCGCGGGTTGGGAAATTTACCAGGAAGGCGGGCAGTTTACCGTCAATCTCGTGCCGGTCATTGACGCTGCCGCCGAAGCCGAGATTGAAGCTGCCGCCAAGGTCGCACCGCCGCCTGCTGCTGCCGCCAGGAAAAAGAAAGGGAGCACGACGACCCCGGTCGTGGACAATCCCCGCTACGCGCCTCCGGCCCCGGCGGCCAGACGCGGCATCGCGGTGACGACCAAGGGCACGTTTCCCCGCGACGAGTGGCTGCACGTCTTCTTCACCTACGACGGCTCGCGCAAGGCCGCGGGCGTGAAACTCTACGTCAACGGCCGACCGGTCGAGACCGACGCCAAGCTCGACACGCTCGCGGCCAAGGACTCGCTGCGCACGGATGCCACCATGCACCTCGGCCGGCGCGACGACTTCCAGCCGATGCGCGAGACGCGATTCCAGGACGTGCGATTCTACAAGCGCGCGCTGCCGGCCGACGAGGTGGCGCGCCTGCCCTTCGAGGATCTCGCCGCGGAAATCGTCGCGCGCCAGCCGGACGCGACGAAATGGTCGACGGACGAGAATTTCGTCGTGACCGAACGTTTCTTCCTCGGCGAAACCGATGTCGAAACGCGAAAGCTGGCCACGGCGATCGCGTCACACGACGAAGCGTTTGGCGTGCTGACGAAAGACGGCGAGCCCACGCTCATCGCCCAGGAGCGAAATGCGCCGGCCTATTCCGACATCCTCAAGCGCGGCGACTACTACGCCCGCGTCGAACGCGTGGGGCCGACCACGCCGCACGCGATGCCGCCACTGCCCCAAGGCGCGCCCACGAACCGTCGCGGCTTGGCCGAGTGGCTGCTCGCAGCGGAGCAGCCGCTGTTCGCGCGCGTGACCGTCAACCGCATGTGGCAGGAAGTATTCGGACGAGGCATCGTCGAATCCGCCGGAGATTTCGGCATCACCGGCGCGAAGCCCACGCATCCCGAGCTGCTCGACTGGCTGGCGCTCGAGTTTCGGGCGAGCGGCTGGGACGTGAAGAAGTTCTATCGCCAACTCGTCACCTCCGCCGCCTACCGGCAGACCGCCGCCGTGACCGCGGACCGCCTCGCCAAGGATCCGACGAACCGGTGGTTCTCGCGCGGACCGCGTTTCCGGATGGATGCGGAAATGCTGCGCGACAGCGCGCTGGCCGCATCGGGGCTGCTGGTCGAAAAACTCGGTGGACCGTCCGTGAAGCCCTATCAGCCCGCAGGCATCTGGGAGGAGGTGGCGATGCCGGAGTCGAACACCAAGATCTACACCCCCGACAAGGGCGAAGGCCTTTACCGCCGCAGCCTCTACACCTTCTGGAAACGAGCCTCGCCGCCGGCCGCGATGGAGACCTTTGATGCGACATCGCGTGAGACCGTCTGCACCCGTCGCGCCCGCTCCAACACCCCGCTGCAGGCGTTTGTCACGATGAACGACCCGCAATGGGTCGAGGCCGCCCGCAAGCTCGCGGAGCGCGCGATGAAGGCGGAACCGACGGCGCGGGCACGGTTCGATTTCCTCGCCCGAGCGACCTTGAGCCGACCGCTGTCGGCGGCCGAAGTTGGGCCGCTGACGAAATCCGCCGAGAAAATCCGCGCCCATTTCGCAGCCGATGCCGGCGCGGCGGGAGAAATTCTGAAAGTGGGAGAGTCGCCCGTTGATGCGGCGTTCCCGCCCGCGGAACTCGCCGAGTGGACGATCGTCGCGAGCCAGTTCCTCAACCTCGATGAGTTTTTGACGAAATGACCGCTTTTGTTGTAGCGGCGGTCTGTGACCGCCGACGAATCGCTCTTCACCCA
Organism: Verrucomicrobiota bacterium; assembly: GCA_016235555.1. GTDB lineage: Bacteria > Verrucomicrobiota > Verrucomicrobiia > Opitutales > Opitutaceae > JACRKC01. The sequence continues at coordinate 21,517 of JACRKC010000048.1, forward strand.
CTCCGGCGGTCATAGACCGCCGCTACAGAACCGCCATGCACTCACCTGATTTTCACCACTGCTCCGACCACTGCGGCGAACATCCCTCCGTGCTCGACCTCCCGCAGGTGCCGGCGGCGCTCAAGCGCGAGTGGCTTGAGCTCGAGACCCGCCGGCACTTCCTCGGTCGTGGCTCCAAAGCACTCGGCTGGGCGGGCCTTGCCACGATCCTCGGTCGGAGCGCGCCGCACCTGCTCGCCAGCACCGCGGCGCTGCCGGACCAGCGGCCGCATTTTGCGCCCAAGGCCAAGCGCTGCATCTACCTCTTCATGGCGGGGGCGCCGTCGCAGTTCGAAACGTGGGACTACAAGCCGAAGCTCGCCGCGATGTTCGACAAGGACCTGCCCGAGTCAGTGCGCGGCGGCCAGGTGCTCACGGGCATGACCGCCAGCCAGGCCCGGCTGCCGGTGGCGCCGAGTTTCTACAAATTCGCGCAGATGGGCAAAGCTGGTCACTGGGTGTCCGAGTTGTTCCCCCACACCGGCAAGGTTGCCGACGACCTGTGCGTCATCAAATCGCTCCACACCGAGGCGATCAACCACGAGCCCGCGATCCTTTCGATGACGACCGGCAACATGTTTCCCGGCAAACCGTCGCTCGGCGCGTGGTTGGCCTACGGCCTCGGTGCGATCAACGAGGAGTTGCCGACCTTCGTGGTCATGACCTCGAAGATGCCGGTGAGGACCAACGTGCAGGCGCTCTCAAACCGGCTGTGGTCGTCCGGTTTCCTGCCGCCCGAGTATGCCGCGGTCTCGTTGCGCGCCGGCAACGAGCCCGTGCTCTACCTCCAGGATCCGAAGGGCGTGAATCGCGATGTCCGCCGCGCGATGATTGACGGCGTCAACGACCTCAACCGTCAGCTCTTCGAGCGGGTGGGCGATCCCGAGATCAACACGCGCATCGCGCAATACGAGATGGCGTTTCGCATGCAGACCTCCGTGCCCGACCTCACGGATTTCTCGGATGAACCGGCCTCGACCTGGGAACTCTACGGCGAAAAAGCGAAGGAGCCCGGCACCTACGCCTACAACTGCCTCATGGCCCGGCGTCTCGCCGAACGCGGCGTGCGTTTCACGCAGGTTTTCCTGCGCACGTGGGACCAGCACACCGTGCTGCCCGAGCGCATCAAGGTGATGGCGGGGGAATCCGACCAGCCGACCGCCGGACTTCTCACCGACCTGAAACGCCGCGGCATGCTCGACGACACGCTCGTGATCTGGGGCGGCGAGTTCGGCCGCACCGTCTACTCGCAGGGCACGCTGCGTCCCGACAACTACGGTCGCGACCACCATCCGCGCTGCTTCAGCATGTGGATGGCCGGCGCCGGCACCAAGCCGGGCATCAGCTACGGCGAGACCGACGATTTCTCCTACAACATCGTGAAGGACCCGGTGCATATCCGGGACTTCCACGCAACGGTGCTGCACCAGTTCGGCATCGACCACAACCGGCTCAGCGTGAAATTCCAGGGACTCGACGCGAAACTCACCGGTGTGCTGCCATCGCGCGTGATCCCGGAGTTGCTCGCATGAAGTCATCGAAAAACGAAATCCCGGCGAAGTGGGCGGGCGCATCCCTGCGCCCGCATTTTTCCCCGCGGTTTCATTCGTCCCTTGCGGGCACGGGGACGTGCCCGCCCACCAGCATGCGTCGGATCGCGATTTTTCTCTTCCTGGCTGCGCTGCCCCTCCGCGCCGCGCCCGCGACCTTCGCCACGCGCGTCGCCCCGGCCCTCGAAAAACACTGCGCCGTCTGCCACGGCGCCGAGAAACAGAAGGCCAAGCTGCGACTCGACTCCTATGCCGCCATCGTGGCCGGCGCCGACAGTGGCCCGGTGCTCAAGGCCGGCGATCCGAAGGAAAGCGAACTGCACCGCCGGATCACGCTGCCGCCGCACGACGACGACTTCATGCCCTCCGACGGCAAGCCACCGTTGTCCGCGCTCGACGTGAAAGTGATTGAGCGCTGGATCGCGGCCGGAGCCCCCGAGTCGGCGGAGTTCGACGCGCCCGCGGCACCGGTGGTGCGCGTCGCCGAGCCGGCGGCACCGGATTATCTCCCACGCCTGGATCAGGCGCGGAAGCTGGCGACCACGCTCGGCGTGCGGCTGGTGCCACGCTCGCGGGTGACCACAGATGGACTGGTGCTGCGCACGGCGAGTGCACCGAGGCAGTGCGACGATGCACTCCTGGCGAAACTCGCGCCAGTGGCGGACTTGATTGTCGAGGCCGAGTTGTCCCGCACCCGAGTGACCGACGCCGGCCTGCGGGCCGTGGCCACCTGGTCCAACCTTCAGCGACTCGACCTCGCGCGCACCGGTGTGACCTCCGCCGGAGTCGCGGCGCTCGCGCCGCTGGCGAAACTCGAGTCGATCAACCTGACTGGCACCAAGGTGGATGAGCGCGGGGTGTCGGCGCTGAAGGCCAATCCGCGGCTGACGCGCATCTGGACTTTTGGCACACCGGTGGCGTCAAGCCCGTGAAGACGCCCAGGAGTCTCCGCACCACTGCTGTCCTAGTGCAGCGACACCGAGATTTCATGGGGTGTAGCCACGAGCGTGAACGAGTGGTTTCCGGGCGAGCCACTCGCTCACGCTCGCAGCCACCCGGCGTTGCGCTGTCACGTTTCTTCCGGGGCGCAGCACTAGGCCTGGTGCTGACTGGCCTGGCCGGCGGCTGGACGCTTGGGATGGGGCCGGGCGTGGCGACTGCGGCCGAGCCGCGCAACATCGATCAACTGAAGAACGAGATTCGCGCCTATGTGAAGTCGGGCGACTATGGCCGGGAGATGGCCGCGATCGCGGGCCGGGCCGAGGCCTGGCTCGCCGAGCGCGGCGGAAAGCAGGCGTCGGGCGAGCGGCTCGCGGTGGTGTTCGACCTGGATGAGACGCTGTTGTCGAACTGGGCGTTCATCGAGGAGCACGACATCGGCGGCAGTGATGCCCTTTGGCAAAAGTGGATGGCGCAAGGGGAGGCGGCCGTAGTCGAGCCGGTGCGCGAGGTTTACCGGACCGCGCGGCGACTCGGGATCGAAGTGTATTTCATCACCGGGCGGCGCGAACGGCTGCGGGAGGGCACGGAGAAGAATCTGCGCGTGATCGGTTGTGGCGAATACGGAGCCCTGATCATGAAACCCAACGACTGGAAGGGCACGGCCGCCGCGTATAAAACCGGCGAGCGGGCGCGCATCGAACGAACGGGCCGACGGATTGTCGCCAATCTCGGAGATCAGGACAGCGATTTGGCCGGGGGCCACGCGGAGCGCACGTTCAAGTTCCCTGATCCGTTCTATTTCACGCCATGAAAAAGCCGCACGAGTGTTCGTGCGGCTGGTAAAATCCTCTGTGGATCGACCCGGGGCGCTCAGCGCTTCGGCGACTGCGCCTGTAGATCCGCGAGGCGCTTGTCGATGTCGGCCATCTTGGCGACGAGTTCTTCCTCGACCTTCTTGCGGTCGCTGCTGTTGACGATGCTCAGGCTGGCGGCGTCCTTGACGACGTTGGCGGGCAGCGTGAGCAGGCGGGTGATGAGGCCCTGGTCCTTGAAGGAGCTGAGGTAGAGCGCGGTCAGCTCGTGGGAGAGCTTGAGCGAGTCCTGCGCGACGGTCTGGGTGGCGACGAGGTTGTTTTGCAGCTGCTGGTTCTTGGCGAGCTCGTTGGTGAGGACGACGCCGATCTGGTCGGAGATGCGCTGGCTGTATTTGGCAATGGAGTCGCGGGTGAGGTTCTGGTCCTTCGACATCTCCGAGAGGATGGGCTGGATCTTGTCGGCGAGGCGGTTCGAGACCTTGTCGACCTGCTCGTTCTGCTGCTTCTCGGCTTCCTCGGCGGTCTTGGGGAGCGGGTTGTAGGGCTGGACCTTCTTGGCGATGAATTCGGCGAGGGCCTCCATGCGCTCGTTGTTGAGCTTGGCGATCTCCTCATCGGTGCGGAACATGTCGGCCTCGCGCTTGGCGACGGCTTCCTTGAGCAGCTTGTTGGTGGCCTCGATCTGGCGGCGGTTTTCCTCGTTCTGGGCCTTGAGGGCGTCGTTGGCGGCGCGGATGGGCTCGAGTTCGACTTGTTGCCTGGCCGCCATTTCAGCGACGGTCTTCTGGTGGAGCCAGAACGCGCCGCCGATCACGAGGAGGGCGGTGAGAATGACGGCGGGAATCTGTTCGGTGAATTTTTGCCACATGGCGGGAAGGGATGGTGGTTAAACGACGGAAAGGAGGTTAGCCGACTGGAGGCTGGAAAAGCAACGCCGCGCTGGCCGGCGGTTTTGCGGTTGTTTTTCGGAGAGCGGTTTGCACGGTCGCGGCATGAGCCTCAACCGAAGCGAACAGCGGATTTTTGACTATGTGCAGAAGCATCGGGAGGAGGGACAATACTGGCAGGATAAGGTTCGCGCGACTTCGCGGGCGGAGGTCAGTGATCAGGCGGCCGTGGCCCGGCTGGAGCCGGAATTATGGCGGTATTATCTGGAGCGCAGCTCCGTGGTGCCGGCGCTAATGGAGGCGGCCAGGGTGGAGGGAAAACAGCGGACCAGCATGAAGAACTTGGCTGAGTTGCTGTTGCGTTTGTGGACCGAACCGCGGCCCAAGAAGAAGACCGGTGAAAACCCATCGGCGGGCGGTCAGGAAATTCCCTAAAAAATATTCTGCGGCCGGTGGAACTTTGGCCGATTTCTGCTTTCGTAGTGGGCACAACTTTTTCTCCTCCGCTTAGCGGTGGAGAAATGGGGTAAGTAAGAAAGCAATGGGCGGGCCGCTTAGGGGTAGGCGGCCCGCCCTCTTTTTTTTGCCGGATGGTCCGATCGGGTGTGACGCAAACCGAGGCCAGAAAGCGTCGAAAGGCCCTGTAAGAGCGTGCGCACCCGCGCCGGCTCGGCGTAGCGACGGGCGTCCCTGCCCGCCGGGTTTGGCCGTGTTCGAACGCCTCGAACCGGCGGGCACGGAGGCCCGCCGCTACCACCGAGGCCTACGAGAACTGACCTCAGTTTGAGTTACACCCGGTCCGATCAAAAGGTCAGCCTGACACCGAGAGTCACGCCCCGGCCGGCCAGTGGCGCAAATTCCTTCAGGAAGGAGGTGTGCTCGCGGGCGATGACGTCGCCCAGGTTCTGCCCGCGCAGAAACAACTCGTAGCTGACCCGGCCGGCGGCGATCAGGTAGGCGACGTTGGCGTTGACCAAGGTGTGGCCGGGCGTGGCCGACTCGGCGGTGGCCAGGTGCGATTGAGACTGCGTCCGGCGGGCCTCGACGCCGAGCCGCCAGGCCGCGTCGCCGTAGCTCAGGCGGCCGCCGTAACGGACGGGCGGGATGCGAGGCAACGGTGTGCCCGAGGTGCGTTCGTGCGCGCGCACGACGTCGGCGGTCGTCTCGAGGTGAAGGTGGCGCGGGCCGGATTCGAGTAAGTGGAACACCAGTTCGAGTTCGGCGCCGCGAAAGTCGGCGTCGCGGGCGACGAACTGGTAGGGCGTCAGACGTGCCTGGTTGTGCGCGGCCGGGACGACCGACTCCGGGAGCTCCTCCTCGAAGATGTAGCCGGAAAACCGGTTCGCGAACACGCCGACCGAACCGGTGACGAATCCCGCCCGCCGCCGGAGGCTGAGGTCGAAGCCGAGGGAGCGTTCGTTGCTGAGGCCGCTCGTGCCGACTTCGTAGGCCCCGGTGCCGCCGTGCGGACCGTTGGAGAACAGTTCCTGCGCCGTCGGGAGACGTTCCGTGTAGGCGAGCGCGAGTCCGACTGACCAGTCCTTCGCGGGACGGAAGACGAGCCCGGCGGATGCGCTGGCGCCGGCGAAGTTTTTCCGCTGGTCCGAGCGGGCCGAATAGCCCGGCACGGCCGGCAGCCCGGCCTCAACCTCGCCGAGTTTGATGGCCTGATGTTCGAGGCGGCCGCCGAACTGGAACGTGAGCACGTCGCTGGCCTGGTAGTCTTCGACGGCGAAGATCGCCGTATTGCGCGTGAGCGAGGGCGGCGTGGCGACTTCTTCGCCCACGGCCGCGAAGTCGCTGAAGGTGCCTTGCAGGCCGACCGAGCCGCTCAACGCGCCGACACTCGCGTGCGGAAGTTCGAGCCGGCCTTCCCAGGCGCGATTCGTGAACGTGGTGTTGACGGTCGATCCGCCGGAGAGCTCGGCGTGCCGGTAGTCGCCGAAGCTCGAGTGCAGCTGCAGGCCCCGAAACGGCCCGAACGCCTGGGTGCTTTCGGCTTCGAGGTCGAATCGCGTCTGCCGGAGGTCGATGCTGATCGCGGGCTCGTCGCCGGTGGGCACGCCGTAGTTGGTCTCGTAACGCGTCACCGAGGCGCCGGCGTGTCCGGACTTCCAGAACTTGGTGAAGCCGCCGCCGAGGCTCGTCGTCTCGGTGGCGCTGCCGGGCAACGTGTCGCGTGGTTGCCCGGCCGGGGCATCGGCGTCGATGCGGGCGACACCGGGGATGCGCACGTCGGCGGTTTGCTGCCGCAGGGCGTTGACGCGAAACGCGAGCCCATCGGCGCCGTGGCCAACCGAGACTACGCCGGTGCGCTCGCGGGCCGCGCCGCCGAAGCGGGCTTCCGCCGCGCCACGGGCGTGCCCGTCGGGCGCGGTGTCGGGGATGGTGTTGTCGATGACGTTGACGGCACCGCCGACCGCGGAGCTGCCGTAGCGGAGGGCACTGGGGCCGCGCAACACCTCGATGCGAGTGGCGAACAGCGGCTCGAGCGCGGTGTTGTGGTCGGGGCTGATGCTCGAGGCGTCGAGCGCGCCGATGCCGTTGTCGAGCACGCGCACGCGATCGCCGCCGAGGCCGCGGATGACCGGGCGGCTGGCACCGGGGCCGTAGGACGCCGCGCTTACGCCGGGGATCGAGGCGAGCGTTTCGCCGAGGGTGGCCTGGGCCAGGCGGCGCAGGTCTTCGCCGGCGAGCACGGAGGTGCCTTGGGCGAGGTCGAAGGAGGTTTTGGGATCGGGACCGGCACTGACGACGAATTGGTCGAGGCGGTTGATCTCAGTCGCGGGGGCCGCGGCGGTTTGGGCGTCGGCCGGCAGGGCCGCGCAGGAGGATAGCAAAAGCAACGAACGAAAAGTGGACATGACAGAGGTGGGTTGAACGGAAACACACGCCCGCGTCGCAATGCGGTGCGCAAACCAACGCCGCGCCATCGCGCGCGGCGAAACAGACTCGATCCGTTCAGGCCACTGGCGGCCCGCGCTCCGGCTGAAGCAGGTAGCGGGGTGTCGGCAGGAAAATTTCTTCGCGGGCGGGCGCGGACCACGCGCTCCGGAATGCGGCGGGTGCGGCGACGACCGGTTGCTCGACCGGGAGCGGCACGCCGCCGGCGAACAACGTGACCGGACAACCTTCGTCCGCGTCGACGTGATCGCAGGCGTGCAGCCAGTCGTGCAGCTGCGGGCTGGCCGCAAACAAAGTAAGTCCCAGCACCAAGGCAGCCGCGCCCGCGGCGCCGAGACGGCGCAGGAGATCGGCCATGGTGCGACGGGAGGACATGCGGGTGAAGAGGCGTCGCGATTGTGCCAGAGATGTCAAGGGTCGCTCCGGCGATCGGCGCGGATAGAAGGCGGGTGGGTTTGAGAAGGCGTCGAAAAAGCCTGCCAAAGGTGCGCGTTCACTCGCGCCGCTACCAACGCCTCGAACCGCAACGTAACTGGGTCCTACCTGGCGGGCGCCGACAGCAGGCGCACGTCGAATATCCTCCACCCGGCGGGGCCGGACTCGACGCGGCCGAAAAACTCCCGGCCCGCCATCTTCGTCGCGGCGACCTCCGGTGCGACGACGAAGCGATGCGTGCCAGCGGCGAGCACGCCGGGAATCTCCTGATGGCGCACGTGCAGGGCGCCCGGTTCGACCGCCATCACGGTGCCGCGGATGGGGAGGCCGACGAGCTGTTCCGAGGTTGGAGCGCAATCGCAGTCCTTGTTGAAGGAAAGGAGTTCACCTTCGGGAACCGTTACCAGGAGCGTGTGCAGCGTCGAGGGTTTGGTCTCGCGGGCGAAGGCCACGAGCAACCGGGCGCTGGTCTGGCCACCGGCATAGTCGTCGATCAGCGCGAGCCGGGGCTGCCCGCCGACGCGGCCGGCACTGGCGGCGGCGAGTTGCACGGCCTCATCGCTGGCGAAATCGGGCGACACGCGCCGCAACCACAGGCTGCCGTCTTTTTCCAGCCAGCTGACGAGGATGGCGCCGTCGCGCAGCATTACCGTGTCGACGCGTCCGAGCGGCGCGCCGTGGTCGAGGCGCAGTGGCTGAAGGAAACGTGCGCCGGCGTCGGGCGAATAGCTGGCGAGCACGCGCGGATCGTTGTCGGCGGCAGTGAACCAGGCGGCCGCCACGCGACCGCGGTCATTGGCCAGGCGCGGGCCGTTGACGGGGCAGGCGTTGATGCGCCAGTCGTCGTTGTTCAGCGGACGCGAAGGATCCCACGTGGTGCCGCGAAACCGGGCCGTGCGGATGTCGCGCACTTCCTCGTCGGTGCGCCCGCGGAACGCCAGGAGCGCGCCACCGTCGGGAAAGGGCGTGAGCGTGGTCGGGCAGCATTCGCACACGGCCGGGTCGATGAGCGTATCGGGGCCGGGTCCGTCGAGGAGGCGGGCGTAGAGTTGCTGCGCTTTGCCGCCCGCCTTCAGCCCGCGCCCATCGAGCCACGCGGCGAGGATGCGGTCGTCGGCGAGCACCGTGAGGGCGAATTTTTCGACGGTGGCGCCGTCGGGCTGGAACGACTCCGGTGCGGTCCACGTCGCGCCGTGGTCGGCCGAGCGAGCGAGGCGGGCACCGCCGCGCCCGTCGGTCCAGATCATCGCGGCGGTTCCGCGGCGGGTGACCGCGAGCTGCGGAACGTCGAGGGCGTTGGCGGTCACAGTCTGGTCGGCGGCGGCGGTGCGGGCCGGACGCCATGAGCGGGAAGCGGCATCGAAGGCGGAGAGGCGGATTTCGCGCGGCCGGTTTGGGACCGACTGCACCCAGCAGAGCCAGGCGACTCCGTCGGGCGCGACCACCAGCGAAGGGCCGAGCGCGCCGGGTTGGGCCGGAGGGGAGATGGGTTCGAGCCGGATCTCCGGCCGCACCTTGTCGTCGGCGGCGCCGGCCACGGCGAGTGACAGCAGGGTGGCGAGCAGGTGACGTGGCATGGGCTCAGGGTAGCCGCGTGCCGCGACGCTGCAAGAGCGTCACAATGAGCAGCAGCCCGAAGGACAACCCCAGCAACACCGCGGCAAACGCGTGCGCCTGCGGATAGGCGAGGCGTTGCACCTCGTCGTAGAGCGCGATGCTCGCGACCTTGGTCACGCCGGGGATGGCGCCGCCGATCATGAGGACCACGCCGAATTCACCGAGCGTATGCGCGAACCCGAGCGTGAGGCCGGCGACGATACCGCGCCAGGCCAGAGGCACATGGACGCGCAGGAACACGCGCGCCGGACTCGCCCCATGAGCCGCTCCCGCATCGAGCAACTCCGGCGGCACGCTGCGCAGCGCCGCCTGGAACGGCTGCACCGCGAACGGCAGCGAGTAGAACACCGAGGCGATCACGAGCCCCGTGAACGTAAACGCCAGAGGCGCCCCGGTGGCGTCGCGCCACCAACTGCCCGGCGGATGGTTGGGCGAAAACGCAACCAGCAGGTAGAACCCGATGACGGTGGGGGGCAGGACCACGGGGAGGGCGACGAGGGCCTCGATCACGGGGGCGAGCCGGGTGCGCGTGGTGTTGAGCCAGTGGGCGAGCGGCAGGCCGAGCACGCCGAGCACGAGGGTCGTGATGGCCGCGAGCCGCAGGGTGAGCCCGAGTGACTCCCAGAGCGGTGGCGGCAGGCCGAAAAAGATGGGCGCCGGATCGGGCACGCGGGGCGGGGCACGTCTCGGCCGGCCTTACCTCGGCGCCGGTCCGTAGCCGTAGCGTTTCAGGACGTCCTGGGCCATCGGCGTGCGCAGAAATTCCAGATACTCCTTTGCCGCCGTTTTTTTCGCGCCACGATTCGTGAGCACGGCCGCGTGCACCATGGGCGGATAAGCCTCGGCGGGCACCTCGATCCAGCGGCCTTGGTGCTTGAGCTTCGGCGACAGGACGGCGGCCATCGCGACGAAACCTAGATCGGCGGCGCCGGTTTCGACAAACTGGGCGGCCTGGGTGACGTTTTCGCCGACGACGATCCGGGCTTTCAGCTCGGTCCAGAGGTCGAGCTTTTCGAGCACACTCCGGGCCGCGCGGCCGTAGGGCGCCGTGTCGATATTCGCGATCGCGATCTTCTTCACCGCCGGGTCGCGCAAGGTCCCGGCGACGGACTTGAGTTCGAGCCTGGGTCGCGTGGTCCAGAGCACCAGGCGGCCGGTGGCGAAGGTGGTGAGGCTTTTCGCGTCGGCCTCGTGGTCCTTGATCAGCGCCTTGGGGAAATCGAGGTCGGCCGACAGAAAGACATCATACGGTGCGCCGTTGCGCACCTGGGCGACGATGGAGCCGGAGGCGCCGGTCGCGACAAGCACCGAGGCCTTGGGCGCGTATTTCTTGAACTCCGCGTGGAGGGCGTCGAGGGCGACGCTGAAATTCGAGGCCGCGGCGATCGAGATGATCTCCGCCCGCGCGGCCGAGGCAACGAGCACGGCGAACAGGAAAAACACGGGGCGCAACATGCCGGCAGGCTGCGCGACGAACGCCTGATTTAGAAGCGATAATTTCACCAACGACAACGAAGGGGCGCATCTCACTTTCGTGCACTGCGGAGGGGCGCTTTTCCAAGCGCCCAAGCCCGGCGGTTGAAAACCGCCGCTCCTTCGCTCTCTCCGGACTGCAAGCAACTGAGCTGCGCCCGCAACGACAAGCACGTCAACGGCAGTTCCAGGCCGCGGACCCGGCGAGGGCACCGCCAACGGTTCCGGAGTGAAGCTACTTCTTGCCCGGGGCCGGTGCGACCTTGACCGCTTCGAGCAGCCAGCCATCGGGGCCGCGCGACATCAGGCCGGTGATCGCATCGCCTTGCTTCACCGTCTTGAGCGTGGCGGCGTCGACTTTGAACATCATCGTCATCGCGCGCATCACGCCGGGGATTTCCTCGTGTTTCACCATCAGCGCGGACTTGTCGGCGAGCACGCTGGTGACGACTCCGCGCAGCGGATGGCGCTGGGCCGCGGCGGCCTTGGCCGGAGCGGCGGGCTTCGTCTCGGCGGCGAACACGGCCGGCGCGAGCAGGACAAGCGAAGAGGCGAGGAGGGCGCGGAGTTTCATCCCGGGCACGTTGAAGGTGCGGCGCAGGCGGCGCGAGGCGGAAAACGGAAAGAGCCTCGCCTGTGGTTCGGGTGCGAGCCAGGGTGAGGCGATGAAACCTCTTTCGCGGCGCGATCTGATCAAGGCTTCGGGGATGGGACTGACGGCGGCTTCGCTGACGTGGCTCGGCGGCGCGCCCGCGGCGGCGGCCGACGCCACGCCGAAAAAGGCTCCGGCAGCGAAGCAGCCACCACCGCCGATCGTGCCACTCAACCGGTTCGGCCGGATGTGGCACGAGTATTACGTCGCCCGGGTGCGCGAAGCGGAGAAAGCGGCGAATGCCCGCCGCGCCGCGGTTCGCACGAAAGCGGACGCGGAAGCCTACGTGCGCGAAGTGCGCGGGAAGATCCGGCAATCGTTCGGGGCGTTTCCCGAAAAAACGCCGCTCAACGCCCGCGTGACCCGCGTCGTGGAGCGCGACGCCTACAAGATCGAGAACGTGATCTTCGAGAGCCGGCCCGGGTTTCCCGTGACGGCGAATCTCTATGTGCCGAAAGGCCGCGCGTTCCCGGTGCCGGGTGTCGTGGGCACCTGCGGCCATTCGAACAACGGCAAGGCGGTGGAGACGTATCAGTCGTTCGCGCAGGGGCTCGCGCGGCTGGGCTACGTGGTGCTCATCTTCGATCCGCCGGGGCAGGGCGAGCGGCTGCAACTCGTGACGGCCGACCTGAAGCCGCGCCAGGGCGTGGGCGTGCGCGAGCATCTGCACGTGGGCAACCAGCAGTTTCTCGTCGGCGAGTTTTTCGGCGCGTGGCGGGCGTGGGACGGCGTCCGGGCGCTCGACTACCTGCTCACGCGACCGGAGGTGGATCCGAAGCGCGTCGGCGTGACCGGCAACTCCGGCGGCGGCACCGAGGCGACGTGGCTGTGCGGCGTGGAGCCGCGCTGGACGATGGCGGCGCCGAGCTGTTTCGTGACGACGTTCCGGCGGAATCTCGAAAACGAGCTGCCGGCCGACACGGAGCAATGCCCGCCGCGGGCTCTCGCGCTCGGGCTGGACCATTCGGATTTCATCGCGGCGCTCGCGCCCAAGCCGGCGATTTTGCTCGATCAGGAGAAGGATTATTTCGATGTGCGCGGATTGGAGGAGACACACGCGCGGCTGAAACAACTCTACCGACTGCTCGGGTCGGAAGAGGACATCAGCATGTTCCTCGGCCCGGACTACCACGGATTTTCCCAGCCGGTGCGCGAAGCGATGTATCGCTGGTTCAACCGGGCGACGAAGCACTCGACGGCGCAGACGGAGCCGGCGCTCACGATCGAGAAGGACGAGACACTCTGGTGCACGCCGCGCGGACAGGTGGCGGAGGAGAAGCCGCGCAACATCTGCTCGTTTACGCGCGAGGCATCGGTCGCGGCGCGGGCGAAGCGGGGCGAGGTGAGCGGTGCGGCGTTGGAGAAGGCGATAGCGACCGTGCTGAAGTTATCGATGCGTGACGGCACGGCGCCGGATTATCGCATCTTGCGACCCAGCACCGGGCGAAACTACCCGAAACGCTACGCAGGCACCTATGCCGTCGAGACGGAGCCGGGGATCCAGACGCTCGTTTACCGGCTGGCCGACGATCAGCTCCTCTCGCGGCCGCCGCGCGGAGCGAAGCGCGCGGTGCTTTATGTCGCGCACCAATCGGCCGACGCGGAGCTGCGCGAGGAGACGTTGTGCAAGGAGATCGTGGGGGCGGAAAAGGAAGCGGCAATTTTCGCGTGCGACGTGCGGGGGATCGGTGAGTCGCGGCCGACGACGACGGGTGCGGCGATCACGGATCCTTACGGGGCGGACTACTTCTACGCGGTGCATGGGCTGATGCTCGACTATCCGGTCGTCGGCCAGCGGACGCACGATGTGTTGCGGCTGATCGCGTGGTTGAAATCGTGCGGGCACACCGAGGTGCATCTCGTGGCGAAAGGCTGGGGCGCGCTGCCGGCGACGTTCGCCGCGGTGCTGTCGCGGGAGGTGGTGCAGGTGACGCTGAAGCACGCCCTGACAAGCTACAGTGAGATCGCGGAGGCGGAGGACTACCAGTGGCCGCTCTCCGCGCTGCTGCCCGATGTGTTGCGCCACTTCGATCTGCCCGACTGCTACCGTGCCCTCGCGGCGAAGAGGCTGCGGCAGATCGAACCGTGGGGCGCGCTGGCAACGGCGTGACGCAGAGTGCTCGCAGAGGATTCTGGTCGGGGAGGCGGCGCCCCCGGCGGTGTCCTTCGCGGACGGCGAACGAGGCGGGACGCCTCGTCCACGACACTCATTCCCAGTATTCGGCCCAGGCGGTGGCGGTTTCGGTCACACGCACGCGTTCGAGGCGGACGCCGGGATGGGTGGTGAGTTTCTCGCGCACGGCGCGGAAAATCTCCCGGGCGAGCACCTCCGTGGTGGGGTCGGTATTGGCGAAGGTGAGCACGCGGTCGCCGTAGGCGAGTTGCAGCGCGGCGCAGGCGGGGTCGGCGGAGTTGAGCGCGAAGGTGTGATCGTAACGCGCGACGATGGCGGCGGCGGCGTTTTTCAGGTCGGCGAAATCGCAGACCATGTCGCGGGCGTCGAGGGTGTCGGAGGCGACGATGACTTCGATCGTGCGGCTGTGGCCGTGCGGGAAACGGCACGCGCCGGGATGCTTCGTGAGCAGGTGGCCGCTTTCGACGGTGAAGGATTTGGCGATGCGGAAGGGCATAGGTTTTTGCGTCGCAAAAACCTTAGTCGCGGCCGTCGTAGACGAAGGCGACCACGGCGGCGGTGAGGCCGATGCAGACCGCGGCGATGGGCACGGCGTTGAAGCGGAAGTGGAAGGTGCGGGCGAGCTGCCAGGCGAGGGTTTCGCCGATCACGGTCACGAGCAGCATGGCGAGGAGCAGCCACCGGGCTTTCAGCGTGTGGATGTGTTTCATAGGGGGAACTGGCTGGCGCCAGTGTCGCACGCGGGCGCGCGCCGGGCTGCGCGAGGCTTGGCGGAGGCTGGGCGGAATTTGCCGGGGGTGGGTAGCGGCCCGATCTCCGAGCGGGCCTGATTTTGAACGAGCGCTGCGTGGATGGGCCGGAAAACCAGGCCCGCCCGGAGGTCGGGCCCTACCTTTCGAGGCTGCGGCGGAGTTGTTCGCGGATTTCGCCGGTGAGGCGGAGGTAGCGGTCGGGCGGGACGCCGGGCTCGTTGGCGAAGGGCGTGGTGCCCACGGGCGGCGTCGCGGCGGTCTTCATGATCGCGGTGCCTTCGTCGAGTTCGTCGAACATCGCCACGTAGAGCATGCGGGCGCCGCCGGCGATGGCGGCCTGCGCGCGGGCTTGGTAGAACGCGCCGTTTTGCCGCGGGATGGCGGCGAGCGGGGCGGACACGCCGCGGTTTTTCTGGAGATTGTGCCAGCTGAAGCCGGGGTAGAGCACGGGCAGGTAGTCGCGCTCGTGCGCGCGCGTCCACGCGAGGTCGGCGGTGATGGTGGCATTGCTGCGCGCGGCTTCGTCGGGCGTGCGCAGGCGGCCGACAGCCCACGGCGACACGATGTCGGCGAGGGCGCAGATGCGGTGGAGGGCGTCGTCCTTCATCGTGTCGTTGGTCAGCGTGCGCCAGTAGTAGGGCACGCCGATGACGACGCAGTTGCCGCCGTAGACGGGATCGTCCTTTAGCCAGCGCACGAGGCGTTCGCACTCGGCGAGCGTGTAGGCGCGGCGGTCGTTGAAACCGATGCCCCACACGGCGACGACGGGTTTGCCGCGGTGGCGCTGGAGGCGCGCGTCGTCGCGGATGCGACCGGAATCGACGAGGCGTTTCCAATCCTCCTGCACGACGCGCTCGATGGTGTCGGCGCGCATCCCGCTGAGATCATACATGAGCGCCCACGTGCGGCCGTGCCGCGCGGCGCTGGTGCGCACGCGGGCGAGGATCTGGTTGCGCACGGCGGCGAGCGCGGGGTTCGACAACTCGGTGGTGAAACGCTGCAGAAAAACGCCGTCGACGCCGTAGTCGTGCATCCAGCGAAAATGCCGGTCGATGGTGTCGGGGTGGCGCGAGGTGAACACCTCCGCGACCGAGCCGTCGGCGTGGCGGAACGCCGTCGTGTAGCGCTCGGTCGGACCGGCCTCGGTCATGTCGGGCCAGAGATCGATGGTGGCGAAGCCGGGCTCGAAACGCTTTAGGCGGCCGGTGCCGTAGTGCGTCCACGGCAGATCGGCGCCGTCGCCCTGCGCGATGAACCAGCCCTGATAGCCGGCCATGACTTTGCCCTCGAGCGTGGTGGCATCGACGGCATCGCGGGGCACGCGCGGAAGGGTGGGCGGCGCGACCAGCGCGTGCACGGCGGGCCATTCGCGCGGGACGGGTTCCTGCCACGGCGCGGGCGGCGGGCGCGTGGAGAGGCAGCCGGCGAGTAATATGAGACTGGCAAAAAGAAAAGCGTGGAGCCGGTGCACTGGGGCTGACGATTGCGGCGGCTTCATCGTTTTGCTCGTCAGTTTGGTTGAGTGGACGAGCTGAGCGGAAGCTTTGGCTGGTGTTCGAAAAATTGGACCATGTCTGCGACAGTGACCACGCGGCCGAAAAAGGGGTTTTTGTCTGCGCCGTCCATCGATCGCCCAGCGCGTTCTGCTATTCTGAACGCCATGTCATCCAGGTCGTCGCCGTCGATGCCCCAAAACCTCTCGACGGTATCGGATGGTCGAATCGGTGCACGGACGAAATCAAACAGCTCCTCGTAAACTGCGCGGACAACCCATGTGTCGTGTGCTCGCGCAGGTAGTAACCGAGCAAAAGAACAGATCGATTCTTCGATTCTCTCCTCTCGAATATGCTTAAGACGCCGACGATGAAGCATTGTCAGCGCTATCATCAAAATCGTCGCACCGCCGACGGCCCATCGCGTTGGCGCGCTCTCAATCATTCCCCAAAGTAATGCGCCAAGTCCGCCAACTATCACCAACCACGTAGCGAGCGTTGCTTTTGCCGTTGGCGTCCGGCGTGGCGGCATTCTGCGCGATGGGGTTTTCATAACAGCGCTTTCTCGGCGATAGGTAGCGGTATTTTCAGCCCCTGATCCGTTTCTCTTCTAGCACTGACATAGCGTTTGCCTTGAACCATTACCCCACCTTCACCGCCGCCGCCTGTGCCTTGAGGCAGAGTTCGGCGGCTTTGAAGGCGTGGGCTTGGGTCATCGCTTTGTCGGTGCGGTTGAGGCAGTCGAGGATCAGTTCGCCGAAGAAGCGGAAGCCGACTTTGCCCTTCGCGTTGATGTAGTGCTCGCGCTGGCCGTCGACGACGAAGATGTGGTCGGTCGTCTTGGCGCGGCCGACGTCGATGTATTTGCGCAGCTCGATGTAGCCCTTGGTGCCGAGGATGAATGTGCGGCCGTCGCCCCAGTTGCCGAGGCCGTCGGGCGTGAACCAGTCGACGCGAATCTGGTTCGTCGCGCCGTTGTTGCCGATGAAGGTGGCGGAGCCGAAGTCCTCGAGCTCAGGTGTCTCGGGGTGGTTGAAATTGCCGACGGCGGCGTGCGCGACGGTGGCGTCGGTGGCGCCGGCGTAGGTGAGGAACTGCTCGCACTGGTGGCTGCCGATGTCGCAGAGAATGCCGCCGTATCTGGCGCGCTCGAAAAACCACTTCGGGCGCGTGGAGGGGCTGAGCCGGTGCGGCCCGAGGCCGATCACCTGGATGACGCGGCCGATGACGCCGCGCTGGACGAGCTCGGTGGCGGCCATGCCGGCCTCGGAGCCGAGACGCTCACCGTAGTTGACCATGAACTTGCGGCCGGTGCGCGCGGCGACGGCGCGGGCGGTGGCGAGCTGGTCGAGCGTGGTGAGCGGAGCTTTGTCGGTGAAGTAGTCCTTGCCGGCTTCCATCACGCGGCAGCCGAGCGGGCCGCGCTCGGAAGTGACGGCGGCGGCGGTGACGAGTTTTACCTCGGCGTCGGAGAGGATCTCGTCGAGGGCACGGGCGGGCTTGGCGGTCTTGAAGCGGCGGAGGAAGTCGGCGCGCTTTTTCTCGTCGGGCTCGAAGACCCACTTGAGCGTGCCGCCGGCCTCAATGAGAGAGCTGCACTGGCCGAGCACGTGGTTGTGGTCGAGGTGCGCGGCGGCGAAGACGAATTCGCCGGGCTTCACGACCGGCTGCGGTTTCGGGCCGAAGGTAAACGCATCGCTCTCGGGCGGCAGGGCCGCGGGCGCGGCTTTGGGCGCGGAGGCGGCGCGGGCGCCGGGCGTGGCGAAGGACGCGAGCGCGGCGGCGGTGGCGGAGTGGGCGAGGAAGTGGCGGCGGTTCATGGGGGGGCGGAGGTATCCTGAGTGGCGAGCAACGTGAGCCGAGCGCCAGCGGGAGGCGAGCGGACAAATGGGGATTTCGGCGCGGGTGGCATCTCAGTTTCCTGCAATGTGCCGCACCGCGGGGGTGGGCCGGGCGCTCCGCGCCCGGCCAGCGCGCTGTGATTCCCGCGCGCTCCTGGCCGCTCGTGGAGCGGCCGGCCCACCTTTCGGCCTGCTGCAAGAAAATGAGATGCGCCCCGACGCGAGGCGCCGCCGGTTCTTGAAGGCATTGAACAGGAGGACGCCGAGGCAGCGGAGGTGTGTGTCGAAGGTCGCAAGCGTTCTCCGCACCGTTTGCCGACGCCCGTTTTCATTTCGTCGGAGAATCGCGCATCGTGAACCAGATTTGGGAACAGGAAGTTCGGGAAGGACGGGAAGTGAGTTCGGGCTATCCACTTCTTCCCGATCTCCCCGATCTTCCTGTTCAAAAAATTCGTGAGATTGGGATACGGAGCCTGACAAACTGTCATGCGCTGTGGCTTCGGTGTCCGGGCTCCCTGGTCTCGGTGGCTCCACCCTTGGCCGCCCACGGAGTGGCCGGCCCACCTTCCGGCTGAACGCGAACAACCGGCGGTTGAAAACCGCCGCTCCGAAAAAGGCGCGACCGGCCGCGGGCGCCAGTGCGCGGGGAGTGTTGGCCAAGATGTGCGGAGCGGGCGGCGGGCGGCGGTCTAGAATGGGCGCGTCAGTCACGATGACGCGATCCGCGACGGCGCTGCCGCGGGTGGCGTCGCTGCCATGAACCACCTCGGTCCGACGCCTGTGAAGCGCTGCGTGGACGAAACGTCACCGGCATGGGTGAGTGTTGGCGCGAGGAAGCGGACCGGCGGGCGAGCGGAAACTTTACCATGAACAACGATCTGTCGCGTCGGGGATTCGTTAAGGGCGTGGCCGCCGCCGGGGCGGGCACGGCGGTGGCGCGCTACGCGCGCGTGGCGGGCTGGATGGCTGCGGGGGCGGCGCCCGCGGTGTTGAGCGCGGCCGAGGCGAAGCCGGCGCTGCTCGGCGGCACGCCGGCGCGGCGCGGGGCGTTTCCGGCGTGGCCGGTCTACGGCGCGCCCGAGGAGGAGGCGTTGCGCGGGGTGTTGAGGAGCGGCGCATGGTTCCGCGGCGCGGGGAAGAAAGTCGCGGAGTTCGAGGCGGCGTATGCGAAGCTGACCGGCGCGCGCCACTGCATCGCCACGGCCAACGGCACGAGCGCGCTCTTCGGGGCGATGGGCGCGCTGGAGATCGGCCCGGGCGACGAGGTGGTGCTGCCGCCGTATACCTTCATCGCGACGCTCAACGTGATTCTGCTGAACTACGCGCTGCCGGTGTTCGTCGATTCTGATCCGGCGACGTTCCAGCTCGACGCGACGAAACTCGATGCGGCGCTCACGGAGCGCACCACCGCGATCATCCCGGTGCATCTCGGCGGCAACGTCGCCGATCTCGACGCGATCCTCGCCGCGGCTGGGAAGCGCGGCGTGCCGGTGATCGAGGACGCGTGCCAGGCGCCGCTCGCGGAATGGCGCGGGCGCAAGGTGGGCACGCTGGGGCGCACGGGGTGTTTCAGTTTCCAGGCGAGCAAGAACCTGAACTCCGGCGAAGGCGGCGCCGTCATCACGGACGACGACGAGCTGGCGGAGAAGGTCTACGCGTTTCACAACAACAACCGCGCGCGCAAGGTGTCCGGCTACAACTTCAGCTACCGCGGCACGCGCGGCGCGAATCTCCGCCTGGCCGAGTGGCAGGGCGCGATGCTTCTCGCGCAGATGACGCGCCTCGAGCAGCAGTCGAAGGTGCGCGAGCAGAACGCGCAGTATCTCTCCAGCCGGCTGCGCGAGATCCCGGGCATCCTGCCGGCGCAAAGCTACGCCGGCTGCACGCGCAACGCCTATCATCTCTACATGTTCCGCTTCGACCGCGAGAAGTTCGGCGGCGGGCTCACGCGGGCGGGCTTCATGAAGGCGCTGAGCGCGGAAGGCGTGCCGTGTTCCTCGGGCTACACGCCGCTCAACAAGGAAGGATTTCTCAAGGAAGTGCTCGCGAGCAAAGCCTACCGGCGCATCTACCCGGCCGCGGTGCTCAACGAGTGGGAGGAGCGCAACCGTTGCCCGGCCAACGACCGGCTGTGCGAGGAGGCGGTGTGGCTGACGCATCCGATGCTGCTCGGGCCGCGGAGCGACATGGACGAGATCGTCGCTGCCGTGCGGAAGATCCACACGCACGCGGCGCAATTGGCGAAAGCGTAGGAGGGTGTCATGCACTGGCTCGGTCGAAAAGGGCTTGGCTCGGGGGAGGCCGAAGGGACGTCGGCGCGGCATCGCATCGTTGCGGAACGCGTGAGCGTTTCGCTCGGTGCCGCGAAAGCCTCACGGCTTCCGCTACGCCGCCCAAGCGCCACGGGTGCGCTCGCGCGTAGCAGCCGACGTGAGGAGGCTGGCGATGCGAGGCCGCGCGAGCGCCAGCCGCGTGACCTCGGCTGCTACGAAGCAGGGCCGCTTGGGAGGGTGCGGGGCTGGTGGCGGGTTCGCTGGGCAGGTCGCAGACCTGCCCTACGGCTAGCGGGTGGGTGCTCCTGTAGCGGAACGCGTGAGCGTTTCGCGCGCGGCGGCGAAAGCCTCACGGCTTCCGCTACAGGGCGGGCAAGCGATTGGAGTAGCAGCCGACGTGAGGAGGCTGACGAAATCGAGCCGCGTGGGCGTCAGCCTCGTGACCTCGGCTGCTACGCGGCAGGGCCGCTTGCGAGGGTGCTGGCGCTAGCTCTGACGCTCGCGGGCACGGCGCCGAGTCCGGCGACCGCCGGCGACGACGTGCGCTTGATGATCCTCGATCCGGGGCACTTTCACGCGGCGCTGTTTCTGCGGGAGACGCTGCCCGGCGTCGCGCGGCAGGTGCACGTCTATGCGCCGATGGGGCCGGATTTGCTGGGGCATCTCCAGCGGATCAGCGGCTACAACGCCCGCGCCGAGAATCCCACGACGTGGGCGCTCGAGGTGCATGCGTCGCCGGATTCGTTTGCGCGTCTGCTGGCGGAGCGGCCGGGCAACGTCGCCGTGCTCTCGGGCAACAACCTCGGCAAGATCGACCGCATCGAGGCGCTCGTGAACGCCGGCGTGCACGTGCTCGCGGACAAGCCGTGGGCGATCGAGCCGGGCGAGTTCGCCACGCTGGCGCGCGTGCTGGAGCGCGCGGCGGCGAAGCGCGTGGTGGCCTACGATGCGATGACGCAGCGCTTCGAGATTTCGTGCGTGTTGCCGCGCGAGCTCGTGAACGATCCCGCGGTGTTCGGCGAATTGGTGCGCGGGACGGCGGAGGAGCCGGCGGTCACGATGGAGAGCGTGCATTTTCTCAAAAAGGACGTGGACGGCGTGCCGTTGCTGCGCCCCGCGTGGTTCTTCGATGCGCGGCGTCTCGGCGAGCCGCTGGCCGACGTCGGCACGCATCTCGTCGATCTCGTGCAATGGACGCTTTCGCCCGACCGCGCGATCGATTACCGGAAGGACATCGTGGTGCGGCAGGGCAGTCGCATGGTGGAGGAGCTGACGCGCGAGCAGTTCAAGGCGGTGACGGGCCTCACGGCGTTTCCGGCGGACCTGCGCGACCACGTGCGCGGCGACCGGCTGGGCTACGTGGCGCAGAATCGCGTCGACTACACGCTGCGCGGGGCGCAGGTGCGGCTGGAAACGGTGTGGCGCTTCGAGGCGCCGCCGGGTGGGAAGGACACGGAGCTCACGATTCTGCGCGGTTCGCGCGCACGCGTGGAAGTGCGCCAGGGGCCCGAGGAGAAGTTCGTGCCGGAGGTGTGGGTGATTCCGAATCGCGCGGAGGATCGCGCCGCGGTGGAGGCGGCCGTGCGGGCGCGGTTGCAGCGGCTGGCGCCGGGGTTGCCCGGACTCGCGGTCGCGACGGAAGGTGCGCGGCTGCGGATCGTGATCCCGGCGGCGTTGCGCGTGAGCCACGAGGCGCACTTCGCGCTGGTGGTGCGCCGCTTCCTCGGATTCCGCGCCGATCCGGCGACGATGCCGGCGTGGGAGACGCCGTTCATGCTGGCGAAGTATTTTGTGACGCTGGAGGGCGTCCGGCTCGGGCGCCTGGCCGAGCAATCGCGTGCGACCAAACTCTCATCCACTCCATGAAACTCCTGCACCTGTTTCTCGCCGCCGGCTCGCTCGCCGCGGTCACGGCGGCGGACGATCCGTTCCAGCCGCAGCGCAAGCTCACGGCGCGCACCTACAATTCCGGCTTCGCCGACGGGCACGACACCTACAACGCGATGGGCTGCGGGAGCGACGGCCACATCTACTACGTGCTCAGCGCGGAGCGTTACGACGTGGGCGCGAAGATGTTCGCGTTCGATCCCAAGGCACGGAAGGTCCGCCTCGTCGGCGACCTCACCGAGGCGTGCGGCGAGAAGGACCAGCGCACGATCGTGCAGGGGAAGAGCCACGTGAATTTCGTGGAGATGGGCGGCAAGCTCTACTTCGCGACGCACATCGGCTACTACAGCATCATCGACGGCATGGAAAAACCGGGCATTCCGCCCGCAGGTTGGAAGGCCTATCCCGGCGGGCACCTGCTATCGTATGACCTCAAGAGCGGACGCTTCGAGGATTTCGGCACGGGCCCGGGTGGCGAGGGCATCCTGACCATGAGCATGGATGCGCGGCGCGGGCGCATCTACGGCATCAGCTGGCCGCGGGGGAATTTCTTCCGCTACGACCTCGCGCAGAAATCGTGGAAGGACTTCGGGCTCTTCGCGGCGCAGGGCGAGGATGGCAAAGGTGAGAACTACCGCACGCTCTGCCGTTCCATCGCCGTCAATCTCGACGACGGCGCGGCGTATTTCAGCATCTCGACGGGCGACATTTTCCGCTACGACTACGAAAAGGACGCCGTGGCGCCCTTCGCGGGCGAGAACCTGCGCAAGGACTACTTCGGACTCTACGATCCCACGTCGGCCGGGCACATGGGCTACAACTGGCGCCAAACGTTTTACCGGCCGGCGGACCGGATGATCTACGGCGTGCACGGCAACTCGGGCTACCTGTTCCGCTTCGATCCGGCGCGGCCCCGCATCGAGGTGCTCGACCGGCTGACGTCGGATGTGTCGAAGCGCAGTGGGATGTTCGACCAGTTCAGTTACGGTTACCTCGGCTTCGCGCTCGGGCCCGATGGCCGCACCATCTACTACCTGACGGGCGGGCCGATTTACGAAGGCGGGCGCCGCGTGGCGGGCAAGAACAGCACGGCGATGGGCGAGGCCAAGGGCCTGGAAAATCTCCACCTCGTGACGCACGACATCACGACCGGACAGACCCGCGACCGTGGTGCGATTTTCTACGAAAACGGCCAGCGTCCGCTCTACGTGAACTCCATCGCCGTCGGCCTCGACAACACCGTGTATTTTCTCGCCCGGATCACGGAAGGCGGGCGCACGCGCTCGGACCTCGTGAGCGTGCGGGCGGAATAGCCGGGGCAAATCGCCAACCATGCAGCAGCGTTCGAATCGAGGCTTTGGCGTAGGGCGGGTCGGTGACCCGCCCCCGACCACGCAGTTCGCGAATGGGCGGGTCACGGACCCGCCCTACTCGAACCACCGCCGGATTTTCTACGCCGGAATGTTCGTCGGCCGTATCTACCGCGGTTTCACGGATATCGTAGCCGTTTTCGTAGGTCGGGCTTTACGCCCGACGCCCGCCGGAGGCGGACAAGTGTCGGGGATAAACCCCGACCTACCAGCCGATCGCGGCTACGCTTCAACTTAAGCCGCGCTGGCGCACAATTTTTCAACCCCAGTCACACATGAACGCTCAGCAATCGCCTGCGTCGCCGGATTGCACCCGGCGGGCATTTCTCAAAACCGGCGGGACCTTCGTCGCCGCCGCCGCGGCCACGCCCGCATTGGCCGCCACGCCGACTGAAACCCTCGCGATCAACGGCGGCCCGAAGGCCGTCACACTCCCGAATGCGCGCCACACGGCGCTCACGCGCTGGCCGCGCTACGGCGACGCCGAGAAAAAACGTCTGCACGAGCTGATCGACAGCAATCAGTTCTACCAGGAGCTGCCGCTGTTCGAGAAGGAGTGGAAGGACTACACCAAGGCGCCATTCGTGAAGGCCCACACCAACGGCTCCAGCGCGCTCACGAGCATGTATTTCGCGCTCGAGCTGCCGCCGGGCAGCGAAGTCATGGTGCCGTCCTACACGTTTGTGACCGCGTGTCTGGCGATGCGGTTCTCGAACCTCGTGCCCGTCTTCGTCGACATCGACCCGAAGACCGCGTGCTTCAGTCTCGAGGATGCGAAGAAGAAACTCACGCCGCGCACCAAGGCCGTGGTCGTGATGCATTCGTGGGGCCTGCCCTGCGAGATGGATCGCATCTGGGCCTGGTGCCGCGAAAAAGGCCTCGTCCCGCTCGAGGATGCGGCGCACGCGCATGGCGCGTCGATGCAGGGCAAAAAAATCGGCGCGTGGGGCGAGATGGCGATCTTCAGCTTCCAGATGTCGAAGGTGATGCCGGCCATCGAGGGTGGCATGGGCGTCTACCGCACGCGCGAGTATTTCGAGCGCGGGGCGGCGTTCGGGCACTATGAGGATCCCGGCAAGTTTGCCGCCGACAGCCCGGTGCGCGCCTACGAAGGCACGGGCTTCGGGCAGAAATACCGCATGCACCCGATGGCGGCGGCGGTCGCGCGCCAGCAGTTGCGCGGGCTCGACGGGCTGAACGCGCTCGTCGCGCGCAATATCCGCGCACTCAACGGCCGGCTCACGCAGTTGCCCGGTGTCTCCGAGCCCGTCTGCCGGCCCGACCAGACGCGGGTCTACTATCACGCCAATCTGCTCTTCGTGGATTTTGCGAAGCTCGGCGTCGCGCGCCCGACGTTGCTCAACGCGCTGAAGGCCGAGGGTGTGCCGGTGAGTTTCTGGGATTACCCGGAACAGCACAAACTGAAGATCTATTCGGAGGCAAAGTGGTGGCACCACCCGCCGCAAATCCCCGCATCGATGCCCGGCAACGCCTACGTGAACGCGAATCACCTCTTCGTGCCGATCCCTTACCAGGACGCGCCGGACGTGATCGAACAATACGCGAAGGCCTTCGAAAAAGTCTGGGCGAACCGGGGCAAACTCGCGGGCGCGTAGGCCCTGCGACGCCAAGGCGGCGAAGCGCGTCGGCTCGCTGGCGCTCGCCGCTACGATGAGTGGTCGAAGGTTGCAGGGTGGGATTGGTCTGATGCCTCGAGGCTTGTCCCGAGGATCTTTACTGTAGGCCCGGCCGGTGGCCGGGCAGCCCGCCCCCCGGCCGGGCCTACCAGGTCCAAGGTCCAACAGTTCATGCGTTCGCTGCCACCAGGTTGCGCCACGTCGCGTTGCCTTTGGGTCGCGATACCAGGGTCCTGGCCCAGGTGCTGAGTTCAGGGCGCGAAAATTTTCAGAATTTTCCTGGGTGGGCCAGCCAATGTCCCACCCTTCGGCGTAGGATGGGCGCATGAACTCTCCGACCCTCACCGCCCGCCGAGCCCGCAAGATGCTCGTTCCCGTCGCCCTCACCTGGTCCCACACCGGCGTCCTTTACCGCGTGACGCCCTGGCCGGAAGTCCGCTTCGAGCGGCTCTACGGCGACGAGTGGGTGGAAATTTCGCCCACGGAGGATGCGCTGGCTTCGGCGGCGCAGACGTGCGGCGCCGCGGACTGGCGGCCGTATCTGGAGTTCGTGCCGCGCGAAGTGCGCGAGTTTTTGGGGACGTTCCGTTTCGCCCGGATGGAGGCGCTGCAGATCGCCGCGCGGTGCCCGGCCCTCGTGCCCGACCTCACCGAGACGCCGGCGCTCGCCGCCTTCCTCGCGGCCCACGCCAACCTGCGCGGCACGGCGAGCGCGAGCTGGAACGAGATCAACGCGATCCACGAGCGGAGTGGAATCTTCGGCGTGATGGAGTGGCTGGGGCTGCCAGCCTCGCGTCAGACACTCGGCATCCTGCGCAACCTGTCCGAGCCCGATGTGCCGAAGCGCCTGCTCGAACGCCTGCGCGCGATGCTGTGGGAGCCGCGGACGATTTTCCTCCTGCAAAAACTCGGTCCGATCACGGACCGCGACTTGTTGAGCCGCAGCCACGCGCTCGCGGCGTAGCGGGCGGGACGGCGCCGCGGGGAGGATGCGGGTGAACCCTTCTCGCGCGCATCCTACGCGCTGGTTCGGTTGTAGCGGCGGTCTCCGACCGCCGTCGGTGCGCCGGGGCTTTTCGTCCGGCGGTCATAGACCGCCGCTACAGCACGCGGTCCCCGGTTTGCGGTGCCCTGGCAGGTCACTTTTCGGTGACAATCGGCTCGCCTGTGCCGAGGGCGGGGCCAACGGTGGGAGGCACTTTCTCCTCCAGCCCGCCTGCCCGCCGTGGAATTACCCAACACTCTCCGGTCCGCCTGCCTGCCCAGCTTGTTTCGCGCCTTGGCGTTTGGTTGCGTCCTGGCCGTGGCAGTGGGGCGAGCGGCGACGACGGACCAAGCGCTGACGTTTGTGCGTGTCTCGCTCGACACGGAGACGCAGCGGGCGGACGACAAACTCAGCGATTTTCTGCGGGCCAAGCTCGGCGTGCGGCCGGAAAACCGCGACCTCGAGTATGGCGCGGCGGTCGACACCCTCGTGCACTGGAACCCCGACGCCAAGGGCCCGCTCGTGGCGCGCGTCACGCCTTACGTTTACGTGGTCGCGGAGATGCTGGGCGCCGACCTGGAAATCCTCGGCACGTATCTGAGCAAGCGCACGCGGGAGTCGACGTATCACAGTTACCTCGTGCTGCGGAAGGACGCGGGGCTGGCGTCGGGCGACCTCGATGACTTCGTCAAATGGCTGCGCGAGCGGCCGACGCCGGCGCGGTTCGTTTATCACAACAAATTCTCCACCTCGAGCTACCTGCTGCCGTCGCTCTATTTCCGCAAGGCGGGCATCTATGCCGGGAGCGGCACCAACGCCTCGGACCAGAAACACGTGTTCATCCGCGCGGAGAAACCCGCCGGCATCGAAAGCAGCACGGAGTTGGTGCGGATGGTGAAGCAGCGGCGCGCGGAGTTTGCCGCGGTGTGGGAAGGCACGCAGGCGCGTTTCGCCACGGACCCGGAGCTGATTTTCCTGAAGCTGCCCAACACGCTGCCGAACGATCTGCTGGTGTTTTCGCAGACCCCCGACCGCACGCTGCGCGACCGTCTGTTGGCGGCGCTGCAGGGGATGAAGGATGCGGACATCAACAGCGGCGACTTTCTCCGGTGGGTGGACTTCAACACCACGCCGGACGCGCGCCGGGCGCTCTCCGGCCTGCGCTGGTTGACCAAGGCCCCGCCGGCGCCCGCGCCGATCAAAATCCGCGCGGCCCACAACGACGGCACGCCGCTCGATCCCGGCGTGCTCGAGGCGGCGAAGCAGGCGGTCGCCCTCTCGGGCACGGAGTTCGTGCTCTTCGACGAGGATTTCCACAAGCAGTTCGACGTGCTCTGGACGCTCCGGAAGAGCCATGACGACTCGCTCATCATCACGAGCGAATACCCCGACTTCAACCTGCCGCCGCAGCGTTTCCACCTCAGCTTCAAGAAGGGCGACCGCGAGAGCCTCGTCGCCCGGATCGAGGAACAGATTTCCAACGGCATGCACCGCGTGCGCGACGTGTGGCCGTTCGACGACGAGACCCCGACCGTGCTGCGCGACGTGCGCTTCAACCTGCCGGCGGGCGCACAGGTCAAGGCGGTCAAGGTGACGTGGAACGACTACACCAACAACGACCGCGTGGTCGGCACGCCGTTCGACGTGACGGTGACGGCGGGCGATTTTCACTCGTTCAAATTGAAGGGCGACGGATTCCCGCGCCGGAGCGATGGCACGCATTACGATTTCGATCCCCTGAGCCCGACGTCGCACCGCGTGATCCTCGTGCGGCCCGCGCCGGACCTGCGGCTGTTCCGCTACGGCACCTACGCGCTGCTCGGGCTGTTCGTCGCGGCGGCGGCCTTCGCGCTGTGGAGCCTGATGCGCGGGAGCCGGGCAGGACCGGCCGGCGAAAGCGGATGAATGCGCTGCGGAACCTCGTCCTCACCCGGCGCCAGCTGGCGGTGCTGCTGCTCGCGGTGTTTGTCGCGAACTACCTCGAGACGCAGGTCGAGGAGTGGCTGAAGACGCCGGGCGTTTACGCGCTCGGTTACCGGATCAACCAGGCGTTCCTGGAAATCGAGGGCGGGCTGAATTTCGCGGGTGGCGCGCGACTGGAGCGCTGGGTGGTGGGCGGGTTTGCGCTGGCGTATTTCGCGGTGCTGCCGCTGCTCGTGGTGGGAACGGCGGTGGCGTGCGGGCGGCGGGAGGGTGTGGGCTCGCTGCGGGTGTTTTCGCTCGCGGTGGCGTTCAACTACCTCATCGCGCTGCCATGCTTCCTTTTCGTGCCGGTGCCGGAACGCTGGGCGTTTCCCGGAGCCAAAGCCACGCTCCTCTCCGATCTGCTGAGCACGAGACTGATCGAACTCGTGCGGCCGATCAGCGGGCTCGACAACTGTTTCCCGAGCATGCACGTCGCGTTGACGGTGATCGCGGTGCTGGCGGCGTATCGCGAGCGATCGCCGTGGCGGCACAGCGTGGCGTGCCTCGGCGGGACCGTGGCGCTCTCGACGTTCTTCCTCGGGATCCACTGGCTGCCCGACATGATCATGGGCGCGGCCACGGCGGTGGTGTGCTTCGCCGCCGCGGATCGCGTGAACCGCCGCTGGTTCCGCGAGGAGGTGCCGCCGGCCCAGGTGCCGCGGCCGGCGCCGCATGTCGTGCGGACCCGCCCGAAGACGCCGCCGCCCTTTCCCGCGGCGCGCACGGCCGCGGAAAAGCTGGTCTTCATCAGCTACCGCCGCGATGGCGGTGCGCGTCTGTCGCGCGTCGTGCAGATGGAACTCGAGCGCCGCGGCTACCCCTGCTTCCTCGACGTGGATGACCTCGGACTGGAGCATTTCGACGAGCGCCTGCTGCGGGAGATCGAGAAGGCACCGAATTTCGTGCTGCTGCTCGCGCCGGGCTCCCTCGACCGCTGCCGGCGCAAGGACGACTGGCTGCGCCGGGAGATCGCGCACGCGTTCAAGCACCACCGCAACGTCGTGCCGCTGCTGGCGGATGGGTTCCGCTTTCCGCTGGAGGAACAACTGCCGGAGGACCTGCGCGACCTGCCGCGGCTCAACGGTGTGACCTACTCGCACGAGTATTTCGCGGCGGCGTTCGACAAGCTGGAGAGTTTCCTGCGGACGAAGTGAGGCGGGCGTCCGGGGATTTTCGGAAATTTTGTCCGGAACGCGTCGCGACGCCTGCCACGGGAAAACAAACCACCATGGAACGCGACGAGCCAAAGAGCCGGGAGCCTGCAGGCGGGGAGGAGGGCGACGACGTGGCCCTGCTCCGCCGTTACGTGGCTGACCGATCAGAGGCGGCGTTTGCGGAGCTGGTGCGACGGCGGATCGGGTTGGTCTACGCGGTGGCGGTGCGGCAATGCGGCGGCGATGCGCACCTCGCGGAGGACGTGACGCAGGAGGTGTTCGCCGACCTCGCACGGAAGGCGGGCACGCTGATGGCGCGGCCGGCGTTGAGCGGCTGGCTCTACCGGGGGGCGCATTTCGCGGCGTCGGATGTCGTGCGCGCGGAGCGCCGCCGGCGGGCGAGGGAGGAGGCGAGCGGACGCATGAACGAAACCACAGGCGAGGCGGCGGGCGGCATGGTGGACGGTGAGAAACTGCGTCCGATGCTCGACGCGGCGATGACCGACCTCGACGACGACGATCGCGATGCGGTGACGTTGCGTTACATCGAGGAGAAGTCCTACGCCGAGATCGGCCGGGCGCTGCGGCTGGCGGAAGACACGGCGCGCAAACGGGTCGAGCGGGCGCTCGACAAACTGCACGCGGCGCTCGCGCGGCGGGGCGTGACCTCGACGAACGCGGCGCTCGCCCTCGCGCTGGCCAATCAGGCGGCGGCGACCGTGCCGGCCGGTCTGGTGGCGAGCGTGACGGCGGGGGCGCTGGCGGGTGCGGCGACCGGAGCGGGCGCGGTGGGCTGGGGTCTGGCCGGATTTATGGGCACAAAAGCAACGGTGGGAATCGTCGGCGCGCTGGTGCTCGCGGGCATCGGCACGGCATGGTGGGGCACGGCGCAGGCGCGGCAGGCGGAGGAGGCGCTGGCGGCGGCCAAGCGGGAGCAGGCTGCGCTGAACGCGAAATTGAACGGTCTCGAAGCGCAGGTGCAGACGGAGACACGGCGCGTGGCGGCGGCCGAGGCGGAGAACGCGCGGCTGCTGGCGGCGGCGGAGAAATTGAGAGCAGCGCCCGTCGACGCGGCTCCGGCTGCGCATGGGGCGCCAGTCACTTCCGGGATGGTGCAAGCTCGCTGGCGGCGGGCGCAGGAGCTGGCAAAGGATGGTGATCCGGCGGAGGCGTTGCAGGAACTGCTTTGGTGCTACGACGTGGGGATGGTGCATGTTTCGAGCATGCTGGGGGTGCGTTTGAGTTCGGCGCTGAGCGCGCTGGCGAAGCTGGGCGAGCGTTACCCCGCGGCGCTGGCGGCGTTGCGGGAGCGACGGGAAAAGTCGCGGGCACGCGTGATGGCTGACGAAAACGATTTCTCGGTGGCGCAAGAATTCGGCGCGATCAATCGTGCTCTGAAAGACGAGGCGACGAACCTCGCCCTGTTCGATCAGTTGCCGCCAGGCGATCGCCGGCGGTTGCCGCTTTCAAACAGCTCGAACAGCCTCCTGATGGAGGCTCGTCGCTACAAGGATGCGGTGGAAGGGAGGCCATACTCCATGATCAGTTCTCTGTTTGAATTGAGGATAAAGCAGACGATCGCGCCAAACCATCCCGATCCGGTCGGGGCGCGACAGCGAAATCGCGAAGCAGCAATCACTGGTGCCGTGAAAGACATTGAGATGCTCGCCGGCGCTGGTGACCTTGCTCACGCCAGAATGCTCGCCGACCGGCTGCTCGCGTTTGACAGTGCGGACAGCACAAAAGCGCTGATTCAAAAGCACGCAGACCGCGCTGGCCAACCTGCGCTTATGGCGCCGACCTCAAGCCCGAA
This sequence comes from Verrucomicrobiota bacterium, assembly GCA_016235555.1. Taxonomy (GTDB): domain Bacteria; phylum Verrucomicrobiota; class Verrucomicrobiia; order Opitutales; family Opitutaceae; genus JACRKC01. Next base: position 52,135 of record JACRKC010000048.1, read on the forward strand.
GTGATGTCCATCATGAACGCGAAAAAACTTTCTGCGGGAGCGTTCGTTCTGGGCGGAATGGGAATGACGGTTTTTGGACTGCTGGAACATCAAGCCTCCCGGCGGACGATCGAAGCGTTGATGTTCGCAAATCGGCGGAACAGCGAAATGCAGGAACGGATTGCAGGATTGGAGAATTCGCGGGCCGCAGCGTTCGCGCGGGCGGAGGCGGCCGAGCGGGACAATGCCGCGCTGACGAAGGCGGTCCAGACGACCGAGGCGGCGCTCAACCAGGCAGCCACGGCGCCGGTCACCCGGGAGGCGTTTGGCATTCGGGTGAAGCAGGCGCTGGCATTGGTGACGGAAGGCGATCCCGCCGCAGCCACGCGGAACCTCTTGTGGTGCTTTGACACCGGCGTAGCGCGGCCGGATCTGCTGGCGGGCGTGCAGATGTTTTCAATCGTCTCGGCATTGGCGAAGCTGGGCGAATCAGACCCGACGGCGGTGGCGGCATTGCGTGAAAGGTTCGAGAATGCCAAACGGCGCGTGCTCGGCAGCCCCGACGATACGGAGCCATTGTCAGTGATGGGGACGATCGCCCGGGCGCTGAAGGACAGCCAAGCCATGGTGCCAGTGTTCGACGCGATCCCGGCGTCTGATCCACGCCGGGCAAAGATCGCGATCTACGCGGCGGACGGATTGATCGCAGATCGGCGCTATGCCGAAGCCATGATCGGGCGAACCTATGCTACGATGAGTGCGAACTTAGAGTCGGCGATGCGCGATACGGTGCCGGCGTCCGCCTCGGCTGAGGTGGCCGAGCGAATGAGGGCCAGCATGCGCAGCTACGCCGCCAAGACCGCGGCCATCAATATCGAGGTGCTGGCTGGTGCCGGCGACCTCGCCCATGCCCGTGAGCTGGCCGCGCGGGTGCTCGCGCTCGATGGTTCGGAGGCGACGCGGGCGCTGCTGCAAACGCACTTGGAGCGGGCGGGGCAGCCGAGGTTGCTCGCGAACGGCCCGTGATCAATCCGCAGCGGTTCTGCCCAGGGCGAGGAGCTCGGCCGGTTCGGCGCGGCCTTTGAGACGGGACGGTGCCGAGGGGCGGGAGGTCGAAGGGCGGTGGCAGGCGGCGAGTATCAGCCTCGACGTTGCTGCCAGTAGTCCGGATCGCGGTGGAGGTGCTTCACCGCCCAAATGACCACCACGTCGTTTTCGATCGTGTAGTAGATGCCGGAGGGAAAGCGGTTGATGAGAAACCGCCGCACGTCGTCTTCAATCACACGCCAGGCGAGCGGGGCGGAGATGATCTTCCAAATGCCGTTTTCGACTTCGTCTGCAAAGTCATCCCCCAAGCCGGGCACCTTGGCGGTTGTAGTAGCGGCCAGCCTCGATGTATTCGGCCAACGCTCCGTCCGCGAAACGATGGGTCATTGCCGCAGTGCGGCGCGTGCGCGGCGAAGGGCCTCGTCACCCTCGATAAGCTGCGACTGGCCCGTGCGCACACTTTCGCGGCGGCGGCGGACTTCATCCAGATGGGTGCGCTCCACCGCGGGATCGGAGTGGCCGGCGAGGCTCGCAAGAAGTTTTTCCACGAGTTCGACCCGTCCTGCGCTCGGGAGGCCAAGCGCATCCGATGCGACTTTTTCGACGGTGAGGGCCACGCGGCGAAGATGCTGCGGGTGGCCTGAGAATCAAGGCGCTTGTTCGCCGATTATCCTTCGGGGCGCATCTCACTTGCTTGCCCTGCGGAGGGGCGCTTTTCCAAGCGCCCAAGCCCGGGGGTTGAAAACCGCCGCTCCTTCGCTCTCTCCGGACTGCAAGCAACTGAGATGCGCCCGTCCTACGCGTCGACGGCAAAGATCTCCACCGGTTCGGCGCGGCCCTTGACGGGGACGGTGCCCAAGGCGCGGAAGGTCGGAGGTGCGAGGGTGGAGGTCGGAGGGCGGCGGAGGGCGGCGAGGGTGGCGGCGCTTGTGATGATGTTGGTGCGATACTCGGCGGTGCGGGTGAGCGATTGGAGGCGCGAGGCGACGTTCACGCCGTCGCCGATCACGGAGTAGTTGAGGCGGCGGTGGGAGCCGATGTTGCCGGCGACGACGCGGGCGGTGTTGATGCCGATGCCGAGGGCGAGTCCCTGCGGGAGTAGCGTGGCGGGTGTGGCACGGGTCTCCGGACCCGTGGCCGACGGATTCACGGGTCGGGAGGCCCGTGCCACGGCGGTCTCAGCCGCGAGTTCGCGGTTGAGGTCGGCGAGGGCGCGTTCCATCGCGAGGGCGGCGGCGCGGGCGCGGTCGGCGGCGTCGCCTTGGGCGACGGGGGCGCCGAAGAGGGCCATGATCGCATCGCCGATGAATTTGTCGATCACACCGCCGTGGGACTCGATGGGCTCGCTCATGCGGTCGAGGTAGCGGTTGAGCAGGGTGAGGAGATCGCGCGGGGTGAGTTTTTCGCTGAGCGTGGTGAAGCCGCGGAGGTCGGCGAAGAGGATGGTGACCTCGCGTTCCTCGCCGCCGAGGGCGGCGCCGTCGCGCAGGAGCTGGGCGGCGACCTCGGGGGAGACATTCTTGTCGAGGAGGTCGCGCACGCGGTCGCGTTCGGCGAGGCCGGCGGACATGTGGTTCATGGCGTCGGCGAGCTGGCCGAGTTCGTCGGCGCGCGGGAGGCTGATGCGGGTGGCGTAGTCGCCGGCGGCGATTTTTTCGGTGTGGCTGGCGAGCTGGCGGACGGGTTCGCTGACCCCGCGGGCGATGACGAGGGCGAGCACGGCGGCGGCGGCGAGGGCGGTCAGGGCGGTGAGGAGCAGGTAGTTTTCGAGTTCGCGGGCGGGGGCGAGTTCGGGGGTGAGCGGACGCTGGAGCATGATCGTGATCGGGGACTCGGCGAGCATCTCCTGCCATTTGTAGAGCGTGACGTAGCGATCGTCGGAGAGCGGGAGGATTTCGAGCGGGTCGCCCTTGTGGACGTTTTTCGCCATGGCGACGGCGGCGTCGCGCGTGCGCGTGGCGGACGCGGCGGGCAGCGTCGAGACGAGGACCAGGCCCTCGCGCTGGATGCGTTCGTTGGTCGCCGGGTCGGCGAGCGCGGGACCGTCGGTGGCGATGTAGGTGAGATCGACGCGGGTGAGGCGTTGGATTTTTTCGGCGAAGGCGCGGTCGACGGGAAAGGCGAGGCCGAACCAGCCGAAGATGTTCGGATACGGGGCGTAGAAGGGGACGACGACGAGCACGTGCAGGCTGCCCTTCAGATACGAGAAACCGCTGAGTTGCGCGACGTCCTGCCTGGTGGCCTCCCGGATCAGGTAAGCGAAGGGGTTGGCGTTTTCGACCTCCATGCCGGGCTCGCTGTTGGCGAGGATTTTTCCCTCGGGATCGAAGAGCGTGATGATGGGGGAGCCGATGCGGCTGGAAAAACTCACGAGTGCCGACGACATCGTGGGGCCGTCGCCATCGGTGAACGCCTGCTTGAACGCGTAGTCACCGGCGACGACCTTGGCGTTGAGGGCGAGGAAATCGATGCGCTCCTGGATGAGCGATTGCGCGAGCCGGGCGGCGCGGTCGAGCTCGGCGCGGGCGCGGTCGATGGCGTTGCGTTCGTTGGCGCGGGAGACGACCGCGTAGGTGGTCGCGAGCACCGCAAAGAGCAGGCCGAGCAGCAGCGTGAGGACCCGCAGGCTGAAGCGGCGAAAGCGGAAGGCGGCCGGGATCACTTGTAGCCGCCTCCGGCGCTGTCGGGCGCGCGGCGGATGCGTTTGTCGGCCTTGAGCGTGACCGAGATGGTCTGCGGGGAAGGATCACCGGGGGCGATGGTGACTTCGCGGGTGGTCTCCGCCGCGAGGCGTGGATGCCAGACATCAAGGCGGTAGCGGCCGGGCGGAGGACCGTCGATGCGGGCGAGGCCGTCGGCGGGGGTTTTCCGATAGTGGGGCGTGGCGAGGACGACGATGTAGGCGGACATCCAATCGTGGATGTTGCAGCCGAGTGCGACGACGCCGGCTTTGTCGAAGGTGACCGATTGCTCGGTGCCGGGGCCGTAAAGCGGGATCTCGAAGGGTTTCGTCTTGGAGAGCGAGTAGACTTGGTGGCGGATCTTGTCGCGGTTTGGGAAATTCACGCGCGTGCCGACGACCACGGCGGTCACATACGGATCGAATTCCTGGCCGTCCTGCGCCACCACCACGGGCGCGGCGGGCGGCGTGAGGCCGGTGGCGGGCGCGTCGAGCGGAACCAGCGACACGACGGCGTCGGCGACTGAAGCGCCCCTGGCGTCCTTGACGGTCACGAGCACGTCGCCGGCGGCGAGCGGCGGGGCCGCGAGCGCGGTGAGGAACGCGAGGGCGAAGGGCGCGAGGGACGCGGGACGCGACATGGGAGCGGGAGGCGGAGGCGTTTTTGGCGGACGCCTATCTTCAGGGTTGGTGGGTGGGGCCGTGCGCAGATTGCGCGGAGATAGATTAAGAGAAAGACGAAAGAGAAGGAGCCGGATCAGAAGCGGTGGAGCACGCCAAGCGTCCAGAGATCCTGGCGATAGGTGATGCCGATGATGTTCCGGGTATAGGTGCTCTCGTAGCGGAGCGGGAGCGAGGTGTTGGGGCCGAGGGCGGGGGAGAGTTCGAGCCACCAGAAATCGGAGCGGCCCTGGGCGCGGTAGCTCACCCAGCCGGGGCCGTAGTTGTCGTTGGTCTCCCACGAGAGGGTGGGATAGAGCGTGCCGACGGCGGGGCCGAGCTGGCCGGAAAGTGCCCGGGCCCACACGGCGGGGCCGGCGGCGGCCACGAAATCGCCCCACAGGCTGCCGCGACCGTAGGTGAGCTGCCAGCGCTCCGTCACGTCCCACGCCACGGTGCCGAAGAGGCGGTGATGCCGGACATCGAAGGTCGGACTTGCGGCGTAGGCCTGGCGCCAGTCGCCGGTGAGCGAGGCGCGCCAGTCGTCGGTGAAGCGCCGGGCGAAACGCAGCGCGCCGGTGGCGATCCAGCTGTTGTCGCCGCGGAGATGGGCGTCGCGGCGTTGCAGGCCGGCCTCGGCCGTGACGACGGGCGCGAAGGGGCCGAGCCCGAATTTCTTCCGCAGCTGCACGGTGCCGCCGGCGAACCAGGCGGAGTTGCGCACGAAGCGCGGCACGGTTTCGAACCCCACGTCGCCTTCGACCACCACGCTGAGGCCGGTGGCCAGCGGGTGGAGGTGATGGCCGCTCAAGTGGGCTTCCTGGCGCAGGGCATCGATCCAGTTGAGCGGGCTCGACGAGCGCGAAATGTTTTCCGCCCACGTGGTGAGCGATTCCATGCGCAGGGTGATCGCCGGGGCGGTGTCGACCGCCGCGGTGAGCAGCGCGGGGACGGCCAGCAAGACGAGGCGGAGGGGAACGCTCATAGCAGCGGCAATAAGTGCGCCCAGATGGTTTCGGCAATCTTTCTGTGTCCCCCGGCGGTCGGATGGATGCCGTCGGCCTGGTTGAGTTCGGGCACGCCGCCGACGCCTTCGAGCAGGAACGGCACGAGCGTGGCGCGGGCGGCCTGCGCGACGGCGGGGTAGAGCGTCGCGAAGTCGCGTGTGTAGTCGGGGCCGAGGTTCGGGGGCATTTGCATTCCGGCGAGCAAGACTACTACGGCCGGATTCTTCGCGCGGACGCGTTCGATGATGCGGGTGAGATTGGTGCGGGTGACGGCGGGCTCGATGCCGCGGAGCCCGTCGTTGGCGCCGAGCGCGAGCACGAACGCGTCGGGTGGCTGGCGCAGCACCCAGTCGATCCGGCGGAGGCCGCCCGAGGACGTCTCGCCGCTGAGACCGGAGTTGACGACCCGCCATGGCCGGCGCGCGGCGTCGAGCTTGCCCTGGATCACCGCGGGAAAGGCCTCGGCGTTGGGGTTGGCGAGGCCGTAGCCGGCGGTGAGGCTGTCGCCGAAAAACACGATGGTGCGCACGACCGGCGGTTGTCCGCCGGGGGCCGGTGCGGAACGTTCCGCCGCGCCGGCGGTCGCAACGGCCATGCCCGCCAGCACGGCGCAGACGAAACCGGCCCGGATCGGTCGCCCGCGCTTCGTTCTTAGACTAGCTTTCGGGCCGATTCCTGTGTTTTCTGCGCGCATTCCCCTATGAGTGACGAGACCATGTTGAAAGTCGAGCGGCTCACCAAGACCTACGCGACCGCGGGCGGGCCGCTGACGGTGCTGCGCGAGGTGAGCTTCGAATTGGGGGCGGGCGCGAGCATGGCCGTCGTCGGACCGAGCGGCAGCGGCAAGACCACGCTCCTCGGGCTGTGCGCCGGGCTCGACCGCGCCTCGGGGGGTAATGTCGTGCTGGCCGGCGAGGCCCTCAGTGCGCTCGACGAGGACGCCCGGGCGCGCGTGCGCAACCAGCATGTCGGCTTCGTCTTTCAGAACTTCCAGCTCGTGCCCACGCTCACCGCGCTCGAAAACGTGCTCGTCCCGGTCGAGCTGCGGGGCCAGGGCGGCACGAGGGCCGAGGCGGCGGCGGGCGATCTGCTCGCCCGCGTCGGCCTCGCCGACCGGCAGAGCCATTACCCGGTGCAGCTTTCCGGGGGCGAACAGCAGCGCGTGGCGCTGGCCCGGGCGTTCATGAACGAGCCGAAGATCCTCTTCTGCGACGAACCGGTGGGCAATCTCGACGGGGAGAACGCGACGGCGATGGTCGAGCTGATCTTCGGACTCAACCGCGAGATGGGCACGACGCTCGTGCTGGTGACCCACGACAACGAACTCGCCCGGCGCTGCCAGCGCATCCTGCGGTTGAAGGGCGGGATCGTGATCAGCGACGAGATGACGGGCGTGGGCGGCGGGGACGACGAAGCGCTGCGCCTGGCCGCCGCCGCCGCAACCGCCAAGGCCCGGGCGGAGGCAAAACTGCGGGATCCAAATTACTTTCTGCGCCGCGAGGAGAGCGAATGAGTTTTTTGCCCACCAAACACACGAACCACACGAAAGCGGAAGAACCATGAGCGAACTCATCTACCCGGAGGAATGCTACAAGATCGTCGGGGCCTGTTTTGAAGTCTATCGCGAGAAAGGTTGCGGGTTTCTTGAGCCGGTATTTCAGGAGTGTTTGGAGCTGGAACTCGGACTGCAAAAGCTCCCCTTCGTGGCTCAAAAATCGCTGCCGCTCGAATACAAGGGCCAGCCCCTCAAGCAGCGCTACGTCGCGGACTTCGTTTGCTTCGACAAAATCATCCTCGAGATCAAGGCGGTGTCCGGCGTGACCGATGAGCATCGCGCGCAGGTTCTAAACTACCTCAACGCCACCGGATTCCGGCTGGGCCTGCTCGTGAACTTCGGGCACCACCCGAAATTGGAATGGGAGCGCATCGTTCACTGAGGGCTTTCGTGTGATTCGTGTGTTTCGTGGGCTAAAATGAATTTCATCCTCTCCATGGCCTGGCGCGATTCGCGGGCGTCGCGGCGGCGGCTGGTGCTCGTCTCGCTCTCCGTCGTGCTCGGCATCGCGGCGCTCGTCGGCATCGCCTCGCTCGGCGAAAACCTGAAGCGCGCCGTCGACACGCAGACGAAGTCGCTGCTCGGTGCCGACCTCACGATCACCGCGCGGCAGCGGCTGCCCGCCGAGACCATGACGCATCTCCGCTCGCTGGGCGGCGAGATCGCGCGCGAGACCTCGGTGCCGTCGATGGTCAGCTTTCCGACGCGCGGCAACGCCCGCTGGCGCGGCCAGATCCGCGCGCTCGACGGCCGGTTTCCGTTTTATGGCGAACTCGTCACCGCGCCGGACGGGGCGCTGAAAAAGCTGGCGACCGGCGATTTCGCCGTGGTCGAGGATACGCTGCTCGCCCAGTTCGGGGTGCAGGTCGGCGACGAAATCAAACTGGGCAGGGCGACGTTCAAGATCGCGGGGGCGCTGAAGAAGATTCCCGGCGAAGCGCCGATGGTCGCGCTCATGCAGCCGCGCATCTACGTCTCGATGGCGGCGCTCGACGCGACCGAGTTGCTGAAGGTCGACCGCTTCGCGCGGCATCGCGTGCACCTGAAGCTGCCGGACACGGCCAACGCCGCGCTCATCGCGCGGCAGCTCGACGAGAAGTTCCGTGGCCAGCGATTGCAGTTCGACACGGTGGAATCGCGCAAGCAGCAGCTCGGCGACACGCTCAAGGATGTGTTTTCGTTCATGAGCCTCGTCGGCTTCGTGGCGCTGTTTCTCGGCGCGGTGGGCGTGGCGAGTGCGATGCACGTCTATGTGCGGCAGAAAATCCAGACGGTCGCGACGCTGCGCTGCCTCGGCGTGACGGCCCGGGCGGGCTTTTCCATCTATCTGACCCAGGGATGCGCGGTCGGGCTGGTGGGGGCGGTCGCGGGTGCGATCGTGGGCCTGCTGGTGCAGCTGCTGCTGCCGGTGGTGCTGAAGGATTTCCTGCCCTTCCAGGTGGATTTCTTCATCGCGTGGCCGGCGGTGGGCAAGGGGATGGTCGCCGGGCTGGTGATCTGCGTGCTGTTCACGCTGCTGCCGCTGCTCGCCGTGCGCAACGTCCCGCCGCTGCTCGCCATCCGGTCGACGCAGGGCGACGAGAAGACGCGGGAGGATCCGTTCCGCCTCGCGCTGTTCGGGCTCATCGGTGCGGCCGTGCTGGGCTTCGCGATTCTGCAAACCGGGCACTGGCGCACGGGGGCGGGGTTCACGGCGGCGATGGCGGCCGGATTCGCGGTGCTGGCGGGTGTCGCCGCCGCGATCGCGTGGGCCGCGAAGCGCTTCACCCCGCGCGCCGGGCTGCCCTACGTCTGGCGGCAGGGGCTGGCGAACCTCCACCGGCCCAACAACCGCACCATCCTCCTGCTGCTGTCGCTCGGCCTGGGCACGTTCCTGATGCTGACCCTCGTGCTGACGCGGGCGACGCTGCTCCACAAGATCGAGGCCATCGGCGGCCCGTCGCGGCCGAACCTGATGTTCTTCGACATCCAGGAGGATGAAATCGGCAAGCTCAACGCCGTCGCCCAGGCCCAGCGCGCGCCCGTCGTCGCGCAGGCCCCGATCGTGACGATGCGCATCGCCGCGCTCAAAGGGCAGCCCGTCGAGGAGCTGCTCAAGGGGGACCGCGGCGGCATCCCGGCCTGGACGCTGACGCGCGAGTATCGCTCGACCTTCCGCTCGACGCTGGCGAACACCGAGCGTGTGACCGCGGGGACGTTCGTGCCGAGGGTGAAGCCCGGCGAACCGCGCGTGCCGATCTCGATGGAGGAGGGGCTCGCGCGTGATTTGCGGCTCAAACTCGGCGACGAGTTGACGTTCGACGTGCAGGGCGTGCCGCTCATCGCCAGAGTCGCGAGCCTGCGCAAGGTCGAGTGGCAGCGGCTGTCGCCGAATTTCTTCGTCGTGTTTCCCGAAGGCGTGCTCGAGCCGGCGCCGAAGACGTTCATCGCCGCGGTGCGCGTGGAGAAGGCCGCCGATTCCGGCCGCGTGCAGCAGGCGGTGGCGAAGGAGCTGCCGAGCGTCTCGGCGGTCGATCTTTCGCTGATCCTCCAGACGTTCGACGGCCTGTTCGCGAAAGTCGCGTGGGCGATTTCGTTCCTCGCCCTCTTCACGGTGGTGACGGGCGTCGTCGTGCTCGTGGGGGCCATCCTCACGGGGCGGCTCCAACGCATCCGCGAAACGGTGCTGCTCCGCACGCTCGGTGCCACGCGCAGCCAGCTCCAGAATATTCTCCTGATCGAATACACCGTGCTCGGTGTGCTCGCGGCCGTCACGGGCGGTGTGCTCGCGGTGGCGGCCAATGCCCTGCTCGCCCGTTTCCTGTTTCGGGCGGATGCCGTGGTGCCACCGGCCGTGCTGCTCGCTTCGATCGGCGGGGCGGTCCTGGTCACGCTGATCACCGGGCTCGTGACCAATCGCGGCGTGGCGGGCACGCCGCCGCTGGAAGTTCTCCGCCAGGAAACGTAGCGCGCAGGGAGCAGGTGAACAGGGATCAGATGACAAGCTGTGCCGGGGCGGCATTCCGATCTTGTTACTTGATCCTGGTTGCTTAGCACTTGCGCGCATGAGCGCGCCTCGCGTCGTCACCTTTCACTACACCTTGCGCGATCCGTCAGGCCGCGTGCTCGATTCCTCGGCGGGCGGCGATCCGATCACGTATCTCGAGGGCGCCGGGCAGATCATCGACGGGCTCGATGCGCAACTGCGCGCGGTGGCCGCCGGCGCCAAACAGCGCGTCCAGGTGCCCGCGGCCCGGGCTTACGGCGAGCGTGATCCGGCTCAAGTGCAGCGCGTGAAGCGCGCCACGCTCCCGGTCGACGGCGAGCTGCGCGTCGGCGACCAATTCCAGACCGATACGGATCGCTACGCCCCCGTCGTCACGGTGTCGGCGATCGAGGGCGACGAGGTTGTGCTCGATGCGAACCATCCGCTCGCGGGAGTCGATCTGACGTTCGACGTCGAGGTGGTGGAGGCGCGCGTCCCGACCGCCGAGGAGATCAGCCACGGCCACGCCCATGGCGGCGGCGGCTGTGGCGACGGCTGCGGTTGCGGGCATTGAAAGCCTGGGAGTGGAGCGCGTTGCCCCAACGCGCTGGGTCTGCGTGTAGCGGAACGCGTGGGCGTTTCGCCCGGAAGCCTCACGGCTTCCGCCACGCAGCGCGTTGATGAGGGCAACGCGCTCCACCCCGCACCGCTGCCGGTGTCACCGCCGCGGTCGCTTGAAACGCTTTCGCGCAGCGTCGGCCGGCTCGCGCATCACGCAGCCCTCCACGTGATCGTTGATCAGGCCCATCGCCTGCATGAAGGCATACACCGTCGTCGGGCCGACGAATTTCCAGCCGCGCTTTTTCAGTTCCTTCGAGAGCGCGATCGATGTCGCCGAAGTCGACGCCGTCTGCGGTTTCGCGAGCGGATCGGACGCGGGTTCGTAGCGCCAGATGAAGGCCGCCAGCGATCCTTCGCGCGCGATCAATTCCTGCACACGCCGGGCGTTGTTGATCACGGCCTCGATTTTCCCGCGGTGGCGGATGATGCCTTCGTCTTTCAGCAGCCGCGCGACATCCCGCGCCGTGAAGCGCGCGACGCGGTCGAAATCGAAATCGTGAAACGCCGCGCGGAAGTTTTCGCGTTTGGCGAGGATGGTCCGCCAGCTCAGCCCGGACTGAAATCCCTCCAGGCATAGTTTCTCGAACAGCCGGCGGTCGTCGCCGACCGGCAGGCCCCACTCGGAGTCGTGGTAGGCGGGAAACTCCGGCGCGGCGCTGCACCAGCGGCAGCGCGCCTTGCCGTCGGCGCAGACGATGGTGGCGTTCATGCAGTGGAGGACTCGATTAAAGATGCCGGCATCGCGCTTCAGTGCCGGGTCGCGCTCGACTTGTCGACGGCAATGCTCACCGGGGTGGAACTCAAACTGAGGTTGGCGATTTGTAGCGGCGGTCTATGACCGCCGGCGTGGCGCCAAGGGGATTCGTTCGGCGGTCATAGACCGCCGCTACAGCCGAAGCATTCGGAAACTGACCTCTGTTTGAGTTGCACCCATGCTCACCGGGTCTGGCAGTTTTTGTTCGTAGTCCGGCCGTCCGCCGGACTCGAATCACCGCGGTTGTTCTCCCGGCGGATTCCCGCCTTATTCCTTCACCTCGGCTCTTCCATGAAAACTCTCGGCATCGATATCGGGGGCTCGGCCGTCAAAGGCGCGCTGGTCGACACGAAAACCGGCCGGTTTCTCGCCGAGCGGCATCGGATCGCGACGCCCCCGCGCATCACGCCGGCGCGCATGGCCAAAGTGGTCGCGGAGATCGCGGCGCACTTCAAGTGGCGCGGGCCGATCGGCGTCGGTTTCCCGGGCGTGGTGGCCGGAAACCGGATCCACACGTCGGCGAACTTGCACCACGGTTTCGTCGGGTGCGATGGCGGCCGGTTGTTTTCGCGCGCGACGGGATGTCCGGTCGCGTTGCTCAACGACGCGGCGGCGGCGGCGCTCGCCGAGATGCGGTTCGGTGCCGGCCGGCGCTTCGAAGGCAAGACCCTGCTGGTCACGCTCGGCACCGGCATCGGGACGGCCCTGGCATTCCGCGGTGTCATCTATCCCCTGGAAATGGGACATCTGCCGCGGGACGGAAAGTCGTGGGAGCAACTGGCCTCGTCGGCCGCGCGCGAACGCGATGACTTGTCGTGGAAGGATTGGGGCCGGCGGGTGGGGAAGTATCTCGCCGTCATGGAGGCGTTGCTCTGGCCGGAACTGATCGTCGTCGGCGGCGGCGTGAGCGCGAAGCACCGGAAGTTCTTCAAGTTTGTGCGGCACCGCGCGCGGATGGTCCCGGCGCAGTTGCTCAACCAGGCCGGCATCGTGGGGGCGGCCCTGTGGGCGGCGGAAAACCGTCGGTGAGCGCCCCGGTGTAGCTCACTTTTCTGCTGACGGGCGCAGGGCCGCTCCGGCTGCGTTGTCGCACAAAACCGAGATCCGCCCTGGGCGCCGCGGCGCCGCCGTTCGTCGCAGGCTTCGTCGCGCCGCAATGTCGTTCGTCGCGGATTTCCTGCGGTTCGTCGCAGGACCGGCGTTATCCGCTTGAGTCGCGCCGATGAGAGGCGGATGAACCCACCCGCTGCCGCCATGCAAAATCGCTGGACCAAAACCGCCCTCTTCGTCGCGGGCTGGTTGTTTGTCGGGACGGTCCTCACGCTGGAGATCTACTTCAACAACCGCGCGAGCATGCGGTCCGGCGTCGTGGACTTCGGCGACATCGCGATCCCGCAATTCGGCCGTGCGGCGATGTGGGCGCTCATGGCGCCGCTGCTCCTGCGGCTGCGCACGCGCCTGCCGCTGAGTCGCGGGCGCTGGGCGGGCGGCGTGAGCTTCCACCTCGCGATGAGCTTCGTGGTGATGGCCACGTATTACCTCGGGCGCATGCTCGCCTACCGGATCTTCTGGAGCGAGGCCGAGAGCGCGGGCGGCGATTTCTGGTCGGTCGCGCTGCAGAGCTTTTACGGCCGCAACCTCATCGACATGGCCTACTACTGGGCCGTGCTCGCGTTCGGCTACAGCCTCGAACTCCACCAGCGCTATAAGAACGAGGAGCTCAAGGCCGCGCAGCTTGAGTCGCGGCTGATCGAGACCGAACTCAAGGCGTTGCGCGAACAGCTCCGCCCGCACTTCCTCTTCAACACGCTCAACACCATCGCCGTGCTCGTGCGCGAGAACCGCAATGACGACGCCGTCACGTTGATTGCCCGGCTGAGTTCCCTGCTGCGCATGTCCCTCGACAACACCCGCGTGCAGGAGGTCACGGTGCGCCAGGAGATGGATTTCCTCGAGCGTTACATCGAGATTCAGAAGACGCGTTTTTCCGACCGGCTGAATGTCGACGTCGCGATTTCGCCGGCGGCGATGGAGGCGCGCATCCCCAATCTGCTGCTCCAGCCCATCGTCGAAAATGCGATTCTCCACGGCGTCGCGCCGAAGACCGGTCCCGGGCGGGTCGAGGTGCGCGGGCGCGTCGAGGACGGCCAGCTCCTGCTCGAAGTGCGGGACGACGGTCCCGGCCTCGGCGACGGCACCAAGCGCGCGAAGGAGGGCGTGGGCCTCACCAACACGCGCGAACGTCTCGCAAAAATTTACGGAACCCACGGCCAGCTCTCGCTGCGGAGTGAGCCGGGCCGCGGTGTCGCCGTCCAAATCATCCTCCCCTGCCGCACATGAAAACCACCCTGCTCGCCCCGCCGGTCGAGGCCGCCGGCCCCGCCACCCACCGCTTGCGCGCCGTCATCGTCGACGACGAGCCGGCCGCGCGCCGCGGGGTGCGTCTCCTCCTCGAACGGGATCGCGGGATCGACATCGTGGGCGAGGCGTCCGGCGGCGCCGAGGCCGCGGAGATGATCAAACGGGAGAAGCCGGACCTCGTGTTTCTCGATGTGCAGATGCCGGGCTGCGACGGTTTCGAGGCGTTGAGCAAGGTCGGTCCGGCCGCGTCGCCCGCGGTCGTGTTTGTCACGGCTTACGACGAGCACGCGCTACGCGCCTTCGAGGTCAACGCCGTCGACTACCTGCTGAAGCCCTACGACGACGCCCGCTTCGCCGCCGCGCTGCAACGGGCGAAGGACGAGGTGCGCCGCCGGCAGGCCGACTCCGTCAACACCCGCCTCACCAAGCTGCTCGACTATCTCCAGCACGACGCCGCGCGCCCGCCCGTGCCGAAGGACGAGAGCGCCGCCGACCGCATCCTCGTGAAATCCTCCGGCGAGATCTTTTTCCTGAAAGCCGAGGAGATCGACTGGATCGAGGCGGAGGGCGACTACATGAAATTCCACGTCGGCGGCCGGGCGCACCTGATGCGCGAGACGATGGCGCGCCTCGAAACGCGCCTCGACCCGAAGCGCTTCATCCGCATCCACCGCTCGACGATCGTGAACATCGACCGGCTGCGGAAGCTGAGCCCGTCGTTCGCCGGCGAGTATGCCGTGATCCTGCACGACGGCACGAAGCTGAAACTCAGCCGCGGCTACCACGAGCGCATCGCGACGCTGCTGAAGCAATCGCTGTAAGCGCGCAGCGAAAAGGGCGATGGCTCGCGTAGCGGCGGGCGTCCCGGCCCGCCGAGGTTGTGGGTTTGGCGGATGCGCGGAGGACGGAAGTTCCGAACTGGCGGGCAGGGACGCCCGCCGCTACGCCACACCGGCCATTCCTGATACCAGCTGCGTTGCGGTTTGGCCTTGGCTGCCCGGCCGATGGTCGGGCGGCCGGCAGGTTTTCGCCGCTCCGTCGGAACCCTTCGGCGCGAAGATTCCCCGCTTCGTCGCATTCTGAAAACTTCGACGCGGGAGCGGCGCTCTTCAGGGCGTGCGTGCCCTGCTCCGCTTTTTCGTGCTGCTCGCGGTGGCCCTCGCCGCCCGCGGTGCCGACCCCTTGCTGGCCGACGCCCGTCGCGCCCAGGCGCTGCTCGGCCCCGGCGTGTGGTCCCGCGTGCTCCGCCTCGAAAACGAGTCCCGGGTCAGCGTCTACCCGCGTGTGCTGCACGCGCTGGTCTTCGAATTCGCCGGCGTGCTGTGGTTCTACACGGGCCGGGATGGCACGCAGAGCCTCTCGCTGCACCTCGGGCGGCTCGATGAGGATAAGGCCGACCTCGGTCCGCTCCTGCGTGAAATCGATCCGGGGTTTCGCCGTTTCCGAGAGACGGGCGGCGAGGACGGACGGGATGCGGTCGCACCCGGCCGGCCGCGCAACGCGTGTTTCATCGAGAGTCTGGTCGCCCTGCGCGAGCGTCTGGCCCGCGGTCTCGAAACCATCCGGCCCGCGCTGCTCGCCTATTACGCCGATCTGCCATCGGGCCCGCGCGGCCACACGGTGCTGACCTTCGAGAGCGATGGCCGGGCCGCGGTGATTGATCCGGAACGGCGCGGAGAAGTGCGGTGGTTCGCCGCGCCGCAACGGGAGGAGCCGCTGGCCCTCGCGCGCCAGCTTGGCGGGTTGCGGGTGGGCCGGGCGCGGCTGTTTCCCTTGACGGTGCCGTCGAGCTGGCTGCGGGTGTTCGCGGCGGGTGACTTGGCGGAGCCGGTGGGCGCGGGGCGTCGGTCGCTGTCGGTGCGCTGAGCGCCCTCGACCAAAAGCCGGGCTTGATCGCAGTCGGCTCTGGATTCGTCGCACGCGCGGGGCCGGTGGTCGCGCGGAGCCGCCTTGATTGGACGTGACGGCAGACCGGTCCGTCGCAGGAACGGCGGCGTTGGTCGCAAACACGTTGAGCGCCGCGCGACCGTCACAGTTTTGTCATAACAAAGAAACAGCGCCTGTGCCGCATCTGCGGCGGCTGCTTCCGAAAACCACCACACCATGAACCAACCTCCGTCGTCCCTTCGCGGGACCTTGCGGCGCGCGCTCGTTTGCGGCGCCGTCGTTCCCCTCGCCACCGGTTCGCTCGCCTTCGGCCAGCCGGCCGCTGGCGAGACACCTCAGAAACTCGAGGCCTTCGTCGTGACCGGCTCCTACCTGCCGGTCTCGGCCGCGGTCAACGCCAGCCCCATCGTCACGATCGAGCGTGCCGAGATCGGGCAGAGCGGTTCCACCGATCCGCTCCGCCTGCTCAAGGATCTCGCGCCCGTCTTCACCGGCAACGGCAACACCGGCAACGAGGTCGACAATGGGGGCTTCGGCGAGTCCTACGTCGCCCTCCGCAATCTCCCCACG
The DNA here is from genome assembly GCA_016235555.1 of Verrucomicrobiota bacterium. Classification (GTDB taxonomy): domain Bacteria; phylum Verrucomicrobiota; class Verrucomicrobiia; order Opitutales; family Opitutaceae; genus JACRKC01. The sequence goes on from JACRKC010000048.1 coordinate 68,221, forward strand.
CTCGTTCTCCTCGACGGGCGTCGCCTCGCCAATTCCCCCTTCAGTTCCAACACCTCCGCCGCCACCACGCCCGCCGTCGATCTCAACACGATCCCGATGAGCATGATCGAGCGCGTCGAGGTGTTGAAGGACAGCGCGTCCACCATCTACGGCTCCGACGCGATCGGCGGCGTGATCAACATCATCCTCCGCAAAAACTACAACGGCGCCGAATTCGGCACGCGTTACGGCACCGACCGCGGCCGCGACTACACCACCAAGGAAGCGTGGATGACCGCCGGCGTCGCCAAGCCCGGCGCATCGCTGATCGTCGGCGCGCAGTTTTTCGAAAACACCCAGCTCACCACGACCAAGCGCAAGCTTTCGATCCTGAGTCCGGCCGAACTCGCCGCGCTCGGCCAGAATCCCGCCGTGCTCCCGAGCTACATGAGTTCCTCGTTTGCGGGCCGCAACGGCAACTTCATCATCGCCGGTTCGCCGCTCGCCGTGGGCGCGCCCGGCTACAACGCCAGCATCAAGACGCTCCCGCCGAAGACCAGCCCCACCGCCGCGCCGCTCACCACCAACGATCTCGTCGCGCGCGGTTACTACCTCCCGATCACCGCCACGCCGCTTTCGCAGGCCGCGGGCGGTAGCGCCACGATCCTCAACACGGCGCTCTACGACAATCCGCTCATCCTCCCGAACCAGCGCAATCAGGTCGTCGCCGCGGGCGAAAAGGAGCTGCTCGGCAAAAATCTCCGCGTGTTCGGCGACTTCATGTTCGCCAAGACGGTCAACGGCGGCTCCGGCCTCGCGCCCTCGCCACTCTCCGGGGTCGGCACCAACAACCTCACCATCCCCGCCAACAATCCCTACAACCTGTTCGGCATTCCGATCGGCGTCGGCGGTGCGCCTGGTGCGCCCGGCCTGCGCACGCGGCTGCTCGATCTCGGCAACCGTTACGCGGAAAACACGGTCGACACCTACCGCTTCGCGCTCGGTTTCCGCGGCGACCTCAACGACCGCTGGAGCTGGGAAACCGCGCTCAACTACGCGCGCGCGACCGGCGAGCAGCACATCTTCGGCGGCGGCAACGGCGCCGTGATGAACCAGACGCTTATCCCGCTGCTCAACGCGCAGGGCGGCTACACCTACGATGCGCAGGGCCGGCCGCTGTCCGTCTACGTCGGGCGCGATGGCAACAACGTGCCCGTCTACGACTGGTTCGGCGTCGGCGGCACCAACGCGCAATCCACGATCGACGCGCTGCGCGTCACGCTTTTCAAGGCCGCGCAGATCGATCAGCGCAGCGTCGACTTCCGCCTCACCGGCCGCCTCTTCGAGCTGCCCGCCGGCGAGATCGCCGTCGCCATCGGTGGTGAGGCCCGGCGCGAACGCCTCGCGAGCCAGGCCGACAGCAACTTCACCACCGGCCTCGCGCTCGGCTACAACGCCTCGAACAGCTTCCAGAGTGGCAAGCGCAGCACGCGCTCGGTCTTCCTCGAGTCCAACGTCCCGCTCGTGAACCCGAAGAACGCGCTGCCCTTCGCCTACCGCGCCGATCTCACCGCGGCAGTCCGCTACGAGCGCATCACGCCCGGCGGCAACGCCACCACGCCGAAGTTCGGCCTGCGTTGGCTGCCGTTCGACCAGCAGTTCGTCGTGCGCGGCACGTTCGCCCGCGGCTTCATCGCTCCGTCGATTTTCGCACTCTTCGGTCCGCCCACGCAGAACTCGCCCACGCTCACCGTGCTCGAGGGCAACGGCCAGACCAACGCCGGCGGCGGCACCGGCCGCTTCGTGACCGGCCAGTTCATCAGCAACGCGAGCGAACTCAGCAACCCCGGCCTCGAGGCCGCGAAGTCCGAGTCGTTCACCGGCGGCTTCGTCTATTCGCCGAAACAGATCAAGGGCCTGAACTTCTCCGCCGACTATTATCACATCCGCCAGGGCAAGGTCGGCGGCTTCGACTACACCTTCATCGCCTCGGACCTCAATGCGAAGGGCGCCGCCTCGCCCTACGCGGCCGGCTTCCGCTTCACCGACGGCTCCCGGCTCACGACCAACGGGGCGAATCAGGTCACCTCGACCAATTTCGGTTTCCTCAACGTGGTCTACAATCCCGTCGGCGATCAGTGGACCGACGGCATCGATCTCGCCGCGAGCTACCAATTCAAAACGCAGCGCGCCGGCTTCTTCGACATCGGGGCGGACGTGAACGTGCCCTTCAACTTCAAGGCCCGCACGAGCCCGACCGGCCAGTATTACCAATACGCGCGCCACTTCACCGACAGCGCCAACGGCAAGGGCAACCAGCAGGGCGTGATTCCGAACTACGCCGTGAAGGCCCGCCTCAACTACGCCTACAAGGATCTCCGCGCCTCGCTCGCCGTCAGCCACCTGCCCGCGCTCGACGCGCCCGGCACGCTCTTCGGCGATTTCACCCCCGCGCGCACCAACACCCAGCGCGCCAACGGCAAGGCCTACACCGTCCCGAGCTACACGACCGCGAATCTCTCGGTGACCTGCCTGCTCCCGAGCTTCGGTCGCGACTGGGCCAAGGGCACGTCGCTCACGGTCGGCGCGAACAACGTGTTCGACAAAGCCGCGCCCTTCGTGCCCGGCGGCGGCAGCGGCGGCGGCACCGAGGCGAACACGGCGAAATACGCCTACGATATCATCGGTCGCTTCATGTTCGTGGAGTTGAAGAAGGAATTTTGAGTCCGGGGGTGGGCGGGCGCGTCCCTGCGCCCGCATTTCGACCATCCATCACGCTCACGACTGCGGGCACAGGGACGTGCCCGCCCACCTACTGAGGCTCGCACATTTGAGTGCCACGCGGTGGTTCGGGGAGCGCCCGCGTCCCGCGGGCCGTCCTCGGCGTCTCGCCGAGGATTTCGGAGGTGTCGGCGAGACGCCGGCACCAGCACCCGAGACGGGTGCGCTCCCCGAACCACCGAACTCTTTGTCACCCTA
>JACRKC010000050.1 GCA_016235555.1 Verrucomicrobiota bacterium
GAAATAGGGTGACAAAGAACTCGGCGGTTCGGGGAGCGCACCCGTCTCGGGTGCTGGGGCCGGCGTCTCGCCGGCACCTCCGAAGTCCTCGGCGAGACGCCGAGGACAGCCCGCGGGACGCGGGCGCTCCCCGAACCACCGGGTGTCACTCAATTATGCGAGGTCTCGTTCCGCGGTGTGACGTTGGCGCCACAATGTTGCCGACCGGTTCGGTGCCGGCGCTTCGCTCGTCGCTGCGGCCGCACGCACGGCGAGGCCCCGGCTACTCCGCCCGTCCAGTAAGCCGGGTCGGGCGTGCGCCCGCGCCCACATTGTCCTCAATCTCAAGGTTGAGTGCGTCGCCGGCGAACTGCAGCCGGTAGGTGGTCACGAACGGTGTGTTGTAGCGCGCGAGTTTGAGCGTGTAGGTGTCGGCACTCGTCCACGCTCCGCTCGTCGCGATTTTCTCGGTCGCGGCGCCCATAGTCATCGTGGATTTGCGCCACGTGCCGGCGCTGGCGGCAAACTTGCGCTCGTCGCTTCCCACGCCGACAGAAAACTCCATCTCGCCGCTCGCACTCGCGGCCGGCCGCAACGTTAGCGAGGTGAGGTTCGCGGGATTCTTCGGCAGCGTGTAGCGCTTGCCCGCGACCGCCTTCGCCGTCTCAGCGGCGCTCGCGCCGGTCGGCGTGGGCAGCACGAGGCCCGCGAGCCGTGTGGTAAGTTTCGCCTGCGCTGCGGCATCGGGCGCGAGAGTTTTTTCCTGCAACGCCGGCAGCAAACTTTCCCAGAGAAAATTCAGCACACCCTGCAAATCCCGCGTGCCCGCCGTGATCGCGACGACCACATCGTGCTGCGGCAGCACGACGCAGAACTGCCCGTGCGCGCCGTCGCCGCGGACGATCCCGTGCCGGCAGCGCCAGAATTGATAACCGTAGCCCTGCTCCCAATCGCTGGCCGGATTGCTGCCGTTCGACATCTGGCGTGACGTCGCGGCCTCGACCCACGCCGCGGGCACGAGTTGCCTGCCCTGCCACTGCCCTTTCTGGAGATAGAGCTGGCCGAAGCGCGCGATATCCTCGGTGCGCAGGTGCAACCCGAAGTTGCCGAAGGTCACACCCTGTTTGCTCGCGTCCCACTGCGGCTCGACGATGCCGAGCGGCTCGAACAGCCGCGGGCGCAAATAGTCGAGCATCGTCTGTCCCGTGACCTGCTGCACAATGGCCGAGAGCATGAAACTCGCGGTGCCGTTATAGACGAACAGCGTGCCGGGCTTGTGCGCGACCGGCAGCGCGAAGAATTTTTTCACGAGGTTGTCCTCGGACGCCCACGGAAAGTTCGCGATATCCTCGCTGTGATGCCCGGTCGACATCGTGAGCAGGTCGCGCACGCGCATGGCGCGCAGGTTGGCGCTCGGTTTCTCCGGGGCCTGCTCCGGAAAAAACGACAGCACGGTGTCGTTCACCGTGAGCTTGCCCTCCGCGACTGCGAGGCCGACGGCCGTCGACGTGAAGCTCTTGCTCAAGGAAAACATCTGGTGCCGCTCGTCCGCCGCATACGGCGCCCACCAGCCCTCGAGGATCACCTGCCCGTGCCGCACGACCACGATGCCGTGCAGCGCATCGATCTTCTTTTCCGACTCCTCGATCAGCCGCAGCAGGGCCGTCGACGACACGCCCTGCGCCTCCGGCGCGCTGCGCGGAAAGCGAAAGAGCATCGCGTCGGCTGCGCGCGCGGCGAGAGTGGCGGCGAGCGTCGCGAAAACGAAGACGAGGTGGCGGCGGGGTGATGAGACCATGGCGATGCGGGGCGAGGTGGCGGTCCGGGGCACCGCAGATTTGTGGGCAACCGCCGGCGGTGCACGACCGAAACGGCGCTCCAACAATCGCGCGCCAGCCGGAGCTTGGCGGCTGCGGCGCCGTCGTCATCATCGCGCCCGCGTCCACCCCTGTGCCCATGAAAATCTTGTCCCTGTCCCGGCTCGTCCGGCCGACCGTGATGGCCCTTGCCGCCTGGTGGCCGACGGACTGCGCCCGCGCTTCGGAGCGCCCGGCGCCGCCGCCAGCCCTGATCGCGCAGCCCTACGCTCTGCCCGCGATCAACGAAGTGGTCCCGCTGCCCGCGATCAAAAAGATCTGCGCACACTACGGCCTCGCCGCGCTCTGGGCGAAGATCGAGCGCGACCCACCGCCGCTGCCGTTCAAGAGCGACGGCGCCTCAGGCTGGTTCGACACGTGGAAGGGCGTGAGCCTTTATCCCGCCGCGTTTCTGCACGACCTGAAATACTGGGCCGGTTACCCCGGCGAAGACGTCGAGCGACTCATCGCCGACGCGGAGCTCATGATCGACGTGGCGCGCCTGCTGAACTCAACGGAGATGGCCGAGACGATGTTCCACGGCGTGCGCGTGGGCGGGAGCGAAAAGTTGCCGACCTCGTTCGCGTGGGGTTTCGGGCGGCCTCCCGCGGCGAAGAAATGAGCTGCGTGCCTCACCTTCGCCGAGGTGTCGGGAATTATCCACGTGCAATCAATCCGGCCCGATCAGTCCCAATCATTTGCCGCGCTTCTTTTCCGCCACCTCCCGCGCGGTGCGGCTGACCTCGATCATTCGATCCTGGAGTCTGCGCACCTCGATCTGCGCCCTGAGCGTGTCCAACTGGGTTCCGACCAAGAACGCCGGCGCCTGCGAGACGACGCGCTCCCAGTCGGTGACCCGGCGGACAACCCTTCTCGAGCCCGACGACGACTCTTCGATGGATCGGGTCTCCTGACTTATCAGCCGGGTTAGCTGTTCGCCCTGCGCAGCGGTCATGGGCGAGTCCGTGCGAAAGACCGAGCCGGCGAGCTCGCTGGCGAAGGTGGCCGCGGTTTGAAGGCGATTGTGCTCGGCATAAAGCTTGTAGCCGTCCGGCCCGAGCAACGCCATCAACTCCTTGTCCCAACTCATGAGGCCATCGACGAGCAACTGCGACACGGAGGGATCGCTCGTCGAGACTCCGCGTGCCGCTGCCGAGGAAATCACTTCAAGCTGTGCCTGACTGTGCTCGGTGCGGTTGGCCTCGAACCGGCTGATTTGTTCCGGCGTGAGTTTCAGCGCCGTGTAGAGCGCGCCGAATTTCTGCCGCAGTTGCGCCCGGGTCTTTTCGCCATTGAGCCGGAAATACTCCGGATCGGAGAGCATCGGATCGACGCTGATCGGCACCGGCCCGGATGCGCCTGCAGACGACGACGCTCCGGTTCCTGCCGATGGTGTGGCGCGAGCGGCCGCGAGTTCCTTCTCCAGGGTGGCGGCGCGCGCCTCGCCTGCCTGCGCGGCCTGTTCCACTGCGCGCAGGCGCCCGGCCTGCCGGGCTTGTTGCGCGCGCAGCGTGGCTGCCTCATCGCGCAACGCTGCGGCCTCCGCTCCGACGCGAGCGGTCGCCCGATGCTCGTGCACCGCCGTGCCTACGCCAACCACGCCGGCCACCACGGCGATTCCCGCCGCGAATTTTGCAGTGCTCATAAGTCCAAAGAGTCCCACCCCGACGGCACCGGCGGCCACGCTCGTCAACACGGTTCCGGTCACACTGGCGGCCAAGCCGGCCGGCGCACTGGCCAGGGCCTGGTTGGCGAGCGCCGCGGCGAGCGCTCCCGAAGTCGATGTGACGCCACGTTTCGCGAGCAACGCGTGAAGCTTGTCGAGCGCCCGGTCGATGCGCATGCGTGCGGCGTTTTCGGAAACCTGCTGTTTTGCCCCGACGGCGGCGAGTGGCTGGCCGGCAAAGTAACGCAACAGCACGGCCTCGCGATCGGCCTCACTCAGCTCGGCCAGCGCCTCGTCGATGACGGGGCGAAGGCGGTCCCATTCAGTGTCGTTTCCGGAATCGCCCGACGTGGCATGCATGGCAAAGGCCTCCTGCTCGCGCCGTGCGCGGCGACGCTCGGTGCGCATCTCCTCGCTCGCGGCAAAGCGCGTGCTCGTGTGCAACCAGCCCGCGAGCGCCTCATGATGGGTGAGCGCGGCGGCTTTGCGGGCCAGGCGCGTCAAGACGTTTTGCGTCACGTCCTCTGCGCGATGCGCATCGCCGCCGACCTGCCGGAGTGCCGTAAAGTAAACGAGGTTGAGGTAGCGTCGCACGAGCTCGGCGAACGCCGCCTCGTCGTGTTCCGCGGCGTAGCGGCTGAGGAGTGCGGCATCGGAGGCGTCCATGTTCATCTACTAATGGCCGCCGGCGCGAAAACCGCACACGGAATTTTGCCCGGCGCGAGCCTTCGCGTCTGGTGGCGTCGAAAAGTATCTTCCGGTTTGTCATTCTGAGCGGAGCGAAGAATCCAGCAGGACGTTCGCACCTCCGAACACGCCACGATGATCCAATTGGATTCTTCGCTGCGCTCAGAATGACACGTCCCTTTTATTCCAGCGTCACACAGCTTTCAGACTTTCCGTTGTAGGCCCGCCCGCTGGGCGGGCAGCCGGGCCACCGGCCGGGCCTACAGTCAAAAAGCAAGGTGACGTTGGTATTGGGCGCTCTCTCGGCCGGAAGTGTGCGGCCGTAGCGAGCAGAACTCGTGCGGCGGCAAGTCTGAGGTGGGCCGTGCGCTCCGCGCACGGCCGGGATTGCGTCCGTCGGCCGGAGCCGCGCGCGGAGCGCACGGCCCACCTTTCAACTGCAACGTTCCGCTCAGAACGTCCCCTTGACTCCGCACGTCAGCACCGTGCCGAACGTGACGTATTGGGTGATGAACGAGGGGTCGATCTGGTAGCGGTATTCCGGGACGTTGAAGATGTTCCGCGCCTGGAAAAACACGCTGGCGCGCGGCGTGATCTGGAACGTGCCGTTCACGTCGATCATCGTGCGGAGCTTGCGGTAGGTGATGTTGCCGGTGGAGCTCATCGGGGTGTCGTCGGTCCACTTGCCGCTCACGCCGAGCGACACGCGGCGGTGCCGGTAGCTGAGCGTGCCGCCGATCATGTGCGGCACCATGCCGGGCCGGATCGAGGAGGCGTAGGTGCGCGTGTAACTCGCGGAGGCATTGAGACCCTTCAGCGCCCCGGGCAGAAACGAGAGCGCCTGCGAATATTCCACGGTGTAGCCGCGGATGCGCATGACGCCGTTGCGGTTGGCGACGGAGAGGAAGCGGTAATTGGCGTAGGTGGGATCATCTTCGTAACCAAACGCCGACGCGGGAAATTCGTCGCCGACCACGCTGTCGGTGATCTCGTTTTGAAACGCCGTCACCGCCAGGCTGCCCACCGGCTCGAAATAATACGCGAGGCGACCCGTGAGATTCTTCGCGCGCTCCGGACGCAGGTTGGGATTCGGCACGTCGACCGTCTGCGCCGTCTCGTTGAAAACCCACACGCCGCCGAGATTGTTGAACGCCGGGCGCGAGATCGTGCTGCTGTAGCCGAGGTGGGCCTGCAGGTTCGGCGTGACGTTGTATTTGGCACTGACGGAAGGGAACAGGTTGTCGTAGCCGCTGCCGCGGGAGACCTTCGGCAGACTCATGAACTGGTAGACCAGCCCCGGAACCGTGGTCGCGCGGCCATTGGCGGCCGCCATCGTGTAGCCGGCCGCGCGCACCTGCGCAGTGCTCCGGGCCTGAAACTCGCGCGTGGCGAAGCGCGAGTCCTCCCACCGCAATCCGCCTTGGAGGTTGAGACGGCCGAGCTTGGTGTTGCCGAGCAGGTAGGTCGCGACGAAGCGCTCCTTGATGTAGGTGGGGTTGGCAATGTAGGCCGTGTAAAAATTCGCCGCGGTCGAGAGATCCGTGAAGTTCTCCGGCCGCGTCAGGAACATCTCGCCCAGCGCGACGCGGTTCGGGAAGGTCGGCGGCCGGCCCGAGTTCGACGACACGTTGACGCCGTGGCCGAGTTCCCAGCGGTAGTCGGGAAACGCGATGCCGGCGAAGCTGCCAGTCGCGCCGCCGCCGGGGCCGTTGAATTGGTAGGTGTAAACGGCGTTGGGGTTGCGGAAGCGATGATACTCCTCGGTGGCCTTCGCGCCGAGCTTGAACCAGGTGGGCGCGCGCCAGCCGGTCGTGAACTTCGCGTTGAGCTGGCCCTGAAAAATCTCGTCCTCGGAATAGCGCCCCTCGTCGTTCGCGCGCGGGTTGGTGAAGCCCGCGAGATCGGCGAAGTCGCGACCGCCCGTCTGCGTAAGGGTCCAGTCGTTGTCGCGCGTGGAGGAGCGGCGCAGCGCGAGGCCGAGGCCGGTGAGCGCGGCGACGGGCGTGTTGACGGGGCCGCCGCGCAGCATCGCTTCGTATTGGTTCGTGGAGATCGAGTAGTTGAAGGCGGCGTCGACCACCCACTCGCCGCGGCGGTATTCGAGCTTCGGACTGATGGTGCGCGTGCGGACGATCTTGTGCGAGTGGTTCTGGCTAAGGCCGAGCGAGGAGTTGGTGTAGTTGAACGCCGTCAGGCCGTCGCCGGTGACCGCGGCGCGGTTGGTCGCGGTGAACGTCGCCGTGCGGCCATCGAAGAAGGTGTCATACCAGTTATACATCGCCATCAGCGAGAGCACGAGGGAGGGCGTGGCCTTGAAATCGATCGTGAGCGTCGGCGTGAAACGCTCGCTCAGCTTCGGCTGCTGCAAAAACGCGACCGCGGTGATCACGCGCGGGCGCGGATCGGCGGCGGTGGGCGTGGCGTTGTAAGTGTAGTTCATGCGCCACTGGAGCGCGTATTGGTTGGACTCGCTGAGGTTGAGCACGACGCCGAGGCGGTCTTGGAGGAACACGTCCGAATACTCGAGGATGCCGCCGGGACGGAACTTCCGCGTCTTCTTGTCGCCGGGGCCATAGCTTGGGCGCAGGGAGAAGTTGTCGCTGTTGGCCATGAAATTGACCTGCCAGCTGAGGCGCCGGCCCTTGCGCTCGAAGGCGCGTTTCGTCTTCAGGTTGATCGTGCCCGCGGGGGCGTTGGCATCCATGTCGGCGCTCGAGGTGTAATTCACCTCGATGCGGTCGATGCTGTTGACCGAGACTTGATCGAAGCTGAACGAGCGCGCGCCGGTGTCCGAGCCCTGCGAGGCATCGCCGCTCGCCATCTTGAAGCCGTCGACACTCACGCCGACATATGCGGGATCGAGCCCGCGCAGCCGCGGCCCGCGCGAGTCCGGCCCGACGTATTCGAGATCGACGCCGGGCATGTTCTTGAGGAACTCGCCAACATTGCCCTCGGCGACGTCGCCGAAGTAGTCCGACGACACGCTGTTCGTCAGGTTCATCGAGTTGCGCTGCTCCATGATCGCCTTGGCGTTGCCCTCCCGCTCGGACGATACGACGAACGCGCCCAGCTTCAGCACGTCGGTGGCGCCCGGGCCGTCGGCGCGATTGGTGACTTCGAAATCGAGCGTGGCGGTCCGGCCTGGCGCCACTTGCACGGTGGAGCGCGCCGTGGTCGCGCCGGTGTAAGTCACCGTGACGACCGCCGCGCCCGCGGGCACCGGCGTGAGGCGGTAAGTGCCGTCGCGCTCGGTGGTCGCAACGAGCGCCGTGCCCTCGACGCGCACCTCGGCGTTCGAAAGGAATTCGCGCGTGGAAAGGTTGAGCACGCGACCGGTGATGGCGCCGGTGGCTGGGCCGGAGTGGTCGGCGGCGCGGGCCGGGAGGAGCAACCAGGCGGCAGCAACAAACAGAGACTTGAATGCAACGCGGGCGTTCATGGTGGGGTGCGTGCAGCCTGAAATCCTGCCCGCGAGTCGCAACGCCCGAATCGCAACGCACCGAGCGCGGCACCATCGCGCCGGCGCAAGCAACGAGGCGGGACGCCTCGTCCACGACTGAGGCGGTCGTGGCTGAGGCGTCCCGCCTCAGTCGTCGCGCAACAGTCGCAACAACGCTGGTTCGTCGATCACCTTCACGCCAAGTGCATGTGCCTGGTCGAGCTTCGCACCCGGATCGGCGCCAAGCACAAGGTAATGGGTGTTCCGGCTGACGCTGCCGGCCACTCTGCCGCCGGCCGCGATGATCTTTTCCGTCGCTTGCGCGCGCGTCAGCGAGGGCAGCGTGCCGGTGAGCACGAAGATTTTGCCGGCGAGTCTTGCGCCTGTCGCTTCCGTCTTCGCGCCCGCTGGCCGCACGCCGGCGGCGATGAGATTTTCGACCAGCGCGCGGTTCCGCGGCTCGGCGAAATACGCCGCGATCGCCCGACCGGCCGAATCGTTCGCAACGGATGCGCCGGCGCTCAGCAGCGCGTCGAAGCTCCCGTGGCGCCGCGCCACCTCCTTCGCCGCCACCGTGCCCACCTGCGGGATGCCGAGCCCCGCAACGAACCGCCACAGCTCCGCGTGTTTGCTCGCCTCGATCGCCGCGAGCAGGCGGTCGGTCGATTTCGCGACGTCCTTGCCCAGCGTGAGCAGATCCTCGCGGCGCAGACGGTAGAGGTCCGGCACGTCTTTCACCCAGCCTCGTGCCACGAGTGCGTCGATCATCGCCGGGCCGAGTCCGTCGATCGCGACGCACTCGCGCGAGGCGAAGTGCTCCAACCGCCGTCGGAGTTGCGCGGGACACGCCGCACTCGGACAACGCACCGCCACCTCGCCGCTGCGCTGCGCGACAGCGGTGGCGCAAGCTGGACATGTCGCCGGAAACACAAACGCCGGCGCCTCGGCGGGCCGCCGCGCGGTGTTCACCCCGACCACGACCGGGATGATTTCGCCCGCTTTCTCCACGTAGACGAAATCGCCCACGCGGATGTCCTTCCGCGCAACCTCGTCGCGGTTGTGCAACGACGCCCGCGCGACCGTGGAGCCCGCCAGCTCGACGGGCGAAAACTCCACCACCGGCGTGAGCACGCCCGTCCGGCCCACCTGCACGACGATGGCACGCACCTGCGTCTCGGCCCGCGCCGGGGCGAACTTGTAAGCCATCGCCCAGCGCGGCGCGTGGTCCGTCGCGCCGGCTTCGCGTTGCTGCGCGACGGAGTCGAGTTTCACGACGGCGCCGTCGGTGGGAAACGCGAAGCCGGCCCGCGCGCGATTCAACGCCTGGATCGCCGCCCACAGCTCGTCACCGCCGCGCGCCGTCCACGTCGACTCCACGCCGGGCAGACCCCAGCGCTTCAGCATCTCGTGCAGCCCGCGCTGCGTCGGCGGTTGCATTGACGCCGGCAGGCACGCGCCGATGCCGTAGAACACGATGTCGAGGCCGCGCCGTTCGATTTCCTTCGGCTCGAGCTGGCGGATGGTGCCGGTGGCGAGGTTGCGCGGATTCGCGAACAGCACCTCGCCCGCCGCTTCGCGCTCCGCGTTGATGCGCTCGAACTCCGCAAACGAAACATAAACTTCCCCGCGCAACTCGACGGCATCCGGGATCGCGTTGGCCGTGCCATCGCCGGCTGTCGCGCGCAGCCCGCGCGGCAGGCGGCGGATCATGAGCGCGTTGGCGGTGATGTCGTCGCCCTCGACGCCGTTGCCCCGCGTGACCACGCGCACGAGTTTTCCCTTCTCATACGTCACGCTGACCGCAAACCCGTCGAACTTCGGCTCCACCACGTAGGCCAGATCGGCGCGGCCGAGGAGTTTCGCGAGTCGCGCCTGAAACGCCCGCAGGTCCGCCTCCGAGTAGGTCTTGTCGAGACTCAGCATGCGCTCGCGGTGCCGGTGGGTCTGGAACAGCCCCGAGCGATCGTCGCCGACCTCGGCGACGGCGGGCGTCTCGCGGGCGAGTTCCGGAAACGCCGCCTCCAGCTCGCGCAGCCGTTGTTTCAGGCGGTCGTAGTCGTAGTCGCTGATCTCGGGCGCGGCCTTTTGGTGGTAGAGCGCGTCGTGGTGCGCGACGTCCGCGCGGAGCGCCGCGAGCCGCTGGCGCGCCGCGGCCGGCGGAAGGAGCCGCAGATCCTCCGCGGCCCCGACGTGAGAGAGCGTGAAGACTGACAAAAGCGCCAACGCCGCGAGACTGCGGCGAGCGCGACGGAGCGAGGAGTCCATCGGATGCGAGGGCATGGGGTGTGGGTAACGAAGCGGCGCTGAGTCGGGACGCGCTTTCGCCGCGCCGTTGCTCTCCGACGGGCCGGCGAGCGAGTCAACACCCCGGCTTCGGGAAAATCTCCCGACCGCGCCCGCGAGCGCGCGCCGTGACTGTCCGGCCACGCGTCACTCGCGAGCGGCCGGCGCTTCGCGTGTAAACCACGCGATTCCGATCCCCCCGGCCACGCCCATGAATGTGTTTCGTCCCCTTGTTTCGTTCGTCCTCGCGGCCACCGCCGCCGCGAGTTTCGCCGCCGAGAAGTTCGACCGCGCGATGATTGCGCTACGCACCAGCGACACCTCGGTCTACCTCGGCTGGCGCCTCCTTGCGGACGACCCGGCCGGACGCGTCTTCAACGTCTACCGCTCCACCGCGGGCGGCGCCACCGTGAAACTCAACGACGCGCCGATGGCCGCCGGCACCAACTTCATCGACGCCACCGCCAGGCTCGACCAGCCCAACGCGTGGTGGATCACCACGGTCGCGCTCCCGCGCGGCCAGCAGCCGGTCGAGGGGGCCGAAGTCGCGCGGGTCGAACTGCCCGCGAACGCCCCCGTGCAGCCGTATTTCTCGATCAAGCTGAAGGACGCCACGACCACGTTTCAAAAGATCGCCTTCGCCGATCTCAACGGCGATGGGAAGCTCGACTACATCATCAAGCAGCCCAACGCCGGCCTCGACCCCGGCACCGCGGCGTTCAGCCCCGACACCTACAAGCTCGAAGCCTACCTCCACGACGGCACGTTTCTCTGGCGCTACGACCTTGGCTGGAACATGAACATGGGCATCTGGTGGACGCCGTTCGTGGTCGCGGATTTCGATGGCGACGGCAAAGCCGAGGTCGCGCTCAAGACCGCGCACCATGCCGGCACGCGGGAAGACTCGCTCGCGGAGAAGGAGGGGCGCGCGCGCGGCTTCGTCATCAGCGGCCCTGAGTGGTGCTCAATCTTTGACGGCATGACTGGACATGAGATCGCCCGCGCCGACTGGGTGGAACGCGGCGACCCACGCGACTGGGGCGACGACGCCGGCAATCGCGTCAACCGCAACCAAATCGGCCTCGCCTCTCTCGACGGCCAGGGCCTCAGCCTCCTCGTGTGCCGCGGCACCTACACGCGCATGGTCGTCGACGCCTATGATTTCAAAAACAAGAAACTCACCAGACTCTGGCGCTGGGACGGCGACAAGGAGTCGCCGCAAATCCGCGCGCAGGGCAGCCACACGATGAAGGTCGGCGACGTCGACGGCGACGGCCGCGACGAAATCATCCTCGGTTCGGTAGCGCTCCGCCCGGATGGCAAGGTGCTGTGGAACCTCGGCTTCGGCCACCCCGACATCATGTATATGACCGACGTGATCCCGAGCCGCCCGGGCCTCGAGATCGCCTACGGTTACGAGGTCCCGATGGGCAAAAACGGCCTGTGTCTCGTCGATGCGCGCACCGGCCAGGTCATCTGGGGCCATCCCTACAAGACCACGCACATCCACGACCAGGGTATGTTCGGCGACTTCATCGAATCGGTCCCCGGCATCGAATACTACGGCGCGGAGCAGGACGGCACCGGTAAATGGGTTTACTCGGCCGCGACCGGCGAGCTCATCACCGAGGAGAATCTCGGCGGCCTCAGCCCGCGCGCGATCTGGTGGGGCGACACCTCAACGAAAGCCTACATCCCCGGACGCAGCTTCGGTGGCGCTTGGGGAGGCGGTCCCGGCGGCGGGGGTGGAGGTCGGCGCGGCGCGCGTGGGGAGAGTAGCGCAGGCGTCCCGCCGGCTCCTCGCGGCCCAACCGAAATCTCTGCCGCAAATCCCATTGCCGGAGCGGGCGGCGGCCGCGGCGGCTTCGGCTTCACCGGCCCGAGTGAAATCAGAAAATACGGGGCCGGAAAAATCGGTGAATTCGAAGGCCGTCTCATCGCCATCGCCGACATCATGGGCGACTGGCGCGAGGAAATCATCGTGAGCCTCCCCGGCGAAATCCGCATCTACACGACGACGATCCCCACCGCGCGCCGCCGCGTGTGTCTGCTGCAAGACGCGCTCTACCGCAAAGACGTGATGCTCCAAACCATGGGCTACTTCTACCCGCCGCAGTTGAGCTATCACTTTCGGTGAGCATTTTGGCCGCACGGTGCTCCGTCTCGACAACGCGAGAATCGCGGCTATCCCTCCGTCATGCACCTCGCCGATTTTCCCCAGCTCAAGTCTGCCACCCCCCAGCAGAAACTTGAACTCATCGATGAAATCTGGGCGACGATTCCACCAGAGGCCGTGGCAACGCCGGCATCTCATGTCGCCGAGCTGGATCGACGCTTAAGCGCGCTGGAACGCGACTCGAAAAAAACCCTGTCACCTGAGGAAGCGCGAATCCGCATCCGCCAGCGCACCGGGCTCTGATGAAGCCGTTGCGTATCCTGGACGACGTCGCCGAGCGCGACCTTCCGGGTATCGTGAGCTACCATCTGCCGCAGTCGCGCGCGAAAGCCGAGGCCATCGTGGCTGAGTATGATCGGTTCATCGAACAACTGCGCCGGACCCCGGCGATATTTCGCGAGCGCCCGCACGGCTGGCGTGTGTGCGTCTTTCGATCAGGCAGCTACTCGCTTTACTTCCGTGAACTCGGATCGTGCTGGCTGGTGGCTGGCGTGTTCCATGCCCGACGCGATCCCGACTGGATTCAGGCCCGGCTCCTGATTCGCGAAGTTCGAGACCGAAAAGACTGACCGCACACTCCGCTGACGCCGCCGCGTGTGTCTGCTGCAAGACCCGCGCTACCGGAAGGACGTGATGCTCCAAACGATGGGCTACTTCTACCCGCCGCAGCTGAGCTATCACTTTCGGTAGGCGCTCGGCAGGGCTCTTCGACTATTTTCCCCCTCCCGCGCGGCTGCTTCCGGCGTCCGCCAGCACCGCTTTGTTGATCGCATGTTGGGCGCGGCTATATGCCCAGTTCCAGGGCATTCCGCTGCCGAGGTTCTGGAGGATCGCCCACTGGGTGTCGTTCAGCAGCGGTCGCGCCCGTGCATCGAAGCGATCCCAATCGACACCGAGAAAGTTGACCGAGCCGCCCGCCCGATAGGTGCTGTCCGCCTCCGCCACAATCTGCACCAGCTGGTCCAGTTGCGTTCGCGTCAGCGCCCCACCGTAGATCGCCGCCATGCCGGCGAAGCCCTTCATCATCTCGGTCGCAGCCAATAACCGCCAGTGCTCCTGCAGTTCCTTGAATCCCTCCTCGCCGAGCAACTCACGGAAAGCGGCTTCCCTCTCGGATTTCGTGTCCGCTTTGAGTTTCACCACCACTGGATCGTCCTCGGCGACGACGCCCTGTTTCACCAGCGCCGAAACATCCATGTCCGCCTCGTGGCGCCTCCGGTCGATCGCCAGAAACCGATCGATTTGATCCGGTGACAAACCGCGTTTGACGAAAAACTGCTGGTTCGCCGCCTTCACGTCGGCGCGTCTTACGTCCAAGCCCAAGAGCTGACCAGCCGGCGTGGGCGCCGTCGACCTGCTCGCGGCGATTTTCTGCTCGAGTTCGGCGAGTGACACGGGCGTCGCAGCCGTCCGCGGCGCTTTTCCCGCAGCGCCTGTGCGGGCGAGCGTGGAGCGTAGGTCGCCGGTCTCCTTCTCGGTGGCCGCCAGTTGGGTTTCGAGCCGCTGAATTGCCGCGGTCGTGGTCGCTGCTTGTTGGGCCACACTGGCCAGCTCCGCGTCAGCAGCGATGTCTGCACGGCGGGCGCTCCACGCGAACGCGACGGCAACGCCCAGCGCGAGGCAGGATGCGGTGAGAAGAGTGGTTTTCATCGTCGTGAGTCTATTTTGCAGCCGGCGTGCTCGGGAAATAGCCGCGGGATCGGTCCTGGGCCATGGTTAGTTTCGTTCGCTCGAGCGCCTGCTCCCAAGCCGGCAATTGCGCGGGCGCAAGGATGTCGCGCGCTTTCGCGTCGATGCCGCTCCAATCGATGCTGGTCCATTGCCGGGGCTTGCGGAACTCGCCGCGAAACTCCACGCGCAGCATCTCCACCATCGCCTCGGCCTGCGGCGAGGCGAGCGGGGCATCCGTGGTCCAGAGGTCGCTGGATAGCCGCACCGTAGCCATCATCGCCGGCCTGTAGCCAAGTGAATCAGACACGTAGTGGAGAAACTCCGGGTAGAGCTCTTCACCCAGCAAGGCCCGGGTGCCGCCGTCATGCTCCATCGTGACCGACAGTTGGATTTTCCGGTCGCCGACTTCCAGCGTCAGGTCATTCTTGGTTTCCGCGGCGGCGATCTGGAGCTTGGCAATCTGGGTGGCGTCAAATTGGTGGGCCTGGAAAAACTTCCAGAGATTGGTGTTGGCAAGCGCCATGGCGCGCCGCCGGATGGCGACCTCCACCTCGGGATGGCGCTGGAGGAAAGCCTTTCCTTCCGCCACCGGATCCCAGTTTTTTGCTGCGGCTTCGGCCGCCCGCGCCGCCTCGACTTGCTGGCGCAGCCCGGCCGACTCCTCTGCCGCGAGCCGCGACCGTCCTTCCAGTTCACGCAACCTCGCCAGCCGTTGCCCCTGTTCTTGGTGCGCGCTGAGGAGGGAGGCTTCGGCGCGGTCGCGCGCCTTCACGCAATATCCCGCCGTGCCAATCGCCAGAACGGCCAGCATGACCGCCGCGGTGCCGATGAATTTCGTGGTGCTCATGAGTTCGAAAAGCGAAAGCGCCGGCGCGAGACCGCCGCCCGCCGCGGTCAGGGCCGACCCTGCCACACTGCGCGCGAGTTCTGCCGGCGCCGCCACCACCGCCTCGCTCGACAGCGCCGCACTCAACGCTGTGGCCGTCGAGGTGACCCCGCGGCGCGCCAGCAGGGTGCGCAGCTTTTCGAGCGCGCGCTCGACGCGCATCCGCGCCGCGTCCTCACTCACCTTGAGCGCAACGCCGATCTCGCCGAAGGAACGGCGCGAGAAAAAGCGCAGCAGCACCGCCTCGCGGTCCGCGGTGCTCAATTCATCCATCGCCGCATCGAGTGTGGGACGCAGGTTTTCCCACTCGGGCGAGACCGATGCGGCGTTGAGTTGTTGCATGGTGTGGGCCTCCTGCTCGCGGGTGCGGCGGCGTTTTTCGACGCGGATGAAATCGACGGCCACGTTGCGCGTCGTCGCGTAGAGCCAGCCGGGCAGCACGGCACAGCGCGTGAGCGAGTCCGCCTGCCGGGCGAGTGCGGTGAAGACTTGCTGCGTGATGTCGGCGGCGGCGTGCGCATCGCCCGCGAGTCGCCGCAGCGCCGCAGAATACACCAGGTCGAGATGCCGCTGGACGAGCTCGGTGAAGGCCGCCTCGGACTTTTCCTCGGCGTAGCGGCGGAGCAACTCGGCATCGTCGACCATGGTGTTCGGACCATAGTCGGCGCCGCGGCTGAAACCGAACAAAGTTTTTTGGACCACGGGTCACACGGATGGCACAGATGCTTCCCGTGGATTTCCCGCAACGGTGATTTGCGCCCGTGCGATCCACTCATCATCCCTGAACATGCCCGCGTCCTGCGCCGAAAAACCCCATCCATTCTCCGCGGATTACGCTGACTGCGCGGATGGTTCGAACGACTCCTGCCTTTATCCGCCATATCCGTGTCATCCGCGGTCAATAATGCCTTGGTCCGAGCTGTGGCTGCGGCTTCGCCGCGCGATGGAATCCGTGGTCAATTGATTTGAATCCTTCCCCCGAAAATCGTCAGCCTGCGCCCATGCCAAACTCTCCTGTCGCCCTGCCCAAGCCGCAACCCGGCTCGCCCTGCCCC
This sequence comes from Verrucomicrobiota bacterium, assembly GCA_016235555.1. Taxonomy (GTDB): domain Bacteria; phylum Verrucomicrobiota; class Verrucomicrobiia; order Opitutales; family Opitutaceae; genus JACRKC01. The sequence goes on from JACRKC010000050.1 coordinate 15,699, forward strand.
TGCGGCAGCGGTTCGCTCTTCGACGCCTGCTGCGGCCCCGCGCTCGCGGGCACCCGCCCGGCCGCCACCGCCGAGGCGCTCATGCGCTCGCGCTTCACCGCGCACGTCGCCCATGACTGGCTCTACCTCCACCGCACCTACGGCCCGACCGCCAACACGCCCTTCCACCCTGAGGCCGACGAGGTCGCCGCCCCCGGCTGGTCGCGGCTGGCGATCCACTCGCACGAGACCACCACCGATCCCGATCACGCCTACGTCGAGTTCACCGCCTTCTTCGTCGACAAGAACGGCGAGCATCCGATGCAGGAAAAATCCGAGTTCCGCCGCACCGGCGGAAAATGGCTCTTCACCCGCACGATCCGCCAGGGACCGCCACCGGTGAAATCCTCCGCCCCCAAAGTCGGCCGCAACGATCCCTGCCCTTGCGGCAGCGGCAAGAAATACAAGCAGTGCTGTCTCGCGAAGGCGTGATCACTTCGCCGGCGATTGCGCTTTGAACTGCGCCGTGAGCTCGTTGGTGCGCTCGTCGACCCGTTGACGCACCATAGCGATCTTCTCGAACTGCAAACCCACCGTCTGAAGCGCCGCGATCTGCGCCGGGGAGAGGCTGTCCTTCAGTTGCACACTCGCCACGGTCCAATCGACCACCGATGTGGTCCCGTCCCTGGCGCGAAGCATCTGCTTCATATTTGCGGCGAGAATCTGCGCGGTGCGCTCGATCTGCACTCCGGTGATCGATGCTTCCGAGTAGATTGACGCGCGCGCCAGCCACTGCGCCAGGTTCCACGCTTCCTGGCTGCGCTGATATTCGCGATATTTGGGTGCGAGCCCGCCAAGAATTTCGGCTTCCTTCTCGCGTTGGAATTTTTTGTTCTCCGCCTCAAGCGTCTTGAACGTGTCGCTCTTCCGGTCGAGGCCCTGCGTTTCGACGGCGGCGATGAGATCGAGCTGGCGCTGGTTTGCCTGCATGAGCAGGTCCTTCCATTGCTCGATCTGCTGCGGGGAAAATCCCACCGCACGAAACGTCCTGCCCAACCACCAATCGGGGACATGGCGATACGTCTGCTGGTATTCCGCCAGCAGCGCGGGGTGGTTGGCGAGCGCCGCCTCGGGACTCAGCTTGCGTGATTTCGCCGCGGAGGCCACGGGCGTTTCGGCGGGCGCAGCCACCGACAGGGCCGCCCGGGTGTCGCGGGCCGCTTCGACGCGCTGCCGTGCGCCCGCGACGTTGCGGAGCAGGGCGGCGTGTTCCACGGTAAAGGAACCAAGGGCTGATTCGCTCGCGCGGCGTTCCGACCGGGCGCGGATGGTGAAGCCCAAGCCGAGGGCGATGATCACGATGAGAACAACGGTTTTCATGGGTTGGCCATTTTTGCGGCGGTGGAGAGCAGGACCTTTCGGCGGCACTGGGCCGCCCATCCCCGGAGCGCGGCCAACTGGGACGGTGACAGATAATCGTGCACTTCCGCCAGGACCCGCTCCCAATCAGCAGTTCGCTGGATGCCAGTGAAGTCCCATCCGCCCGCCGGAATCGGGTTTGGTCGCGCCGATTGGATGGATTGGATCAACCGATTGGCTTGGGCGGCGTTGAGAGGATCCCAGATCGTCATGTTGAAATTCTCGACGACCAGCCGCGCATCCCATGCCTGCCAAGCATCCATGAACCGGGCGTCGCTTGCCAGCCTGGCGGGTAGGCCTTCGGGGCTCGAACAGTCCATCGGACCCCTTGCGTCCCGGCTCGCCAGGTTCATCCCGGACTCAGAGTAACGGCGATTGAACTCCGCCGCGAACTGTTCCAATTCCTCGGGCGTGAGCTTGAAACCCAGCCCAAGCGGCAAGTGCCAGCGAATTCCGGTCTGGAGGTCGTAATCCCTCTTGAGTCGCTGCAACTGCGGGTCCGCGTCGAGGAACCGCGTCAGCGCCTGATCGGCTGCTTGTTTTTCGAGGGCGACTGCCTGGGCGGAGGCGGCCCTTTCTGCCGCTTCGCGCGCGGTGACCCGGGCCTCGGCGAGCGCTGTTTCCTCCGCCTGCGCCCGGGAGGACCATTCCGTCGATTGCCGCCGAAGCGCGGCGACGTCGCTGCGGCCGGACTCCAGCGCGGCGCCGGCGGCGCGCGCGTGTTGGGCCTCGTAAAGCGCCGTAACCGTGGTGGCCACGGCGACCACGCTCAAGGCGATGGTGGTTTTCGTTGCAGTCATGAAAGCCAGCAGGCCAGCGGCAACACCCGTGTCCACGGCCTCGCTCATCGCCGCGCCAACGACGCTCGCCGCGAGGCCGGACGGCGCGGCGGTCACGGCCTGGCGCGCCAGCGCGGTGCCGAGCGCGGCGGAAGTCGACGTGATGCCGCGCTTCGCGAGCAGTCCGTGCAATTTGTCGAGCGCGCGGTCCACGCGCATCCGCGCGGCATCCTCGCTCAGGTTCAGTGCGGCACCGATCTCGGCGAAAGCGCGTTTCTCAAAAAATCGGAGCAATACTGCGGTGCGGTCCGCGTCGGAAAGCTCGTCCATCACGTCGTCGAGCACGGGGCGGAGTCTGGCCCAGTCGGCGTCGGGCGCGGCGGCGAAAAGGTTTTGCATGGCGGTGGCTTCCTGCTCGCGGGCGGCGCGGCGTTGCTCGGCGCGGATGTGATCGACGGCGGCGTTGCGGGTCGCGGTGTAGAGCCAGGCGGTCAGGACGGTGTGGCCGGAGAGTTTCCGCGCCTCCCGCGCGAGCTTCGTGAAGACCTGCTGCGCCACGTCCGCGGCGGTATGCGCGTCGCCGCCGAGTCGGCGAAGGGCGGCGGAATAGACGAGATTGAGGTGCCGGCGCACGAGCTCGGCGAAGGCGGCCTCGGATTTCCCGGCGGCCCAGCGGCGGAGGAGCGCGGCATCGTCGTTCATACGGATCACCCTCTAAACGGCGCCGCGCGCGAAACCGAACAAAGTTTCCTCGCGCCGGCTATTCCGCCCGCGCCGCGCGGCCCACGCCGGCGGCGGCGCCGGGGGGGCCGTCTGCGGCGGGCGCGGTTTCGGCATTTCGCATCCACAGCGCGTACCAGATCCGGCCGAGGTGCTCGCGGAGATCGTCGATGAACGTGTAGAACAGCGGCACGATCACGAGCGTCAGCAGCGTGGCCGCCATCAAGCCGCCGATCATCGTGCGGCCGAGCGGGGCGTAGGCCATGCCCACGACCTTCGAGTTGCCGAGCGCCATCGGGATCAGGCCACACACCGTCGTCAGCGTCGTCATCAGGATCGGGCGGAAGCGGTGGCGGCCGGCGTCCATCAACGCTTCGAACCGGCCCATTCCTTCGTGGCGCAGGCGGTTGGCCATGTCGACAAGCACGATGGCGTTGTTCACCACCACGCCGACGAGGATGACGAGGCCGATGTTGCCCATCACGTCGAGCGGCGTGCCGGTGAGGTAGAGCAGCCAGTAGACGCCGAGGAAGGAAAACGGCACCGCGATGATCACCGCGAGCGGCAGCACGAACGACTCGAACAGCAGCCCCATCAGCAGGAACACGAACGTCACCGCGAGGATCGCGGCGAACTTCATCGCCTCCTCCGTCTCGGACATCTGGCTGTAGTAGTTGCCCTTGTCCCAGCGGTAACCGCGCGGCAGGTCGAAGCCCGCCATCGCCTGGTCGACGGCGGCGAAGAGCACGCGCGAATCGCCGCGCGGCGCGCGCGCCGTCACGCGCAGGATCGTCTGGCGCGCCTCGCGCTGGATCTGGCCGAGCGTGCGTGTCACGCGCAGGTCCGCGATGGTCTCGAGCGGCACCTCGATGCCCGTGTCCGTGGTGAAGGTCATGTTGCGCACGTCGTCGATCCGCGCCCGGTCCGCCTCGCCGAGCTGGGCGAAGATGCGGATCTCGCGCCCGTCGGGGCCGGGGAAGCGCCCGACCTCCAGGCCGCGGATGGTGGAGCCGATCGTGCCGGAGATGGCCTGCGGGTTGATGCCGAGGCGCCGCGCGCGATCGCGGTCGAGCTGGATTTGCAGCTCCTGCCCGCCGCGCTCGAGATCGGTGTCGACCGACAGCAGGCCCGGGATGGTGCGGAGGCGGCGCACGGCCTCCTCGCCGAGCGTCAGCAGGGTCGCGGTGTCCTCGCCGTAGAGGCTGATCGACATCGCGGCGTCGGACGAGCCGCTGCTGCCGCGCTGCAGCGAACGCAGGTTGATGCCGGGCGGGATGGGAAACTTTTCCCGGAAGTCCGTCTCGATTTCGTTGCGGTCCATCGGCGGCTGGCGGAGGTCGAGCGAGACGAGCAGCGAATCCCACGCGTAGGCATACCACTGCCGGTTGGGATCGTCCTTCAGCTTCAGCTGGATGCGGCCGTTGTTGTAGTTGAAGCGGGCTTCGATGCGCTCGACGCCATAGCGTGCGGCCTGGTCGCGCAGGAAGCGCTCCACCGAGGAGAAGAACTCATCCGCCTTCTCGATCGTGCCGCCGCTGGGCAGGTCGAAGAAGAACCACATCGTCGGCGCGCCGTCCTGGCCGGTGGGGCCGAAGCTGGGGCGTTTCAGGTTGTTCCTGGCATACGGCAGCGTGGCCATCGCGAGCAGCACGAGCAGCGTGGCCTCGACGCGGTGCGCCAGCACCCAGCGCAGCGCCGCGAGGTAGCGCTCACGCAGCCACGCGACGGGCCGCAGCTCCGGGTGCTGTTGCCCGCGCGACAGCCGCTGCGCCGCCAGCGGCACGAACACCAGCGCGATGAACAGCGACGCCAGCAGCGACACGATCACGGGCACGCCGATGCGCAGCATCCAGAAGGTGAAGTCGCCCGCGTGGCCCATCAGCATGAGCGGGAGAAACACGACGATGCTCGTGAGCGTGGACATCACCACCGCCAGCCCGACCTCGCCGGCGCCGCGAATCGACGCCGCCGTGGCCTCCACGCCGTCCTGCCGGTGCCGGTAGATGTTTTCGACGATCACGATCGCGTTGTCCACGACCATGCCCACGGCGAGGAGCAGGCCCATCATGGTCGCCATGTTGAGCGACCAGCCCATGAAGAAGAGCGCGACGATGGTGAAGAGCAGCGAGAGCGGGATCGCGAGCGTGAGGATGCCGGTCATGCGCGGCGCGCGCAGGAAGAGGTAGATGATCAAGGCGGCGAAGAACCCGCCCCACAGCCCCGAGTCGCGCAGATTGTCGATCGACTGGCGCACCTGCTGGCCCTGATCGAAGAAGATGCCGAACTCGATGCCGGCCAGCTGCGGGGATTTCCGCAACTCCTCGAGCGTCGCCCGCACCTCGCGGCTGATCCGCTCGATGTTGCCGGTGGAGTCGCGCGTGACCTGCACCCCCACGGCGCTCTGGCCGTCGACGCGGAACACCCAGTCGCGCCGCGGCATCCGGTAGGCGAGATTGGCCACGTCGCGCAGCCGCAGCCGCCGCGCCGGGTCGATGATCAGCGAGCCGATCTCGTCGAGCGACGTGAAGCGGCCGAGGGAGCGCACGTAGATTTTCCGCCCTGCCTCCATCACGTAGCCGCCGGAAATCGCGAAATTCTGGCTGCGGAGATTCGCCATCATCGCCGACACGTCGATCCGGTGGCTGCGCAGCCGCTCATCGAGCAGGTCGACCTGCACCTCGCGTGACTGGATGCCCCAGATGTCGACGGTGCCCACGCCCTCGATGCGCTGGAGCGCGGGTTTCACGAAGTTCTCCAGCCGGTAGGCGGCATCGTCCATCAGCTCCTTCGGCAGCCGGGCGACGAGGCTCATCACGGGGGCATCGTTCTGATCCCAACGCCGCACCCACACGCGGTCGACGTCGTCGGGCAGGTTGGGCTTCACCCGATCCATGCGGTCGCTGAGCGCGGCGTAGGCGGCGCGCAGGCTCGTGCCGGTCTGGAACTCGACGCGCACGGAGCAATAGCCGTTGCCCGAATAGCTGGAGACCTTCTTCACGTTCGGCACGGTGCCGACGATGTCCTCGATCTTGCGGGTGATCTTCTCCTCCACGTCGCGCGGCGAGGCGTTGGGGTAGCTGGCGCTGATCCAGAGCTGGTTGCCCTCGTAGCCTTCCGGGAACAGCGCGATGGGGATGCGGGTGGACGCGATGTAGCCCACGAGCACGATGGTGAGCAGGATCATCATCACCGTCACGGGCCGCGTGACGGAGAAGCGCGGGATGGCGAAGGCGGCGGGCTCGGCGCGCGGGCGGCCGGAGGGCTCCGCAGGCTCGCGGCGGGAAGGATCGGGGGAGCTCATGGGGTGCGCGAAACGCCAGATCTCAAAGGTCCAAACGCCAAAGAAACTTCAAATGGCCAAATCCGGATTTTTGAAGTTTTCACCTTTGGGATTTTTTGGCGTTTGGCATTTTGGCGTTTGGGATTTCTCCCGTCATTTTGCCGTTGGCTGCGCTTCGGCCTGGGCGGCGGATTCGACGCTGGTCGGGCCGCGCTGGCCGGGGAAGAGATAGTAGAGCGTCGGGATCACCACGAGCGTGAGCAGCGTCGAGACCGACAGGCCCACGATCACCGTGATCGCCATCGGCGCGCGGATCTCCGCGCCTTCGCCGAGGCCGAGCGCCATCGGGAACAGACCCAGCACCGTCGTGAGCGTGGTCATCAGGATCGGACGCAGCCGCGCGCGGCCGGCCTCGGCGATCGCGTGGGTCAGCTCGAGGCCGCGATCGCGCAGGGTGTTGATGTAGTCGATCAGCACGATGGCGTTGTTCACCACGATGCCGGCGAGGATGATGAGCCCGAGAAACACCATGATGCTGAGCGGGATCCCGCCGAGCCACAGCACCACCACAACGCCGATCAGCGCGAGCGGCACCGTCATCATGATCAGCAGCGGCTGCACGAGCGACTCGAACTGGCTCGCCATGACGATGTAGACGAGGAAGAGCGCGAGACCGAACGCCAGCAACAGGCTGTCGAGCGAGGTCTGCATCTCGCGGTTCTGGCCGGCGACGGCGAAGGTGAAGCCCGGCGGACACTCGATGGTGTCGAGCGCGGCGGCGATGTCGCGGGAGACCGTGGCGAGATCGGCGCCGCGGACGTTGGCGGTGATGAGCGCGGTGCGCTGCTGGTCGACCCGGCGGATCTCGCTCGGGCCCTCGTTGACGGTGAGTTCGGCGACGGCGGAAAGCGGCAGGGGCACGGCGCCGCCGGGGTTGACGACGAGGCGGCGCAACTCCTCGAGCCCGAAGCGGTCCTCCTCGCGCAACCGCACCACGATGTCGATCATCTGATCCTCCTTCCGGAACTGCGTGGCGGCGCGGCCCTGGACCTTGTTGCGCACGAGATCGGCGACGCTGCGCAGGCTGAGGCCATATTCGGCGAGCCGGTCGCGGTGGTAGACGACCTCGATTTCCGGGTGGCCGGTCTGGAGCGTCGAGCGGACGTCGACGAGCCCCGGCACCCGGGATGCGAGCACGGCCTCGACCTCGCGACTGAGGCGTTTGAGGGTGGTGAGGTCGTGGCCGCGCACCTCGACCTCGATCGGACTGCGGAAGCTGAAGAGCGCGGGATACGAGACCTCGAGTTTCACCTCCGGCAGATCGCGAAACTCGGCGCGGATGCGGTCGATCAAGGTGAGTTCGGCCGTGGCGGGCAGGCCGGGCTTGAGGCGCACGGTGAGTTGCGCGGTGTGCTCGCCGACTTCCTTGGTCGCCGTGGAGCTTTCGTCGGCCCCCACGGTGAGCGCGGTGCGCTCGACCTCGGGCTGCTTCATCACGCGGGCATCGATGCGGGCGGCCACCTCGGCGGTGCGCTCGATGGGCGCGCCGACCGGCAGGGTGAGGTCCAGGTTGAACTCCCCCTGGTGCACCTGCGGAATCAGTTCCTTGCCGAGCCGCGGCACGAGCACGAACCAGCACAGAAGAAACGCCACGACCGATCCGCCGATCACGGCCACCCGCCGGCGCAAGGCCGCCGCGATGAGCCGCGGGTAGGCATCCTGCACGCGCTGGTAGCCGCGCTCGAACCAGCCCAGCCCCGCCTCGGTCGCCGGCCCGCCCACCGCCGTGAACGCCCGCATCAGGCCGGTCAGCAGCTGCGCGGCCGCGAGGCCCGCGGTCTGCAACACCGAGCCCGCACCGCGCAACGCCACCTCGGTGGCGAAGCGCGCCACCACGAACACAAACGGCAGCACGCCCGGCACGCACACCAGCACGATCACCCACCAGTCCTGGACCTTGAACCACTGCTGCGGCGTGAAATACCACGGTCGCGCCGGGGCGCCGGGCAGGCCCGGCATCATCATCGGGGACAGGCCGGGCGGCAGCGGCGGTCCGCCGGGCGCGGCGGGGCCGAGAAACTTCCGCGTGATCAGCCACGCCGCGACGCCAAGCGCCGGGCCGACGAGCAGCGCGAGCCAGCGCCAGCGGCGCGCGACGAGCCAGCGCCACGAACTCGCGAGCCCGGACGCGATCCGTTCCGGCGCGGAAAACACCAGCAGGCCCGGCCACACGCGGTCGCTGGAGATTTTCCCGAGCGTGTCGGCGGCGCACCACGCGGCGAAAGTGGCGAACCAGGTGGCCGCCGGCGTCAGGAGGCTGGGTTCGACGGACGAAACCGCCGCGATGTTCGACGGCCCCGTCGCCTCGCCCGCCACGGCGGCGCGCGCGCGGCGCCGCAAGCGCCAGCGCTCGATCGGCCACACCAGCGGCCACAGCGCGACGGCGACGGCGGTCACGGCCGCCTTCATGACCGCGGCCACCACGACCACGACGCCCCAGCCGGCGCGCACGACGGCCCCGCCCAGGCCGCGCCAGGCGTGGGCGAGGCGCGATTCGCCTTCGCGGCGCGCGGGGAATTGCAGGAATTCGCCGCCAGCCCGCCTCGTCACCGCGGCGGCCACGCCGGGCGGCGCGTCGCTCCCGAACTTCCGCGACGCCAGCATCGGAATCAGGAACAGCGCCGTCGCGAGCGACGCCAGCAGCGAGAACACCACGGTGAGCGCCATGTCGCCGAACAACTGCCCCGCCACACCCTCGACGAACACGATCGGGAAGAACACGGCGACGGTCGTGAGCGTCGACGCGATCACGGCCATGCCCACTTCCTGCGTGCCGCGCACCACCGCGGTCACGAGTTCGTCGCCCTCCTCGCGGCAGCGAAAGATGCTTTCGAGGACGACGATGCCGTTGTCCACCAGCATGCCGACACCCAGGGCGAGGCCACCGAGCGAGATGATGTTGAGCGAGACGCCCGTCATATACATCGGCGCAAACGTCGCCACGATCGAGATCGGGATGCTGAGGCCGATGATGATCGTCTGGACGACGTTGCGGAGGAAGAGATAGAGGATCGCGATGGCGATGATGGCGCCCGAGAAGGCATTGCTTTTCACCTCGTCGATGGAGCGGCTGATGAAGACGGACTGGTCGGCGAGCAACTCGAGCGAGGCGCCGGTCGGGAGCTGGTGGGACAGAAAATCCGTCATCTGCCGGCGCGTGATCAGCTCCTGGGCGGCGTGGCGGGCGCGCTCGGCCTCGGCCATCGCAGCCTGGCGCTGCTCGGCGGGGGTTTGTTTCTTCGCGGGATCGGCGGCCTGCCGGGCCGTCGCGGCCCTGGCGGCGGACGGCGGGGCCTTGAGCTTCGCGACCCAGGCCTGCTGCGCGGGCGTGCCGAAAATGGCTTCGCGCACGGTTTGCGCGACGCTCACGACGTTGGCGTCGGCCTCCTTGTAGACCTCGAGCTCGACGCTCTCGCGGCCGTTGACGCGCGTGATGATGTCGCGGTCCTTGTGGTAGCGGGTGACGGTGGCGATGTCGCGCAGCCGGATGTCGACGTTGCCCTGCCGGGCGACGATCAGCGCGCCGATTTCCTCAAGCGTGCGGAATTCGTTGAGCGTGCGGATGAGATACTCGGTCTGGCCCTCGCGGAGGTTGCCGCCGGGGGCGTTGACGTTGCCGGCCTGCAGGCGCGCGCCGATCTGCGTGATGTCGAGCCGGAGGGTGGCGAGCTTGCTCTCGTCGAGCGCGACCAGGAACTGTTCCTCGAGTCCGCCTTTGATCTGGATGGCGGCGACGCCGGGGAGGGATTCGAGCCGGCGCTTGAGGTCGTTCTCCGCGAGGTGGCGCAGCTCGTAGAGCGACTGCGGGCCCGCGAGCCCGACGCGGAGGATCGGGTCGAGCGAGGGATCGTAGTGGAGCAGCAGCGGGCGCTGGGCGCCGTCGGGCAGGCGCAGGCGGTCGATCTTCTCGCGCACGTCCTGCGCGACGATGTTCATGTCCGACTTCCACTGGAACTCGAGGATGATGTCGGTTTGCGCGGCTTTGGAGATGGAGCTGATCGAGACGAGCTTGGGGATGATGCCGAGCTGCTGTTCGAGCGGGCGCGCGACGGTGTTTTCCATCTCCTCGGGCGCCGTGCCCGGGTAGCTGGTGCGCACGGTGAGGGTCGGGTAGCTCATGCTCGGCATGAGCGTGAGCGCGAGCCGCTTGTAGGAGACGGCGCCAAACACGACCACGGCCAGCACGACCATGAGGATCGAAACCGGCCGGGTGACCGTGAACGCGTAGAACGAGTCGTCCGGGCGGAAGTCTTGCGGGGCGGTGCTCATCGCGGGCGCCGCTCAACCACCGGGCTTGTTGGCGGGAGCGGCCGGGGCCGGGGCGGGCGCGTCGGGTCTGGCGGCGGCGGTCGCGGGGGCGTTGACGACGCGCACGGCCGAGCCGTCCTTGAGGCCGTTCTGTCCGAGCACGATGACGGGCGTGCCGACCTCGAAGCCGGCGAGCACCTCGAGGTGGTCGGGGTCCTCGTAGCCGACGGCGAGTTTCCGCTTCACCGCGCGGTCCTTGACGATGGTGTAGACGAAGCGTTCGCCACCCTCGTAGACGATCGCGCGCTTCGGCACGAGCAGGGCGGACGCGCGCGTGTCGGTGATGATGCGCACACCGACGAAGAGGCCGGGCGGCAGATCGTTGGGTTTTTCGCTGCGCACGCCGACGGTGACCTTGAACGTGCCGCTCTTCGGATCGATCACGGGGCTGAGGCGCTTGACCCAGCCGGTGAAGGTGCGGTTCGGCAGAAACTCCGAGGTGACGATCGCTTTCTGATGCTCGGCCACGACGGTGAGGTAGCGGCCGGGCACGAACACGCGCGCCACGATGTCGTCGAGTTTCACGAGCGAGAACAGCTTGGTGCCGGTGCCGACGCGGGCGCCCACCTGCGTCTCCCGCGTGGCGATGACGCCGGCGAACGGCGCGCGCACGGTCGCGTAGGAGAGCCGGAGTTTCGCGCGTTCGTTGCGGAGGCGGGCCTGCTCGAGCTGGTAGCGGTTGTCGTCGTATTCCTGTTTGTTGATGAGGTTGCTCTTGAAGAGTTCCTCGATGCGGGCGGCGCCCTGGCGCTGGTGCTCGTAGGTGATCGTGCTCTCGTCGGCGTCGACGCGCAGCTCGCGGTCCTCGATCTTCAGGAGCGGGTCGCCTTCCTTCACGATCTGGCCCTCTTCGGCGAGCAGCGCCTCCACCTGGCCGCTGGTCTGGGGAAAAACATCCACGACCGCCTCGGTCTCGAGCGTGGTGTTGAACGTGAGAAACGCGGAGATCGGGCCGCGGGTGACGGGCGCGGTCTCGACGGGCACCTGCTCGGCGGCGGCCTGGCGGGCCTTGTCCTTCTCGGCCTGCGCGGCTTTTTGCGCAGCGGCCTTGTCGGCACCGGCGGGGGACTTGGTGGCGTCGGCTTTCGAAGCGGCGGTGGTGGTGGCGGCCGAAGCGGCGGCCGGCTGGGCGGTGGAGGGTTTGCAACCGCTGGACGCGAGGAGCGCCATGAGCATCAACGGCGCGGCGGCGGAGCCGGCAACGGCTCGCGACAGAACGAGAGGCGGAATCGACACGAGGGGAAAGGCGAACAGATCGGAAAACCGGGACGGTGAAGGGGCAGTCTTCTGGCTACCGGGACTTGATGTCAAAAGTTACAAAAAGGTTGGGAAAGGCGCGACCGGAAGAGGTTCCGCCACGCGGCAGGGGGGCAGGCTGTGGCTAGACGTGTCGCCGGGGAAAACCGAACATGGGAAATAACGCGCCGAAACCGGTTTTCTTAGCGAAACACACCACCGTCGGACCAACGCACCAGGCGCCGGTCAGATTTTCAGGAAGATCTTCCGCCGCTGCATCCACCAAAGCATGAGCCACATCACGAACAGCGCGGCGGCGCCTTCGAGCAGCGGCCGGCAGGGCGCGCCGAGGACGGTGAAGACCTTGTTGCCGAAGTGCGTGACGAGATTCTTCTGAATGAAGCCCTCGAAGAGGTGCGCGATGAGGTAGGCGGCGATCGAATTCATGCCGATCACCACGAGCGGCAGCGCCCACCGGCGCTTTTCCCACGCATCGATCACGAAGTAGAACAGGCCGAGCAGCAGAAAACACCAGCCGCCGCTGTAGAGCACCCACGTCGGGGTCCAGATGCGTTTCACGACCGGGCACACACCGAGCCAGCCGAGCAGCGCGCCCCCGACGAGTCCGATCGCACCGGCGATCGCGAACCATCGGATCTTCGCCGCGGCCGGTGCGTCGCGCCGCAGCACCCCGCCCGCGATGAGGCCGAGGATCATCGTGCCGAGCGTGGGAATGAAGCTGAGGGTCGCGTAGCCGCCGCCGTTGAAGAGAAACGGTTTCTCGCGCCCGAAGAGATTGAGCCACCAGGTGTCGAAGGCCCACGCGAGGTTGCTGTTTTTCTGCCAGTGCGCCGCAAACCCGGTCACGCCGTTCGCCGCGAGCCAGTCGGCCTTCACCCCAACCTTCGCGTAGTCGAAATCCGCCGCGGGCAGCGGCCACGCCGCGAAGGCCGCCCAGTAGCCCGCCACGACGGCGGCGAACGCGATCCATTGCGTGCGCACCTGGCACCAGCCGAGCGCGTAGAGGAAGCCGTAGCCGAGCCCGATCTGGGTGAGCGTGTCCTCGAAGGTCCAGTTGGTGCTGTTGCGCGCGGTCGAGCGCAGGAACACGCCGAGCAGGACGAGCAGCAGCGCGCGCCACAGGGCGTGCAGCGTGAGCCAGCCGCGCGACTCGCCCCGCGCCATGCGGTTCGCGATGGAGAACGGCAGGGCCACGCCGACGAGGAACGAAAACGACGGCTGGATGAGATCGTGCAGCGAGCAGCCGATCCACTCGACGTGTGACTGGTGCCACGCGAGGAACTGCCACACGCCGCTCTCCGGCAGCGCCGTGGCCACGCGTTTCAAACGCAGCACTTCGCCCATCATCAGGAGCATCACGAAGCCGCGATAGGCGTCGACCGAGCCGAGGCGCGTCGCCGGCGCCGGGGCGGGCGCGGACGCTGGATTGGGGTTCATGAGGGCGACGTTGGAGGTGGCGCGCGTTGACCTCAACGCGCATTTCGCCCATCCCCAAGCCAGCGCGTTGGGGCAACGCGCTCCACCCCATGCGCCTTATCCCCGTCTTCTTCACGCTCGCCGGCATCCTCAGCGCCGCCGAGCCCGCGCTGCGCTACGAGCAGATCCGGAAAATCGACGTCCACTCGCACATCTTCGAGGACGTGCCGGCGTTCAACGCGATGTTCCGCGCCGCCCACCTCCGCACGATCAACGTCTGCGTGCCGGGCGGCGACGGCCACCTGGAGGAGATGCACCGCATCGCACGCGACCTCTACCGGAAGCATCCCGACCTCTACCCCTTCACGGCGACCTTCGATGTGCGCGGCGTCAACGAGCCCGGCTACGCGGCAAAAGTCATCGCGTGGCTCGACACGCAGTTCACCGCCGGCGCCGTCGCCGTGAAAATCTGGAAGGAATTTGGCATGGAGGTGAAGGACCGCGACGGAAGATTTCTCCTGCCCGACGATCCGCGTCTCGACCCGATCTACGCGCATCTCGCCAAACGCGGCAAACCGCTCCACGCCCACCTCGCCGAGCCGATCGATGCCTGGCGACCGCTGGATAAAGACAGCCCGCACTACGGCTACTACTCGCAGAACCCGCAGTGGCACCTCTACGGCCGGCCGGAGTTCCACAGCCACGCCGCCATCATCGCCGCGCGGGACCGCATCATGGAGAAGCACCCCACGCTCGTCGTGGTGGGTGCGCACCTCGGCAGCCTCGAGCACGACCTCGAAGGCATCGCGGCGCGGCTGGAGCGTTATCCGAATTTCCACATCGAGGTCGCCGCGCGCACGCGCAACCTCGCCCGCCATCCGAGCGAAAAAGTCCGCGCGCTTTTCCTCAAATATCCGGATCGCATCATGTATGGCGTCGACCAGACGTGGAAACCCTACCTGCGCCCGACCCCGCCGACTGACCAGCAACGCCAGGCGCACGTGAAATCGCTCGAGGTGCGTTACCGCGCCGACTTCGACTACTACGCGGGGAGCGGCGAGATGACCTACAACGGCCGCAAGACCGAGGCCCTCGCGCTGCCGCGCGCGGTGCTGGAGAAATTCTACCACGGCAACGCCGAGCGGATTTTCCAACTCGCCGCCGCGAAGCCGTGACCTTGGGGTCGGTCTCCGACCGGCCCTCGGAAAAACGGGCGGAGGTCAACCACGGATCATAGCAACGTCCCGTAGCTTTCAGACTTTCCGTTGCAGGCCCGCCCGCTGGGCGGGCAGCCCGGCCACCGGCCGGGCCTACAGTCCAAAAGCAAGGTGACGTTGGTATTACCCGGAGAACCCAGCGCGGCTCTGCCACAACCGCACGATTTGAACAGGAAGGCCGGGCAGATCGGAAAGAGCAGGACTGGATTCCTCCCGTTCTTCCCGGCCTTCCTGCTCAAAAATATTGTTCGAGCTGCGCGATTCTTCGGCATTGCCATACAGGTCGATCCACGGCGCGCGGGGCCGATCCCCGGTCACCCGCGTAATCCTCGGTCAGAAATTTTGCGTCCCTTGGTCCGGTCGAAGACCGGACCATCGGCCACTCAACGTTTCCTCGGGCCCGTGGGAGACCGGCCGTCCGATGAGGCCGGGGTTGTAGAGTGGAAAAAGCGCGCGGGACCCGGCAGATCACGGCTTTCCGGTGTGAATGCACCAATTGTTCCCGCGTAGGCCAGCGCGCTGACGCGCGCCAAACCGCGCTCGCAAGCGAGCTGACCTACCGTTACGAAACCAAACCGGAAAGCCGACGCCGGCCAGGCCGGCGGGCTTGCCAGGAGCACGCGGCGAGGTAACCTCGCAGGGCTCTGTCAGTGTTATTGTTTGCATAGCGCCGACAGGTTGGCGCGATTCGCACCGCCTGTCGGCTTCATGTCATCTACTCCAAACATGAAATCTCTTCCTTTGGTCCTCGTCGGGGTCCTCGCTTTGGCCGCGCCCGCCGCCGCCGCCGAAAACTACGACAAGCTCCTCCCGCCCGATGCGCAGCGCCTCGCGCTCGGCGACGCCGCGCCCGACTTCAAGCTCCCCGGCATCGACGGTCGCACCTACTCGCTCGCCGATTTTCCCGCGAGCAAGTCGCCGCTCCTCATGGTCGCGTTTCTCTCGAACCATTGCCCCTACTCGCATGCCGCCGAGACGCGCCTCATCCCGCTCGCAAAAGAGTTCGCCAGTCGCGGCGTCACTGTCGTCGCCATCAACCCCAACAGCCCCGACTCCGTGCGCGTCGACGAGCTCGGCTACAGCAAATACAACGACGGCCCCGACGAGATGAAGCTCTACGCCAGGGAGAAGGGCTTCGTGTTTCCCTACCTCTACGACGGCGAGCACCAGACCGCCGCCAAGGCCTACGGCTGCCTCGCGACGCCGCACATCTTCCTCTTCGATCACGCGCGCAAGCTCCGCTACGTCGGCCGCGTCGACGACTCGCGCTTCGAGGATCCAGCGACCGTCAAGTCGCACGACCTTCGCAACGCGATCAACGATCTCCTCGCCGGCCGCCCCGTCGCCACGCCCACGACGCCCGTGCTCGGCTGCTCCACCAAGTGGAACTACAAGCGCGCCGACGTCGCGAAGGCCGACGAGAAATGGAAGACCGAGCCCGTCGCCCTCGAAAAAATCGATGCCGCCGGCGTGGCAAAGCTCGCGAAGAACGACTCCAACCGTCTCCGCCTCGTCAACGTCTGGGCCACGTGGTGCGCGCCGTGCGTGGCCGAGTTTCCCACGCTCGTGTCGCTCGCCCGCCGCCTGCAGGGGCGCGATTTCGAACTCATCACGATCAGCATGGACGACCCGAAGCAGGAGGCGGCGGCGAAGAAATTCCTCGAGCAGCAGCACGCCGCCCCGCCCGCGCGCCTCCGCCGCGTGCTGAAGGCCGAAGGCCGCGAAGCCACCAACTTCCTCTACACCGAGGCGAGCGCCGATGCGCTCATCGCCGCGCTCGATCCCTCGTGGCCCGGCCCGCTCCCGCACACCGTGCTCATCGCTCCCGGCGGCAAGATCGTCTACCGCCACAACGGTGTCATCGACCACGCCGAGGTGCTCGAAAAAATCCTCGCCCAGCTCGGCCCCTACTACACGCCGGAGGGGAAGCGTTAGCCCGGTCGCGTGCGCCGGAGTGCGCCCGGCACCCACGTGCCGTCGATCACCGTCGTGGCCGGCTGTTCGTGCAGGCCCTTTTCCCCGCGTGCGATCATGCTCGCAACCAGCTCCGCGGCCACGGTGCCGATGCGTTCGACTTCCTGATCGATGCCGCAGCCGGCGGCTTCGTTGGGCCAGTTCATTGTGACGATGGTGGGCCGGCGGCGCGGCGGGAATGTCGCCAAGGCCTGCCGCAGGACCGAGCGATCGAGCGTCTCGAGCACCACCGCATCCGGCTGCTCCCGCGCCAGCCAGGCGGACAGCGTGGCCAGATCGAGGTTCGGCCCCGGCCGGCGGTCGACAAGCGGGGCGACCGGCGCGGTGCCGCCGAACTGGTTCTGCCAGGCGATGCCGCCGGTCCAGCGGTGCTTCACGCGTTCGTCCCACTCGCTCGACATGGCGAGTCCGATGCGGCGGAAACCCGCCCGCGTGAGCTCGCGGCAGGCGAGCATGATGTTGTCAAAGTGGGCCGGCTTCACGCTGTGGAAACGCGGCGCGAACACCGACGAGGTCACCGTCACCGTGGAAAACAGCCGCCAATCCAGCAGCGCGCTGAGATCGCGCGGCTCCCGCAAGGGCAG
This sequence comes from Verrucomicrobiota bacterium, assembly GCA_016235555.1. GTDB lineage: Bacteria > Verrucomicrobiota > Verrucomicrobiia > Opitutales > Opitutaceae > JACRKC01. The sequence goes on from JACRKC010000050.1 coordinate 32,692, forward strand.
CACCAGCAGCCCTTCGATGCCCCGGCTCACCAGCACGCGCTGGAGTTGTGCGCTGGTCGGGTAGTCGTCGAGGTTCAGCTGGTCGTAGGTGTAGCCGAGCGACTCGGCGCGCGTGCGGATGCCATGCACGAGGCGGTCCAGAAAATTGCCCGGCCCCAGCTGCGCCCGGGGCCACGTCTGCGTGAGGCCGCAGAGATTGGCCTTGGCCCGCGCCGGCGCGCGCGTGCGGAGGTGGTGCATGAGTTTGACCACGTGCGGATCGGGCCGGTAGCCGCGCGCCGCAGCCAGGCGCGTGATGCGCCGCCGCACCGCGGCGGAGACCTCGGGGCTCTGGGCGACACCGTCTGGGCGCTCACGCCCGCCTCGGTGGCGAGCGTGCGCATGGTGGGGCGGGGTGCGGCGGACATCGATCTTTACTGTAAAGGAATGGGCGCCTCGCCGCCGAGCCCGAAATCCGCAGCATCCGCCGCCATCGCCCGGTCGGTCTTCCCGACGGCGATCCCCTACCCCGAAACCCCACCGCCCACCGAACCGCATGAACTCCCACCCTCGTGTCCTGATCCTGCTCGCGGCTGTCACCGCTGTCCGTTCCCTCGTGGCCCAACCGGCGCCGCCGCCTGCCGCCCCCGATTCCGAAATCGTCCAGCTCCCCGCTTTCTCCATCAGCTCGGAGAAGGACACCGGCTACATGGGCAAATCCGCCCTCAGCTCCACCCGCATCGCGGTCGATCTGTCCGAGCTGCCGCAGTCGGTGAAGGTGCTGAACAACTCGTTCCTCAAGGCCGTGAATCCGTTCATGCTCACGGATATTCTCAACTACACCGGCGGCGCGCAGAACGGTCAGCTCAACTGGACGCCCGGCCGCCTCAACATCCGCGGCTATACCGGCGACGGCGACTACAATGACTCGTTCTCGCCCTCGGCCGGCTCCGCCGTCGATTCCGCCATCTACGAACGCTTCGAAGTGATCAAGGGCCCGTCGGCCATCTTCCTCGCCACCGATGGCACCCCCGGCGGTGTCGTCAACAAACTCACCAAGAGCCCGCTCTCCACCCGCAGCACCACGCTGCGCCTCCAGGTCGGCTTGTTCGACGCGAACCGCGTCGATCTCGACACCACCGGTGCCTTCACCAAGGACGGCAAGTTCCTCTACCGGCTCGTCGCTGCGCAGCAGTATTCCGACGGCTATTACGACAACACCTACATGCACCGGCTCACGATCATGCCGGCGCTCAGCTACCAGTTTTCACCGGACACGAAGTTCGAGCTCAAGGCCCTCTACGTCGACACCGACTGGCCTTCCTACAACGGCCTGGCGATCGATCCGCGCACGCGGCAGATGTTCGACGTCCCCTACACGCGCTCGCAATCCGAGGACAAGCCCTACAACTGGCGCACCGACGCCGTGCAGCGCCTCTGGGCCAAATACACCTCGCGCCTCAACGATCACGCCGTGATCCACCTCGCCGGCATGAACGCGTGGAACGCCCCGAGCCGCGTCGAGTCCGTCGCGCCCACGTGGAACGAAGGCCTGCGCGCCTTCCCCGCCAATCTCGTCAACTACAAGCCCGGCGACCTCATCCCGCGCAGCACCACCGCCGACAACCAGATCTCCCGCTATCGCTCGCTCCAGGCCGACGTGAACTTCAACTTCGCCACCGGTCCCGCCAAGCACAACCTCCTCATCGGCGGCGAGGCGCGCGAGTCGACCTTCAAGCTCCAGGCCTTTGCCGGCACCTCCTCCGCGTGGGATCCATTCAAGATCACGACGCCGACCGTCACCGTGAATTACGCCGCGCCGGTGGCGCAGACCGTCAACTACACCGGCAACGGCCGCGTGTTCGTGCTCGATACCGCCAAGTTGTTCAACGACCGGCTCGTGCTCTCCTACGGCCTCTCCCGCTCACGCGCCAACTCCTATACGTTCAACGAACTCACCCGCCTCTACACCCCGGCCGAGTTCTCGGTGAACAAGAACCTCAAGCAATACGGTGCCGTTTTCAAAGTCGTGCCGGGCGTCAACGCCTTCGTCGGCTACAATGAGAACTTCGCGCTGAACGGCGTCGGCCTCGTCAACGGCGTCACCGGCGCGCTCCCGCCCAAGGAGGGCAAGCAGTGGGAGCTCGGCCTGAAGAACGAGCTGCTCAACAAGAAGCTCAATGTCACCGTCTCCTACTTCGACATCAAGCAGACCAACAACACCGTCCCCTCCTTTCCGCTCGATCCCCTCAACCCCAATGTGCTCGTGCCCGGCGTGATCTCGCGCGGGTTCGACGGCGACGCCTCGTGGCAGTTCTCCAGCAACCTCTACCTCATGGGTTCGTTCGCCTGGTATGAGCCGAAGTCGGTGCTCGGGCCGGCGGTGAACGGCATCTACGTCCAGCCTTACTACGGCCGCGCGGTCACCGGGTCGATCCCGGTCGCCAACACCGCGAAGCGCACCTCCTCGCTCTTCGCCCTCTATCGCTTCACCCACGGCAGCCTCAAGGGCCTCGATGTCGGCCTCGGCTACAACTACCTCTCGCGCCGTGCGATCACCGACGGCCCGAATCAGGTCATGCTCGGCTACGTCGATGGCCGCCTGCTGCTCAACTCGTCGATCACCTACAAATACAGCCAGCACCTCACCTACACGCTGAACCTGGATAATCTCACCAACGAGAAATACATCTACTCCGTGCGCAGCCAGAACGTGATCGTCCCCGGCCAGGCCTTCAACGCCAAGGCCGGCATCGAATACAAATTCTGAAGTGGGGCCGGTCTGTGACCGGCCCTTTTTCCTCAACGTAGAACCTCGAGCCCGCCCGCCCGCGGGCTCCCCGCCACTGCCATGCCCCGCCGCATCCTTCGCACCGCCCTTCTCGCCTTGGCCCTCGCCACCACCGCCCTCGCCGCCCCCCGCACGGAAATCTCCCTCAACGCCGGCTGGCGCTTTCACTACGGCGAAACGCCGGGCGCCGAGGCCGCCGCCTTCGACGACTCCGCGTGGTCGCGTGTCGCCGTGCCCCACACGTGGAACGCGCAGGACGGCCAGGATGGGGTGAAGAACCGCGCCGCCGTCCCCGGCGGCCTCAAAGGCGACTACGCGCGGGGCACGGGCTGGTATCGCCGCACGCTGCGCGCCGACGGGGCGTGGGCCGGTCGCCGCGTCTATCTCCAGTTCGACGCCGCCAACCGCCGCGCCGAGGTCTTCCTCAACGGCCGTTTCGTGGGCACGCATCTCGGCGGTCACGCCCGCTTCCGCTTTGATGTCACCGCCGCGCTCCGCCCCGACGCCGACAACCTCCTCGCCGTGCGCGTCAACAACGAGGACCACGGCATCGCCCCGCACTCCGCCGACTTCACCTTTTTCGGCGGCCTTTACCGTGACGTGTCGCTCCTTGTCACCGACGCTGTGCAGATCGATCCGATGGATCACGCGTCGCCTGGCGTGTTTCTGCGGCAGACCAACGTCACACCCGAACGAGCCGAGATCCATGCGCGCGTGAAACTCGCGAACCATGAGGCGGCGTCCGCCGCCATCACGGTGGCCGTCTCCGTCCTCGATGCCGACGGCAAGCTCGTCACCTCCGCCAGCGCGCCCGCCACTCTCGCGCCCGGCGAACGCGGCGAGGTCACCGTGCCGCTGACCATCGCCTCGCCGCACTTGTGGCAGGGGCGCGCCGATCCGTATCTCTACACCGCGCGCATCGCGGTGAGCGCCGCCGGCGCCGTGCGTGATGCCCTCACGCAGCCGCTGGGTCTGCGCTTCTTCCACGTCGATCCGGCGAAAGGCTTCTTTCTCAATGGCCGCTACCTCGATCTCCGCGGCGCCAGCCGCCACCAGGACCGCATCGACAAGGGCTGGGCCATCAGTGCCGCCGACGAACGCGAGGACATGGCGCTCATCGCCGAGATGGGCTGCACCGCCATCCGCGTTGCGCACTACCAGCAGTCTCCGCTCTGGTATCGGCTCGCCGACGAACAAGGCATGGTCCTGTGGGCCGAGATTCCGTTCGTCGACGAAGCCGTGCCCACCGCGACGTTTTTCAACAACGCGCTCGACCAGATGCGCGAGCTCATCCGCCAGAATTACAACCACCCGTCCATCTGCTTCTGGGGTGTGGGTAACGAGACGTTCGACCTCGGCATCAGCTTCGCCGAGGGCATCGCGAAGAACGGCCCGATCCAGGAGCGCCAGATCCAGGCGCTGCACGCGCTCGCGCGCGCCGAGGATCCCTCGCGGCTCACCACCTACGCCTCGTTTCACTCGGAGAAGGACGTGACTTTCGCGTTGCCCGGCCAGCCGCCCGTGAGCGCCAGGGGCGAGCCGCAGCGCTTCTACACCGACACGACGGCGTTCAACAAATACTACGGCTGGTATTACGGGGAGCCCGAGGACAACGCCGAGTTCTTCGACAGCCTCCGCACCCGCTACCCGACGCAGGCGATCGGCGTGAGCGAATACGGCGCCGGCGGCAGCATCCGCCAGCACGAGCCCGACACCTACGGTCGCCCTGGCTACGCGCGCACCCCGATGGAATCAATCCGCCCGCGCGCGTTCGCCAAGATCCACCCTGAGGGCTACCAGGCTTACTATCACGAGGAGTCGTGGCGCGTGATGAAGACGCGGCCCTACCTCTGGGCGAAGTTCATCTGGAACATGTTCGACTTCGCCGTCGACTGGCGCGACGAGGGCGACCACCCCGGCCGCAACGACAAGGGCATGGTGACCTTCGACCGGAAGGTGCGGAAGGACGCGTTCTATTTCTACAAAGCCAACTGGAGCGCGGAGCCCGTGCTCTACCTCGCCGCCCGCCGCTTCGCCGAACGCACGGAGCCCGTCACCGAGGTGAAGATCTACTCCAACGCCCCCGAAGTGGAACTCCTCCTCAATGGCCGGTCGCTGGGCAAGAAGCCCGTCGGTGACGATCGCATTGTCCGTTGGCCCGGCGTGAAACTCGCCCCGGGCGAAAACAAGATCCGTGCGATCGCCGGCTCCCTCGCCGATGAATGCGTGTGGAGGTTGGTGCCGCCTTCGGCCGGCCGGTGAGCGGGAGTTCAGCCAGACGCGCGCGGTTTCACGGCCAACAGCATCAGACCGGCGCCGAACAGGCCCGCGCCCGCCGCCGCAAACGGCAGGGCGAGTCCGACGTGTTGATCACGCAGCCAGCCGCCGGCGTAGATCATGCCACCGCCCACGCTCACACCCACGAAATTGAGCGTGCCGTAGGCGGTGGCCCGGAAGCGTGGATCGATCACCTGGCAGACGATCGGCATGAGATTCGCGTCGGCGAATCCGCGGCCGAGTCCGAAGATCAGCATCGCCGCCAACGCGAACGCAAAGGACGACGTGGTGGCCAGCAGGGCGAGGCACGGTCCGGCGATGCAGAATCCCAGGGCGGGGATGAGCATCCGGCCCCGCGCGTTGCGCCGCGCCCAGCGGTCGGCCCACGCTCCACCGATCAGGATGCCGGCGAACGACGCCACCTGCACCGGCACCGTGGCCCAGAGGCCGGCCGAGCCGCGGGTGACCTCCATCTTCGCAACCCAGGCGGCCGGCAGCCACGCTGCCAGGGTGCCGGCCGGTTTCCAGCCGGTGAACCGTTCCTGCAAGAACGTCGGCAGCCAGCCGTTGATCAACCAGAACGCCGTGCCGGCGAGTCCGATGTAGACGATCAGGGCCCAGAACGCGCGCGAAGCGGCCAGCTCCCGGGCGGCCGCCCCGGCGGAAAGTTCCGCCTTTGAATGCGCCGGCGCGTCGCTCGGTTCGACCGCACGATCCCGCAACGTCACGAGCAGCAGGAGTGCATAGGCCACGCCGGCGCCACCGAAGATCGTGAAGGCCGCGCGCCAGCCGTGCTCGGCGGCGATCCAGCCGCCTGCGCCACCCAGGGCGGCTCCCGCGTAGAGGCCGCTCTGATGCAGCCCGGTCGCGAGTGATCGGGTCGCCCCCGTGTGGTAATCGGCGATGAGCGCCAGTGCCGCGGAAATGTAGCACGCCTCGCTGACGCCCATCACGGCCCGGGCCAGAAGCAGATTTTGAAAACCATGCATGTGACCGGTGAGCCACGTCATCGCCGACCAGATCGCGAGGCTCGCGAGGATCACCCATTTGCGGCTGTAGCGGTCGGCCAGAAAACCGCCGATCGGACTCACGATGCCATAGATCCAGAGAAACACCGAGGTGAGCAGCCCGAAGCGCGCGTCACTCATCGGGATCTCCGCCACGATCCACTCCCGCATCGATGTCAGCATCAGCCGGTCGAGGTAGTTGAGCAGGGCCACGACCCACAGCAGGCCGACGATGATCCACGCATAGCGTGGCGGGTCGCGGGGCGTGGTCATGGGAGATATGTCGCGTGGCGCGAGCAGAACGGAGAGCGGACGCCTTACTGGCGCGCGAGGAGCTCCGTGGTGAGGCGGTGGCAATACCACTGCATGCGCGGCAGGTGAAACGGACCTTTCCACGTGTTGCCTTTCAGCCGTGTGGAGATGCGGCCGTCGCGGTGCGCGTAACCGAACCACTCGCCATGCACCGGATCGGCGAAAACGCGGTGCGACCAGTCGTGCACGAGCGTGTGCCACGCGGCGTATTTGGCGTCGCCGGTCAACTGGTAGGCGAGGAGCGTGGCGATCTCGGCCTCGTTGTGCGGCCACCAGAATTTCATCTCGGCCCAGTATTCCTGCACCGGCTGGCCGTGCAGATCGGTGAAGTAGAGCAGGCCGCCGAACTCGCGGTCCCAGCCGCGGGCCCACATGCAGTCGAGGATGGCGAGGCCAAGTTTCAGCAAGCGGGGATCACGACCGCGGTGCTTCGCCTCGTGCAAAATGAACCACGCGCACTCGATCGCGTGCCCCGGGTTGAGCGTGCGACCGTCAAAGGTGTCGAGCACCGCCCCGTCGGCGCCAATGGTTTCCAGGAGCGCGCCGAGCTCGGGCTTGAAAAAATCGTGTTCGATGGCGCCGAGCGAGCGGTCGATCCACTGCGTGCAGGAAGCGCCGCGCACGGGGACATCGCCGAGCAGCGCACGAATTTCCTGCGCGGTGACGATGGCGATCATGTGCGGAGCCACGCCCTGCATCGGGCGGGTGGCGGGATCGGTTTTGGGCGGCATCACGCCGGGCGTGAAGCTGTGGTGCAGATAGGTCTCGAAATACTGTAGGGCCTCCGACGCGGCGCGATCATCGCCCGTGGCTTTCGCGTAGGCGGCGCTGCCGATCGCAGCGAAGCACTCGCTGTAAACATAGCGCCGCATCCGGAGCGGGCGGCCGTCGCGCGTGACCGTGAAGTAGAGTTTGCCGCCCGGGCCACGGCAGTGGGCGCGGATGAAATCGAGGCAATGCCGTGACGCCGCCAGCCACTCGGGGCGTTGCTCAATGGTGTTGTAGAGGGTGGCGAACGTCCACGCCGCGCGGCCTTGCAGCCAGACGGCCTTGTCGGTGTCGATCACGGCGCCGTTTTCCGCGAGGCCCGTGAGCAGCCCGCCGCACTCGCGGTCGAGGCCGTGGCGCAGCCAGAAGGGAATGGTGCTTTCGAGCAGGCCGCGGGAATAGGTCTGGTGCAACTCGGCGAGACGGGCGGGTGTGAGGCTCATGTGGCGCGAGGATAAGTGAGCACACTGGGGGTGCGAATCCCAGGGGCGACTTCGCCGCTGGGAATGACGAAATGCTCCCGCCAGGCGACCAGCGGAGCGGTGACGCGCGCGGGAGCAGCGTTAGGCGCCGCCGGTGCGGACAGCACCGTCCAGCGATCGGCGGCGACATCATAGCTCAGCAGATCACGGGAAAAGCCGGGATGAGGTGCGTCTTTCGGCAAGGCGTTGAGGTATTCCGGCCACACGCCGCCTGCGATGAGGAGTCCGCCGGCCGTGGTGGGCATTGCTGGCGACGGAGCAGCCACGACGGCGTGGGGGAGATCGGCGAGCCGTTGCCAGCCGCGATCGGCGTGGAAGCTCCACGCGTCGGTCAGATAGCGTCGCTCGGCACCACCACGGGCCTGGGGAATCAGCTCGGCCCCGCTAAAGAGATAGAACGTGCCTGCTCCGGCCGCCGCCACGGCGAAAACCCGGGCGGGGGCGGCTGCCGGCCACGGGATTTCCCGCCACGCTGGCTCCGGCGCTCCGAGGTCGAGCGCGAAACATCGCGCCAATGCCGTGGTGCTTGCGGGTGTCTCCTGACCGCCGGCGACGAAAAGGGTGTCGCCGACGAGCGCGCCGCAGGCGTTGGCGATGGGGCAAGGGAGGGACGGCAGGGCGCGGAAACCAAGCCGTGTGCCGTCCCACTGCATCGTCAGGCAAGCGGCGGAGTGCGCGTGCGCATCGCCGCCGCCCGCCAACACCACGCGGTCCCGCCACGTGGCCGATACGCCGTAGCCGCTGGCGCCGGGCAGCCGACCGATTTCCTGCCAGGTTCCGTGGGGATGGGAGAGCGCGAAGATGCGATCGTGCCAGACTTTCCGGCCGCCTTCCGCCAGCGGTTTCCCGGGAAAATTCGCGCCTCCCGCGCACAGCAACGCACCGCCCGAGACGCCGGCAAACATCCCGGCGAATCCGTGCCGATCGGGTAGCGGCGGGAGGGTGGCCGGGCACAGTGACGCAGGTGACGGCGATGCGTCCGCGACCATCAAGTCGTGGTCTCCCTCGGTCGGAGCAGTGCCTGGTGCTTGCCGTGTCACGGCCGGGCCCAGTCGAAAAAGCCGATCCCCTTGAGTTCCCGCTTCATCGTTGCCCGTTGCTTGGCGGACGTGGTGACGGTGGGCAGGCGGCTGTGACCGCAGTCGGCGCCGACGAACTCCATCGTCGCCTTCAGGCCGCCGCGGCCACCGTTGCCGACGATGATGCGCACCATCTCGGCCGAGAGGGACTGGAGCCGGCGCGCCTCGGCGAGATCGCCGGACTCGAAGGCGGTGATGATCTTCCGGTAGAGCGGGGCGGCGAAGTTGTAGGTCGAGCCGACCGCACCGCGGGCGCCGAAGGCGAGGCCACCGAGCAACATCTCATCGATGCCGAAGAGGATGTCGTATTTGCCGCCGTCAAACTCGATGCAGGCGAGCATCTCGTAGAGCAGGGAATCGGAGAACTTGATCCCGCGCAGCGTGGGGAGCCGCGGGCCGCCCTGCCGGAGAAAATCGACCATGTCGAAACGCACGCCGGACAGCACCGGGATGTGATAGTAGTAGAAGGGCAGTTTCGGTGCTCCCCCGGCGATGTGCGCGATGCACTCGATGAAGTTTCCGAGGGAGTCTGGTTTGAAGTAGCCGGGCGGCGTGGCCGAGATCGCACTGGCGCCGATGCGCTGGGCGTGGGCGGCGATCCCCCGCGCCTCTTCGATGCTGTTGTGGCCGACTTGGATCACGACCGGCACCCGGTCCCGGGCCGCCCGGACACTTTCCTCGGCCACCCGCAGACGCTCGGCGGTCGACAGGAGCGGTCCCTCGCCCGTGCTGCCGCAGACGTAGAGCCCGCTGGCGCCCTGTGCGATGACGGCGTCGATCACCGGTTTGATGCGCCGGTAGTTGACGGAGCCGTCGGCGTGGAACGGGGTGAAGGTCGCGGCAATCAGGCCGCGAAGCTCGAATTTGCCGGGCGAGGACAGGGTTGGTGCCATGTCACCAACACGCCTTAATAATTCTTGTCGTCAAGAATTATATCGAAACTGTGTTGATTTTATTTTCGCTGAGGCTGCCGCGCCGCGGTCACCACCTCTTTTCGACCCGTCTATGAGTTCAGGCTATTCGCAGACCCCTCGCATCATGGAACTGGCCCAGCAGCTGGAGGCGGATATCCGCCGCAAGCAGCTCAAGCCCGGTGATCCCTATCTGCCCCTGGCGGATGCCGCCCGGATGCTGGGGGTGGGCACGTCGACGGCGAATCGCGCGCTGCAGTTGCTGGCCCAGCGCGGCATCCTCGAGCGCGTGCAGCGGCGGGGCACGTTCATCGGGTCGTTGAAACGAGAAGCCAGCCCGGGCTTGCTCAAGCGGGTGTTCATGCTCGTGCACCGGAGCTACCTGAAACAGGAGGGACTCGTGGCCGACGGGGTGCTGGTGGGCATCCAAGGCGTGCTGCCGGGCGCGGATGTGCAGTTCAATTTTCTGCCGGCGACGGATCCGACCGATTATGTGGACGGGCTCATCGGCGAGATCCTCCGGGCGAAGGAGCCCGCGGGCGTCGTGCTCACGAAGGTGCCGTTTGTGGTGCAGCGGGCGGTCAAGGACAGCGGCCTGCCCGCGGTGGTGCATGGTTCGCTCTACCCGTCGATCGAGGGAATGGCGTGGGTCGATCAGGACAATCTCGCGATCGCGCGGCTCGTGGCCAACTACGCGACGGCGAATGACTGCGCCCAGGTGTGCGCGCTCACCCGCGAGGTGATGTTTCCCGGAGACAATGTGGTGCTCCGGGAACTCGGGCGGCTGCTCGGCGCGGCGGGGCACAAGGCGGGCGAGCTCTCCGTCGCGCACCTGCCCGACGACCGGCAGGCGATCATGTCCGAGGTCACGCAGATCGTGCACCGCCATCCGACGGATCTTTGTCTGCTGTGCCGGTCGGAGGCCAAGGCGGAGGCGGCCGTCGCGGCGATCGACCGGCTCCAATTGAAAGGACGGCGGCGGCCGCGGTTGATCGTGAGCGGACTCTATCAGCGGCCCGCGGGCGACTACCCGGTGCCCTACATTTTTCCGACGATGCGCTCGGAGGAGATCGGATCGGCGATCGGCCGCTTGCTGGCGGCCCAGGCGACGGACCCCAAGGCGACTCCGGCGCAAATCGTGATTCCGGTTGAGTTGGCCGAGGGCTGAGCCCGCGGGCGGGGACCGGGCCGGTGCGGGATCGCACGCTGCTGGGTGGATGACGTTTGCGTGGCGGCAATAAAAATGCCCTTGACTAAGTAAATAATTTTATCATCACGGAATTTATTAACCCCGATTTCCAACCCTGCCCACCACCATGCCTATATCACAACCTCCCCTCCGTTCCCGCGCCGGCCTCGCTGCCGTGTTGCTCGTCGCCGCCGTATTTTCTCTCCTCCCGTTCGCGCGCGGCCAGGCAGCCGCCGTCAAGGACGAGATTGTCACGCTCTCGCGCTTCGATGTGCGGGAGTCGGCGGACAACTCCTTCAGCATCGCCAATGCGACCGCCGGCCTGAAGTCGACGCAGCCGCTGATCGACATTCCGTCTCCGATTCAGGTGCTGCCCCGGGTGCTCATCGACAGCCTCGGTTTCAACTGGCTCACGCAGGACTACGCCCGCTTCGTGGCGAGCGGCCTCAACTCCTACGGCGGCAACAACCAGTTTTATCTGCGCGGCCAGCGCGTGACCCCGATGTTCAAGAACGGCATCCAGTATTACTCCTCCGTCGACGATGCGTTGAGCGTGGAGACCGTGGAAGTCGTGAAGGGGGTGAACGCCTCGCTCTTCGGCAGCCTCCCGGCGGTGTCGGGCATGGTGATGGAGTCCACCAAGATTCCCCTCTCCACCGCGCGCAATGCCCTGACGCTCATGGGCGGACTCGACGGCTCGATTTTCCGGGCCGAGTTGGACTCCACCGGACCGCTCGCCAAAGGCGCGGGCGGCCCCAAGATCTCCTACCGCTTGCTGGGCGCGGTGCAGGAGGGCGACATGAAGCAGCTGCAGAATGACGATCGCGTCGTGATTTCGCCCACCCTCCAGTTCGACTGGAAAACGACGACCCTGCGCCTGCGTTACGAGTATTCCGACATCAAGGATTTCGGTCTCTACACGAACAACTTCCTCGACGAGACCAACCGTCCCTCGACCTTCGGCGGTCGCGACACCACCTACAAGGCGGCGTGGTCCTGGTCGCGCTTCCGCAAGAGCGAAGTCGAGGCGAACCTCATCACGCGTTTCTCTCCCGACGTCGAAGGCCGGCTTCAGATCGCCTATTACGAGGAGCAGCGTGGCGATCATGACAACCGGGCCTTCCTCGTCGCCACCCCCACCGGTTCGGGGCTCGCGGGCAACGCCATCATCCCGGTCAACGCCGCCACGACGATGGCCTCCACGGTGCTCGATCTCGCCCAAACGCAGCAGACGTTCGCCATCAACGACGACTACGTCGCGAACTTCAAGGCCCTCGGCATTTCCCAGCAGGCCAACTTCGGCTTCGGCGTGAACTACCTCTACAATTCACAGGGCCTCGTGCAGCCGGTCATCGGCCGCTTCACGCTCGGCAACCCTGTGCTCCCGGCCGATCCCGGCCCGCAGGCGATCCCCGGCTCCGCCACCACCATCAACGACACCCGGATCGGCTACATCTACGGCCAGGATCAGCTCAAATTCCTCGACGACCGCCTCATCGCCACGGTCGGCTTGAACTGGGGCTTCAACAAGGTCATCACGCACCGCCCGGTCGCCAACGCGGTTTACTCCGAGGCCCAGGGCAGCGACCTCACCAACAAGGGGGCGCTCGTGTGGAAATTCACGCCCAAGACCTCCGTCTTCGCCAGCCGCGCCACGGCGTTCGTCCCGCAAGGCCCCGGCGTCGTCGGTCAGGACGGACGCCCGCTGCCGTCGATCACGAGCACGGCCTACGAGGCTGGCGTCAAGGCCGACGGCCTGCTCGATGGCAAAATCTCGGGCAGCTTCGCCTACTTCGAATCGGAGACCATCAACCAGCCGATCGGCGTGAATCCCGGCACGGCGAACTTCTACAGCATCAACGGCGGCAGCACGAAGACGCATGGCCTGGAGTTCGATCTGACGCTGCGGCCGGCCGCCGGTTGGGAGATCATCGCCACGGCGTTTCAGGGCAACGGCGTGATCACCTCGGCGACCAACGACTACGCCAACCGCAGTTTCAAGGAGACGCACAGCCTGCTGGCGAAATACAACTTCACGACCGGTTCGTTGAAAGGCCTCGTCGTCGGCGCGAATCTCTTCCACATGGGCGCCATCTACCTGCGGCCCGCTCCGGCCCTGCCCGCGTGGACGATCTACAGCGCGTTCGCGAGCTACCAGTTCGACAAGTCGCAAATCAGCCTGAACGTCGAAAACTTCACCGACAAAGTCTACGGGGCCGGCGGCAACAACCGCTACGCCGTCACGCTCGGCGCGCCGCGCACCGTGCGGCTGTCGTATAAATACAAATTCTGACCGCCGCGGAGAACCCGACGCTGCGACGGCCACCCTGAGTCGTCATGAACTTCTGGCGCACGATGCGTGCGGTAGGGCGGGTCTTCGACCCGCCCATTTCGCGCGAGGAGCGCTCGAGGACGCAGCGGCGGAGAGAGAAACGAGCGGCACGCACGATAGCAGTTACCGAGAGCTTTTGGATTGCAGGCCCGCCCGGTGGCCGGGCAGCCCGCCCACCGGCAGGCCTGCAAAATCCAAAGTCCAATCGTCCATGAGAACTGGTATGAGCTGGTCGGGCTGGCTGCTATGGTTGCTCGCCCCGCCGGCGTTTGGCGCAGAATTGACCCTGGCGCCCGTGTTTACCCCGCACCTCGTGGTGCAGCGCGACACGCCGCTCCCCGTCTGGGGGCGGGCCGACCCGGGCGCAGTCGTGAGCGGCGAGTTTGCCGGTGAGCGCCAGCGCACCACGGCCGACCGCACCGGGCGCTGGCGCCTGCGCTTTGGTCCGCAGCCGGCGAGCAGCGATCCCGCGAGTGTGCATCCACGCGACAAGCGGACGGTCGCCTCGCGGCTGGCGCGCCTCGCGCTGGCGCAGGTTTACGGTCGGAACCTGCTCGCCAGCGGGCCGCACCCGCAGGCGCTGCGGGCGCGGGGGCGCGAACTGGAGGTCACGCTCGATTCCGTCGGCGCGGGTTTGGCCACGAGCGACGGAGCGGCGTTGCGCGGTTTCGAAGTGGCCGGCGTCGATGGAGTTTTCTTCCCGCTCAAGGGCACCTCGAACGCGCCTCGGTCGTGCTGACGCATCGCGCACGCCGCCGCGCCGCGCGGCGTTCTCCCCCGTTCTTGCTAACCCCTATGAAAACCCATCATCGCCCATTGCCCGCATTCTGGCGCCGCCTCCCGCGAGCGCTGGCAGTTGTCACGCTTCTCACCGCCTCCGTTTTCGCGCAGGGCGCAGCATCCACCGGCGGCCGGATCACCGGCGTGGTCAACGACGCCGACACGCGCAATTTCCTCCAAGGCGCGCTCGTCGAGATCGCCGCGCTCCACGCGCAGGCGCTCACCGACAGCACGGGCCGCTTCGCGTTCGAGGCGGTGCCGCCCGGCGACTACGCGGTGAGCATCTCTTACGTCGGCCTGCCGCGCACGACGCGCCAGATCACCGTCGCCAGCGTCACGACCGCGCGACTCGAGGTCGAGTTGCGCTCGGACATCTACAAAATGGCGGCGTTCACCGTCACCGGCGAGCGCGAGGGCATGGCCGCCTCGATCACCCAGCAGCGCAACGCGCCCAACGTGAAGGCCGTCGTGGACATGGACGCATTCGGCAACATGCCCAACCAGAACGCCGGCGAAGTCCTCATCCGCCTCGCCGGTATCGCGCCGATCCTCAACAACGAGGGCCTCGTCACCGGCGTCATGGTGCGCGGCGCGCCGAGCGACCTCAGCACGCTCAGCGTCGACGGCAAGCTCCAGGCCGACAGCGTGGGCCTCGGCCGCGGCCCGCGTTTCGCCAACACCCCTGGCTCCCTCTTCGGCGAGATCGAAGTCACCAAGGGCAGCACGCCCGACATGCCCGCCGAATCGATCGGCGGCGCCATCAACCTCAAGACCCGCACGCCGCTCGCGATGAAGGAAAAGCGCCGCTTCGCCTACCGCGTCGGCGCGAAGGTGGTGCCGTCGTTCGTCGACGCCATTCCAATGCGCCACGAGCGCCCCGCGCACCCGATCACGTCGATGAGTTATCAGGAGCTGTTCGATGCGTTCGGCGGCTCGCGCAACTTCGGCGTCTCGCTCGACGTGTTCTACAGCGAAAACGTCTCCGGCTACTATCAGGTGATCCAGGAGTATCAGAACACCGTCAACTCGCCCGCCTATGTCTACGATTTCCAGTCGCTCGAAACCTACAACCACCGCACGCAGCAGGGCGTCTCACTCAAGCTCGACTACCGCCTGACGGAGCACACGCGCCTCTACCTCAACGCCGTCTACAACGACGCGCTCGAACCCTTCTTCCGTTCGCGTTTCTCTCGCGCGGGCACCGCGCAGACCGTCGCCGTGCGCAATGCCGACGGCTCGCTCGGCGCCACCGGCAACATCCTTCCCGAATACACCGACAAACTCACGCCGGTCCGCGGTATCGCCGGCACCGCGGTGAATTCGTTTTTCTCGACCACCGCGCAGCTCATCAGCCTGCTCGCGCGCGGCCGGCAGATCGGCGTCGGCGCCGTGCACGAGTTCCCGCGCTGGCAGCTCGACTACAATCTCGATCACAACCGCAACTTCGGCAGCATCGGCACCGGCGTGCGCCACGGCAACGCGGGCGGCGGCGTGGTCGGCATGCAGCTCAACAATCTCGGCTACATCTTCGACAAGTCCGCCTCCACCGACTACCCGCGCATCACGCAGACGAGCGGGCCGAGCCTCTACGATCCCGCCAGCTACACGCTCCCGGGCACGTTCACGCAGCGCAACAACCGCCGCCTCTCCCAGGTCACGCAGGCCACCGCCAATCTAAAATACAAGCTGCCCACCTCCTTCGCCGCCTCGCTCAAGACCGGCCTCTTCTTCCGCGAGCAGCAGGTGCAGGAGCGCAACCGCGACCGCATCTGGCGCTACCGGAACACCGCGCCGCTCGCGCGTCTCGTCGATCCCTCCATCTTCACCGCCATCGAGGAGCACAACGGCTACCGGTTCCCGCAACTCTCCGCCGGCCTCGTCGCCACCGATGCGATCCACGATCATCCCGAATACTGGACCGAGGATGTCTACACCAACACCGTCACGCAGTATCGCAACAAGCGGGGCGTCACCGAGGCTCTCTCCGCCGCCTACGTGCAGGGGCAGGCAAAGCTCGGCCGCTTCGGCGTGCTGACCGGCGTGCGCGCCGAGCGCGCCGTCATCGACGGCGTGGGCTACGTGTTGGTCGCCGGCGCCGCCAGCACCGCCGCGCAGCGCACCGCCGATCCCGTGGGCGCCGCCCTCTCCGACTGGAACCACCCGCAGGCGATCTCCGGCGACTACCGCGGCACCTATCCGAGCGTCCACCTCACCTACGACCTCGCCCTGGGCCTCAAGGCCCGCGCGAGCTGGTCCAACACCGTCGGCCGGCCCGGTTTCACCAACCTCTTCCCGTCCTACTCGGCCAGCGATCCGAATCGCTCCGTCACGATCAACAATCCCGCGCTCAAGCCGCAACGCGCCGCGACGACCGACGCCGTGCTCGAATACTACTTCGAGCCCGTCGGCCTGTTCTCCGTCGGTTTCTTCAAGAAGCGGATTCAGGACTACATCGTCACGATCGAGGCCGGCACCGTCCCGCTTGGCGCCAGCAACGGCTACGATGGCCAATACGAGGGCTACCAGATTTTCACGCGTGGCAACTCCGGCTTCGGCGAGGTCCAGGGCTGGGAGATCAGCTACCAGCAGCAGTTCTCCTTTTTGCCCGGCGCGCTGAAAGGGCTCAGCGGCTTCGCCAACCTCACCACGCTCACCACGCGCGGCAACTACGGCGGCTCGACGGTCACCACCAAGCTCGCCGGCTTCGTGCCGAAGACGGGCAACGTCGGCCTCAACTTCCGCTACCGCAAATTCGGCGCCCGCGGCCTGGTCAACTACACGGGCACCACCCTCACCAACCCGAGCACCAACCCCGCCGCGGAGCGCTTTCAATACGAGCGGAAGGTCGTCAACCTGAGCCTCTCCTACGACCTGCATCCGCGCGTCACGCTCTTCCTCGACGGCGCCAATCTCTTCAACGAGCCGATCAGGTATTACCGCTACCTCGAGTCGCGCCAGCAACAGTCCACCATCACCGGCACCGCGTTCACCGCCGGCGTGAGCGGACGGTTCTGAGCATGCGTCGAAAAAGGACGATTCGCACGGAAGGTAGGAGCGATTTCTCCGCCTCTTCGCTCGCAACGCCATATCGCATCGCGCGCAAGCGCGCTCCTACGACAGACCCTTCTTCAACGCCCCCTCAGCAAAACGCTCGCCCTTCCGCCCACCGCGCCGAATCTTTCCCCGCCATGCGCCGCTCCTTCAGGTTGCTCGCCGCCGCTGTGTTCGCCTCGGCGCTCGGCGCCGCCGAATTCCCGCCGGTCTTTCGGAAAGTCCTGCGCCGCCAGGGTGACGACGGCGTGCACACCTACCGCATCCCCGGCCTCGCCACGACCAAAGCCGGCACGCTCCTCGCGGTCTTCGACATCCGCCACGCCAGCGCCGCCGATCTCCCCGGCGACATCGACGTCGGCGCGATGCGCAGCACCGACGGCGGCCTAACGTGGAGCGCGATGCGCACGATCTTGGATTTCGACAAAACCGTGCCCGGTGCGCGCGGCAACGGCGTCGGCGATCCTTGCGTCGTGGCCGATCGCGTGACGGGCGCGATCTTCGTCGCCGCGCTCTGGTCGCAGGGCGATCGCGGTTGGGCGAAATCCGGTCCCGGCCTCTCTCCCGTTGAAACCGGCCAGTTTGTCGTCACCAAGAGCACGGACGATGGACTCACCTGGTCGCCGCCGATCAACCTCACATCGCAAATCAAAAATCCGCACTGGCGTCTCTTCTTCGATGGTCCCGGCGCCGGCATCCAGTTGCGCGACGGCACGCTCGTCCTGCCCGCACAATTCCGCGACGCGTCCGGCGCACCGCACTCGTGTTTCATCTGGAGCGCCGATCACGGCGCCACGTGGAAGATCTCGCCTTCCGCCACCGACGGGACGCCGACCACCAACGAGGCGCAGATCGCCCAGCTCGGCGACGGCTCGCTGCTCCTCTCCATGCGCGACACGCGCCGCAGCGGCCAGCGCGCTTGGGCCCGCTTCGAGTGGACCGGCGATCTCGCGCAAGGCCGCTGGGGCAAACCATGGCACGACGTGCCCGACCCGACCTGCGCCGCCGGACTCGTCCGCCACGCGGGCGGCGTGCTGGTGTTCTCCAATCCAGCCTCCGCGACCAAGCGGGTTGCGATGACGGTCCGCGCCAGCCGCGACGACGGTCGCACGTGGAACGCCGGCCGCCTCATCGAACCCGGCCCGAGCGCCTACTCGTGCCTCACCGTGCTGGCCGACGGCCGCATCGGCCTCCTTTACGAAAGCGGCGGCCCCCACGCCTGCGAGACGATCACCTTTGCCGCGTTTCCGCTCGACTGGGTGCTCGCCGCGCCTGCGCGGTAAACCTCGCCGCCTATGTCCACCGGCTCCGCAGCGTCCCGCCGCCTCGGCCTCGGCAGCTCCACGTTCGGTCGCGAGATCGATCAGGCCGCCGCCTTTGTGTTGCTCGACCACGCCGTCGCCCGCGGCCTCACTTTTCTCGACACGGCCGCGCTCTACTCGGCCGGCAGCTCCGAGCGCATCGTCGGCGCGTGGCTCGCGTCGCGCCGCCCGGCGGCCGGCGAGATTTTTCTCGCGACGAAAATCTACCCGCCGTTCACCGCCGCGGACATGACGGCCGCGCTCGACGCCTCGCTCGCGCGCCTCGGCGTCGACTCGGTCGATCTGCTTTACCTGCACAAATGGGACGCCGCCGCCGCGACCGCCGGGGCCGTGCAGACGCTCGACGGGTTCGTCCGCCGCGGCCAGGTGCGTGCGCTCGGCGCGAGTAATTTCACCGCGGAGCAACTTGCCGCCGTCTGGAATCTTCAACAATCGCTCGGCACCGCGCGCTTCACGTTTCTCCAGAACAACCACAACCTCGCCGTGCGCGAGGCCGACGCGGCGGTGTGCGCCTTCAGCGCCGCGCACGGCATCGAGGTCGTCACCTACAGCCCGCTCGGCGCTGGCTTCCTCTCGGGCAAGCATCGCGCCGCGGTCCAGCCCGGCACCCGCTTCGATGTCTCGCCCGGCCACCGCGACATCTACTTCACGCCGCTCGGCTGGCAGCGGCTCGATGCGCTGGAGCGCATCGCCCGCCGCTTCGAAGTGCCGCAGACGCTGCTCGCGCAGGCCTGGGTCATGCACCACCCGGGCATCGATCGCGTGATCGTCGGCGGCCGGAATCCCGCGCACATCGAGCAGGCGCTCGCCGCGCTCGCGTTCGACATGC
Source organism: Verrucomicrobiota bacterium (assembly GCA_016235555.1). GTDB lineage: Bacteria > Verrucomicrobiota > Verrucomicrobiia > Opitutales > Opitutaceae > JACRKC01. The sequence goes on from JACRKC010000050.1 coordinate 51,801, forward strand.
CGGCGGCATTCGCCGAATTGTCCGCCACCTAGCCATGCACGCCGCGCTGCTCGGGCTCTCGCATCCGCACTCCAGTGCGTTGCTCGCCACGCTCGAAGACCTGCGCGCCATCCGCCGCGTCACGCTCTGGGACGCCGATCCGCGCGCCGTGGAGAAAAATCCCGCGCTTCCGCGCTGCCGCAAGACCGCGCTCGTCACCGCCAATCTCGACGCCGCGCTCGCTGCCTGCGATTTCGCCATCGTCTGCGTGCCCCACGATCGGGCCGCCGCGCTCGCGCGCCGCGTGCTCGCCGCCGGCAAACACCTCCTCGCCGAGAAACCCGTCGCCCTCTCCTCCGCCGAAATCGCCGCGCTCCACCGCACCGCCACGCAAGCCGGCCTCGTGGCCAGCGTGCTCTACCCGCGGCGCGCGCATCCGTGCGCCGCGGCGATGCGCCGCCACGCCGCCGAGCTCGGCCCATTCCTCTCGCTCGAGGCGCGGTTCCTCGCCACGCAGGTGCGCTTCCGCGATCCGCGCTCGTGGTTGTTTCGCCGGCGCGAGTCCGGCGGCGGCATCCTGCTCTGGCTCGGCTGTCACTACCTCGACCTGCTGCACTACACTTCTGGCGACGAAATCGTCGGCGTCGCAGCGCGCCTCGCGACGCGCTCGGGCGAACGCATCGACGTCGAGGACACCGCGGCGCTCGCGCTCCAGTTTCGCTCGGGTGCCGTCGGCACGTTTCACGCCAGCTACGCGCTGGCGTTCAGCGGCGGCGGTTACCTGAACGCCGCCGGTTACGACGCCTATCTCGCGCTCAACGGCCGCGCCGGCCGCGTGGTCTGGCCCTCGCTCGCGCCGCGCCTCCACGTTGAACTGCCGTCCGGCGTGCGGCGGGAGACGTTTCGGCTTCGTCACTCGGATTCCTACGCCGGCGCTTATGGGGAGCGTTTTGTCCGCCAGTTTCTGGCGGCAGTGCGGGGGAAAGCGGAGCCACCGACGACCCTGGCCGATGCAACGCGCACCGCCCGTATTGTGGAAGCCGCGGTGCGATCCGCCCGCACGGGACGGTTGGTGCCGGTGCCCGCCACGGAGCCAGCATCCGGCGGTGGGTGTAACTCAAACTGAGGTCAGTTCTTGAATGCCTCGGTTGTAGCGGCGGTCTATGACCGCCGGCGTTGCGCCACGGGGATTCGTTCGGCGGTCATAGACCGCCGCTACAAATCACTGACCTCAGTTTGAGTCACACCCGCCAGCCGCCGCTGACAGCCTTCGTGATAGACGCCGCCGCGTGGTTGCTGCTACCAACTCCGCCGCATGTCCCAAAACACCCTCGGCTTCGGCATCGTCGGCCTCGGTATGGTTTCCGAGTTTCATGCGCAGGCGCTCGCCGGCGTGAGTGGAGCGAAACTCCTCGGCGTCGCCACCCGCAGGGCCGACAAGGCCGCCGCGTTCGCGGAGAAACACGGACTCGCCTTTCACACCAGCGATCTTGCCGCCCTCGTCGCGCGGCCCGACATCCACGTCGTGTGCGTCACCACGCCGAGCGCCATGCACCTCGAGCCGGCGCTCACCGCCATCCGCGCCGGCAAGCATGTGGTCATCGAGAAACCCCTCGAGGTCACCAACGCCCGCGCCGACGAGATTCTCCGCGCCGCCGACGCCGCCGGCGTGCGCATCGCGCCGATCTTCCAGGCGCGTTTCGGCGATGGCGCGCGACTCGTGAAGGCCGCGCTCGACGCCGGCCGCCTCGGCCGGCTCGTGCTCGCGAGCGGCTACGTGAAGTGGCATCGCACGCCGCAATACTACACTGGCACGAGGGGGTCCTTCACGCACGACGGCGGTGGCGCCGTCATGGCCCAGGCCATCCACGGCATCGACTTGCTCCAGTGGTTCGCGGGGATGCCGGCGGAGGTGTTCGCGTGGGCGACGAAGCGCGTCTATCCACACATCGAGGCGGAGGACACGTCGGTCGCGGCGCTCAAGTTCGCGAGTGGCGCCCTCGGCGCCTTCGAGGCCAGCACCGCGCTCTATCCCGGGTGGTCGCGCCGTCATGAGATCTGCGGCGAGCACGGCTCGGTCGTCCTCGAAGACGACCGCATCGTGCGGTGGGAATTCCGCGATCCGCGCCCCGAAGATGACGCCATCCGCGCGAGTGGCCAGCAGAGCGCGCTGGGCTCCGGTGCGAGCAACCCCGGTTCGATCAGCCCGGAGGGACACCGCCGGCAGCTCCAGGATTTCGTCGATGCGCTGCGTGAGGGGCGTGCACCGCTGCTCGACGGCCACGAAGGCCGCAAAGCGGTCGCCTTCGTCAACGCGATCTACGAGTCCGCCCGGCGCGGCGTGTCGGTGAAACTGACCTGAGAGCGCGTCGGAGAAAGTTGTTCGAAGGCAGGGCCGGACCGGAGGTCGGGCCCTTTTTCAACGCCCTCTGGCCGGAAAATTGCGGTCGGGGTGGAGCGCGTTGACCTCAACGCGCTTGGGTTACGACGTGAGTCCTGAAAAGCGCGTTGGGGTCAACGCGC
>JACRKC010000006.1 GCA_016235555.1 Verrucomicrobiota bacterium
GGACGCCTCGTCCACGACTCTCGCACGCTCGCGTGACTGATCCTTCCCCCTCCCACGGCCATTGACGTTTCCGGTTTGCCCGCCACGCTCGCCGCCGACCCCACCCACCATGACTCGCCGTTGGCTGGCCGCTTTTGTCGGCCTCGTCAGTCTCTCGTCCGCCTTGTTCGCCCAGACTTCGGCCGCCCGCCCTGAGCCTGCCGGACGGGCGACCGGCTCCGTCGCCGGCCGCGTGTTCGAAAAGGCCACCGGCAAGTCGCTGCAAGGCGCCATGGTCCGCATCACCGGCACCCAGCTCACCGACTCCACCGACCCTGACGGACGTTTTCTTCTCTCCGCCGTGCCGACCGGCCCGCAAACCATCGAAGTCGAATACGTCGGCCTCGATCTCTTCCAACAGCTCGTGAGCGTCGGCGCCGGTCGCATCACCGCGGTCGATGCCCCGATGAAGAGCGACATCCTCACACTCCAGCCCTTCGAGGTCGCCGAGGCCGCCCGCGGGCAGGCGCTCGCCATCAACCAGCAGAAAACCGCCCGCGGCATCGTGAACATCGTCTCCGAGGAAACCTTCGGCGCGATGAACGAGGGCAACATCGGCTACGTCCTCCAGCGCCTGCCCGGCCTCACCGTCAACGAAAACGAGGACGGCGCCCCCGAGGGCGTCAACATCCGCGGCCTGCCTGCCGAGTTCAACGCGTTCCAAGTCGACGGCAACCGTGTCGCGCGCGGCGGCTTCAACGCCCGCACGCTCGTGGCCGACGGCGTGGCCAACATCGAGGTCATCAAGGCCGCCACGCCCGACAAGGACGGTGACGCGATCGGCGGCACGATCAACGTCGTGTCGCGCTCCGCGTTCCAGCGCGATGGCCGCGAGATCCGCCTCGGTTTCAGCGGCACCTATCTCGGCCTCCCGGAAAAATGGGGCTACAACGGCCGCGCGACCTACACCGATCTCCTCGGCATTTTCGGCAACACCAAGAACCTCGGCCTCAGCATCACCGCCACGCACTACCTCGCCAACCGCTACTACACGAACAACGACACCGATTTCGGCGTGGCCAATCGCGCCAACAACCCGACCTACAATCTCCCCTCCGAGGTGTTTCTTTTCATCACCAACGCCTCGACCGAATACAACCTCCGCACCACCCGCTCCTCCGGCATCAACGCCACGCTCGATTTCCGTCTCGGCCCGCAGCACACGTTTTATTTGAAGCCGCTCTTCAGCCACTACGACCTCGCCGCCCAGCGCTACATCACGCGCCCCTTCATCGACAACGGCCGCTTTCAGGACGCGATCACCGGCCGCAAGACCTACCAGGTCCTGCAATATGACTACGGCCGCGGCACCGCGGGCGCCAACGGCTAGCGCGGCGAGATCCGTTATTCGGCCGATTTGTCGGACACGGAGAACGACCTCTGGTCGCTCGGTGCCGGCGGCCGCCACGAACTCGGCACCCTCACGATCAACTACGATGCGTTCTACTCCCACACCGTCACGCGCCGCACGAGCAACCTGAACTTCATCGTCCGCAACGTCCCCTCGGCCCAGGGCTACTTCCAGTGGGAATACGATCTCTCCAACCGCCTCTATCCCCGCATCCGCGTCATCAACGGCCTCGACCCGCGCAACCCCGCCACGATGAACCGCGCCGACCTCACCCTCGAGCCCGAGGATCGCATCGAGGAAACCGTGACCGCGAAAATCGACGCCGAGAAAAAATTCGTGACCGACCGCTTCGTGTTCGCGTTCAAGACCGGCGGGAAAATCCGCGCCACCTTCCCGCGCTTCGACCAGTCGCAGCAAAACTACACGACCGGCACGACGTTCCCCTACGCGCAGGTCGTGCGTCCCACCGACCGCGTCGTCCACAAACGCCCGCAATATCTCGAAGTCATCCCCGAAAAAGTGCGCGAACTCCTCGCGAGCAGCCCCGCGCTCTTCCCCTCCAACGTCTACGCCGCCAAGCGCGCCTCCGTCATCGAGGACTTCGCCGCCGAGGAGAAGACCGGCGCCGCCTACGCGATGGGCACCGTCCAGCTCGGCCGCCACACCACCATCCTCGGCGGCGTGCGCGTCGAGGCCAACTGGTGGGAGTCCCGCCGCAAGCAGGTCGACCAAGCCACGCTGCGCGAGACCCCCGTGAACAACGGCAGCTATTACACCAACGTCCTGCCCGGCCTCCATTTTCGCCACGCGCTCGGCCCCAATCTCATCCTGCGCGAAAGCGTCAACCGCAGCTACGGCCGCCCCACGCTCTCGCGCCTCACGCTGGGCCGCTCCGAGGACATCAACGGCAACATCGCCCAGGGAAACCCCTACCTGCGCCCGACCACCTCCGACAATTTCGACGTGCAACTCGAGCGCTACACCGCGCGCGGCGGCCTCTTCTCCGTCGGTCTTTTTTGGAAGAAGATGCAGGGCTTCTACTACAACCAGAGCTACCGGTTCACCACGCTCGACGCCAACGGCGACGCCATTCCCGACCCCAACGGCACCCGCACCTGGCAGAAATGGCAGAACGCCGCCGGCGCCGACAACAAGGGCATCGAGCTCATCGCCCAGCAAAAACTCCACTTCCTGCCGAAACCGCTCAACGGCCTCGGCCTCTCGCTCAGCGCCACCTTCACCGACAGCGTCGCCCACTATCCGGACCGCCCGGGCGAAAAACTGCCGACCTATGGTTTCTCGCGCGCGATGTTCAACGCCTCCGGCGACTACGTGCTCGGCCCCTTCCGCGGCCGCCTCAGCTACCGCTACCGCTCCGCTTATCTCGAAGGGATCGACACTACGCGATACCTCGACGACTGGTTCGCCGCCCGCGAACAACTCGACGCCGAGGTCAGCTGGCGCCTCCGCAAGAACACCCGCCTCACGATCAGCGGCGAGAATCTCACGTCCCGCGTGCAAGCGTCCTATCAAGGCTACCTCCCCTACATCGAAGACAACAGCAACTACGGCTGGCGCGCGACCGTCGGCGTGGAGCTGACTTTCTGAGCGTGGCTGAGGCGTCCCGCCTCAGTTGGCACGTGGCAGTCGATCGTAGCGGCCGACGTGAGGAGGCCGGAAAGAGGCGCGCCGTGCAGTCCAGCCTCGTTACCTCGGCTGCTACCGACCGGCGCGCGCACAGGGCTTGTTCTTCGCCCTCTGCGCCTCGCCCACTCGCTTCAATCCAGCGGCCCCTTCTCAAAATCCGTCGAACTGACCCAGTTGGCCTGCAGTTTTTCACCGCGCATGTAGCGCTCGTAGAAACCGACGTGCGCGGTGTTTGAGTGCACGTATTTGTCGAACACCTCGCCCTGGCCGAACATCCGCGGGTCGCCCTGCGCTTTCAGCTCGGCATACAGCGCGGCCTTCAATTCGGCGCGCCGTTTCTCAGTCGCGGGCGAGGTCGCGAGGTTCTTCACCGCGTCGGGATCGGTCTTCAAATCGTAGAACTCGACCGGCGGGCGTTTGCCGAAACAGAGATCCCAAAACGGATCTTTGCCGGTGGCACGACGGTGCTCGAGGATGACCGTCTTGGTCGCGCCGCCGTCGACGTTGAGGTAGCCCGTCTCCGGATTGCACGCGGGCCAGCGTGATGGCTCGAAGTTTTCGAGGTAGAGCTGGCCGTGCTTCACGATGCCGCGGATCGGAAAGCCGACGTCGTTGGGCCGGCCGATGTCGTGGCGCTCCATGCCGATGAGCACGTGGTCGCGCGCCGGATCGATTTGTCCCGACTGATCGACACGGAAGAGCGGCGTCAGGCTGCGGCCGGCGGGTTCGGCCATGCCGGTCTTCGCCCATGGCAGGCCGGCGACGTCGATGAACGTCGGCGCAAGATCGACGAAGCTGATGTAGTCCGACACCACGCGGCCGCGGCCGGCGATGCCCTTGGCCCACATGGCGGCGAACGGCACGTGGTTCGAGTATTCGTAGGCGCTGCCCTTGCCGCGCGGGAACGGCATGCCGTGGTCCGACGTGACGATCACGAGCGTGTTTTCGAGCAGCCCGCGGCGCTCGAGACTCGCGAGCATGCGGCCGAGGTGCGTGTCGAAGTGCTCCACCTCGAAGGCGTAGTCGAGCATGTCGTGGCGCACCGTCTCGTTGTCCGGCCAGAACGCCGGGACGCGGTCGATTTCGTCAAGGCGGTGGCCGCCCTTTTTCACGCCCGAGCCGAACTCGTAACCGCGATGCGGCTCGATCGCGCCATACCAGAACGCCCACGGCTGTCCCTTCGGCGCGGCCTCGAGAAAATCGTCGAAGTTGGCCGCGTAGTCGGCGTTGCCGATCTCGGCGGTCGGTGGCTTGAGTTTTTTCGCGTTGAAGGCGCGACCGGTCATCTGGCGCGGCTTGCCCGCCGCATCCTTGGCGACGCCTGGACCCCAACCTTTGGTCGTGTGCCCGACGAACCAGCCGTGGTCATTGAGCGCCTCGCCCCAGCCTTTGAATTCGGCGGGAAAATAGCAGAGATGGTTCGCCGCTTCCTTGAGTTGCCAGGAGTTGCGGCCGGTGAGGATGCACGCGCGCGACGGCGCGCACTTGGCGTTGGGTGTGTAGGCGTGGGTGAAGAGGATGCCGTCGCGCGCCACGCGATCAAAGTGCGGCGTGCGCACCCACTTTGTGCCATAGGCGCCGGCGTGCGCGCCCCAGTCGTCGGCGATGGCGAAGAGGATGTTGGGCGGGGCGGCGTGGGAAGCCGCGGCCAGTGCGAGCAAGGCGGCGGCGAGGGACGCGAGGTGCTGTTTCATGGGAACAGAGCGGGTAGTTTGGCGGGGAAGTGGCACGGGTCTCCTGACCCGTGACGATGGGCACACGGGTCGGGAGACCCGTGCCACGAAATGAACAACGTTGGGTGAGAGTCAGACATTCTTTCCAAGTGCCCCGGGGCTTGCCCCGGGGATGTTTACTGTTTGGCGGCCTTTTTCTTCCCGCGTTTTGGCGCGGCGGGCGGACCCGAATCGGGCGCGGCCCCGAGGTCCACGCGCAACTTTTCGAGGATGCGCGGAACGTAGGGCGCGTAACGGGCATCGGGCGCCGGTCCGCTCGCGGGCAGGGCGAGGATCGCGCCGCGGACGCCAGCCAGCTTCTCCGACCCGAGCGCTTCGAGGGCATGCAGAGCGGCGAGCGTCGTGAACACGTCGTGCTTGCTCCAATCGGCGAGCGCCGTGAGCACCGGCAGCGCGGCCACGAGATCCGCCCCATCACCAAATTGCCCGAGCGCCTCGGCGGCGGCGATGCGCACGCATGTGGCGGAGTCGGCGAGCGCCGCGCGCAGCGGAGCACGCGCCGGCGTGACCGCGGACGCCCCGCGCATCAGCAGGCCCATCGCGCCCCAGTAGCGCACGGCGCTGTCCGGGTCGGAAAGAAGTTTCGCCAACGCCGGTGCCGCCTCGGGCCGGAGCGATGAGGCGAGCTCGGCGGCGGCGACCACGCGCTCGTAGGGATATTTCGCATCGTCGTGGCCAAAATCGTAGGGTGCGAGCGAACCGGCGCGCGCGAGACGCTCACCCTCGGGAACGAAGCCAAGATCGCGGATGCGGCGCGAGTGCGCCTGTTGCGCGGCGCGGAGTTTCTCGAGGACCGCGCGGTGCGCGGGCGAGGCGGCGAGGTTGTTCACCTCGTCGGGATCGCTCTGGAGATCGTAGAGCTCCTCGGGAGATTTCGGCGTCCGCCAAAAGATCTGTTGGGCGGGCGTGGCCTTGCCCTCGTCGTAGATTTTTTTCCAGACGGCGGTCGTGGGCGTCTTGAACTGCGTGTCGACATGCTGGCCCTGCGAAAGATGTGGCAGGTAGTTGCGCAGATAAACGTAGCGGCCGTCGGTCACGCTGCGGACGAGATCGTAGCGCTCGTCCATCCGGCCGCGGAAGCCGTGGACGTAGGGCTGCGCGGGCGCGGCGAACTTCCCGAGAAACGCATAACCCTGCATCCACGCCGGCGGGGCGAAGCCCGCGAGGCTGCACAGCGTCGGCGCGAAATCCGCGAAGCTCACCAACCGGTCCGTCGTGCCTCCTTCGCGATAATCGGCCGGGCTGAGGTCGCGGAATTTCTCCGGGATGTGCACGAGCAGCGGCACGCGCAGGCCGGAGTCGGAGGGCCAGCGCTTGCTGCGCGGCATGCCGGAACCGTGGTCGGCCCAGTAAAACACGATGGTGTCCGCCGCGAGGCCGTCGGCTTCGAGTTGGGCGAGCACGGCGCCAGCGTCGGCATCGGCCGCCGTGACGGAGTCGTAGTAGAGCGCCCAGTCGCGCCGCACCTCGGGCGTGTCCGGGTGGTAAGCCGGCACGCGGACTTTGGCGGGATCGTGGAGCGGTTTCGCCGTGGGGCCGCCGCGGATGATCTGGCTTTCGTGGCTTTTCGTGGAGTTGAACACCGCGAAGAACGGTTTGCCCGTGGGACGGTTGCGCCAATGCGCCTGGTTCGAGGATGCATCCCAGACGGCCGGCGTCTTCGGGAGGTTGTAATCCTCCTTCACGCAGTTGGCGGTGTAGTAACCCGCCTCGCGCAGCAGCTGGGGGAACATCTTCTGGCCCGCGGGATACGCGACCATGCTCCGCATGTGATCGCCACCGGACGACGGGCCGTGCACCCCGGAGATGATCGTCGTGCGCGTGGGCGCGCACACCGGCGCCGCGGACCACGCGTGCGTGTAGCGGAGGGCGCGCTGGGCGAATTTGTCGATGTTCGGCGTGGTCGCGTAGGCGTCGCCGTAACATCCCATCTGCACCCCATGATCCTCGCTGGAAATCCACAGGATGTTCGGTCGGTCGGCGGCGGCGGTGCGCGCGAGAGAAACCAACAGGAGGGCAGCGACAGTCAGAGCGTGACGGAGGTTCATGGGGTAAGGCGAAACCGAAGCCGACCCAGGTGCGGGTGTCAGCAGCATTTCGCCCGCCTGCGTCCGCGTTCTTGCTTTCGGCCCACCGCGCAGGCGCGAGGCTAACGCGACCTCGCTTCAGGCGCGCCCTGATCACGCGTCGGGAGAACCGCCGTCGATGGTTCGAGCGAAAGCGCGCGCAGCAGCACGGGCATGACCACCTGACGCCAGCCGTCGGCGTTGGGGTGAACGCCGTCGGGCACGAGTTTCTTGAAACCGGCCTCCCCCTGCTCACGGAGCAGGCGATTCCACGCCGTCGAATGGTCGATGAGCAGCAGGCCGCGGCGCTGCGCGGCGTCGCGGTAGAGCTGCTGGTAAGCATCCTGATTGCGCCGATGGCTCGGGTCACCTTCGGGTTTCCCGACGGCAGGGTTCATGATCTGCAGGATGATCTCGCAGCGGGGAAGCATGGTCGTGATGCGGTCGAGGATCGTGTCCACGTTGTGGCGCACGTTGTCGAGCGAGAGATCGAAGCGCGTGACGGCATCGTTGATCGCAAACTCGATGAACACGACGTCGGGTTTCTGCGCGACGACGGCGGCGTCGACATTCGCCGCGCCCCAGCCGGAGTGCTGGCCGCCGCGCGCACTGTTGGTGAGTTTGACGAGGCCGGAGAATGCCGCGTCGAGGGAGGCCTGAAGCTGCGGCACCCACACGCCGCCCTTGCTGAGGCTCGTGCCGTAGATGACGACGTGCTGCGGCCGACCGGCGCGCAGGGCCGTGATGAAGCGCGGGGCGGATGATTCGGCCGCCGTGACAACGGAACCAAATGAAAGCAGCGCGAGAGCGACGAGGAGCTTCATGCAATTTTAGAAACTCAACGTGTAGGTCGTGCTCGTCTCGCGACCGCGGCCGAGCTTGTTCGACGGGTTGAGGTAGAATTTGTCGAACACGTTGTTGCCGTTGACGGCGAGGCTGTGACGGAGGCGTTGCTGTTTCCACGTGTAGCTGACGAAGGCGTTGACGAGTTGGTAGGGGCTGTGGAACTCCCGCGCGCGCGTCGCGGTGGCGGCACTCACGAGCGTGCCGCCGGTGTAGGTCCAGCCCGCGCCGACGCGCAGGTTCTTCAGCGCCCCGTCGAGGAACGAGTAGCGCACGACGGCCGACGCGGTCTTGTCCGCGACGAGCGTGAGCCGATCGCCGATGAGCGAGGCGGTCTCGTGCTTGCGGATCTTGGCGTCGACGTAGCCGAGCGTGCCGAGGAGCGTGAGCGCCGGCGTGACACGCGCCGAAAAACTTAGATCGGCGCCGCGCGCCTGCTCCTGGCCCTGGCCGAGGTATTGCGGCACGCCGGCGGGCGGGACGCCGGCGATGTAGTCGGGGTTGGGCGTGGCGATGTCGTCCTTGCGAATGTCGAACGCCGCGAGCGTGTAGGCGAACCGCTCGCCGCCGAAGACGCCCTTGACGCCGGCCTCGGGCCCGCGGCCGCGCTCCGGCTGCTGGATGCGGCCCGTGCCGCCGTCGACGGCGACGCCGGTGTTGAGCGAGGCGCTGTAGTTGGCGAAGAGCACGAGCGCGTCGCCGGACACGCGGTAGTTGGCGCCGGTGCTGTAGGTGACCTTGTCATGCGCGCCGTAGCCCTTGCGGAAGTTGGCGGCAACGAGATCGTCGACGAGCGCGCTCACGTAGTTGTAGCGGGCGCTGGCCATCGCGATGAGGCGGTTCTCGAGGAGGCTGGCGCGGTAGCTGGCGGTGGCGCCCTTCACGAAGAAGCGGCGGAGCTGGAGATTGGTGAAGCGAGTGACACGCGACAGATCGGCGGGGGTCCAGTCGGGGTTGCGTGGGTCGAGGTAGCGCATCGAATCCCGGAGCAGCGCGGTGTTGGCGATGTCGGCCGTGCTGTATTGGATGCTGTGGTTCTCGAACGCCTGCCGGTAATAGTCGCCGGCGAACAACACCTGCTGCGGCACGCCCGCGGCGGTGAAGCGGCCGAGCAGATCGACCTGCACCGAGTGCGCGCGGTCATACTGGTTCTGGTGAAACGGCGTGCGCGAGGTAAGCCGGCCGGTCTCGGGCACGTAGTTGATGCCCGAGGACCAGCGATCCTGGTGAAATTCCTTCCACACCATCTCGTAGTTGACGCGTGCGCTCCACACGGGGCTGAAGCGATGCTCGATGCGCACGTTGGCGCCGTCGTAGTCGCGGATGTAGTGGTCGTTCGGCCCCATCTGATTGAAGCGGATGAGCGGCAGGTAAACGCTGCTGACCACGCCGCCGGTGCGCACGAGGGGGTTGGTGCCGCTCTGGCGCGAGCCGACCAGCAGGCCGACGGCGCCCGTGCCGCGGTTCGACGTGGTGCGCGACTGTTCCCAGTAGGCGGTGACGGACGTGTCGGGCGTGAGCTTGTAAGCGAGCGTGGCGGTGTAGATTTTGCGGCGGCTGTAGTAGTGCTCGAGGTCGGTCTTGTTGGTGCGGTAGCCGGTGGTGAAAAGATAAAAGAGCTTCTTCGGCACCAGCGGGCCGGTGGCTTCGAACTCGACGCGGTTCATGTCGTAGTTGCCGTTGGCGAGCGTGAGGCGGTAGCCGGGCGTTTCCTTCGGGCGCTTCGAGATGTAGTTCACGATGCCGCCGGGCTCGGTCTGGCCGTAGAGCGTGGACTGCGGACCCTTGATGACCTCGACCTGCGCGATGTTGGTGAGGTCCGCGGGGCTCGCGCGCGAGAGGCCGTCGCGCATCTGCAGCGGCTCGAAACCGCGCAGGCGGTTGCCGCCACCCGTGCCGCTGTCGGGATCGCGCGAGGTGAAGTTGGCGTTGAAGCGCATCTGCTCGTCCTGCTCGTAGAGGCGGAAATCCTCGATGAACTCCTTGGTGAGCACCTCGACGTCGTAGGGCAGCTCGAGGATCTTCGCCCCCGTGCGCGTGCCGCTGATCGCCTCGGAGGCGACGTAGTCGTCGATGTGCTGCGAGGTGTTGACGGTGAACTCGGGGAGCACCGTTGCGTCGGGCGCGGGGCGCGCAGGACCGGGCGCAACCGTCTGCGCGACGGCGGCCACCGGCAGCGTGAGCAAAAGCAAACGGAGGGTTTTCATGGCAGCGTTGGTCAAAAATTCTGTTGCGGGCCCGGGACCGGCCTATTCGCCGACCCAGATCCAGCGCACGGTGTCGATCTGCACATAGCCGTCGACGCCGACGTTGGTGAGGACGACAGTCGCGGGCGCGCCGGCCTTGAAGCGATACTCGCCGACGGGCGTGAACGCGAACGGCGACGGCTTCTTGCGCTGGTTCACCGTCGCGGTCGCGATACCGTCGGCGTGCGTGATTTGCACGGGGGTCTTCGTCGAGCGATTGCCGCCCGTGGCGTAGGCGACAGAGACAGCGTAGCGGCCGGTTTTCGGCAGGGTGGTCGTAAACTCGGCGCGCGATCGGCCGTCGCGCTTGTTTTCGTCGAGCAGGCCGACGCGGAACCGATACTCGATCTCCGAGCCGCGCGAGCGCGACCAGCGCCCTACGGTCGTGGCGTGCGTGTAGTGCACCTCACGGTTGAGCGAGGCGCCGCCCTCGACGGTCACGTCGAGCAAAGCGGGCAGCGCGAACTGTTTTTCATCCTCCCACGCGAGCAGCATGACCTGGTATTTGCCCGGCTGGGCGAACGCGAAGCGCGCCGTGCGGCCGTCGCCCTGCACCCGGCCGCTGCCGTCGAATGACCACGCGAAGCGCTTGAGCGGCGTGCGCACATCACGATCGACCACCTCAAAATCAACCGGCGCACCGGGCTTGAACGGCCCCGCCTGCAGCGCGCGAATCTCGATCCACGGGCGGTAGGGGGCCTTCAGTGGCATCTTCGCGGCGGTGAGCGCCGCTTGGAGTTTCGCAATCGGCACGTCCTGCACGGAGGTGCGGCCGGTGAGCGCGAGATGCGCCGCGAGGCCGCCCGCGTGGCCGAGCATCATGAACACCGGCTCCATCCGCACGCTCGAGTAGGCCACGTGGCTCGCGGAGATGGCCGCGACCACGAGCAGGTTTTTCACGCCGTAAGGCGTGATGCTGCGGTAGGGAATCTCGTAAGGATCGGCGCCGGCGTTGAAGTCGCCCTCCAGCTTGATGCCGGCATCGGTCTGGATGAACTGGATGCCGTGGCAGTCGGTGCCGTAGCTGCCCAGGCAGATCGTATCGGGCTTCGAACGATCCACCTGCACGTCGCGTTGCGTCAGAAAATAGCGCCCCATCATGCGGCGCGCGACCCGCACGTAGATCTGCGGCGTGAGGTGGTCGCTCTCGAGATATTCATCCTTCGGCAGGCCGTAGTTGCGGGCGTCGGCCTTGAAGTCCTCCGGCAGGGCGGGATCGTTCTGCAGCATCCACCAGAGGCTGAGCCAGTAGTCGCGCACCTTGGCGTAAATGCGCGCCCGCTGCTCGTAGTCGCCCTCGCTGTAGCCGAGGTTGACGCCGATGAAGTCGCCCTTGTTGGGGTCCAGCTTGCCGTTGATCTCGGCCCAGCGATCGCGGTCGGGGTAGAGCTCCACGAGGCGCTTGAGGCGGTGGTCGTTGACGGTCGCAATGAGGTGCGCGTGGGCCTCGCGGAAATACTGCTGCGGCTTCGGGATCGGCACGCGGTTCGCCGGATCCACGCAAATGGTGCTGCGGATGTTGAACGACTGCACGCGATGGTCGCCCATGCCGTGATACTCCGCCGGGCCCTCGGTGATGCCGGCGAGCGACTCGTTGTATTCGGCACGCGCCTCGCGGCCCACGCGATAGAGCACGCCGGCCTGCGCCATGAGATCTCCTTCGTAGGAACCGTCGATGAACACCTTGCCCGCGTAGCGCGTCGCGGCGCCGGTCTCATAGTGTCGGGTGACGAAGCCCCGGATCTCGCCGGCCGGCGCCTCGACCGATTGCAACTGCTCCTTGGTCCGCACGGTCACTTTCGCCTCGGCCAGCATGTCGCGGAAAATTTGCAGCGCGATTTTCGGCTCAAAGTAAAACCCGTCACGTGTGTGGTCCTGCGTGTAGTCGAGCGCCCTCACCTGCGGCGAGTCCGGCCCATAGGTCTGGGTGTAGTAGCGCAGGACGCGCTGGAAAAACTCGCGCGACAGGCCGCCGACGGTTTCACGCTTGCCGATGTCGGTCTTGTGCAGGCCGCCGCTCATCAGTCCGCCGATCAGGTAGCTGGGCTCGACCAACACGACGCTCGCACCACCGCGACCAGCGGCAACCGCCGCCATGATGCCGGCGGGGGTGCCGCCGAAAACGACGATGTCGGCCGAAACCGCGACGGGCTGGGCGGCGTGGACCACAACGGCGAGGGCACCTCCCAACGAGCTGCGGATCAGGTGGCGGGCAAGACGGTGGAGAAAGAGTGCGGGGGTTGTTTTCACGTTGGAAGGGGAAGTTGAAAGCGCGCGCCCCGAAGGCCGGGCCGGCCAGCCTTCAGGTTGAAGGCTGCTCCACCGGGGCTGCAATCCCATGGAACTGCGGGGCCAGACGAAGCTCCGGGGCGCCGGATGCGCACCTTTGGGCTTCTCGCGCGCGTCTCGTCCCGCCACGTTTCCCGCCTGCCCGACATGCCCGCTTTCGCCCTCACGATCTTCACCGGTGCGTTTCTCCTGTTCCAGGTCCAGCCCCTCATCGGCAAATACATCCTGCCGTGGTTTGGCGGCGGACCGGGCGTGTGGACGACGTGCATGCTGTTTTTCCAGCTGCTGCTGCTCGGCGGCTACGCCTACGCGCACTTCCTGAGCAAGCACCTGCGCCCCCGCACGCAGGTGATCGTGCATCTCGTGCTGCTCGGCGCCGCGCTGGTGTCGCTGCCCATCACGCCCGGCGACCACTGGAAACCCACCCCGAGCGAGAATCCCGCGTGGCAAATCCTCGCGCTCCTTGCCGCCAATCTCGGCCTGCCCTACCTCGTGCTCTCCGCCACGGGGCCGCTCATGCAGGAGTGGTTCCGCCGCTCGGTGCCGGGCGCCTCACCCTACCGGCTCTACGCGCTTTCCAACGTCGGCTCGCTGCTCGCGCTGGTGAGTTACCCGTTTTACTTCGAGACGAATTTCACGCGGCTCGCCCAGGCGCGCTTCTGGTCGTGGGGGCTCGTGGCCTACGCGCTGTTCGCCGCGGTGTGCGCATGGCGGGTGTGGCGGTTGCCGGCTGCGACCAGCGAAATCGCCGCGCCACCCGCTGGCGGCGGCGCGCCGGCCACGCCACCGACCTTCTTCCAGCGCCTCCTCTGGGTGCTGTTGCCGGCCTGCGCCTCGGTGCTGCTGCTCGCCATCACGAACAAGATTTGCCAGGACGTCGCGGTCATCCCGTTCCTCTGGGTGCTGCCGCTCGCGCTGTATCTGCTGACGTTCATCATCAGCTTCGACAGCCCGCGGTGGTATGCGCGTTTCTGGTGGATGTTGCTGCTCGGCGGCACGGTCGTCGCTGCGTGTTACGCGCTCTTTCAAGGCGCCGATCTCGCGATCGTCCGGCAGGTGGTGATCTTCTCCGCGCTCCTCTTCGTCGGCGGCATGGTCTGTCACGGCGAACTCTACCACCTCAAACCCGACCCGCGTCACCTCACGTCGTTCTACCTGATGATCTCGGCGGGCGGCGCACTGGGCGGGCTGTTTGTGGCGCTGGTGGCGCCGGCGGTGTTCGACAACTTCTACGAATTTCACCTTAGCGTGGCGCTGCTGGTCGGGTTGTTGCTCGCCCTCCTGTGGCGCGGCGCGGGCGACTTTTCACCGCGCCGCTGGCAAATCCTGACCGTCGTCGCTGGCCTCGGGCTGCTCGCGGGCCTCGACCGCGGGCTCGACTACGCGGCGACTTGGGCCGTGCAGAAACAATGGATCTCCTACGGCGCGCTGGCGCGCTACTGGACCTCCACCTATGTATTCAAACTCCATTGGCCGCTCTGGTTGCTGGCCGCGATCGTCGTCGCGGGCATCGCCGTGAGGCGCCGCGGCCGTTCCGGCGCGCTCAACTGGCACCGATTGGCCTGCGGATCGATCGCGACCGCATGGTGCGGCCTGGTGGTCGTGCTGGCGTGGCAGATTCAGGAGGCGGACGGCGGCGCCCTCGTGCGCTCGCGCAACTTTTACGGCGTGCTCGCCGTGCTCGAATACGAGCGCGAGAACTCCTCCTCCCACTATTACGCCCTCCAGCACGGCCGCATCACGCACGGCATTCAGTTCGCCGACCCGGAGCGTTCGCGGATGATCACGTCGTATTTCGGTTCGCGCAGCGGGCTCGGCCTCGCGTTCAACCACTTCCCGCGCGTGGAGGGTCGTCGCATCGGTCTGCTCGGCCTTGGCGTCGGCACGATCGCCGCCTATGCGAAGCGCGGCGACTATCTGCGCATCTACGAGATCGACCCTGCGGTGAAGACGATCGCCGAGAAACCATTCCGCTACCTCGCCAACAGCGAGGCGAAGATCGAAGTCGCGATGGGCGACGGCCGGCTCTCGATGGAAAACGAGCCGCCGCAGAACCTCGATTTCCTGATCATGGACGCGTTCACCAGCGACGCCGTGCCCGTGCACCTGCTGACCAAGGAGGCGTTCGCCATCTACGGCCGCCACCTCAAGCCCGACGGCGTGATCCTCGTGAACATCTCCAACCGCTACCTCAACCTCCGCCCCGTGATCGAAAACGCCGCCCGCGAATTCGACTATCCCGTGCACCACATCGAGTGCGAGGACGGCAGCGACGACGATGACGACGGCGGTGCGTGGTGGCTCTACGGCAACACGTGGATGGTGCTCAGCAAGAACACCGGGTTCATGGCGCGCCACGCGCTGCGCAGCGTCGCGAGCCCGCCGGCGAAACCGAACGACATTCCGCTCTGGACGGACGACTACTCGAGCATGTTTCGCGTGCTACAGTGAGCTGAGCTTGTTGTCGGGCGGGGTCGCCGAACCCCGCCGCGAATTGATGGGGATGGAAAAAACGGCGGAGTCCGGCGACCCCGCCCTGCAACCGAGCCTCATGTCACACGCGCCACGTGAGCTCCTTCACCTCTCCGTGATCTTTCCGGGTCGGATCGACGCAGCGAAGGTGGAGCTTCACGCCGCGCGGCGCGAGCTGCGCGATCACCCAGCCCGCAGGCTGCGCCGCATCGAACACATACGCGGTCGCTGGCAGGTTGATCCGGTGCAGGCCGGTGGCGTCCGTCTTTACACTCCACACATGCGAGTGGCCAAAGAGGTGCGCCTTCACCTGTCGCCGCGGCTGCAACACGGCGTAGAGCGCGGCCTCGTCGATGATCGAGACCTTGGTCGGATCGGTCGTGGGGTTGTGGTGCGTGACGACGAGCGCGGGCCGGTCGGTGTGCGCGTCGAGTTCACGCGCGAGCCACGCGAGTTGCGCTTCGCCGAAGCGGCCGGGCGTCTTGTTGGTCTGGTCGAGTGAGTCGAGGATGAACCAGTTGGCCCGCTCGGCGGCGACGCGGGCCACCTGCCGGTCCGCGAGCGGCCGCCTGGCGGTCGCGTCGTCAGCCAGCGCCGTCCAAAAGCGCTCACGGTGGTCGTGGTTGCCGAGCGCGAGGTGGAGCGGCAGGGCGGCCGCGCGCAACGGCGCGATCAGCGCGGCAAACGTCGCGTAGTCCGTCGACTCGCCGGTGTTGTAGGCGAGGTCGCCGTTGACGATCGCGGCGGCGGGCGCGACCGGCTGCGCGAGCACATCGCGCACGACGGCCTCGAGGTGCGCCGCCATCGCGATGTTACGCGCGACCTTCGCGCGGTCGGCGGCGATGTGCGTGTCGGACAGGAGCGCCCAGGTGTGCGGATCGGCGCGGCGACCCGCGGGGAGGCGCGCGCAGGAGCCGAGCAGCAGTCCGGCGCCGCCGATCAGCGAACGGGAGAGAAACTGACGACGCGTGAGGGGTGGCAGCGTGATCGGCATGGCGGCCGGAGCGTGGCTGCTGGCTGCCAGAATGCCAACCCAAAGCCAGGACAGGGGTTGGTCTGCCGGGTCAAAAATCCGCGTGGCGAGGCGTCTCGCCTCGTGGATTGAAGGGTCCGGACTGAGGCGGGACGCCTCAGCCACGAAATTCACCCAAACAGTTTCGTGAGCGCCTTCGCTTTCACGAGCTCGCGGGGTTGGTTGAGGTGGTTGTAGACGATCGTGTCGGGGTCGATGCCGAAGGCGTGGTAGATCGTGGCTGGACGGATCGCGGGGCGAGCTCGGTTGCACTGCCAGGGTCGGCGGGGCAGGGTTGACACGCCGGACATTAAAATGACATTTATCTGTCCCAATGAAAACGCTGACGATCACGACTGCGCGGCAGAACCTCGGCGCCTGGCTGGCGCGGGCGGCGGGGGGGGAGGAGATCGGCATCGTTTGCGGCGCGCAGGTGATCGCCTTGCGCCCGGTCGCCATCCACGCCGCCGATTACGCCGAACAGGAATACCGCCTGACCAAGGCCGAACTCGCGGAGGCTGCGAAAAAAATCCATGAAGAAATCGACGCCGCCGAAACCTTCGAGTTCACCGGCGACCTCCGGACCACCGCCCTCGCCGCGAGTCCTGCTGACCAAACGCTTTCTCAGCCTCGCGGGAAAGCTGGCGCCCGCCGAAATCGACGCGGTCAACGCCGCGTTGCGAGCGTTGCCTGAGTGCTGGGGCCGGCCCCACGCCCATCGCGGCTACGCGTTGCGCCGACTCGCGCCCGGCCTCTACGAGATTCGCGCCGGAATGAGTCTGCGGATCGTCTTCGACGCGGCCGGCGGGCTCTTGCGCTGCGACTTCGTCGGCAACCACGACGATGTGCAAACCTACCTGCGGAATCGCGCGTGAGAGAAGCGCGTAGGATCCACGGCTGCATCTGGCTCTAGCCGTCGATTTCCAAACTTGTCGGGTCGCCACGGCGAGGGAAGAACCGGCGTTCCTTTCTGAAATTTCTTCAGATCCACGTTATGCGGCGGCGCCAATAGTTCGGCCGTCGGCGGTTGTGGGCGACTGCGACCACATAGACCACTTGTTCGTGGACGAAATAGAGCAACCCGTAGCGATAAGGGCTGAGCAGGATTTTCCTCACGCGCCGGCCGACAAGAAAGCCCGCCGAGGTCGGCCGGGACATCGCGGCCGCAACCGCCTCTGCAACTCGTGCGCGAAACCCCTCCGCCGCCCGGACCGAGCGCGCCTGATACCAATCGAAGGCCTCCTCGAACTCGTCCTGCGCCGGAACGAGAAACTCGAAGGTCATGAACGACCGCGATAAGCTAGCACCTTGGCGCCCGGGACGGTCTTGATGTGGCCCTTCAACAGGCCGTCGATGCGGGACTCGGCTTCCTGCACCCAAAGCGAATCGAGATGACGCTGGCTCGGCCGCTTCACGCTCCCCAAGATGGCCTCCGCGAGCTTTTCGCGACGCCTCGCCGGAAGTTTGAGGGCGGCGTGGAGGAGATTGGCTTCGCTCATGACGGGCTGAATGTGGTCGGTCGCTTCGCGCTGGCAAGACGGGAACGCACGACGAAGTTCGCGCACGAAGAGAATCGGCCATCTGCGGAATTGCACATATTCGTGCGCGAAGGCGGTGCGGCTGCACGTGCCACTGCCGCATGGCCGATGCGGTAGATCGTGTCAGCGATAGGGAAGATTTTCCTACCAAAAATCTCCTTACCCGCCATCCGGCGGATCATAGGGCAGGAAAATTTTCTTGGGAGGAAGATTTCAGAGCTGACGGGTTCGCTCTGGCGCGGGACCAACGGGAGTTTCTTTTCCGATTCCACGTTCGCACGAATGGCGGTCGGCGGCTGACATTAAGCATCAAAACCCGACGCCTTTTGTCTTTTTTGGCGAATATCCCGGAGCGGACTGAAAGATTTGCGAACGAAGCCCGACCGGCTCTCAGCCGTCCCGCCCCGACGGCAGTCAAGAGTCAAGACATGACCCTATCGGTTCTTTTATCGGTTCTTTACTAAAATATTAAACATTAAAACCTGACCCCTTCGGCCGCTGCCCTTCGGCCGCTGCCTTCGGCCGCTGTCCCAACCGGGCCTCATACCATTCAGCAAATTCCTCCCGTTCGCGGGCCGACAATTTTTCGAACGCGGCGGCGATTTCGATCACGGTGCTCATGAGAATACGCTGCCGGAAAAACCTCAGACCGCAAGTCTACGGGCGGTCCGCCGGTGGCCGAAATTTCTCTTCGATTTCACGTTCGAACGAGTGGCGGCGGGCGACAGATATTATTAAACTTTTGAACCTGACCCCTTCGGCTCCTTTTAAAACCCAATGCCTTCGGCCTCCGCGCCGATCCTTACCGTTCGTTTTGGCTGCTCTAAAACCGATCAGCTCTGCCCTTCACCGGTTGAACGATTGTTCCGTGATCCAGTGGAAACCGCGGCTGAGCAGTGTGAATTGCCTCTCGTCCACTCGCTGCAAAGTCACCTTCAACGCCGCACCGTTCAGTTTCGCCTCCAGCAGCATCCGCCCGGCTTCGGGCAGGGAGATTACCACGGGTGTAGGCGTGGCGTCAGAAGCTGAAGTTCCGAACAGATACCCGCCGGCCGCTTCGGCCTTGCGCACGAACCAGAATCCCGCCCGGGTGCCATCCATCCGACGTGCGGCGACGATTCGGTAGTCGCCGAAGATCACGGTCTGCCAGCGCTGAGTGTCGGTCGTCAGCGGCGGCACGAGCTGGCCGTCTCGTTCATAGGCCTCGACGCGCCAGATGCCCCGCAGCTCCGGCGGTGTGGCGCCGTAGCGCGCCGCATTGTCAGCGCCCGCCTTGAGCTGGCCACCGATCGCTTGATAGAGGGTGCCAACCGCGACAACGAGTGTAAGTGCGGTCGCCAGCCGCCTCTGGCCCAAGGTCGGCCATGTTTCCACGGCGGGATCCAGTTCGGTCGGGCGGTGGAACCAGAGCAACAACGCAAGCCGTCCCCGGTCAGGCCAGATCAAGAAAACCGCCATGACCAGGAGGTGCCCTGAATACAGCTTCACCGGCACGTCGTAGCAGAGGTTGAGCATGACGACATTGGCCATGATGCCCGCAGTGAGCAGTGCGCCGAGCAGCGTCGTGCGGCGGAAAAACAGCAGCGCGCCCGCCATCACCTCGGCCACTCCGAGAAACACAACGTAGGCCGGAGAGAAGCCCATGAATTTCCACAGCAATCCCTGCGGTGAAGACTCACCCAGCGTTTGGGTCAATTGGTGCAACGAAGGCGGCGGGAACTGCGTCGGCGGGACGATCTTCATGAACCCATAAACCAACATCGCACTGCCGAGCACGAGGCGCAGCCCGAACCGCAGCCAGCGGCACATTCGGACATCCGGCGTGCACCTCCGGTCGCCGATGATCCAAGCCATTGCTGCCATCGCCGCCATTGTCGCAAAAATTCCCACGCGGAGCCAGTCGGCGGTCGTATCGGAACTCCCCGTGAGCCCCGTCGGAATCTCGCGCGTGATTCCGAGGATCCGGTGACCTATCCACGCCGCCGCTTGTTTCACTGCCGTCCCGCTTGCGTCGCCCAACGCATCCAAGCCGGGCACGAGCCCTAGCACGGCCGTCAGATTGTGCAGCACCAGATAGATCGCGCCGAGGCGAAACCCGAAGGCACGCGCTCGTTCCGCTACAGCAACCCGCGTTGGTGACTGATCAAGGGGAAGAGGGGGCGTTTCCATTGCCGCGCGCGACTTGTCGCATACCGACTACGTCACGTTGCTGGCCGAAGGGCAGGACCGTGGCAGTCAGTCTTTGGAGTTTGGGGTGCGAGAGTGGTTCACCCAAACAACTTCGTCAGCGCCTTTGCTTTCACGAGCTCGCGG
Source organism: Verrucomicrobiota bacterium (assembly GCA_016235555.1). Classification (GTDB taxonomy): domain Bacteria; phylum Verrucomicrobiota; class Verrucomicrobiia; order Opitutales; family Opitutaceae; genus JACRKC01. The sequence goes on from JACRKC010000006.1 coordinate 19,550, forward strand.
GGTTGGTTGAGGTGGTTGTAGACGATCGTGTCGGGGTCGATGCCAAAGGCGTGGTAGATGGTGGCGAGCAATTCCGTCGGGTGCACGGGGTCGCTCTTGGGAGCGGAGGCGGTCTTGTCGGATTCGCCGTGGACGTAGCCGCGTTTGGTGCCGGCGCCGGCGACGATGCTCGTGTAGCAATACGGCCAGTGGTCGCGGCCGTCGGCGCTGTTGTTGTTGCCGGAGGTGCTCACGCCGCGCTCCGGGCTGCGGCCGAATTCGCCGAGGCAGACGACCAGCGTGTCGGCGAGCAGGCCGCGCTGATCGAGATCCTCAAAGAGCGCGCTGAGGCCGGTGTCGAGCATCGGGCCGGATTTGTCCTTCATGCGCTCGGTGAGGCTCTGGTGATGGTCCCACGAGTGGTTGTCGGAGTTGGCGACCTTGGGCCAGATGACTTCGACGACGCGCGTGCCGGCCTCGACGAGGCGGCGGGCGAGGAGCAGCGACTGGCCGAAGGTGTTGCGGCCATAACGATCGCGGAGCGCGGCGGGCTCGGCGGCGAGGTTGAACGCCTCGCGCGCGCGGCCGGACACGATGAGGTTGAGCGCGCGCTGGTAATACTCGTCGAGGTTGTAGTTCGCCGTGGCTTTCTCGAGATCGGGCATCGCCTGCTCGATGGCCTCGCGGAGCTTGGCGCGGCGCTTGAGGCGCATCGCGAAGACTTCCTGCGGGAGCTTGAGGTCGTCGGTCTTGAGGCGATCCATTTTCTCCATGTCGAGGTCGTCGCCCTCGGGAAACAGCGTGTAGGGATCGAAGGCCTTGCCGAGGAAGCCGGCGGAGCCGCCCTTGCCGACGACGTTGGATTCCTGCAGCGGCCGCGGGAGCATCACGAACGGGAGCATGGGCGTGTCGACCGGCTTGAGGCGGACGATGTTGGAACCGAAGTTGGGAAAATCCTTCGCGTTGGGCGGCTCGAGCTGGCCGGACGGGCTGACCTTGTCGGTCGTGTAGCCGGTCATGATCTGGTAGATCGCGGCGGTGTGGTTGAAGAGCCCGTTGGGCGTGTAGCTCATCGAGCGGATCATGGTGAACTTGTCGTTCACCTGCGCGAGGCGCGGGAGGACCTCGGTGAAGTTGATGCCGGGGATCTTCGTCGGGATGGGCTTGAACGCGCTGCGGATTTTGTCGGGGACGTTTTCCTTCGGGTCCCAGAGATCGAGATGCGAGGGGCCGCCTTGCAGGTAGACCATGATGACGCTCTTGGCGCGGCCCCAGCCGGGCACGCCTTTCGTGGCGGCGGCGACCGGCGCGGTGGCGGCCTGGGCGTTGAGGCGGAGGAGCTGGCCGAGGGAGAGGCCGAGGATCGACGAGCCGCCGAGGCGGAGGAGATCGCGGCGGGTGAGCTTCGCGTGCGTGTCGCAGAGGTCGGTGTTGAGACCACCGGGGAGGCGGATCATGGCGGGGCCTTTCTCTTTTGGGGGATGGGAGATGGGAGTTCGGAGATGGGGCGACGGATTCCCTAGAGGCGGTGACAAAACGTGCCTGTCATTCTGAGCGTAGCGAAGAATCCAGCAGGAGATGCGAACGCGCTCATCGCTTGCGAGTATCCAAGTGGATTCTTCGCTGCGCTCAGAATGACAAACGCGGGAGAGGACATCGGATGATTTCCTAGTGGTTGAACAAAAACGCCGGCGTGTTGATGAGGGCCCACGCCAAGTCCTGGGTGGCGGCGAGGCGGTGGTTGGCTTGTTGTTTTTCGCTCATCTCGGTGTCGGCGCGGAGTTGGGCGAGCTTCGGGTCGAGCGGCACGGGCAGCTCGGCGGTGGCGAGGGCGGCTTTCAGGGATTTGAGTTTCGAATCCTCGGGGAGTGGGCGCTCGGCGGTGGTGAGGGCGTGTTGTTTTTTCAGGAGCGCGGGGTCGGCGGCGCGGTAGTAGGCGGTGAGCGCGGTCGCTTGCTCGGATGTGCGAGCGGCGGCCGGAGTCTTGAGGATGGCGGCGATGTCTGACGGAAGGCCGAGCTCGAGCGGATCGGTGGAGGTGGTGGCCCAGAGGCGGAAGCGGCCGACAAAGAAATCGTCGCGGAAGCGGTGATAGAGAATGAGCGTGAGCGTCGTGCCGCCTTCTTCGCCGGCGGGTTCGGCGAGCGCGAAGCGGGCGTAGTGCGGCTCGCCGAAACGCGGGCTCACGGCCCAGCCGTCGCGGGCGTCGTCGATCTTGCCATCGATGGCGAGCTTCACGTCGAAGTTGTTCTGTGAAAAGTCGGCGCGGGCGTCCTTGAACTTGGCGTCCTTGACGTCGCGCTTTGCGGCTTTGTCGGCAGTCCGGAGGACGATTTCGGTGAGGACAAAATTGCCGTTGGCGCGGCCGGGGCCGTAGTTGGGGAGCGAGTTGTCGGGGAGCGCCTCGAGCATGATACCCGTGATGCCGGTGAGATCGGTGGTGCCGGTGAGGGTGACGTCGACGTTGTTGGTCTTGGCGCCGGTGGCGAGGTAGGCGCCGTCGGGCTGTTTGGTGACCTTGATATTGTTGCTGCCGCGCATGGTGGTGAACGTGAGCGGCTGCCACGTGGTGCCGAGGCGCGCGGGCGGCAAAGCGGCTTCCCAAGCGGCCTGCGCGGCGGGCACCTTTTCCTCCTCGGCGGCGAGGGCGGTGCGGGTGGCGGCGATTTTCTCGATGCGCTTCTTCTCGGCCTCGGCGACCTGTGGCGCGATCGCGATGGTGCGGGCCTCGACCGCGGCGCGGGCGGCGGCGATCGCGGCGGTGCGGTCGGTTTCCTTCTTGGCGAGGATGGGCACCCACCAGGCTTCGCGCTCGGCGCGGGCGGCGGTGAGTTTCTGGTGGTCGGTGTCGAGGCCGCGCCAGGCGGCGAGCGTGGAGTCGATTTCGGCAGGGGTGGCGGGGCGGTTGAGGATGCGGAGGAAGACTTCGTTGATGAGACGGCGGTCGTCGGGCTGGGCGGCGACGAGTTTCGCGAGATCGTTTTTCGGATCCTGGATCGCGTCCGAGACGGCCGGGCCGCTGAGGAGGGCCATGACGTTGCCGAGGCCGATGTCGGAGTTGCGTTCGCACTCGCAGGCGGACTCGCGCGCGGGGCGGCCGAGGTTGGCGAGGAAACCGCTCGGCAGATCGATCGCGGAGTCGGGGAGCTGGGCGGCGCGCGTGCCGGCCGCGATGCCCGGGAATTTCGGCGTGGAGCCGGTGACCTTGAAGACGGAGTCGAGCAGCACCTCGGCGGGGAGGCGGCGGGCGAGCGCGTGGGAGTAGTTGGTCTTGTCGTCGGAATTCCAGCGATGCGTAGCGACGGCGAGTTGGTAGGTGCGCGAGGTGGTGATGAGGCGGAGGAGCTGGCGTGTATCGAAGCCGCTGCGCACGAATTCCGACGTGAGGTAGGCGAGGAGCTCGGGGTTGCTGGGCGGGTTGCCGGCGCGGATGTCGTCGAGCGGATCGATGAGGCCGACGCCGGTGAGGTAGCCCCAGAGGCGGTTGGTGTAGCTGAGGGCGAAGTAGCGGTTGTCGGGGGAGGTGATCCAGGCGGCGAGGGATTCGCGGCGGGAGGGGGAGGACGGAGCGGCCGAGTCGGGGCGTAAAGCCCCTCCCACAACTTTCGCGGCGTAGGGGAAGGCGGGCGCGGTGATCTGGCCGGTGCGGTCGTGGGTGATTTCGCCGTCGGTTTTGTCGGCGACGATTTCGTAGAGGGGCTTGGCGCCCTCGACGGCGGTGCCGGCGATGGTCTTGTTGCCGGACTGCGGATCCTTCTTGAGGTCGAGCCGGGCGAAGAAGGCGGAAAGTTCGTAATACTGATCCTGCGTCCAGCGTTCGAAGGGGTGGTCGTGGCACTTGTTGCAGTTGAAGCGCGTGGCGAGGAAGAGGTGCGTGGTGTTCTCCATCGTCTCGGTCGGCGTGCGGAGGACCTTGTAGTAACTGGCCGCGGGATTTTCTCGCGTGGAGCCGGTGGCGGTGAGGATTTTGCGCGCGAAGGCGTCGTAGGGCGTGTTGGCGGCGACCTCGCCGCGGATCCATTCGCGGAATTTTTTTGCGCCCTCCTCGCCGAGGAATTTCCGGTTCACTTGGAGGAGGTCGGCCCATTTGTTGGCCCAGTGGTCGACGAACTCGGGCGAACCGATGAGCCGATCGATGACGGCGTCGCGCTTCGTGCGCACGGGGCGGTTGTCGGCGAGGAACGCGCGCACCTCGTCGGTCGTCGGCGGCAGGCCGGTGAGATCGAGGTAAACGCGGCGGAGGAACTCCTCGTCGCCGGCGAGCGCGGACGGGAGGATTTTCAGGCGCTGCCATTTCGCGGCGGTGAACTCGTCGATCTGGTTCCACTTCTCCGGCTCGGCCCACGCGAAGCCGCTGCGGTCGCCCATGACGGTGACGGTGGTGGCGGCGTAGTTGCCCTCGAAACGCGCGAGCACGGGCGCCTCGCCGCGGCGGAGCGTGGTGACGAGGCCGTGTTCGTCGACGGTGACGACATCGGTGTTGCCCGATTCGATGAAGCCCTCGGCGGTCACATCGCGCGCGCGGCCGTCGGCGTAGGTGGCGACGATGCGCATCTGCTGGCGCGAGCCGACGGCTTGGAGGACGGGATCTTGCGGCGAGATTTCGATCTTGGTGACGCGCGGCGTGGCGGGGTCGAGCTTGGCGCCGCCGGCAATCCACGCGCGGAGGATGCGATAGTATTTGCTGTCGTAAGGCGTGCGCTGGCCGCCTTCGTGGGGGACGGCACCGGTGGCCTTGAGCAACATCAACGAGTCGTCGGGCGAGGCGAGGTTGACGCGGCGGCCGGCGTGGTCGTCGACGAGCGAGCGCACGTCGTAGATCGCGTCGTAGCCGCGGAGCGAGAGCTTGAAGCCGACCTTACCCTCCTTCGCGCCGTGACACGTGCCGGCGCTGCAACCGAGGCGGTTGATGACGGGGCTGACGTCGCGGACGTAGTCGACGATCGGTGATTCGACGACTCGTGCGACGGTGACGGCGGCGCGTGCGGACTGGCCGGAGAGCGAGGCGGTGAGGGTGGCGCGGCCGTTGGCGCGGGCGTGGAGCTGGCCGGCGGGTGTGACTTCGGCGGCGGCGGAATCGACGGAGAGTTTGGCGAGGCGCGTTGCGTCGAGGCTCGTGCCATCGACGAGGCGCGCGGTGACGAGGATTTGCGCGGAGTCGAACGTGCCATTGAGGGCGACGGAGGCGGGCGCGATCTCGAGGGCGGCGACTTTTGTGCCGGCGGGGAGGACCTCGGGGGCGATTTTGGGAATAGGCGCCATCGCGGCGAAGAGAGGCGTAACTAACAGGGTGCCGAGGCAGACGAGCGAGCGGGGCGTCATGAGCGAAAATCGAGAGGAAGGAGCCTGCTTGCAGGCGATTTCGTGGCACGGGTCTCCCGACCCGTGAGTCCGAACACGGGTCGGGAGCCCCGTGCCACTCCAAGCCATCGCCTGCAAGCAGGCTCCTACCTTCATGCAGTGCGCATTCATTGGGGTGTTTATCGTGACACCGCTTGCGCCAGTTTTTTTGGCGCGACGGTGACCGGGACGAATTCGCTGACGATTGTGCCGTCGGCGGTGTTGAGGAGGCGGATGCGGCCGTCTTCGCCGGCGGCGGCGAGGCGCGTGCCGTCGGGGTGAAAGGCGAGCGCGTAGACGCCGCAGGGAAACTTGGTTTCGGCGAGACGCTTTGCGCCGTCGGTGGTGAAACGCTCGATCTCGGCCTTCTCCTCCTTGGTGTAGGCGCTGGCGATTTTGTCGGCGTAGGCCTTCAGGAGGAGCTCAGGGATCTCGGTGTTGAATTCGCCGGGGAACAGGTGCACGGCGCCGTGGCCGTTGTAGCTGCTGGCGGCGGCGATGAGTTTGCCGTCACGGCTGTAGTCGACGGCGAAGACGCGGCCCTCCATCGCGGGGAATTTACGGAGGAGGTTGGCGTTGTCGCCGATGCGGCGCTTGGTCTTGCGGAAAATCTGGTAGAGCGCGGGCACGCCGTCGGCGCCGCCGATGACGACTTCGTCACGGTCGGGGCGCAGCGCGACCGAGTGCAGGCCGCCGCGGAGCGCGCCGGGCGTGATCGAGCTGATGTTGTCGATGAAGCGCTGCGTCTCGACCTCGGTGAGCTTGGTGCTCATGTCGCGGCCGACGGAAATGAGGTGCTTGCCGTCGCGCGTGAACACGGTGTCGAGCACCCAGTCGTTGTGCGAACCCTGCTGGAGCACCTGCTCGCCGGTGGTGGCGTCGATGGCGCGCACATTGTTGTCGGGGCAACCGAAGGCGACGAGCTGGCCATCGGGCGACCAGCTCACGCCGTAGACGGTGTCGTAGCCGATCGGCACGGACACGGTGAGCTTGCGCGCGGCGAGATCCCACACCTGCACCTCGCCCATGCGCGCGGGCAGGCCGCCGGCGACGGCGAGGCGTGAACCGTCGGGCGAGAAGCGCACGGACTCAATACGCTCGGAGAGGCCGATGAGGCGCGCGACGAGGCCGGAGCCGTCGGCCTTGTGCAACAGCACTTCGTGAAAGCCGGAGACCGCGAGGAGCGATCCGTCAGGCGAAAACGCGAGCGACGTGATGACGGGCGGGCGCGTGTAGGTGGGCGGATGCCCGGCGTCGATGCGTTGCACGGCGTTGGCGGGCGTGTCGTCGACCGCGCCCTCGGCGATCCAGCGCGTGATGAGCGCGCGATCGGCCTCGGGGAGCGCGGCTTTGTCCTTGGGCATGTCGAACTCGCCGCTGGCATCGGGCGTGATGGCGTGGACGAGCGGACTGGTTTTCGGGTCGCGCGGGACGATGGCGGGCGAGCTGTTGTCGCCGCCGGCGAGCAGGCGCTTGAACTCGGTCATGACGAAACCACCCTTGGGCTTGGCTGGTTGATGGCAGCCCTGGCAATGAGCCTGGAAGACCGGGCGGACCTGTTGCCAGTAGCTGACCGGCTTCGTGGGGTCGACCGGATCGGACGGCGCGGCCAGGGCGCGCGTGGCGACGAGCAACAGCAGGCAGGCAAACGCGAAGGGACGTCGCATCGGGTGGGGTGGGGACCGGTTGATGGCAGCGTGGCTGCGGCGACGCGGCAACGAGAAACTCGGGCTCCGGGCCAACGGGGGTGTAACTCAAACTGAGGTCAGCGATTTGTAGCGGCGCTCGATGACCGCCGAACGAATGCCCTTGGCGCAAAGCCGGCGGTCATAGACCGCCGCTACAGCCGAGGCATTCGAAAACTGACCTCACTTTGAGTTGCACCCCGGGCCAACCGACGCGCAGCGAATCGCAAGGAACGCAGGGCGAAGTCGCGCGACCGGCGTAGCGTGTCGCCGTGGCAGAAGCTCTTAACCCCAACCCGCCATGAACGACTCAACCCATCCGTCAGATGCGCGACCGGGCCCCACGGAAAACGAAATCCGGGAACTGGCGTATCAACTCTACGAGCAGGGTGGTCGCGAACACGGCCGCGATCTGGATCACTGGCTCAAGGCCGAGGTTGCGCTGCAGCAGGCGGCGAAACCCGGCTCCGTCCCGCGCAAATGGGCGTGGCATGACCGCACGTTGCGGCGCATCCGTGAAACGTTGCGGCGCGAGCACGACGAACATGCGGCCGAAGCCCGCATGCCGCTGCCGCGCGGCGGCGCCGATGCGGTCGACGTGGCCAACGATGAATGCGAACACGACACGTTGATGGCCGAGATTTCGCTGGCCGAGACCGAGCTGGCGGAAATCGATGCCGCGCTGGAGCGGATTGCCAACGGCACCTACGGTGTCTGTGAAGTCACCGGTCAGCTGATTCCGGAAGCACGGCTGCGCGCGGTGCCGTGGGCACGGCGGTGCGTGGCGGCGGCGGAGAAACGCTGAGCCGGAAGGGTGCCGTCGGCCGTGGCAACCGACGTGAGAGGCTGGAGCAAAGAGAGTCGCGTCAACCCGCCTCGTCACCTCGGCGGCTACCACGTTTGGCGAACTTCAACGGCAACGTTAAAGTTGAGCGCGGGTTCGAGGTGGTCGCGGAAAAATGGCGCGGCTGGTGTAATCCGGGCACGAGGCGGGACGCCTCGTCCACGACGGGCCGAACTCAGTAGGTGAAGCGGGCGGTGAGCGCGAACTTGCGGGGGGCGTTGAACCACTGGGCGTAGCGGAGGGTGCCGTTGGCGCTGCTGATCAGGTAGAGCACGCGATTGGAGTCGAGGGCGTTGCTCACGTTCAGTTGCAGGCCGGCGCGGATCGTGCGCGACACGCGGAAACTGTAGCTCGCGAACACATCGTTCAGGAGGCGGTTGGGGAAGAAATACATCTTCCGTTTGTTCGCGTCGGCGGCGTCGGTATACATGTAGCCGCGGTAGTTCTGCTGAAAGCTGGTGGTGACGCCGACGGTGAGGCCGCGGAGGCGGCCTTCGGTGAAGCGGTAGGTGTTGATGAGGCTGTAGGCTTTTTCGGCGTAGCCGGCGGTCTTTTCGCCGGCGCGGCGCACGATGAGCGTGCCGCCGGAGGGTGAAGTGAAACCGAGCTGATGATCCGTGATGGGGAGGCCGTTGACGCCGGTGCCGACGCCGGGAGTGAGGAGGCCGAGCTGCTGAGCGTTGGTGATGTAGCCGCCCTCGGGATCGAGGACCGCGTAGTAGGGGCTGGCCTGGTCCTTCATCATCGCGAGGGAGAGCGGGATGGGCGCGGAGGCGGGATCAAGCGGATCGGAGGGGACCATGAGCGGCGAAAGCGCGCCGGCGGTGGACTTGACGGCGACGACCTGCTGGCCGCCGACCGTGGTGGTGTTGAACTGGTCGTTGTAGAACTGGGGGAGGGTGACGTTGCTGCGCTCGGAGCCGTTGGCGGTGGCGAAGGTCGCGCGGATCTCCCAATTGCGCGTGGGGCGGGCGGAGAGGGTGAGGTTGTAGCCGTCGGAGGTCTTGCTGTAGGTGTAGGCGTTGCCGCCGTGGCGGCCGTTGAGGCCGTTGGGATCGAGGTCGTCGCGGTTGCCGAAGGTGGCGGTGAAATTCTGGGCCTGGGACTTGTAGTAGTTCACATTGCCGGAGAGGCGGCGGTCGAAGAGGTCGAACTTGAAGCCGACATCGCGGCTGACGCCTTTGCCGGGCGGGAGCGGGTCGTTGTAGATGTCGCGCGTGGTGTCGAAGTTGATTTTTCCGTTGGACGAATAGTTGCCGGAAAGGCGGAGGTCCTTCACGGGCGTGTCGGCCACGAAACCGACGGTGAGGCCGTCGTAGGAGATGGGGCCGCGTTTGAGGCCGAGGGCCTTGCGCAGGCCGGTGGCTTCCTCGCGGCGGATGCCGGCCATGGTGTCGATTTTGCCGCGCCACCATTCGCTGAAGAGGCTGGCGCCCCAGCTCTTCTCATTGGTGTCGTCCATGATGTGGGCGGTGTTGCTGGGGTTGCCGGTGGTGGCGTTGGTGCCGCCGGACATGCCCATGGGATTCGCCGCGGTGGGGGTGACAGCGCCGGAGTAAACGCGCGGGGCGTATTTGTAGGTGCGGCCGTTGGGGTGGTTGATGGTGTCGATGCGCCAGTCCTGGCCGCCGAGGAGCGTCCCGGGGAAGATGGGCATCCAGACGGCGGGCATCACGTTGCGGCCGGACTCGGCGTTGGTGATGGTGGCGGGGTTTTGGATGATCGCGCCGTTGGGATCGACCTCGTAGAAGCGGCCCTCGTATTGGTTGGACCACGATTCCATGACCTGCCGGAAGACGCTCGCTTGGTGGCGGCCGAACCATTTGCCGAGGTCCTTCTGGTAGGCGACGGCGGCGCGATAGCCGCGGGCGCCGGTGAAAAATGGCGTGGCGACGAGCGAATTGTTGAAGGCCCATTTCTGGCCGACAGCGCCGGTGGCGGGATCGACGTAGTTGTTGCCGGTGGCGCCGGGTGCAAACACCGTGGTGCTGCTGGCACGCGGGGCGTCGTTGACGCGCGCGTCGTGACCGTAGCGGAGCTGCACGGCGAGGCCTTCCATGAGCGTGGCCTCGGCGACGATGGACTTGATCTGGTTGAAATAGAAATCGCGATGGTAGGGCGCGATGGCGGAGTCGACCTTGGTGAGGTCGAAGACGCCGCCGGTGATCTGCGAGGCTTCGGGGAAGGCGACGAGGTAGCGGGTGTTCTGGTTGTCGACGCGGGCGCCGTTGGGCAGGAGCCAGGTGAGCGGCGCGCGCACGATCACGGCTTGGGCGAAGATGGTGTCGCGGCTGTAGTCGCGGAATTCGCCGCGGATCTGGAGGCGTTTCCACGGCTGGAAGGTGGCGGTGAGCTGGTAGCCCTTGGCGTGGCGGGCGAGGCCGGGGCGGAAATACTTCGTGTCGTCCCGCACGGCGTTGGCGCGGAAGGCGAAGTATTTCATGCCGACCTGGGCATCCAGCGTGTAGCGGCGGGAGCCCTCGGAGTCGGCCATGGCGGAGAGCGTCATCGTGGGGCGGCGGTTGAGATAGGCGCGTTTGGAGGCGGAGGTGATGACGCCGCCGGCGTCGCCGGAACCGAAGAGGAGGGAGTTGGAGCCGCCGATGGCCTCGACGCGCTCGATGTCGAAGGTGTCGAGCAGCGTGGTGTCGGAGCGGAGGAAGCCGTCGCGGCGCGGGTTGTTGATCTGGAGGCCGCGCATCGACATCGACTTCGGGTCCTGCCGGTCGCCCTCGACCATGCCGCGCACGTCCTCACTCGCGTTGATGACGGCCGGCCCGAGGCCGCCGAGCTTCCAGAGCATGTCGGTCATGTCGACCACGCCCATGTCGTCGAGCATCTGGCGGTTGAAGATCTTCGCGTCGAGCGGGGTCTTGTTGAGTTCGGTGTTGGTGCCGGTGACGAAGGAGGTGTTGGTGGCCTGGTAGGTGTCGGCGTCGTCGGCCTTGACCTCGAAGACGGAGAGCTGCACGGCCTCGTCCTTGGCGGCGGTCGACTTGGCCTGGTCGCGTTGGAGCGCCGCGAGTTCCTCGGGGTCGAGGCGGCCGTTCTTGTTGGCGTCGTATTTGGCGAGCTGCGCCGCCGTCGGGGCCGGATTGGCGGCTTGCGCGAAAGCGGGGGGGATGGTGGCAAACAAGGCGCCGAGCACGAGGGCGGCGACGGAAACGGGCAGGGATCGCTTCATGGGTCAGGAGGATTGCTGAGGGTTTCGAGGTCAGACGCCTGATGGGGTCAAGGTCAGGGCCACGCCGCGCAAGGTCTTGGGCGGGTAACGGCTCGATCTTCGCACGGTCCGAGGGGAGGAAGGCAATCCCGACTTTGGTGAATTCGTTCACCGGATTGCGGCGCCGCGACGGTGCCGGACCGCGCAATTCAGGGTCGCCCTGCGCGGGGCGGTCAAGCGGAGCCGCGACTACCTCTCCAGCAACCGGCGGATCTCTTGCCCGAGTCGTTCGCCCCGGGCATTAGTAGAAACGATGCGGCCTTTCTGATCGACGAGGAACATCGCCGGGATGGCGCCGATCCCGAACTTAGTCGCGATCTCGTTCTTCCAGTAGTGCCCGTCGAAGTGCTGCGGCCAGGGCAGGTGGTTTTGGGCGGTGAAATCGGTGAGAACCTTGCGGGCTTTTGCGAGTTTGGCTTCGCGTTGCTCGGGGGTGTCGTTGGCGGCGACGTTGCCGTTCTCCAACGCGATGCCGACGACCTCGAAACCCTGATCGTGGTATTTCTTGTAGGCGGCGATGATGTTCGGGAGCTCGGCCTTGCACGGGCCGCACCACGTCGCCCAAAAATCAACGAGCACAACCTTGCCGCGCAGCTTCGCCAGATCGACGGGGCGGCCGTCGACCGCGGTGAACGCGAGGTCGAGCGGTTTCTCGATCTGGGCGAGTGCGGCGAGTTTCTCGGTGGCAAATTTCTTCACGCCCGGGTCGGGTGCGGCGAGAAAATGCCTGCAGCCTTCCTCCATCGAGCCGGGGATGACTTCGCGCCATGCCGAGAGAAAATTCTCCGCCTCGGGTCCGAGCCGGGCGTTGCCCGCATGGCGGGCGACGTGTGCATCGAAGCGTGCGAGCAGCCCCTGCCAAAGTGCGCGCGCATCCTTCTCTTCGCCGCTCTTGAGTTTGGCGCGCAGGCCGCGGGAGGTGGCGGCGAAGTCCTGAAATTCGATCATTTCGCGCTGCTCCGGCTGGCTGTCGCTGGCGGCCAGCAGGGCGCGCTTCAACTCATCGGTCCGGGCCGTCCACGCCTGCTTGGCCTCCTCATCGGGCACGATGTCGTTGACGCTCTGAGTCACGCCCGGCTTCGGGACGAAGTCCTTCATGAAGTAGGGCGCGCGGTTGATGACGGTCATCACGACATCCCAGCGGCGCGCGTCCTGCGGGTTACTTTTGTAGAACGCGAGGCCTTCGGCCGTGATTTTTTGGGCGCGGGCGTCGACCCATGCCACGTATGATTTCATGCCGCCCATCTCAAGTGGCTTGCCGGGCGGCGATTCCTGGCGGAGCGCGACGAAGGCCGCGTAGTCGCGGTCGGCGGGCGACTCGGCGGACGCGGAGGGGGCCGTGGCGGGCGCGTTCGACTTCGCGGGCGCTGGCGCGGGTGCCGCGGTGGCGGGCTTGGGAAACATGTCGGGCGTGGGCAGATCTTCCGGCGCAACCTTCACACCCGCGCGGCGCAGCAGCTCGGCGAGTCCGCGCAGGGAGGTCGCCACCTTGGGCGCGATCTTGCCGACGAGTTTGCCTTGTGCGTCCAGCACGAGGGCAAACGGCATCGGAGCCACCATGCCGATGGCCTGAAATACCGCCGACTCGCGAATCGCGTCTGCGCCTGCGGGATCGAGGGCGGTGGTGAATTTGACCTTGGCGCCGTGGAGCGCGAGCCAGCCACGGTAGTTCTCCGCGGTGTCGCGTGTCACGACCACCAGCACTTGCACGCCCTGTGCGCCGTATTTGGCGACGACGACGTCGAGGTAGTCCGCCGGGATCATTTCCGCGGGAGAGAAGCACACGAGCGCCGGGTGGCCGCGAAGGCGGGAGGTCTTGAGTTCCTTGTGGTCGACGCCGCGCAATGTGAGGTCGGGCATTTCGGTGCCGGCCTTGAGCCGGACCGCGTCCTCGGTGAAAGCCGGCGGCACCACCTTTTTTCCGCTGTTGGCGACCGCTGCCGCCTTGCGGGCCTCGTCGATGCGCTGCTGCGTCTTCGTGGCCTGGGCGATGGCCGCACCGGCCACCTTGACGCCGGCCTTCGCCAGCGCGGCTTCGAGGCGCGGGTCGCCGGGCGTGAAGCCATCGGTGGTCGCGACGATCCGGCCCTCCCGATCGAGGATGAATTGAGCCGGGATGGCGGGCACGCCGTAGTGGGCACGCGACGCACGGTTGTTTTCGGCCGGCGTGCCTTGCTCGTGGGGATCGAAGGTAAAGCGCATCGCCGGGTAGGCCTTGCCCTTCAGCTTCACCCAGTCGTCGAACTTCTGGCGCTTGTCGCCGGTGCAGACGGCGAGCACGACCACGCCTTGGTCAGCGTATTTGGCGGCGACTTCATTGGTGTGCGGCATCGAGGCGATGCACGGCGCGCACCAGGTGGCCCAGAAATCGAGCACGAGGATTTTTCCGCGATAGTCGGCGAGTTTCACTTCGCGGCCCGCCGCATCGAAGGACGAAAAGTCCGGCGCCGTTTTTCCGGCACCGAGCATGGCCGGCGGCGGCGTCCCGTCGGCGGCACGCACGACGGCACCCAAACCGAAAAGCAGCGCAACCAGACGGGCAACGGAACGGACTTTCATGGGAAAAAGTGTTCTGGCCGCCGGGAGACTTACTTCGACGCGTCTCGTTTCTTCTGATCAACTTCGGCCTGGGCGATGATCTTGGGATCGACCTTGATGCCGGCCTTGGCGAGCGCGGCGTCGAGCATGACTTCGCCTGGGAGGTAACCGGTCACCAGCGCCACGATCCTGCCGGCCCGGTCGATCACGAACTGCTGCGGGATACCGGACACGCCGTAGAGTTTTTGCGAGATGCTCGCGGACGAACGCTCGGCCGGATCGTGGGCGAAGATGAAGTCCGGGTATTTCGCGCGGTTGGCTTTCACCCATTTCTCGAAGGCGGCGCGCGTGTCGCTGGTGCACGAGCCGAGCACGACGACGCCCTGATCCTTGTAGCGGGCGGCGACTTCGTTGGTGTGCGGCATCGAGGCGATGCACGGGCCGCACCACGTGGCCCAGAAGTCGAGCACGACGACTTTGCCGCGGAAATCGGAGAGCTTGATCGGGCGGCCCTCAAGATCCTTGACGGTGAAATCCGGGGCGACGGCACCCGCCTTCAGGAGCTCGGTGCGCGCGACGGGCGCGGCGGTCGGCGCCGGCGGTTTGGTTTCCTCACGCGTGTAGACGCGCTCCGGCATGTCGCTCGCCTCCAGCTTCACCCCGGCGCGCAGGAGCAGATTGGCCAGCGCGGTCTGATAGGTGGCCTGTGTGCCGGTGAACCAGCCGACGAGTCTGCGCTGGGCATCGACGACGATGGTCGTCGGATAGGGCGCGAGCACGCCGGCGATCTGCATGCAGATTGACCTAGCGAAGAACGCGCGGTTGCGCTCGGCCTCGGCCTTCACTTCTTCGGGCGTCATCTCCTGGCGCGTCTTCGCGGCCGGGGGATATTTGCCGATCGGGTCGAAGGCCACGGGGAAGGAAAACTTGCCGGCGTTTTTCTGACGCCAGGTGTCGAATTCCTCGCGACTGCCGTAACTCCCGATGCCGAGAAAAATGACGCCCGCGTTTTTGTATTTCCCGGCGAGCTGCTCCCAGTGATCGAGGAGCGGCGCGGGCAGCCCGTAGCTGGCGCCCCAGAGGGAAAAGACCGTGATCTTGCCGGCGCCGAAGTCGGAGAACTTGCCGGTGTCGCCGGCGATCGTTTGCACCGCAAAGTCCGGCATCACTTCGCCGGCCTTGAGTTTGGGAAAATCTTCCCGGAAGGGCGGTGCGACTTTTTTCGGCTCGACCGCCGGCTGCGCTAACACGGAGGAATTCAAAAGCAGGGCCAGGCCGAGCGCAGCGAGGAAGCGTGGGAGATATTTCATGAGAGTGGTGGCTTAGGGAGTGTTTTCAAAACTTGTGGGAGGGGCTTTACGCCCCGACGGGCTTCGGTGTGCGCCGGGCGTCGGGGCATAAAGCCCCTCCCACAATTCTTTTTCGCGCAGTTCATGAGTTTGAAAACACTTCCTAGAACGGTTGCGTGAAGGAGAATTCAAAGGTGCGGCCAAACGCCCAGCGTCCGTAGACGCCGGCGTTGAAGCCGTAGATGTTGTTCGAGAACGGCGGTTTTTCGTCGGTGAGATTGGCGACGCCCACGCCGAGCCGGAGGCCCTTGCCGTATCTCCGCCACACGCCGTTTTTGAATTCGTAGCTGCCCCGGAGATCGATGAGGTGCATCCACGGGGTGTTCGACACGATATTCGAGGTGATGCCGGCGCGGTCCGAGCGGAATCCGCTCATGAGGCTGAACGAGGACGACGCCGACCACGGGCCCTTGTTCCAGTAGAGTCCGGACGTGAGGTTCCAGCGCGGGCTGGAGTAGGTGTCGCCCACGTCGTTGGTGGGCGGCTGGCCGATGTTGAGCTGGCGCGTCTGCGTGATGGTTTTCGCCGCGTTGACGTTGAGCCGCCAGCGGCCGAGTTGCTCCCACGGGAGGCGATACTCGGCGCCAAAATCGACGCTCTTGTTGAGGATTACGCCGAAGTTCACGTATTGCGAATAGAGCGTGCTGACCGGGCCTTTGAAACCAGCCGCGGTGTCGGCGGCCGTCGGCGTGCCGCGCACCACGAAACCGGGAAACAGCGCCTCGTTGTTCAAGATGACTGTCGAGCCGAGCTGCTGGATCGCATCGCGTTGCTGGGTGCGGTAGTAATTTACCTGGAGGCTGAGCCCTTTGACGAACGACGGCTCGAACACGGCGCCGTAGAATTCGTTCTTCGAAGTTTCGGCCTTCAATCCGGGATTCGTCCGGGTGACGACGGTGGTCAGGTAGGATTGATTGCCGCGCGCCGGATCGGTGACCGTGGCGGTGGTGCTGGTGGTCACGCGCCGATCTTCGGTGAGGCTCGGGGGGCGGTAGCCCTCGGAAAAACTGCCGCGGAAAAGCAGGCCGCGCAGCGGTGACCAGGTGGCGCCGTATTTTGGCACGCCGCGGCCGGACGCATCGCTCAGGCTCTCGTAGCGTCCCGCGAAGTTGGTCTCGAGACGGTGCAAGAGCGGCACGCGGTTGCCGGCGCCGACGACGGGCACATGCAATTCGCCGTAGGCCGCGCGGGTGGTGCGCACATCGCGGTAGCTCGCGGTGGTCGCGACCACCGGGAAGCCGGCATACGCCACCGCGACGTTCTTGCTGATGTCATTTTCGTAGGAACCGCCCAAGGCCGTGCGGATCGGGCCGCCCCAGATGCGGTAAACGTCGCCGTTCACGGTGAGATCGACGCTGTTGAGTTTCGAGCGTCCGTCGACGGTGGGGAAGAGGGCGGTCTGCGCGAGGAGCGCGCTTTGGTTGGGCGCGCCGGGCACCCGCTCATCCACGTAGGGGTTGAAGCGCTGGGCGGGGTCGTTCGCGTTGGCGAGGGCGGTGAAGGCGGTGGCGTTGAACGTGCGCTGGCGGGAAAAATAGTGCTGGTTTTCATGGCGATAGCCGAGGTCCCAGCGCCACGTCTCGCTCCACCGGCCGCGCGCGCCGGCGGTCACGCGGTGGGACTGCGTCTTGGTTTGCTGCGAAACCTGGCCCCATTGCGGCAGCAACATGCCGAACTGGATCGCCTCGCCGAACGGGTTGTTGGCGGCGCTGACGGCGACGTTCGCCACGTAGACCGGCAGCGTCTGCGCATGACCGCGCGAATCGCTGAAGCTGTAGGTGCCGTAGACCTCGAGTCCCGGGCGCGCTTCGTAGGTGCCGGTGGCGGTGAGGCCGTGGCGATCGGCGGAGGCGACGAGTTCGGTCCACGGCGAGGGATCGGTGATGCGCTGGCCCTGCGCCACGATGGCCGTGCCGGTCTGGCCGGGGTCGTTGGTCGTGCGGCGCTCGAAGGCCGTGACCGCCGGCGTGCTGGTGGCGCCCGCCGGCGCGAGGAGCACGCGGACGCCGGGGAACGAGACGAAGCCCGTCGCGGCGGTCGCCTGAATCGAAGCGGGATAGCCCCACTGGATGCGTTGATCCGAACCATAGACGGCCGCGCCCGTGGTGGGATTGGTGCCCTGGCGGCGCGCGCGAAAATCCGGGTGCTTCGAGAACGACCGCTGCGCCGCGGTCAGCGGCGCGCGATCGTAGTAGCTGACCGCGAGCGTGCCGCGGAACTTCCCGCCGAAGCCGGCTGCACCGGTGGTCAAGGTGGCCTGCCGCTCGCGTGCGCCGCCGTGTTCGGTGAGTTTCACGGAGCCGTTCAACTCGGTGCCGACCCAGGATTTCTTCAACACGATGTTGATGACGCCGGCGACCGCATCGCCGCCGTAGATCGCGGAGGCGCCGTCGGTGATGATTTCGACGCGCTCGACAAGCCCGAGCGGGATCGTGTTGAGATCGACGAAACCCTGGCCGGAGTTCGAGCCGCGGTTGCGTTCGCTCGACTGTGCGACGCGGCGGCCATCGACGAGCACGAGGGTCGAGCCAGCGCCCAAGCCGCGGAGGCTGACGCCCGACGAGCCGGTTTGCACGGGTGCGTTGGTGGCGAGCACGGGGCTCACGCCCGCGGCGGGCGGAATCGGGATGAGGTTCTCCGTGCGCTGGCCGGCGGAGATGTTGAGGTCGTCGGGCGTGCTGTTGCGGCCGGCGCCCACGCCGTTGTAGGTCTGGGGCACGGTGCGCATGAAGTCGGCGAGGTTCATAGCGCCGGTGGCGCGAATCGCGTCCACGCCATAGGTGGCCACCGGGGTGGGCCCGTCCGTCTCCGTGCGGCGGATGCGCGAGCCGAGCACCTCCATCCCGTCCATCTTGACGATCGGCCCGGGGGCTGCCGAGGAGTCAGCGACCGGGCCCGGGGCGTTTTTTGGTGCGTCTTTCGCGAGGTCGCGGCGCACGGTGAGCGCGCCGGTCTTCGCATCCTGCACCGCGATCAGGCCGGTGCCTTTGAACATCTGGTCGAGGGCCTCGCGCGCCGTGAGGTTGCCCTGCACGCCGTTGGCGCGCACGTTGCGGACGGTCTCGGACGGGAAAATCACCTGGAGGCCGGACTGCCCGGAAAACCGGCGGAGGGCGCGGTCCGCATCGTCGGCCGGGAGGTCGTAGGCCTTGCGGGCCTCTGTCGCTTGGGCGCGGGCCGGCGTGGCGCCTTCGAGCAACAGGAGTGCGGCCGACGCAGCAAACGTCAGCACGCGGAACAAGCGGTCGGGTTTGATCATGGTTTGGTCAGGCCGCGCAGGATGCGGCTTATTGCAGGGGACGAACCAGCGGGCGAAATCAGGTAACCCATTCTTGTCCGCGGCCGCGCCGCCGGTTCACGGCCCGCGCCGGAGGACGATCTTTCCGTCGCGCGGCTCGGCCACGATCCCGAAGCCGGCCCGCAGAAGGTTGGTGAACACCTCGGCATCGTCAGCCCGGAACAACCCGCTCAGCGGCACCGCCGCCAGCGACGGATCGGCGAGCGCGAATTTCGTTTCGTTGTAGCGGTTCAAGACGGTCACGACCTCGGACAGCGGGGCGTTGAAGAACTCCACGCGGGGCGTCCGCCAGGCCAGTCGCTCGGCGACGTCCGCGGGCTTCACCGGCTCGATGGCCGGCATGGCGACGGGTTGCAGCGCCACCTCGACGGAGAGGCGGTTACCGGCGTCGACGAATGCGAGTGGCGGCGTCACCGGCGCCGCTGAACTGGCCGCGGGCCGGTCGATCGCGACGCGGCCCTCGGTCACGAGCACTTCGACTTGCGAGGCGCCGAGCTGCACGGAAAACGCCGTGCCGACCGCGCGCACTTCCACGCCGCCCGCCCGCACCACAAACGGTCGCTTGGCGTCCTTCGCCACCTCGAACAACGCCTCGCCGCGCAACAAGTCCACCCGCCGGAACGCCCCCGAAAAATCCACGCGCACCTCCGCCCCCGGCCGGTGCTCAATTACACTGCCGTCCGGCAACATCTGGCGCTCCGGTGCGAGAATCGTGGTGCGCGGCGTCGGCGCGAGCGCCACGGCCGGGGTCGCCGCGGGCGGAGAAGTCCGCCAAAGGAAACCGACGAGGAGAGCGGTCGCGCACGCGGCCACGGCGACGAGAGCGCGCCGCCGCCGGCGACGGCGCAGCAAATCACCGAGCTCGCTCTGGAGCACCGGTGCCGCACCGGTGTGGCGCGGCCGGGCCAGCGCCGACCAGGTGGCTTCGAAGCGGTCGACGGCTTCGACGTGGAGGGCGTTTTCGGCGCGCCAGCGTTTGAACTCGACGTCTTCCGCCGGCGTCAGCCCGGCATCGCGCCGCGCCACCCAGCGGGCGGCCTCGGCATCGATCTGGGCCAGCGTTGGCGCGGTGCGGCTCATGGCACGCGGCGGCCGTCGACGCGGCGGCGCATGAATTCTTCGACGCGGTGCAGGCCGTTGACGACGTGCGTCTGCACCGTCAGCTCGGACAATCCGAGCCGGCGGGCGATTTCCTTCTGCGGAACACCTTCGATCTGGCGGAGCAACATGACCTCGCGACACCGCGGCGGCAGATCGAGGAGGGCTTGCGCGAGGAGGGCGATTTCCTCCCGCGTGCAGGCCACCTCGGCCACACCGGGGCTATCATCCAAGACGGACAACGGGGCGTCATCAGGTAACCGGGAGACGGGAGAGGCGATTTCGCGCCGCAGGGTGTCGATCGCCAGATGACGGGCGACTGCGAATAGGAATGATTTGGCGGATTGAATCGGCCGCGCGGTGCAAGTTTTCCATACGCGAAGGTAGGATTCCTGCACCAGATCTTCGACGTCGGGCACCGACGGAAACGAGCCGCGCAGGTAGGATCGTAGCTGCGTGTCGTGGCGATGCACCTCGCGGCAAAACCAGCGGGCGTTTTCTGAGTCAGGCGGTTTCACGGGTGCTGCAGCCGGGGAACTGACAGTTCCAGCGCCGGAGATCAAGCAACCTGCTCCGCGAGCGCGAGCCGGACCTGCCCCTGGGGTGTAACTCAAACTGAGGTCAGTTCGCGAATGCCTCGGTTGTAGCGGCGGTCTATGACCGCCGAACGAATCCCCTTGGCGCAACGATGGCGGTCATAGACCGCCGCTACAAATCACTGACCTCAGTTTGAGGGTCACATCCCCTGCCCCTGGCCCCGGCGCAATTCAGGTTCGCCCTGCGGCGGCGCGGTGTTTTGAGTGCCGCCATGCGAGTCAGCCGGGTCGTCATCGTCATCAATTCCGCCAAGGCGCACGCGCGCCGCACGGCGGAGACGCTCAAGTCCGTGTTTAGCGCGCACGGGGTCACCGCGGACTGGCGCGAAGCGCTGCCGCAGGGCCAGATCGTCTACCGGCGGCTGAACGACCTGCGCGATGCCGCGGCGGACTTGATCATCGCCTGCGGCGGCGACGGCACGCTGCTCCAGACGGCGCATCGCGCGCGGGGCTCCGGTGTTCCAATCCTCGGCATCAACATCGGCTATCTCGGGTTCATCACTTCGGTGCACGGGCGCCAGGTAAAGTCGGCCATGCGGCGCATCCTCAAGGCCGACTACGTGATCAGCCGCCGCACCGCGCTCGACATCGATGTCGAGACCAAGGGCAAGGTCGCCAAGGGCTGGGCGCTCAACGACGTGGTGATCGCCCGCGGCGCGAACCCGCACCTCATCGCACTCAACGCCAAGATCGGTTCGCGTCCGCTGACCAAATACCGGTGCGACGGCCTGATCGTGGCGACGCCCACGGGCTCGACGGCGTATTCGCTCGCGGCGGGTGGCCCGATCGTGAGCCCCGAGTGCAATGTGCTCACGGTGACGCCCATCTGCCCGCACGCCCTCACCAACCGGCCGGTGGTGATCGGCGCGACGGAGGAAATCCAGCTGCGGCTCGCCCGCGGCACGGGCCATGGGGCCGTGCAGGTGGACGGCATCAGCATCGCGGATGTCGAGACGGACAGCGTGATCAGCGTGCGCGTCTCGGCGGACTCGGTGCCGGTGGCGTTTCTGCCGGAGACGAATTACTACGACATCCTCGCTGAAAAACTGGGGTGGACGGGTGACGGGTTGAAGTGATGGCGGGCGCCGACCAGCGGCGCCCCCAAGAAAGCGCGGTGGGGGCAACGCGCTCCACCTCGAGCGAGAGGGCTGCCCGGCGCACGCGACCCGCTTCACGCCGGCTGCGACGGCGGATGAGTGGCCGCAGGCATGGCAGGCGCACCACAGGTGGCCGAGAACCGCGTGATCAGCTCCTCAACGTCAGCGCGCCGCGGCAAGGCCTCGATCCACCCGGCGGGAATCGCGTCCCAGCCATAAACCAGACCGGCCAGCCCTCCGGCCACGCACCCGGTCGTATCGGTGTCGCCGCCCAGGTTCACCGCGGCCAGAACGGTGGAGCGGTAGTCGGTGTGCCGGAGCAGGCACCACAGCGCGGCTTCGAGGGTATGCAGCACGTAGCCGGACGCGGCCACCTCTTCGCGCGGCAGATGGCTCACGCGGCCATCCAGAATCCGCGCAAACCGGGCGCGTTCCCGGGGAAACTGACCGAGGACGCGCTCAATGTCGGCGATGGCTGCACGGTAGGCCGCGAGTGGTTCCGTGCCGCCCAACAAGCTGGCGACGACGCACGAATAGAACGCGCAGGCCAGCTGGCTGCGCGGATGCGCGTGGGTGATCGCGGACACCGCCATCGCCTTTCGGCAAATGGCCCCGGGATTGTCGTGGGCGAATCGCAAACCGACCGGCAGGATTCGCATCAGCGAACCGTTGCCATTCTGCCCTTCTCCCGTTTCGCCGGACGCCTCGCCGGGCGATCCGCCGGCGAGTCGGGACAACGAGGATCGCGTCGCACCGCCGATGTCGAACACCTCCCCGCGCGCCCCCCAGTGCCCGGCGCGCATCCATTGCACGTAGAGCGCGCCGAGTCGCGGGAGCGAGAACTCACCGAGCAAGCCCTCCGCCGTGCAGAGCAGGAGCGAGCCATCGTCCGACCAGGTGCCCGGCGGTTGATTCCAAGTGCCCCAGCCTTGCATGCCGGTCACCGGCCTGGCGTCCCGGGCTGCCCGGTCGGAGAACTCAACCGGCACACCCAAGGCGTCGCCGGCCAACGCGCCATAGATCGCGCCGCGGATCCGGCTGTGCCGCGAAAGCGGCGACTGACTGGGTTCGTTCATTCTCGGTGGGGTGTAACTCAAATTGTTGTCAGTTCTCGAATGCCTCGGTTGTAGCGGCGGTCTATGACCGCCGGCGATGCGCCAAGGGGTTTCGTTCGGCGGTCATAGACCGCCGCTACAAATCACTGACATCGGTTTGAGTCACACCCTTCTCGGTGGGTCTGATACCGCGAAGCTTGCTTCGGCTTGGAGGGAAGGTGGCACGGATCTCCTGACCCGTGGCGAAGTGGATCACGGGTCAGGAGACCCGTGCCACAAAACCGGCGAGGTTGGGGGCGGAACATGGAGGTTTGGTCAACTGCCCCGGGGCTTGCTCCGGGGATGTTTACGACCGGTGCCCTCCTCGTTCGATGCACTCGTAGGTTTTCGCGAAGATGTCCGGCTTGCACGCGTAGTGTTCGCCGTGCACGCCGCGCACGATGTAGTCGCCCGGCTTGACGAGCATCCAGCCTTCGAGGGTTTTGATCGTGCCGAGCTGCACGCGCTCGAACGGGCCGCGGGAAACGCCGGCCTCCGGCTGCGGCACGGGCACCTCGGGGGGGCACCGGATGGATCACCGCGGCGTGATCGCCGGGCTTCCACCATTGCGACGCTTCAACCACGACGGCTTTTTTGCGATATTTCATCGGGGGAGGGCGGGTGAAATTCAGTTGGCGGCCGGCACTTCGTCACTGCCGAGCACGCGCACGCCGGCCGCGCGCATCTCCGCCACGGCGCGGTCGATGTCGCCCGGGGCGAGTTCAACCCCGCGGCAGCCGTCGAGAACGAGGTGCGTCGCAAAACCGAGCTGGCGGGCGTCGAGCGCGGTGGCCTTGACGCAGTAGTCGGTCGCGAGGCCGAGCATGTAGACGTCGGTCACGCTGTGCGCACGCAGATAGTCGCCGAGGCCGGTGGCCTTGCGGTGGCCGTTGTCGAAGAAGCCGCTGTAGCTGTCCATCGCGGGGTCGGTGCCTTTCGGGACAACTTCGGCGAGGTGCCTGGTGTCGAGACCCGGTGCAAACTCGGCACCGTTCGTGTGCGCGACGCAGTGCACGGGCCACATCACCTGCGGGAGGCCCCCGAGTTCGGCGAGTTCGCCGGGTTTGCGGCCGGGATGGTTGGCGGCGAAACTGCCGTGGTTCGCGGGATGCCAGTCCTGCGTGGCGACGATGAGGGGGAAGCGCGGCATCACGCGGTTGGCGACCACGATCACTTCGTCGCCCCGGGGCACGGGCAGCGCGCCAGTCGGGAGAAAATCGTTCTGAAGGTCGACGAGGATGAGCGCTTTCATCCGCCGTGGGTCCGATCCCGCGAAGCCTGCTTCGCCTTGGTTGGGTAGCGACGAGCGCCAGCGAGTCGAAGCGCGCCGGCTCGCTGGCGCTCGCCGCTACGATGAATGATCGAAGGTTGCATGGTGGGATTGGTCAAAGGCCCCGGAGCTTGCTCCGGGGATGTTTACGGGATTTCAGAGTTCGAAGTTGAACCCCGCTTTCTTCAGGCGGCGGTAGGCGGCCTCGTCGAAGCGGTAGAGGCGGGCCGCGCGGTGGGCGACGTCCTGCTGGATCTCCTCGGTGTCGGCGAGCAGGCCCATGCTGAGGATTTTTTTGCGAAAATTCCGCTTATCGAGCGGCTGCTCGAGGATGGTCTCGTAGAGGCGTTGCAGTTCCGAGAGCGGAAACTTTTCCGGGAGCAGCTCGAAGCCGATCGGTTCGTAGCGAATTTTCCCCTTCAGGCGGCGCAGCGCCACGTCGAGGATCTCCTCGTGGTCGAAGGCCAGCGCGGGCAGATCGGCGACGGGGAACCAGGCGACGTTGCGCGCGTCGCTGGCGGCGCGGACCGTGTGGTCGGCGAGTTTCACGAGCGCGTAGTAGGCGACGCTGATCACGCGTTCGCGCGGGTCGCGTTTCGGTTCGCCGAAGGTGTAGAGCTGCTCGAGGTAGAGTTGGGTGATACCGGTCTCCTCCGCGAGTTCGCGGCGGGCGCCGTCCTCGAGGCTCTCGGTCATCTCGACGAATCCGCCCGGGAGCGCCCAGCGCAGCTTGTAGGGCGCGGCTTCGCGCTGGATGAGCAACACCTTCAGATCGGCGTCGTCGTAACCGAAGACGACGCCGTCGACGGTGACGGCCGGGTGCGGATATTCGTAGGTGTAAGGCATGGCGGAGAGAGCTGGGGTGAACAGTGTGTGAGGCGGACACTAAGGCAAATTAAAAGTGTGAAATGGACACTAAGTGACTTTGCGGCGCTGGAGGGAGGGCGGGCCGCGGCCGGCGGGCGGCAACCCGGCAGCGTGTCGTGGACGAAGCGTCGCGCCTCGCAGAAGCGGGGGATTGGGAACACGGAGACGAGGCGGGACGCCTCGTCCACGACTAGAATCTATACGTCGTCGTCAGAAAGCAGGCACGGGGCTGGACGGGGACGTATTGGAGCATCGTGTCGTGGCCGGTGGCGGGGAGGGACGTGTAGCTCTGGCGGTCGCCGGGATTGATGCCCCAGCCGCGCCACGTCATCACGCCTTCGGTGTCGGTCACGTTGTTGACGTTGAGGGTGAGAGACCACTTCCGGTTGATCGTGTAGCCGGTGCCGAAGTCGAACTGGTTGAAGCGCGGGAGGATGATCACGTTGGCGGCGTTGCCGGCGCGCTGGCCCATGTGGCGCCAGGAGAGATTGGCGAAGAACTTCGGCGTGCGGTAGCTGAGCGTTTCGTTGAAGATGAAGTCGGGATTGTTGTCCGACTTTCTCCCCGAGAAATCGAGGTAGCTGTCGTCCTGCGAGCCGTTGGCGCCGGCGACGAAGATTTTCCAGACGGTGTTCGTCGACCACTGCTTCGTGAACACGGAGCGCAGACTCCAGCGATCGCTAATGCGGAACTGGCCTTCGAGTTCGAGGCCGTAGGAGGTGACGGCGTTGTAGATCGGGTCCGGGAAATAGGGCGTGACGCCGTCGGCTTCGGTGGCCTGCGTGATCGCGAGCACGTGGCCGAGCTGCGTCCAGAACGGCGTGGCGGTGAGGGTGACGCGGGGCGTTTTCCAGCGGTAGCCGAGCTCGGCCTGGAGGACGGTTTGCGCGCGGGGCTTCAGGTTATCGAGACGGAACTGGGAGGTGTAGTTACGGAAGAAACCGTAGTCGGGCGCCTTCTGGCCGTCGGCGAAGCGGACGTAGAACGAGTGTTCGTTGTTGATGACGAAATTGCCGGCGCCGGACCAAGAGAAGGACTTGATGGATTTGTCGAAGGCCCATTTGGCGGCGGGATTCGGCGCCGTGAAACGGTTGTCCGCCATCGTGAAGATATCGCCGTCGGCGCCGCCGTAGGTCGGGTCCCAGTTGCCGCGTGCGTTTTGCACGCCGGCCTGGTTGAAGCCCTTCACCGCGAAGCTTTCGGCGCGGAAGCCCCAGTCGAGGGTGAGCCGCTGGTTCACGTCCCACTTGTGCCCGAAGAAATACGCGAGCTGGCGCGCAATGGCTTTGTCGCGCGTGTAGCCGACGCCGAGCGCGGTGAAGCCCTCGGGGTTGGTGAGCAGGACGGGTTTGCCGCCGAAGCCGGCGATGGCGGTGAGCGCGGCGGCGGGCGTGCCAGCGGGGGCGTTGCCGGTGGTGGCGGGAATCCAAAGGATGCCGAGGGGCTGCGGCTGCTCGACGAGGGGGGCGGCGGTGCGGCCGCCGCTCGACTGGCGGTCGGAGATGCCCGAGTAGCCGAAGAAACCGCCGGCGGTGAAGGTCATCTTCCCGAGGCGTTTCGTGAACGAGAGCCGGTCCATGATCTCGTTGATGTGCTCGTTGGCGGTGCGGCCGACGTTGGTCCAAAGGGCGTTGGGCAGGATCTGCTGGTTGGGCAGCGCGGCGAAGCGGACGACGAGGCCGGCGTTGTTGAGCGCGTTCGCGTTGACGGTAAAGTTGCCGTTGGAGGTGACCTCGGCGGCGATGTTGCCGTTCTGGCGGTCGAAGAAGCGATAGGTGCCGGCGGGGATCCGGCCGTTCTGGCCGCCGCCGCTGAACTGGATCGACATCGTCGAAAAGAAATTCGGCCAGTCGAGCGAGCGGGGCGTGACGCCGGAGGAGGAGTTCCAGTCGGCCCAGTTGCGGGCGAAGCGGAGGTTGTGGTTCACGGACCAGCCGTCGCCGAACTCGTGCTTCCATTCGGCGCCGACGTAGCGCTGGCGCGAACGCACGGCGTCGGTGGTGTCGAAGGTGTTGAGCTGCGTCTCGGTCTCGCGCGGGTATTGGAACTTGGTTTTCGGATGCAGATTCGTGCTGAAGCGGCTGAGGCCGGGATACTGCTTCGGGTTCGCGGGATCGCGGGCGAGCAGGTATTCATACCAGTGGTTCCGGTCGTCGAGGAACTTGCCGTAGAGCTTGAGCGAGCCGTGGCCGTAGTCCTTCGAGAGGTTGCCGCGGACGTCGAAGCCGTTGTTCATCGGCCAGCCGTCGGGCGGGCGGTGGCCCTCGGCGTAGCGGTAGAAGCCGCCGACGGCATAGGTCCAGCCCTGCTTGCCGAGCGGTCCGCCGAACGAGAGATCGGTGCGCAGGTGCGGTGACTGGCGGCCCTCAAGGCCCGTGCGCGTGCGGACCTCGCCGCCGAAACGCGACGGGCCGGTGCGGCTGATGTAGTTGAAGGCGCCGCCGGGAGAGTTGGACGACGTGATGGAGGCGCTGCCGCCGCGGACGGCTTCGAGGCGGTTGAGCATGCCGTCGGGGCGGTTGAAGTAGCCGGAGCCGTAGTTGCCGAAGCTGACGTTGGTGAACGGCAGGCCGTCCTCCTGCATGGAGACGTAGTAGGTGCCCGTGGCGCCGTCGGAGCTGTCGGCGGAGACGCCGCGCGAGTAGACCATGCCGCGGATCTCGCCGAGGGAGGAATTGACGAACACGCCGGCGACGTTGAGCAGAAGATCGTCGGCGCTGAGCGGCACCTGCTCGATCATGAAGTCCGAGCTGAGCGTGGTGATCGCGGTGGTGGCCTTGCGGGCCTCGGTGGCGTTGAAGACGCCGGTGACGACGAACTCCTCGAGTTTGACGGAGCCGTCTTTGTCCGGCTTCGCGGCGGGCGGGGTGGAGCTCGGGGCGGTCTGGGCGATGAGCGCGGGCAGGGACGCAAAAGCCAGCGCGAGAGACGCGGTTCGAATCGTCATCGGTTGGGGCAGGGGTTTGCGGCACGAAATACCCGAATGACGCAGAGGGAAACAGAAATCTAAGTGCGGAGCGAAAAGGGGTGCATCTCAGTTTCTTGCCGTCCGGCGGGAGCGACGGAGCGGCGGTTTTCAACCGCCGAGCTTGGGCGCTTGGAAAAGCGACCCTCCGCGGTGCAAGAAAGTGAGATGCACCCGAGCGAAAAGCGCGACCGATGCCGCGTGGTCCGCGCTGCCGCCCGCCGCGAATCCGCGAAACGATCAACGCCGGTCCACGCCAGCCGCGCCCACGTCGCCGTGCGTCAGCGTTTCCCACACCATGTGGTTGAGGTCCGCGCCCGTGGGGCGATTGGTCGGCAACACCCGGGCCATCCGGGGCAGACTTTGCCCGAGGCGATGGTGGAAATGGTTGTAGGCGATTTCCCACGTGGGCTGCAGCGCCATCTCGAGGTCCGGCGGCGGCTTTGCGGCGTTGGGCACGAGAAACTGCGCCTGGAACTCCATCGCCGCCGTGATGCGCCGGCCTGCCTCGGCGTAGAGATCGAGCCCCTGCTGGCGGGCGGTTTCGGCCGCGTTGACGATCGAGGCAAACCCCATGTTCGCGTGATGCGGATCGCGCATCGACTCCTGCAACAACCCGTCGACGAGCGCGGTGCCCTTGCCCTTGTTGGTCCAGCGCGCGGTGTCGCGCGTGCCGTTGGGCGGTGCGACGGGCTGCGGGCCGTCGCTCGCGAGATAGATGTAGGCCGGCGTGCGGGCGCGCCACATCTTCACGCCGGCCTCGTAGAGCGCGCGATCGCTGCAGAACACGCCCACGTTGATCAGCGCCTCCGCCATCGCGAGTTCCTTGTTCCCGTTCTCGACCGAGCCGCCGATGATCGAGGGCACGTATTGCTCGCGGAGCATTTTTTCGAAACGCGCGATGTCTTCCGGCGCCCAGAACACCGACGTGTGCCGGATGAGCTCCGCGGCGCGCGGCCAGACCGAGGCGGACCACGCGGCCTGGATGGGGCCGTTGGCGAGTGTGTGCCCGCCGGTCAGCGTGCCGGACCACGCATTCATGATGCGGATGGCGTTGCGGGCGTAGCGCTCCTGACCGGTGAGGCACCACGCGAGTGCCTGCGAGTAGGCGGCGGTGGCGTCGCGGCGTTCGTCCTTGCAACCCAGGTCCGGGCGGGAATTCGAGCCGCACTCGACCTTCGCCCGCGGGCTCGGCGCGTAGTCGAGCGCCGCCAGCGGGCTCGCGAGCAGCGCGGCAAACGCCGTCTTCTGCGGCTCGGTGCCCGCCGCGACGCGCTGCTTGAGCAGGTCGAGCTGGGCGCGATTGAGCAGGATGCCCGGATGGCGAAAATCGTCGGCGCGGGCGGCCAGCGCCAGCGCGGCGAGAAGGAGAAGCGTGACGCAACGCATGGAGATTTGCTCAACGTAATAGCTCGGCCGCGTCCGATCGAGACACCACGCCGCCAATTTGTCCGAATTGCAGCCGACCGCGCTATTCCCTTATCGAATCCTCGCATGACCCCGCCCCCTTCCCGTCGCGCTTTTCTTAAGACCGCCGCCCTTCTGCCGCTCGCGGCCGCTACTGGCGCCACGACCCGCGCCGCCGTCGAGCCGATCAAGCGCGTCGGTGGCCCCCATCTCAAGGTGTCCTGCAACGCCTACTCGTTTGCCAAGCTCCTCAACGACCACGCGCTGGGCCGCGGCCCCGGTCTCAGCCTCATCGGGCTCGCCGAATTTTGCGCGAAGCAGAACTTCGACGGCTTCGATCCCACCGGCTACTATTTCCCCGGCTATCGCGACCGGAAGATTCCCAGCGACAAGTTCGTCTTCGAGCTCCGCCGCCGCGCGTTCGACCTCGGTCTCGGTGTGAGCGGCACGGGCGTGGGCAACAACTTCACCGTCGCCGACAAGGCCGCACGCGCCAAGGACGTCGACTGGATCAAGCAGTGGTGCGAAGTCGCCGCGAAGCTCGGCGCTCCGGTCATCCGCGTGTTTGCCGACACCCAGATGCGCGCGCAGACGTGGGAGACGGTCTCCAACGGCGCGAAACGCGACGAGGTCGAGCAGTGGATCGCCGACGACATCCGCACCTGCGCCGAGCACGCCGCGAAATTCGGCGTGATCATCGGCGTGCAGAACCACGGCGACTTCATCAAGACCGCCGCCGATCTCATCTCGCTGATCAAGCGCGTCGACTCGCCCGCATGCGGCGCGATCGTCGACACGGGGTATTTTCGCGCGCCCGACGTCTATGCCGAGATGGCCAAGGCCGCGCCCTACGCCGTGAACTGGCAGGTGAAGCAAAGCCCGTTCGGCGTCGAAAAGGAGGCCGAGGCGCCCACCGACCTGAAACGCCTGCTCCGCATCGTGCGTGCTTCCGGCTACCGCGGCTATCTTCCCATCGAGACCCTCTCGCCACGCGGCGGAGGCAACTACGACCCGTTCACCGTCGTGCCCAAATTCCTCGCCGAGCTCCGCCAGGCGATCGCCGAGACCGCATGAATTCGCCCGCAAAATTTTTCCTCGTTGCCGGTTTGTTCGCCGCCGCACTGGGTGCGGCGGAAGAGAAGGCCGCCACCTTCGTCCCCGCCAGGCCCGGCACGCAGCCCGCCACCCCCGAACCCCCGACGCTCGGGGCCAAACCGCCGCCGGGCGCGATCGTGCTCTTCGACGGCCGCACGCTCGACGCGTGGGCGAAGAAGGCCGGCAAGGACTGGCTCAAGGAGGATGGCCCCGCGCAATGGAAACTGGTCGACCCGCTCGACAAGCTCGGGGCAGGCGGTGGCGCCGTCGAAATCGTGCCCGGCACCGACTGCCTCATCACGCACCGGAAATTCGGCGACTGTCGCGTGCACCTCGAGTTCCGCACGCTCGGCGCGCCTACGAACAGCGGCGTCTATTTTCAGACCCGCTACGAAGTCGATCTTAACGAGACCTTCGGCCGCACCGACGGCAACCCGTGCGGCAACCTCGGCAACTGCACGCCGAAAACTTCACCGCTGAAAATCCGCGCTTCGCGCCCGCCGCTCGTGTGGCAGACGCTCGACGTCGACTTTCGGGCGCCGCGCTTCGACGCCGCCGGCAAAAAGATCGCCCCCGCCCGTGCGACGGTCGTGCTCAACGGCGTCACCCTCTACGACAACCAGGTCCTCGATCCACCCACCGGCGCCGCCGGCCGCCTCGGCGAAGCCCCCACCGGCCCGCTCATGCTGCAGGAGCACGGCGCGCCGGTGCAGTTTCGGAATATCTGGTTGGTGGAAAAGTAGAGCAGCGCTTCAGCCCGCACCCGGAGATCGTGAAAGTGCGGGCTGAACCACCGCACGACCTGTCTGAAAAACCTTCCCCGCGCTATTACCTTTCTGTCTCGCATGAAAAAATCCCTGCTCCTCGTCGCGCTCGCGACGTCATCCGCGTTGATCGCCCAGCCCGCGCCCGGACCCAAGGCCCGCATTTTCGCCAAATACGATACCAACAAGAATGGCGTAATCGACGGCGACGAAGTCGAGGCCGTGCGCAAGGCTTTTGCCGCCGACCCGAAGGGTGAGTTTGCGCGCTACGACACCGATCACGACGGCAAGTTGAGCGACAAGGAAATCGCCGACCTCAAGCCGCCGGGCGCCAAGAAAGCCGGCGAGAAAAAGAACGGCGGAAAAAAGAAAGCCGACACGAAGTAACGCCTTCATCAGGGCGCTGCTCGTCGGCGCCCGCCCGCGTCGGAGAACGACGATCCGCTCAACCCGAACCCCATGCATTCCACCGCTCGACTCGCCGTGCTCGCAATCGCGGGCTGCGTGCTGACCTCCACCGCGCTCGCGCAGGCCGCGCGCCCCGCGCCCGCCGCCACCAAACCCGAGGACACCGTCCTCCTCTCCGAATTCACCGTGAAGGAGAGCTCCGCCGTCGGCTACGTCGCCTCTGAATCGATCACCGGCACGCGGGTGGCGACCCAGATCAAGGATCTGCCGTTCAGCGTGAGCGTGATCACGAGCGAGTTCATGCAGGACTTCGACCTGTTCGACCTCGCGGGCGATCTCGCCTACACGGCGAACCTCAACGGCGTCGATACGCAGGGCAACGCCAACCTCCGCGGCTACGGCGCGACCTTCCAGCTCCGCAACGGCTTCTACCGCCTCGGCCTCAGCGACCGCGCCAACACTGATCGCATCGAAGTCATCAAGGGCCCCAACGCCGCCATCTACGGCTCCACTTCGCCGGCCGGCCTCGTCAATTTCGTCTCGAAGAAGCCGCGCTTCGACACGTGGTCCGAACGCCTCTCGCTCACGACCGGCAGCCTCGATCTGTTCCGCGGCGAGTTGTCGGTCAACACGCCGCTCGGCTCGCTCGGCGGCGTGAAATTTGCCCAGCTCTTCACCGCCGAGGCCACCAACGTCGGCTCGGAGACGGACTTCGCGTTCAACCGCAACCGTCTCCTGAGCGAGAGCATCACCGCGAAATTCCGCGACGGCAGCACGCTCAACTTCGAGGTCGAGTGGTCCAAGCGCCGGGCCACGCCTGCAACCTCCGCCGTGCCGTTCGAATACAACGCCACCACGCGGGTCTATTCCTCCATCGTGCGCCGCGACCTCGCGCACTTCAGCCAGGGCGGCCCCGACTCGGTGGCGAATCGCGAGCTCACGAGCGCCTACCTCACGTTCGACAAGCGCTTCAACCGCGTGTGGTCCACCCACGCCGGCGCCTACGCCTACGGGCGCCACGCGTTCAACTTCAACAACGGATCCAACGACCAGTTTGATCCACGCACCGGCCGCTTCGGCCGCGGCAACGTCATCGTCGATCCGCTCAACGAGGACGGCGGTGGCGTGCAGATCGACACGCTCGCCGACTACGCCGCGTTTGGCGGCAACGTGCAGAACAAGACCCTGCTCACGCTCGATTGGTCGCAGAACTGGCGCTACCGCGAGCAGCGCAGCCCCAACACGCGCGTCTGGACGATCACCGGCGTGACGCTCACCAACCCCGACTATTCGCTCCCGCCGCGCTGGGCGTTCAACGTCATCACGCGCCGCGACAAAACGCGCTGGGACGTGAAGGGTTTTCTCCTTCGTCAGCAGAGCGCATTCCTCTCCGGCCGCCTGCTCGCCTTCGCCAGCCTGCGCCGCGACATCGTCACCTACAACTTCACGTTCGGCGATCAGTTCAACCGCGCCGGCGGTGCCCTCGCCACGCGTGGCCTCGTGCAGCACTACACCGACACCGCGTGGTCGCCCAACGTCGGCCTCAACTTCAAGGCGACGAGCAATATCTCCCTCTATGCGAGCCGCAGCCGCTCGTTTTCCCCGCAGGGCCAGGTGGCGCGCCTCGGCGAGCCGCACCTCGACAACGAGACCTCCGCCGGCTGGGATTACGGCGTGAAGGCCGCGTATCTGGACAACACCCTCGTGTTCACGCTCGGCGGCTTCTACATCGACCGCAACGGCGTGAAGACCACGCAGCGCGATCCCGTCACCGGGCTCAACGAAACCGTGTCCGCCGGCAAGCAGCTCTCGCGCGGCGTGGAGTTCGAAGGCTCGTGGCGTGCCAGCGAGAGCCTCACGCTCACCGCGAGCTACGGCCACGTGAATGCCCGCATCCGCTACAACGGCAACGCCGTCACCGACATCGGCCGCCGCCCCGCGAGCGTGCCGGTCGAGCAAGGCAGCCTCGCGTGGAAATACTCCGTGCTGCGCGGCGCGCTGAAGGGCCTCGCGTGGAACGGCGGCGTGACCTCCTCGGGCGACGCGTATCCGAATTCCACGGCCACCGACGCCCGCCGCAACGTCGCCGCGCCCGGCTACTTCCTCGTGAACACCGGACTCGCCTACACGTGGAGCGCTGGCGAGCGCCGACTCCGCCAGACCGTGCGCGTCAGCGCGAAGAACCTGCTCAACCGCGACTACCTCGACCAGCGCGGCAATCTCGGAGCGGAGCGTGGCGTGTTCCTTGCCTACACCGTGGCCCGGTGAACGCCGCTCCCGCCAGTCCCGTCGTGCCCCCTCCGCCGGAATCCGAAGGAGACAGCCGCAAGCGGCTCATGACGCTGATCACGCGGCATCAGCGCCAGATCTTCGCTTACATCTACACGCTCGTGCCCGACCGCCACGATGCCGAGGACCTGCTGCAGGAGACCAGCCTAGTCATCTGCGAGAAGTTCGACGAGTTCACGCCCGGCACCGACTTCGTGGCCTGGGCCTGCCAGATCGCGTGGTGGCGCATCCGCTACTCGCGGCAGAAATTCGCGCGCGCGAAGGTGGTGTTCGACGACGAACTGCTCGCCGCCGTCGCGCACACCGCGGGCGAGATGGCCGCGGAGCTCGACGAGCGCCATGTGGCCCTGGCCGGGTGCCTGCAAAAACTCTCGCCCCGCGATCGCGAGCTCGTGCTCACACGCTACGAGCCGGGCAGCGGGGTCGCCGAGGCTGCGCGCCGCAGCGGCCGTTCGATGGAGGCCGCCTACAAGGCACTCAACCGCCTGCGCAAACTGCTGCACGATTGCGTGACCCACCAGCTTGCGCACCAACGGGGAGGCACCGCATGAACCTTACGACCGCAAATTGTAGGAGCCTGCTTGCAGGCGATGGCTTGGGCAGGGACGCCCGCCGCTACGAATCGCCTGCAAGCAGACGCCTACCTTTCGCGATTCGCCCATGAATTTATCCGATCGTGAAATTCTCGAGCTGAACGAGCTGTGCGGCGCGGTCGTCGACGGCACGCTCACCGACGCGCAGCGCGAGCGGCTCGCCCGGTGGTTGCGTGAATCGGACGCGGCGCGCCGCGGCTACGTGCGCGCCCTCGGCCAGTCGGCCAGCCTGCACACTTACGCCGCCGAGCTGCACGCCGGCGCGCCCGATGCGCCCGTCGCGATCGAGCCGGTGCCATTCTGGCGGCGCCCCGCATGGTTCGGCGGGCTCGCCGCCGCCGCCGCGCTCGCGCTGGGATTTATTGCGTGGTCCGCTGGTCGCAGCGGCGACGAAACATCGCGCGCCGGGCTGCCCAACGGCGTCGTCGCGCGCGTCACCGGCGCCAGGAATTCCCAGTGGATCTCCGGCACCCTCGTGCCCGGCGCCACCTTGAAAAAAGGCCAGGCGCTCGAGCTGGCCTCGGGGATCGCCGAGATCACGTTCGACTCCGGCGCGCGTGTCGTGCTCGAGGGAGCGTCGTCGCTGGAGATCAATTCCGCGTGGGGCGCCACGCTCCGGCGCGGCCTGCTCAAGGCCAGCGTGCCGCCCGAAGCGCTCGGCTTCCGCGTCTCCAACCCCGCCGTCGAGGTCGTCGACCTCGGCACCGAGTTCACCATGATCGCCGACGCCCAGGGCGCCGAGGTGCTCGTGCTCAAGGGCGAAGTCGAGGCGGCGCCGCTCCCGGCGGCCGGGCAGGAAACCATCCTGCTGCGCGAGCGGGAGGCGCGACGTTTCGCGGCGAACGGCGTGTCCGTCGTGAGCGACCGCGAACGGAAGTTTGCGCTCTTCGCCGAGCCGCTCGCCCTCGACCGCCTGGTGCAGCCGACGCGCATGGTGCACTGGTCCTTCGACGAGGCCGCCGGCCGCCGCCTGCGCGCCGACTCCACCGATCCCCGATCCGAAATTTTTGAAGCCGAACTGCGCTCGACCACCGACGCGGAACAGGCGCACGTCGGGGGCCGCCGCGGCCGTGCGCTGCGCTACGATGGCCAGACCTACGTGTGGGCCAGCGTGCCGGGCCTCTCCGCCAGCACGCCCCACACGATCGCCTTCTGGGTGCGCGTGCCGGAGGAGGCGCCGTTGTCCGACGCCTATTCGATGGTCACGTGGACGACCCGCAGCCGCAAACTCGGCAACCGCCACGCCGGCATCAACTGGAACCGCGATCGCACCGAGGGCCCGCTCGGCGCGCTGCGCACCGACTTCGGCGGCGGCCACGCCATCGGCACGACCTCGTTGCGCGACGGACGCTGGCATCACATCGCCGTGTGCTTCGCACCGGGCGCGGACGATACCGACACGCCCGTGCAAGTCCGCCAATACGTCGACGGCCGTCTCGAGAGCAGCACCGTGATGCCCGGCCGCACGCGCGGGCCCGCGGCCCCGGAGAATGCCGCGCTCGCCGACAAAGTCTGGCTGGGCCGGCGCCTCAGCCCCAGCGGCCTGCGCCGGGAGCACTTTCGCGGAGAGCTCGACGAACTCTTCATCGTGGACCGCGGCCTCGAGCCCCACGAGATCGTTTCGCTGATGAACGACAACCGGCTGCCCTCGGCCGCGCTGGCGACGAAGTAGCGCGGTGCTTCAGCCCGCGCGGCGAATCGGCGAAGTTGTTTAAGCACGAATCACACGGATGAACACGGATCGAATCACGCTGCGAAGCCTGCTTGGTGTTTATCCGCGTAATCTCTGCTCAACCTGCCTGGCTTTTCCGAGTGCGGGCTGAAGCACCGCACCACCCCAAACCATGAAACTCCGCTGCCTCCTCATCGCATTTCACCTCCTCATCACGGTCGCACCCGCTGCGGAGCCCGCGCGCCCGCGCATCGTCGGCGTGTCGCACGCGGCGTTTTTTGTCAGCGACATGGCGAAGGCGCGGGCGTTTTACGAAGGCTTCCTCGGGTTCCAATCGCCCTACGCGATCCCGCGTCCAAAGGGCGGCGAGCTCGTCTGGATCAAGATCAACGACCGGCAGAGCGTGGAGTTGTTTCCCGGCTCCGAGGTCGAGCCCGACGCCGACCGGCTCTACCACATCGCGGTCGAGGTCGAGGATTGCGACGCGATGCTCGCCTACCTGCGGGCGAAAGGAGTGGCCGGCCTCCCGCCCGCGGCCACCGCCCCACTCGGCCGGATCGGCAACAAAAATTTCACGATCAAGGACCCGAGCGGCAACGGCGTGGAGTTCGTGCAATATCTGCCCGACGGCTGGACGGCGCGGGAGAAGGGAAAATTTCTCCCCGACACCCGTGCCGCGAAGCGCATGAGCCACGTGGGCGTGATGGTCGGCCAGCTCGACGCCTCGCTGAAATTCTACGGCGAGTTGCTCGGTTTCAAGGAGACGTGGCGTGGGGGCGCGGGAAAGACGTTGAGTTGGGTGAATCTCCGCGTGCCGGACGGGGAGGACTACGTGGAGTTCATGCTCTACGAAAAATACCCGACGCTCGATCGCCTGCGCACGATGCATCACATCTGTCTTGAGGTGCCGGACGTCGCGCAGACCGGCGCGTTGCTCGCGACGCGTCCGTATCCCGCTGGCAGCAAGCCCGCGACGCCGATGAAGGAAGGCGTGAACGGCAAGCGGCAGATCAACTACTACGACCCGGACGGCACGCGCGTGGAAATCATGGAGCCCAACACGGCCGACGGAAAACCGCGCCCGCCGTCGACCGCGCCTGCACCCGTGGGCGAGCCGCGGCCGGCGGGGACCGTGAAGCCGTAGTGTCGTGGACGAGGCGTCCCGCCTCGTCGGAGCGGAGGGTTGGGAACGCGTGTAACTCAAACTGGGCGCATCTCAGTTTCTTGCAGCGAGGCGAAAGGTGGGCCGGCCGCTCCGCGGGCGGCCATAGGCGCGCAGCATTCGAAGTGCTCTGGCCGGGCGCGGAGCGCCCGGCCCACCCCCGGGTGCGGCACATTGCAGGAAACTGAGATGCGCCCACTCAAACTGAAGTCAGTGATTTGTAACGGCGGTCTATTATTACTTCGTTATGCTCACTCTCATCACCGCCGGGTTTTTCAGAGGGAAAGTAACCCAATGGGTTACTTTCGTTTTGGAGTCGTTTTTGAGAGGAGCGTGACAAAGTAGTGCTATGACCGCCGAACGAATCCCCTTGGCGCAACGCCGGCGGTCATAGACCGCCGCTACAACCGAGACATTCGAGAACTGACCTCAGGTTGAGTTACACCCGTGGGGAACAAGGAGACGAGGCGGGACGCCTCGTCCACGACTTACTTCGCGGCGGCGCGGAGGTCGGCGAAGCGGGTGCGGAGGGCGGCGAGCTGCGGGGCGCGGGCGGGATCGGCGGAGAGATTGCGTTCCTCGAAGGGATCGGCGGCGAGGTCGTAGAGTTCCTCGTGGTTGAAGTCGGGCCACAGGATATACTTCACCTCCTTGCGCACGAGGGCTTGCGAGGCGGGGATGAAGTCGAGGGAGCGCACGGTGGCGTGTTCGTAGAAAAATTCGTCGCGCCACTTCGGCGGCGTGGCGGCGAGGTAGAGCGGCGCGAGGTCGCGGCCCTGCATGCGGGGCGGCACGGTCGAGCCCGTGGCAGTGAGGATCGTGGGGGCGAGGTCGACGCTGAGCGTGAGCGCATCGTTGGTCGTGCCGCGTTTCGCGACGGGGAGGCGCGGGTCGCGCACGATGAGCGGCACGCGGATGCTTTCCTCGTAGGGATACCATTTGTCGGCGAGGCCGTGTTCGCCGTGGAAATAACCGTTGTCACCGGTGAAGATGACGAGCGTGCGATTGAGCACGCCCTGGGTGCGGAGCTCGGCGAGCACGCGGCCGCACACGGCGTCGGCCTCGGTGGCGAGCCGGTAGTAGTTCTTCATGTATTCCTGGTAGCGCTCCGGGGTGTCGAAGCGCCACGTCCAGCGGTTGCGGCCCTCGTTCTTCGGATTGGCGATGAAGGGCGGGAGCCGGCGGAAATGTTCGTCGGTCGCCGTCTTCGGCACGGGCACCGTGACATCGCGGTAGAGGGACATGCTCTCGGGCTGTGGAAGATACTGCTTAGGGTTCTGGTCTTCGGCGTGCGTCGCGACGAACGCGAGGGTGAGCACGAAGGGTTTGTTCTTCGGGCGGGTGCGGAGGAACTCCATCGCGTCGTTTTCGTTTTTCTTGGTGACGTGGATCTCGGTGCCGTCGGGCTGCTTCAACCAGTGGCGCATCGGGGTGATGCAGTTGGCGCCGAAGTCGAACTGGTCGGCGGGGAATTTGCCGTTGTGCCACTTGCCGACGTGGCCGGTGTAATAGCCGCGCGCGCGCAGGACGCCGGGATAGGTCTCGGCCCACGACGTGGCGAACATGCCGTTGGCGGGTTGGCCGTTGCGGGACATCCACTGGCCGGTGAAGAGATTCGAGCGGCTGACCCAGCAGATGGAGGTGGTGACGCAGTTGTGCGTGAAGCGCACGCCCTCGCGCGCGAGTTGATCGAGGTTGGGCGTCTGGACGACGGGGTTGCCGGCGATGCCGAGCGTGTCGTGGCGCCAGTCGTCGCCGTAGAGGATGAGGACGTTGAGCGGGGGCTCGGACGTTGCGGCGGAGGCGGCGAGCGCGGAGAGGGAGAGGAGAAGAGAGAAGGCGAGGGGGAGAGAGTGGCGCATGGGGCGGTGGATTTGGAGCGAGGTGAAATGGCAAGGCAAAGGAGCGGCTGAGGTGGCCGGTTCTCCTCCGCGATTTTCGCCGGGAAATGGGTTGCGGGCGCGATGCGGCTGGCCAGATTACCGGCATGTCGCTGGCTGAAATCCAGTCCCAAGTTGAGGCGATGCCGCCTTCGGAGCGGGTCGTGCTTTCGGCGTATCTTCGCCACCTTGCGCGGCGTGACTCAGTGGCCAACAAGCAATCACTCGATGCCGCGGCGGCACGAATCGAGGCCGGAGAAAAAGTATCGCGCGCCCAATTGATGCGCCTGCACGAGACGCTCAAGGCCGCCGGCGTGTAAGCGATGGAGCCGTATGATTTTGTCCTCGGTGCGGAGGCGGTTCACGCGTTCACCGTCCGAAGCACCCGGGAACGCGAGAGGCTGGTGCAGATCTTCGATGAGTTGACGCAGCGTCCGTTTGAGCCGGGAGATTATCGCGAGCCGGGCCTGGCCGGGCGGGAGTATGAAGTGCGGTTGCGGGACGATGTGATTGTGACGTGGTGGGTCGATCACGCGGCACGGGAAGTCCGCATTGTGCGAGTCGAGTGGGCGTGAAGCTGCGAGGCGGGACGCCTCGTCCACGACTTGAGTTCAGAAGCGGCCGTTCACGCCGAAGGTCCAGGTGGTGCCGTTGATGATCGTGCTTTGCATCTGGTCGGGGATGCCGCGGTAGATGCGCTGGGGTTCGTTGCCGAGGTTGGCGAGGTCGACCGTGAGTTGCAGCCAGGGGCGAAGCTGGTAGGCGGCGCCGAGATTGATGACCTCGTATTTGTAGCGGTAGAGATTCCGGCCGAGGCTGGCGGCGGTGTAGCTCGTGATGTAGCTGCCGGTGACGTTGTAGAGGATGCGCGTGCTGAATTTCTTGTAACGCCACGAGAGCGAGGCGTTGCCGGTGCGCGGGATGAAGCCGGCGACTTCGTTGGTGCTGCGTTGCACGGCGCCGCCGAAATCGCCGTGCGTGGCGATGAGCGTGTAGTTGGCGGAGGCGCCGAGGCCCTTGAGCAGGCCGGGCAGGAAGGTGAACTGCTGCTGATAGACGAACTCCCAGCCTTGCACGTAGGCGGTGCCGGCGTTGGACGAGGTGAGGCGGGTGAAGCCGGGGTAGTCGCCGTTGAAGCCGTTGTCGGTGCCCGTGCCGATGGTCCCGGCATTCACGCCGGTCACGATGTAGTCGCGGATGCGTTTGCGGAACCAGCCGAGCGAGAGATTGCCGACGGGCTCGAAATAATACTCGAGCGTGGCGTCCCACGTATCGGCGAGCTGCGGCTCGAGGCCGGGGTTGTTGATGGTGAGGGTTTGGTTCGCCTCGCTGATGGTTTCGTTGGGGAGGACGTTGGTGATGGCGGGGCGGCCGAAGCTGGTGGACCAGCTGAGGCGGCCCTTGAGATCCTTGGTGAAATCGTGCGTGAGATGCACGCTGGGGAAGGACTTCGTGTAGCCGCCGGCGAGGCGGCGGAGGGTGTTGGCGTAATCGCGCTGCGCGGAACCGACGGGATCGGCGAGCTGCTGCGCGGCGGTGCTGCCGGTGCGGGCGCGGACGTAGCCCCAGCTCTCGGTGTCGGTGAGTTCGGCGCGCAGCCCGGCGACGAAGCCGGTGCGACCGACGCGGCCCTGCGCCATGAAGTAGCCGGCGCCGATGGTCTCGGTGGCGGCGCGGTTGGCGGTGTATTTGTTCTGCTCGTGGTAGTAGCGGTCGTCGGTCCAGAGGGCGGGCGTGGCCGGCTGACGGTCGGGGAAAAACTGCAGCGGCTCCCAATACGGCACGCGGCGGCCGGTCTTGATGAAGTCGAAGGTGACGATCGACGGGTCGGCGGGGAGCGCGGTGGTGCCGGCGTAGTTCCAGCGGCGGGCGACGTTGAAGGAGCCGATGTAGTGGCGGCGCCAGAGCGCGCCGGACTTGAGCGAGAGCGGGAAGCGCGTGGGCAGCGTGTAGCGGGCGTTGAGGCGCGCCTCGCGGATCTGGTCATCGGCCTGGGTGATGTTGTTGTTGTAGGTCGTGGGGCGGTAGTTCGCCGCGTTGGTGAAGTCGGCGCCCTCGGTCTGCGTGAATTTCGGGTAGAGATCCGACTCGGTGCGATCGAGCACCCAGCCGACGCCGGTGAGGCGGTTGACGAGGATGCCGCCGCGGCCGCCGCCGCCGCCGTTGATGTCGGTCATCGTGAACGAGGCGTTGTAGTCGAGGGTGAGGGCGCCGAAGTTGTGCTCGGCGCCGCCGTCGAGGCGGCGCATGCGGTTGTAGAAATTGCCGGGGCCGGTGGTGGTCTGCTCGAGCGTGGAGCCGGCGGCGCCGCGCACGCGCGTGATGCGGTCGGTGTAGCCGGGGAGGATGCCGGCGGTGCCGGTGGTGCCGACGGTCTGCGTGGTGAAGGCGCGCATCTCGTATTGGCGGCGGAAGGTCTCGTTGGCGTCGTTGACGATGGTGTTGAGCGAGAGCTTCGTGTTGGGCGAGAGGCGGTAGTCGGCCTTGAGGTTGACCGAGGCCTGCTTGCGGTTGTTGAAGTTGTCCCACGTGCGGTAGTCCCAGAGGTAGGCGGGCTGCGTGGTGGTGTTCTGGAAATCGCGCGTGGTGCGGAAGCCGCCGACGGCGTTTTCGCTGTAGAACAGGTTGACGGAGACGCCGAGGTTGCGCTCGCCGCCGAACACATCGAAGAGCTCCTGCGCGGCGACGTTGACGATGGGGTGGGCGCGGTGCTTCTCGCGCGTGGGGGTCTGCTGCGTCCACGGCGGGGCGACGCGGGTGCCGAGGCTGTAGCTGACGCGGCGGCGCTCCTTCATGCTGAGGGGCGAGCGGCTCTTGAGGTTGATGGTGCCGCCGATGGAGCCGGCCTCCTTGTCGGGCGTGTGGCCCTTGGTGAGCTCCATCTGGTCGAACATCGTGCCGGTGAGATTGTTCAGGTTGGTGCCGCGGGTGGTGGCGCCCTGGCTGGTAAGCTGCGCGCCGTCGAGCGTGATGCTGTTGAGACCCGGGCCGATGCCGCGGATGGTGATGCCGTCGATGAGGTTTTCGTCGCCGGGATTGCCCGCGACGCCGGGCAGGCGGATCGCGACCTCGCCGGCGTTCAGGTTGGGCAGGTTGCCGTAGGAATCCATGGCGACAATGCTCTTCAGGTTTTCGGCGTTGCGCTGCGAGGTGATCGCGGCGGCGCCGCCCTCGCGTTCGCCGGTGACCTTGAAGGCGTCGAGTTTGTAGATGCCGGTGGAGAGATCGAAGTTGCGCGCGGTGCGCCGGCCGGGGGCGACGTCGACGTTGTTGCGCGAGGAATCGAGACCGATGTAGGAGACGACGACCTCGTGCCGGCCGGCGGGCACGGCGTGGAGCGTGTAGAGCCCGGTCTCGTCGGTGAGGACGGCGAGGTTGAGGGCGGGAATCTCCACGCGGGCGCCCTCGAGGAGGTTGCCGGTGGCGACGTTGGAGACGGTGCCGGTGAGCGTGGCGGTTTCGGCGGCGTGGGCGCGAAGCGCCGAAAAGGAGAGAAGGAGGGAGAACGAGACGGCGAGAAGAAGGGACGGGAAAAGGCGAAGGTTGTGCATGGGGTAAGGGTGAGCATACGAAGCGCGCCAATAACCAACAGCACGAAAACGAGGATGGAAGCTTGCGGCGCACAACCCAGGCGGCGGCATGCACGGATTTGCCTGCGGGCTTGTTTTCACCTCAGTCAACGCTACGGTGTGCGTCATGACGAATGCCACCGTTGAGATTCCGGTCTCAGTCTTGTCTTCGGTTGAGACGCTTGATGAGTTGCAGGACTGGCTCACGGCGCAGTCGCCGACCATCGTCGCGGAACTGCGCGAAGCCCGGGCGGAAGATGTAGCGGGCAAGTTCACGGAGTGGAAGCCGCGTCACGTCCCGTGGTCTACCGCGTCGAAATAGGATCGCGCGCCGACGGACAGTTGGCGGAGCTGGATGCCGCCATAGGAACGGGCGTCGAGCGCAAGATTCAATGGCTGGCGGAGAATGCCAGCGGCATGGTGCATCGCCGGTTAGTCGGAATGCCGGACGATTTGGCGGGATTGTGCAAACTGCGGGTCGGCGACTATCGGATTCTCTACTGGGTCTATCATCCACAGGCCATCGTCCGCATCTATCGTGTGCAGCACCGCTCGGAAGTTTACCGCCAGTTGTAGTTTCCGGGTGGCGGCAGATATCTGAACGTGGCTCAAAACCTGCCGTTCACGCCGGCGGTGACGGTGGTGCCGCCGAAGAGTTTGAACTGCATTTGATCCGGGATGCCGCGGTAGGCGGCCTGGGGAGCGTTGGTGACGTTGTTGACGTCGATCGAGAAGGTGACGGATGGCTTCCACTGGTAGCCGATGCCGGCGTTGATGACGGTGCGGGCGAAGAGGTAGCGGCTGCGCGCGGGCGAGCCCACGGTGAATTCGGTGATGGATTCGCCGGTGTAGTTGACGATCACGCGCGAGGTGAAGCCGCGGTGGCGCCAGAACACGCTCGCGTTGGCGACGCGCGGGACGAAGCCCTCGACATCGCGGCCCTCGCGGCGGCCGCGGCCGCCGTAATCGCCGTGGGCATTGAGCGCGGTGAGGTTCACGCTCGCGCCGAGGCCCTTCAGGAAGCCGGGCAGAAAAGTGAACTGCTGCTGATAGCTGAGCTCCCAGCCTTGGACAAACGCCGTGCCGGCGTTGGCGCTGCTGAGGCGGGTGAAGCCGCCGTATTCGCCGT
Organism: Verrucomicrobiota bacterium; assembly: GCA_016235555.1. Classification (GTDB taxonomy): domain Bacteria; phylum Verrucomicrobiota; class Verrucomicrobiia; order Opitutales; family Opitutaceae; genus JACRKC01. Next base: position 62,761 of record JACRKC010000006.1, read on the forward strand.
CGTAGCCGTTGTCACGGCCGGTGCCGATGGTGCCGGAGGCGAGGCCGTTGACGATGAAGTCGGTGATCTTTTTGTGAAACCAGCCGACGGTCACGCTGCCGACCGGCTCGAAGTAGTATTCGAGCGCGGCGTCCCAGTTGCTCGCGGTCTGGGGCAGCAGGGCGGGGTTGTTCACCGTGAGGGTTTGCTGGGCCTCGTTGATGGTTTCGTTGGGCAGCAGTTGCGCCATGGGCGCGCGGCCAAAACTCGTCGACCAGCTCAGGCGGGCTTTCCAATTCGGCGCGATGTCGTGGGTGAGGTGCGCGCTGGGGAGCGTCTTGCTGTAGCCGCCGCGGAGTTCGCGGCGGGTGTTGGAGTAGTCGCGCAAGGCGGAACCGACGGGATCGGCGGCCTGCTGGGCGGCGGTGCTCGGCACGCGGGCGCGCACCCAGCCCCAGCTGTTCGTGTCGGTGTCCTCGACGCGCACACCGGTGACGAAGCCGGTGTTTTTCACCCGACCCTGCGCCATAAGATAGCCGGCGGTGACCGTCTCGGTGACGCGGCGCGTGCCGGTGAAGCGCTGCATCGTGCCCCAGTAGCGGTCTTCGTTCCAGAGGGCGGGATTGATCGGGTTGCGGTCGGCGAAAAACTGCGACGCATACCAGAACGGAATGATGAGGCCGGTTTTTGTGCCGTTGATGTTCCGGATCGACGGATCGGACGGGAGCGTGGTGCCGAGGTAGCTCCAGCGGCGGTGGCGATTGAAGTCGTGAGCGAACTGCTCGCGCCAGTGGACGCCGGTCTTGAAGAACGTGCGCCAGTCGGGCACGTCGAACTTCACGTTGGCACGGCCCTCGCGGACCTCGTGGTCGTTGTCTACGTTGTTGTTTTGGAAGAAGCCGTTGAGGCGGTAGCTGTCGGGCTTGGTGAGATCGAGGCCGGCGGTTTGGGTGAGGCGCGGGTAGAGGTCGGACTGCGTGCGGTCGAGGACCCAGCCGATGTTGGTGACGCGCATGGTGAACTGGCCGCCGTCGTTGCCGAAGCCGTTGTTGATATGGGTGGCGCTGAACATCCCGCCGTAATCGAGCGACCAGCGGCCCAGCGTGTGCTCGGCCCCGAGATCGAAATTGCGCGTGCGCAGGAAAAAGTTGTTCGGCCCCTGCGTGAGCACGTCGAAGTTGGACGCCGTGGACTGGCGCACCGTGGTGATGCGATCCGTCCAGCCCGGCATGATGCCGGCGGTGGCGTTGGTGCCGGTGACGGGTGCGGCGGGATTGAAGACCACCTGGTTGGTGAAGGCGCGGGTGGTGAAGCGCAGTTTACCCATTTCGTTCGCGTCGTTGTAGATCGAGTTGAACGTGAGCTTGGTCGCGGGCGAGAGGCGGTATTCCGCCTTCAGGTTCACGCTGGCCTGCTTGCGGTTGTTGTATTGGTCGAAGGTATTGTAGTCCCAGAGGAACGCGGGCTGGGTCGTGGTGTTCTGAAAGTCGCGCGTGGTGCTGTGGGCGGCGCCGACGTTTTCGCTGTAGAACGTGTTCACGGTGACGCCGAGGTTGCGCTGGCCGCCGGCGACATCGAAGACCTCCCACCAGCCGACGTTGAGCAGCGGATGGGTGCGGTGCGGCTCGCGCAGCGGGATCTGCTCGGTGAAGGGAGGGGCCCAGCGCAGGGCGAAGTTGTAGGTGAGGCGGCGCTTTTCCTTCATCGCGAGCGGCGAGCGGCTCTTGAGGTTGATGGTGCCGCCGAGGGAGTCGGCCGGGCGGTCGGGCAGGTGACCCTTGATCAACTCGAGGCCCTCGAACATGGCGCCGGTGAGATTGTTGATCCGGCCCTGACGCTGCATGGCGCCCTGCGTGGAGAGCATGCCGCCGTCGAGCGTGATGTTGTTGAGCGTGGGGCCCATGCCGCGGACGGTGAAGCCGTCGATGCCGTTCTCGAGGTTAAGGGCGGCGGTGACGCCCGGGAGCAAAATGGCGAGTTCACTGGCGCTCATGTTGGGCAGGTTGCCGTAGGAATCCATCGCCACGACGTTCTTCGTGTTGGGCGCGTTGCGCTGGGCGGTGATGGCGGCGGCGCCGCCCTCGCGTTCGGCGGCGACAGTGAAGGCGGACAACTGGTAGATGCCGGTGGTCAGGTCGAAGTTGCGTGTCGCCGGCTGGCCGGTCGTGACGGCCACGGTGGCCCGCACCGGATCGAGGCCGGTGTAGGTGACGACGACTTCGTGCGCGCCGGCGGGCAGCGCGGGGAGGACGTAACGGCCGGTGTTGTCGGTGAGGACGGAGAGGCCGAGGGCGGGGATCTCGACGCGCGCGCCCGAGAGCAGATCGCCGGTGGAGACGTTGGAGACGTTGCCGGTGAGGGAGGTGGCGTGGTCTGCGGCGGCGGCGGGCGGCGCCGAGAAAGAGAGAAGGAGCGCGAGGGAGACGGAGCGAAGGAGAGACGCGAGGAGGCGGAGGTGGGGCGAAGCGGGTCGCTGGGAAATCGTGGACGAGGCGTCCCGCCTCGTGATCGTGTGGGTGGAGGTGGCGGCTTGAGGCGGCTGCATGGCGGGGCGGTTGAAAGTGAGCGATGGCCAGACGAGGCGGGACGCCTCGTCCACGACTGGAGCTAGAAGCGGCCGCTGACGCCGGCGGTGAGGGTGGTGCCGGGGTAGTTGAAATATTCGACGTTGGTGGGAACGCCGCGGTAACGCTGCTGCGGGACGTTGTTCAGATTGTCGATGTCGAGGGTGAGCGTGAGCGACGGGCGCAGTTGGTAGGAGAAGCCGAGGTTCACGAGGGTGCGTTCGAGGCGGTAGAGGTTGCGCGCGGGCGAAGTGGCGTTGTAGGCGGTGAGGAAGGTGCCGGCGTAGTTGACGAGCAGGCGGGTGCTGAACGCGCGGTAGCGCCAGGTGAGGCTGGCGTTGGCGGTGCGGGGGACGAAGTTCGGGATCTGGCCGGTCTCGCGGCGCGCGGCGCCGCCGAAGTTGCCGTGCGTGTCGAGCAGCGTGTAGTTCACCAGGCCGCTGAGGCCCTTGAGGAGGCCGGGGAGAAACGTGAACTGCTGCTGGTAGGAAAACTCCCAGCCCTGCACGATCGCGGTGCCGGCGTTGGCGGAGGTGAGCATGGTCCAGCCGGGATACTCGCCGTTGAAGCCGTTGTCGGCGCCGGTGCCGATGGTGCCGGAGTCGATGCCGCTCACGATGTAGTCGCGGATCTCCTTGTGAAACCAGCCGACGGTGAGGTTGCCAACGGGCTCGAAGTAATACTCGAGCGTGGCGTCCCAGTTCCGCGCGGTCTGGGGGAGGAGCGCGGGGTTGTTGATCGTGACGGTGCGGGCGGCCTCGGCGGGCGTCTCGGCGGGCGAGAGGTTGCCGAAGGCGGGGCGCCCGAAGCTGGTGGACCAGCTGAGGCGCGTCTTGAGGTTGGGCGTCCAGTCGTGCCAGGCGTGGAGGCTCGGGAACGCCTTCGTGTAATCGCCGTCGAGGGTGCGGCGGTTGTTGGCGTAGTCGCGTGCGGCGGAGCCGGCGGGATCGGCGGTCTGCTGGGCGGCGGTGCTGAGCGTGCGGGCGCGCACCCAGCCGTCGGCTTCATTTTCGGTTTTTTCCCAGCGCACGCCGCCGAGGAAGCCGGTGCGACCGCGCCAGCCGTCGCGGCCGAGCTTGCCCTGGGCCATCAGGTAGGGCGCGGTGACCGTCTCGGTGACGTCGCGGTAGGTGGTGTATTTGGTCGTCTCGCGGAAATAGAGATCCTCGCGCCAGAGCGTGGGGTCGATGACCTCGCGGGCGCGGATGAACCACGCCGCCTCCCACTGCGGGATGCCGCGGCGGGTCTGGCGCTCGTCCATCGTGAGGAGGTTGGGGTCGCGCGGGAGCGGGCCGGTGCCGGTGTAGCTCCAGCGGCGCGAGGCGCTGCGCACGCCGACGTGCTGCTCGCGCCAGTGCACGCCGGCCTTGGCGAAGACCGGCGCGGCGACCGGCAGGGTGTAGCGCACATCGACGCGGCCCTCGGCGACCTCGTGGATCTGCCGGTCGTTCTGGTTGGAAAGGCCGTTGGCGGTCGGGCGGTAGTTGGCGGGGTTGGTGAAATCGAGTCCGCCGTTCGGCAGGAAGCGCGGGAACAGATCCGACGCGGTGCGATCGAGGATCCAGCCGGTGCCGGTGATGCGGTTGACGAGCACGCCGCCCTCGCCGTTGCCGATGTTGATGTGGGTGGAGGTGTAGCGGGCGTTGGCTTCAAGCTGGAGCGGGCCGCGCGTGTGCTCGACGCCGGCGTCGGCGCGGCGCAGACGGTTGAAGAAGTTGTTCGGGCCGGTCATCGTGACGTCGATGGCGGAGGCGGCGACGGGGCGGAAGGTCGTGACGCGATCGGTGTAGCCGGGGACGATGGCGGACGTGGTGGCGTTGGGGACGGTGTCCTGGTTCTGGCCGTTGCTGAAGGCGCGGACGTTGTATTGGCGGCGGAAGATTTCGGAGTGATCGATGTAGGTGGCGAGGAACGAGAGCTTGGTGGCGGGGGTGAGGCGGTAGTCGGCCTTGGCGGTGATGTTTTTCTGGCGGCGGTGGTTGTAGAGATCGCTCGTGAGGTAGTCCCAGACGAAGGCGGGCGAGGCGGTCGTGTTCTGGAAATCGCGCTGGGTGAAAAACGAGCCGATGCCGGTCTCGCTGTTGAAGAGCGTGACGGAGACGCCGAGGTTGCGGCTGCCGCCAAAGGCGTCGAAGACCTCCTGGTAGCCGAGGTTGGCGAGGCCGTGCAGGCGGCTTTTCTCCCGCTGCGGCGTCTGCTGCGTGAACGACGGCGCGATCCGGCCCGAGAGGGTGTAGGTGATGCGACGCTTCTCGCGCATGGAGAGCGGCGAGCGGCTCTTGAAATTGATCGTGCCGCCGAGGGAGTCGGCGCCCTTGTCGGGCGTGTGGCCCTTGATGAGTTCGACGGTCTCGAACATCGCGCCGGTGATGTTGTTGACGAAGATGGAGCGGTTCATGCCGCCCTGGCCGGTCATGAGGCCGCCGTCCATCGTGACCTGGTTGAGCCCGGCGGCCATGCCGCGCACGCTGAAGCCGGAGAGGTTGCCGCCGGCGTCGAGTTCGCCGTAGATGCCGGGCAGGCGGATGGCGACCTCGCCGGCGTTCAGGTTGGGCAGGTTGCCGAAGGAGTCGGTGGCGGCGATGTTCTTGAGGTTTTCGGAATTGCGGTAGGCGGTGATCGCGGCGGCGTCGCCCTCGCGCTCACCGGTGACCTTGAACGCATCGAGTTTGTAGATGCCGGTGGTGAGATCGAAATTGCGGGCGACGCGCTGGCCGGCGACGGCGGTGACGGTGGCGCGGGCGGTGTCGAGGCCGATGTAGGAAACCACCAGTTCGTGCGCGCCGGCGGGCAGATCGGCGAGCGTGTAGAGGCCGGTGTTGTCGGTGAGGGCCGAAAGGCGCAGCGCGGGAATCTCCACGCGGGCGCCTTCGAGCAGATTGCCGGTGGCGATGTTGTTGACGGTGCCGGCGATGGTGGCGGAGCCGGAGTCGGCCGAGAAGGCTGCGACGATGGTGCTGCCGAGCACGACCAGGAAACGGAGCAGGGAGGGCGGGAGTAGTCGGGGCATGGGGTTTGGGGTCAAAGGAACAACCGCGTGCGACGCGGCAGGCGGCGCACATGTAGCCGTGAAGGCATGGGGGTAATGGCGCCGGGAAAGTTACAGCCCGCCGGAACGAAGTGGGCAAGGCGCAATGGGAGGCGGACGGGCGCATCCCACTTTATTGGCGGAGGTGTGTAGCGATGGGCGTCCCTGAAGGATGACCGTCACCACCGCACAGGCGATGCGCACATAACGAGGGACTATTTCCAGCCTCCGACGCCGGGGCGAGAGTGGCGGGCGGAAGAACACCAGCCGGCTACGCCACGGGTTTCACAGCAAGGCGATCAATCTCGACCAGGGTGTGTTTCTGGAACTCCGCCTCCACCGTGGTGAGATTGCGTTCAAGCAGAGCGCAGAGGTCGGCGGTCGAAATATTCCCGGTCCGGACGAGCAGCAATTTCCACGGCCGTCCGTGCAGGAGATGCGAGTAAAAGAAGTCGGTGTCCTTCGAGATCACCACGCGTCCTTCATCAAGGGAGCGTTGATTGATCGCGCCATCCTTGGTTCGGTTCTGATCCGGCAGATCAAGCGTGTGAATGGCGTCGTGCCCGTGGAGCGCCAGGACCGCGCACAGACGGCGCGGGAGATGCGCATCCACGAGGAACTTCATGCCAGCGTGAGGTGGACGCTGCGGGCCGCCAGCATGCGGCGCGAGAATTCATGGCAAGCGAGAATGTCCTCGCGCTCCAAGTCGGGAAACTCCCTGAGCAAATCCTCGATCGAGTCTCCGCCGGCGAGGTATTCGAGAATTGTCTCCACCGGGTAGCGCAGACCGCGCACGCAGGGCTTGCCGTGGCAGACCTCCGGATCGACCGTGATGCGGGAGAGGAGATTTTCGTTCGTCATGCTGGGACCCTATCCATTTGGCATCCGCTGCCAAGTCGGAGATTGGCCGTGCGCGGAGCGCCCGGCCCACCGCGGAGATTACGGCAGCGTCTTCAGCCGCACGTCCTTGAACTCGATGGTCATCGGCGGGCCTTGGTGGAGTTGGAGGGCGATCACGCCGGACTTCGGGGCGCGCTCAGGATCATTGTCGGTCACGTCGGCAGAGAGCTTGCCGTTGAGGAAGTGCTGCACGTGGTTTCCCTTGGCCACGACGCGGAGCTCGTTCCACTCGCCGAGCTTGTAGGCGGCGAGGATCTCGGCGGGCGGCGTCGCACCGGGGAGTTTTTCGACGGCGGTCGACGAGCGCTTGCCGCCTTTTTTCTTCGTGTCCTCGACCTGCGTGGTGGCGCCGATTTTGATTTTCTCGCCGGGGCCCATCAAAATGCCGCGGCCCTTTTCCTCGTAGAGCATGCCGGCGTATCTGCCGTCGGAGTCGATGTCGGCCTGATAGCCGGCGACGACGAAGGCGGCGGCGTCGACGACCTTGCTGCGATACTGCACGCCGGAGTTGCCCCATTTTTTTTCGTTCTGGCCGGTGAGGCGGAACTGGACCTTCAGCTCGAAGTTGGCCGGCTGCGCGTCCTGATAGACGAGGAACGTGTTCCCTTTGGTCGGCTTCTCCGCGGTGGTCTGGCCGACGATGGTGCCGTTTTTGACGGACCAGAAATCGAGGCCTTTCCAACCGGAGAGGTCCTTGCCGTTGAAGAGCGGCTTGAAGCCGGCGTCGGCGGCGAACGCGGCGGCGGCGGTGGCGAGTGAGAGGAGGGCGAGACGGAGTTTCATGGGGAGATTTGTGGCAGATGAGAATTGGAAAGGAAGCATCAGAGGATGCACCGGGGGCGACCTTAGTCGATCGTTCGGGCAGGCACGAAGAAGCAAGTCAGGTCGGGAATGTGGCGGAAGTCCCGGTCCGTCGAAAGCAGCGGCAGCCTCTTCTCCATCGCATGGGCCGCGATCCAGTAGTCGGGGTCGGGCAATCTGATGCCACCGGCTGCGAGTTGCGCCCGGATCTGCGCATAGTGTGCGGCGGTGCTTTCCGTGGGGCAGAGGATTTCGAATTCATCCAGAAATTTCCGTGCCTCCTGCAGGGCGTGACGCGAGGCTTGGACGTTTTCGAGTCCGAAAAGAAACTCCGCCACAGAATGCAGCGCAATCACGGGTGGAAAATGGCGAAGGGCGAGCGTTTCGGCCCGGCGTTCCCGGCGGCGCAGGAGTTCGAGTGCGCCGGTATCAACGAGAATGGCCACGAGCAGGAGCGTCGGCGCGCAACGAACCGAGGTTGGCCAGCAACCAGTCGCCGGCACGGTCGAGTTCGGCGTTAGACTTGCGGGCCCAGAACTTCCGGCGGATGGGGGTGCGGGGGGACTTGGCGGCGGGCCGGCGGGGCGCCTTGAGGGTCGCAATCATCGTGGTGGTTGAATGCAGGGACGTGGAGAACGGCGCAACGTCAAAGGTGGTGTGCTCCGTTACGCGGGGTGTAACTCAAACTGAGGTCAGATATCGAATGCCTCGGTTGTAGCGGCGGGCCGGCGCGGGTGAGCGCGCGCCTTTGGCAGGCATCTTCGCCGTTTTCTGACCTCAGTTTGAGTCTCACCCCCGTTACGCGATCAGGAAAAACCAGGCTGCGGCCAAGACTGCGAGGCCGATCAATCCGGAATACAGCGGGCCGTTCGATTTCTTGGGTCGGCTGCCTGGTTTGAAATGCGAAACCAGTCCCACAATGACCAGCGCGACCGAAACGAGCGCGAGCGCGGCCATCGAACCGAAAAGGTAGAGTGCGCCTTCGCCGTGGGCAAAGAGAACGGGTGCGTTCACATCCTCAGTGCTTGTGCTCAGCACTTGTGGCCGGAGCGGCAGCCGGGGAGGCGGGGGCGGGGTTGGCTTTCAGGTAGGCGGTGACGTTTTTCGTGACCACGAGCTGGCCCCACATGAGCACCCAGTGGCCGGGGAAGGTGCAGACGTATTCGTAAACGCCTTCGTCGCGGATCTGGGCGCCGGGGATGCGGAGCGTCTCGTTGCGGCCGGGTTCGAGGAGCTTGGTGGCGGCGAGGATGTCGGTGGATTCGCTCACCCAGGCGCGGCCCTGGCGGTCGGTGAAATCGGGCGCGAGCTGGGAGGTTTCCTGGCCGACTTTCTCGCGGGTGCCGGGTTTCACGACGACGAGGTTGTGGGGCATCACGTCGGGATTTTCGAAGATGATCTCGAACGGGCGGCCGGCCTGGACGACGATGCGCGGCACGTCGTATTTCATGCCTTCGGGCACGGCGCGAACGACGAACATCGCGACCCGCAGGCCGGAGAGTTTGTCGCGGAGGGCGTCGGACTCGGCCGCGGGGAGCGTGCCGGCCAGATCGTCGGCGACCTGGATCGTCTCGACGTAGTCGCGGCTGGTGCGTTCGCTGGCGTGCGTCTTGGCGGCCCAGGCGACGAGGGCCTTGGCGGCGGTGGCGGCGGCCGCCGGCGTCCAGCTCGTGCGCGGGAGGCCGCGGATGCCCTGGGCGGCGGTGGTCGCCTCATAGCCGCGCTCGATCATGGAAACGAGGGCGGCGAAGACCTTTTCGGGTTCCTGCCGGGAGGAGACGGCGCAGCGGATGGCATCGCGCTGGATCGCCTGCACGACGCGGTCGGGTCCTTCGATTTCCGTGATCGACTTGGCGAGGATGGGCATCACCCGGGCGTAGGCCTTGGCGCGGAGCGCGGCGTCGGGGACGAGGTGGATGCCGCCGAGGAGCGAGGCGAACGAGAGCGGCGAAGGCGCGGCCTCGGCCCAGACTTTGTCGAGCGTGCCGTCGGCCACGGCGGCCGCGGCGAAACCCCAGGAGCGGCCCTCGGAATTGTCGGCGAGGCCGAGTTTCAGGAGTGCGGCGCGGTGTTTGGCGAGGTCGGCGGCGGGCTGTTGCACGAGCAGGCGGCCGACGTTGCGCACGTCGATCTCGGCGGGAGAGTCGATCGTTTCGAGCAGGACCGCGACGGGCGCGGCGTGGCGGAATTTGGCGAGCGCGGCGAGGGCTTCGGCGCGGATCGCGTCGGGCACGCCGGTGCGGCCGAGCAGATTTTCACATACGTCGGCGGTGCGGGGCATTTTCTGGATTTCGGCGACCGAGAGGGTGCGGAGGAGGTAGCGGGTGGCGGCGGGGTCGCCCTGGGCGAAGGTGGCGCCCTCGCCGAGCTTCTTGCGCCAGAGCGGGCGGAGCTGGCGGAGCGTCTCACCGATCACGTAGTCGAGGTAGTAGTCGATCGGGAGCTTGGTGGCGGCGAGGGCGACGTTGGTGGCGGCGACATCGTCAAAGAAACTTGCGGCGCGCACCGCGTGGAGACGCACGCGTTGGTTTTCGTCGGTGGCGAGTTTCTGCAGCAGCGCGAGCGCGCCGGGCACGCGGTCGCGCCAGTAGCAGAGCACGCGGGTGGCGGCGGCGCGGGCCTCGGCGACGGGCGAACGCAGGAGCTGCTGGAGCAGGTCGACGTTGGGGACGTTGTGCCATTGGTGAACCCAGAGAGCCTCGAGGAGGTGGTGGGCGTGGGAGGCCTCGGCGGAACGGCGGTCATAGCCCGCCGCTACAGCTTTGGCGTGTTCGGCATCGAGCGCGGCGACCCAAGTCTTGAGGGCGGCGAGGACGGCGGGGGTGGGGTGCTTCGCGAGTTCGATCTTCGCGAGGTTGCGGATCTGGTTTTCCTCGCGCTTCAGCAGATCGAGCAACGCGGGAATGGGCTCGCCGTCGATCTTCGGCTGCCAGGTGAGCGGGCGGCCCTCGGCGGTGATGCGATAGATACGGCCGTGCTCGTGGTCGCGGTTCGAGTCGCGCAGATGCGACTGGAGGTGGCCGATGAGCGGGTTGTGCCAGTCGCAGATGTAGAGGGCGCCGTCGGGACCGGTGGCGGTGTCGATGGGGCGGAAGTTGAAATCCTTCGACTGCACGATGTCGGGCTCGCGCTTGCCCTGGATGCCGGCGCCGTCGTCGCTGAGGTGGACGCGGTAGATGCCTTGGAAGCCGATGCAGTTCGGGTTCAGGTAGTCGCCCCAATACTCGTCGGGAAAATGGCGGCTCGTCAGGATCGTGCTGCCGGCGCTGGGACGCGACGGGCGGTCCCAGATGGTTTTCAGCTTCGGGTGCTTCGCGGGGTAGTCGATGCGGCCGGAGAACGCCGGGCCCCAGTAGGTGTTGTTGCCGGTGGCGTCGGTGATGATGTCGTTGCCCCAATAGTCGAACGCGCGGCCGTGGGGGTTGGCGAAACCGTAGGAGGCGTAGACCTCGAACCTGCCGGTGAGCGGTTCGTAGCGGTGGATCGCACCGTCGAGGTTGCGCACGGCGCCGGTGACCGACTCGACCTGCGTGCGGTGGAACACGCCGTCGCTCAGGAGCAACGCGCCGCCGGGTTCGTAGACGAGCGAGTTGGCGGTGTGGTGCGAATCGGCGGAGTCGAGGCCCATGAGCACGCGCTCGACGATCTGGCCGCGGCCGCCGACGTCGCGCACGTAGAGGAGATTCGGCGCCTGCACGAGGAGGATGCCGTCCTTGTAGAACTGGAAGCCGGTCGGGCAGTTGAGGCCGTCGAGCCAGACGGTGCATTTGTCGGCGCGGCCATCCTTGTCGGTGTCCTCGAGGATGAGGATCTTGTCCTTCACGCGGGCGGTCGGCGTGAGCTCGGGGTAGCTCGGCCAGGCGGCGATCCAGAGCCGGCCCTTCGTGTCGAACACCATCTGCACCGCCTTCGCGAGTTCGGGAAACTGCTTCTCGCTCGCGAAGAGGTTGGCCTTGAGGCCGGGCGCGAGCGTCATCTTGGCGATGGCCTCGTCGCCATCGACGAACGGATAGGTGCCGTCGATGTTGGAGCCGGGTTTGTTGGTGCCGAAGGCGGTCACGACGGGCAGCGGGACTTGCTCGGCGGTCGAGGGGGACTTGCCGGCGGCGATGGCCCAGGCGCGGCGCTCGAGGTTGGTCGTCATCGCATCGCGCTGCGCCATTTCCTCCATCATGATCTGCGTGTTGGTGATCTTGGGCGTGTCGGGGTGGGAAACGTAGGCGATCTTCGAGCGGTCGCCGTAGATGTTGTAGCCGTCGACGCTGCGGTAGTGGGAGTGCCACATTTCGTTCTTGGCGTTCACGGCGGCGCGCAACTCGGCGGTGGCGGGCGTGTCGATCGCGGGCGCGGCGTCGCCGAAGAGCGTGGGGTAGATTTTCTGCGTGAGCTTGGCCTCGCCGTCGCTGCTCAGATGGACGCCGTTGATGGTGAGGGGGGGCTGGCCGTTTTTCGCGGCCTCGGCGTAGAGCTGCTGCGAGGGCGCCATGAGGTCGACGAACGTGACGCCGGCCTGATCGGCGCAGACCTCGCGCATGGCTTGGGTGTAGGCGGCGAGGTTCTCGTTGATCTTGGGGTCGTAGGCGAAGTTGGAGTCGGGGTGTTTTTCCGCGGCGATCGGTGAGAAAATCACGAGGCGCGGGGCGCCGGTGCCGCCGTAGTTCTTGGCGCGGGTGTCGGCGATGAATTTGCCCAGGTCCTCCTTGAATTTCGGGAGGCCGTCCGCGCCGGCGAACGACTCGTTGTAGCCGAAGAACGAAAACACGACGCCGGCCTGAACCTTGGCGAGCCATTCATCGGGGGTGCCGAAATCCTTCGAGCGGGCACGGGTCGTGACCTCGTCGCCGGCGAAGGCGAGGTTGCGCACGACGATGCGGTGCGCCGGGTGCTTCGCGTGGATCATCGTCTCGAGCCACCCGTGATGCTGCATGCGATCGGCGAGGGCATTGCCGACGATGGCGACACGGTCGCCGACGTTGAGCGTGAACGGAGCGCCGTTGGCGCTTGGGGTCTGGGGTTTGGGGTCTGGGGTCTGGGATTTGGGGTCTGGGGTTGGAGGGGCGGAAGCTGGCGCGGCGGCCACGGAACCGGCGGCGGCCGTGGATGCGGGTGCAGTGGTGGAGACGTTTTTCTTTTTAGCCGCGGGTGGCGCGGGCTGGGGCGGGGGCGGGCCGCCCTCGGCGAGGACCTTGCCGAGCGCGTGGTCGGCGGGGCGGAGCTGGGTGCGGTAGCCTTTGAAGCCGTAGACGCGCGGGGTGTAGCTGTCGAAGGTCGTGACGTCGGCGCGCGCGGGAATGTCGGGCCCGGTGGCCCAGTAGACGGCGTTGACGATCAATCGGCGCAGCGACTCGTCGGCGAGATCGCTCGCAGCGCCCATGGTGGTGGTGAAAATCTTGTTGTAGCGGCCGGCCTCGTTGCGGACGGATCGCGTCCAGGCGACGGGCATCGCGGGGGAGTTGACGGGCTGTTCGCCGCGGCCGCCGGCGAGTTTTTTCACGGTGTCGGCGGGGGCGTCGGTGCGGTTCATGCCCTTGAGCACGAGGCCGCGGAGAAGCACGCGAGCGTCGGCCGGCGGAGCGGCCTCGTAGACATCGCTCGTGCAGAGAATCTCGCCCACACCGCGGAGCAGCGGGTCCTTGGCGGCGTCGGGTTCGACGACGGTGCGGGTGGCCTCGAACTTGTGGCGGCCCCAGTGGGAGATCCAGGTTTCGCCGAGCACGTGTTTGCCGAAACCGCCGGGCCAGGCGCCGCTGCGGGCGTTCCACGAATAGTCGGCCCACTTGCTGCCGGCGGGGAAGTTGAACGCATGCGTCGAGGTGCGCAGCGCGATCATCGGCGTGCCGCGGAGGTAGGCGGCTTCGAAGCGCTTCATCACCTCGTCCGGCCAGGCGCGGAAACGCAGCGACATCACGATCACGTCGGCCGAGTCGAGCGCCTCGGCGCCGGGGAGCGACTGCTGGTTGTCGGGGTTGATCGTGCCGTCGGCGTCGAGGGCGAAGAGCACGGTGCACTTGAAGCCGTGGCGCTGGCTGAGGATTTTCGCGAGCTGCGGGAGCGCCTCCTCGGAGCGGTATTCCTCGTCGCCGGAGAGGAGCACGACGTGCTTCCCGCCGGCGGCACCGGCGGGCGGCGTGAGGACGAGGGTCGATTGCGCAAAGGCCGCGGTGGCGGCGAGGATGAGCGACGAGAACAGGCGGGGCAGGAGGCGGAGGATCACGGCAGGGAGATGTGAAGAGTGAACAGGGCGGACCGCGCACAAGACGCGACCGGGGTGGCGGGGGTGACGGGAAAGGGAAATGAGGGCGAAACGCTCAACACTTAGCGCCGAACATTCAACGCTCAATGCCGGCACCGTCACGAAGCGCACCGCGTGGTCACGCAGGACACCAAGCCCCGGAATGAATGGCCGCAAAAAGGCGCAAGCGATCATCCTGGCTGCGGCGCTCGCCCGCGCGCCTATAGGCGCACGCACGGCTTCTTTCGCTTCTGGTTTTCTTGCGCTTCTTGCGGCCAAAAAAAGTTTGCAGATTGGTGCTGGACTCGCGCTCTCCGGCAGCTCGATTTCGACAACTTGAGTCTTGGTGAACACGCGGCGCGAGCCGCGACGGCTCGTCCACGACTACAGTGGCGCGGAGTTTTTCGGATCGGCGAGCAGGGCTTTGAACGCGGGGTCGTCGCGGACGGTGTCCCAGGTGGGGTCAACCTTCAGCATGGGCACGGTGAGGCCGCTGGGGACGCGGAGGAGTTTGGCGAGCAGCTCGACGCACTCGCGGGGGCGTTTCGCGTGGGCGTAGATTTTCGCGAGGACGATTTCCCGCTCCCAGCGCAGCGCCACGTGCGACTCCGCGGGCGCGGCCGCCACCGCGCGCTTCGCGGCGGCGATGGCCTCGTCGCCCCGGCCCGCGCGCACGAGGGCGGCCGCGAGCCAGCCGGGCTTTTCCGTCGGCCCGACTTCCTCCACGCGTTGCAGCCGCTCGGCGGTCGCGAGCGCGTCGCGCACGGCGGCAGCGGCCTCGGCCAGTTGCCCAAGGCGGGCGCAGACATCGGTTCGCGCACAGAGGAGCGACCAGCGCTGAACGTCGTTGCTTTGCTCGTTGTGCAGTTCGGCGTCGATCGCCGCCTGCGCCTCGGCCCAGCGACGTCCACGCCATAGCCACGAGACCAAATTTCTACCCGACAGGCCTTCCGTGGACGCGGGCAGTTCACCGGTGGCGACAAATCGGGCGGTGGCGATGATGTCCGTGTTGCCCGCAAGGCCCTTGGTCACGGCTCTGGCCGCCGCCTGACGCGAGTCTTCGACTCGTCGCACTACGGCTAACGCCGAACAAAAGTTTCTTTCGTAGATGGCCGCGCTCGGGTCCAACTCGACGGCGCGTTGATATTCGGCCACCGCCTCGATTCCCCGCCCTAAATTCTGCAACGCGCGTGCAACTTGATAGTGACTCTCAGCCGCATTTGGCATCGCGCGGACCTGGTTTTCCGCGAAAGCGAGCGCCCGCAGACCATCTCGCTCAACCAGCAGGTAGTAGGTGACAAGCGCGCCGTCCCCGGCTCCGCCCGGAACCATGCGCGCCGCCGCTTCGGCCCAATGCTTCGCCTCCGTGGCTTGACGCAGGCGCTCCGCCAGCGGCGTGCCGGGGCTGGTGGCCAGAAGCGACCGACAGAAAGAAAGGTGCGTGGCGGCCAGCATGAAATCCGGATCGAGCTCGAGGATGGCCTCGCACTGGGCGGCGGCTTCGGCCCACTTTCCGGTTCCATCATCGAAGAGTTTCCGCACTTTCACGAACAAATCGTAGGCGCGCGGATCTTTCGTCATGAATCGCGCCACGGCGGCGGCACCGCCCTTGATTTCGCGCGCTTGCAGCACGCGCGCGACCTGCTCGGCGATGTCGCTTTGCAGCGCGAGCGCATCCTTTAGCTCATAGTCGCGCCTCGGCAGCGACCACAGCAGGGCATCGTCGCTCGCGCGGCGCAGCTCGAGCGTGATGCGCACGCGGTCTTTTTCCCGGCGCACGCTGCCGGTGATGACGTGGGCCACGGCCAGTTGTCGCGCGATCTCGGCGGTCGGGGCCGTCGAGCCCTTGAACGCCAGCGCCCGCCCGCGCGAGACCACCTTCAGGTCCGAGAGCAGTTGCAGGTTGGAAATGATCTCCGTGTGCATGCCCTCGGTGAACAGCGCGTTCTCGGGATCGGGGCTGAGATTCTCGAACGGGAGGACGGCGAGGGACTTGTCGTTCGCGGCGGGCGCGGTGGGTTTTTCCGCGGTGGACGGGCCCTTCGGCGGGCTCGGGGCAGGTGCGGTGACTGGCAGGGATCGGTTGAAGAAAAAGTAGCCGGCGATGGCGAGGGCGGCGATGGCGGCGAGGGACCACTTCGCGGCGGAGGGCGCGCGGCGGGTGGAGTTCGCCGGTAGGGACGTCTCTCCGAGACGTCCGGGATTGAGATTCGATTCGGACGGACGCCTCGGAGAGGCGTCCCTGCCATCGCGGCCGAGGAGGCGCTGCACCTGCGTGCAAAAAGCAGCCATGGTTTCGGCCGGCGGCTCGCCCTGAGCTGGTCGAAGGGGCAGGCGCGTCCACTGCACGGCGAGAAACGCATCGGGCACATGGGCGTCGCGTTCGCTGGTGTCGTCGACCACGACGGGCACGAGGAAGGGTTTGCCCTTCGCCATGAGGTGGGAGCGGTCCTCGGCGAGTTTCCATTCGAGCCGGAAGTAGCCTTCGAGGCGCGACTGGGTGTTGGCGGAGATAAGCGGGAGGAAGAGCGCGCAGTCGCGGATCTGCGTGCGGATCTTTTTGTCCCAGGCGTCGCCGCCGCGCAGCTCGCTCAGGTCGAACCACACCTCGACGCCGGCGGCGCGGAGCGCGTCGCACACGCGTTGCGCCGCCGCGGCATCTTGCGAGGCGTAGCTGAGGAAGACCGCGGCGGGAGCGGGGGCGGGCATGGGAAGCGGGACGGCGGGGCGACGAAAAGGGCTGACACCACCGCGGGCAACGCTGGAGGGCGGACGACTTTGCAGCGCACCTGGAACGGCGGCGGGTGAAACGTGGTCCCGGCCTACGCGGATTTGCGGCTGCGGCGGTCGAGACGGTAGAGCGGGGCTTCCTCCATGAGTTTCGCGGTGCGGAGATTGCCGAGGAACTCGAAGCTCACCGCCGACAAATCCTCGGCGCTGCACAGCGCGGCGAATTCCTGCGTGGCGTAGACCTGGCCGGGCGGCGTGATGGGCTCGATGCGCGCGGCGCGACCGAGGTGCAGGCCCATGCAGGACTGGCGTTGGAGGACGGGATCGACGAAGGCGTAGACCGGGCCGGCGTGGAGCACGAGGCGGATGCCGAGATCCGCGGGCAGGCCGTGCTCGCTCCACTTGGTGCGGCCGACCAGGTCGCGCAGCGCCAGGGCGAACAGCGCCGCTTCCTGCAGGCTGTCGAAGGTGAAGGACTGGGACTTACCCCAGCTTTCGGCGACCTGCGGCTGGAGCTTGGTTTCGCCGATGAGCCGGGCGATGGCGCCCTTGAACTCGCGCACGAACAGCGGCAACTGGCGCTCGCCCAGCTTGTGGTGGTTGATCACCTCCGCGAAGACGAGGGCCTTGATCTCGTGCTTGATGCCCCCGGCCTCGGTGGGCGAGGCGGTGTCGAACGGCGGCATCGAGGGCTGGGTCAGGCCGGAGGCCGGGCCGGTCGACGGGTGGCTCGGGAGGCGGACGATGTGGGGATTGAGCTGACGCTCGTTCCACTCGGCGATGACGCTGCCGGTGCCGCCGCCGTTGATACCGTTGACGCCGTTGCCATCCCAGACGGCGAGGGCGCGCAATTCGAACTCGAGCGCCTGCGCCTGCAGCACCGCGAGGCCGGTGATGATGCGGTTGGCATAGACGAGGCCCATGGTGGGCGCCGGCTCGGTGTCGGAGCCCGCGTAGTCGGCGGGGCTGGCGACGAGGGTGTTGGTGGCCATCGAGAGCACGTTGAGGAAACGGCGCTCCCACTCGGGGCCGGCCCAGCTCACGCTCTGGCGTTTGAACGCGTTGACCGGGCACGGGAGCACGAGGTGGACCTTGGCGTCCATTTCGAGCAGGCACTCGCAAAAGATGATGTCGGCGCCGCACGCGGCCGAGGAGTAGCCGAAGCCGGCGTTGACGCTGCGCAGGTAGGCCTTGATCTCCTCCTTCACGCGGGCCTCCTCGCTCGCGGGGAAGCGGGCGGGGTTGCGGCCGGGCCGGTCGATCATGTGGCCGGAAAACACGACCACGGTCGGAAACTCGAAACACGCGTCGAGCCACTCCTGCCCCTTCTGGCTGCGGCCGACGAGTTCGCGGGCGCGGCGCTTGATCGAGGCGAGGTCATACCAGGTGCCGCGCGAGCTGTCGGGCGCCTTGGAGGCGAAGCCGATGATCTCGCGGGCCTGTTTGCGCATCGAGGCGAGGTCGCGCCACCGGCCTTTGAACATCTCCGCGGCCCGCTTGTAATTCTCGGCGGCCGCCGCGGTGGCGCCCTGGTGCGTGAGCGCCTCGGCGAGCGTGGCGAGCAGCCAGCCGTCGACCTTGTCGGGCTTGGCCTTGATCTCGGCGTGGCAGAATTTCTCGACGTGGCGCGCGATCTCCTCGGCCTGCTTCAACTCGCCGGCGGCGGCGAGCGTGAAGGCGAGATTGATGCCGGGGTAGTAGGCGTTGCGGATCGCAAAGGCGTCGCCGTAAAATTTGCACGACTGCTTGAGCGCATCGGCGGCGACCGCGGGATCGGAGGAGCGGCGCCACAGCTCCTTGTAGACGCGGCCGAGCAGCGAGAGCGTTTCCTCGTCGGTGGCGGACTCGGAGATGAGTTCGCCGAGCACCTCGCGGGCGCCGTCGAGCGCGCCGGTCTGCGCGAGCGCGAGGGCGAGCTGCTGCTGCAGCACGCGGTTCTGGCCGTAGCGCTTGAGTCCGTCGCGGGCGACCTCGATGGCGGTGAGGAGCTGGCCGGCCGACGCGGATTTGCGGGCGGTCTGCTCGTATTCGAGCACGTCGTGGGACAGGGGCGGGGTGGTTTTGCCGGACTCTTCCGAGTTTTCGTAGACAATCACGGGGGCCGACGCTGAGAGAAATTCGGCGCGGGGCAATCCTCGCGTGCAGATCGAGCGCCAGCTTGACGGGTCGGGGGCTTCGGCCAACGTGCCGCCATGAGCCTCCTCGAGCTGAAGCAGCGCATTTCCCGGCTTTCGCAGCGAGAGCGGTCCGAGTTGCAGGCCTACCTGATTCGTCTCCGACACGGCACGCCGGCGTGGAAACGCGCCACGGCGAGGAGAATCCGCGAGATGAAGGCGGGAAAGTTCACGACGATCGAGGAACTTGAAGCCCGATTCGCCCGTGGCTAGTGCAGCGACACCGGGATTTCGTGGGGTGTAGCCGCGAGCGTGAGCGAGTGGTTTCCGGTCGAGCCACTCGCTCACGCTCGCAGCTACCCGGCGTTGCGCTGTCTCGTTTCTTCCGGGGCGCTGCACTAGCTGGCTTGGCTACCGGCCGGTTTTTTCCGACTCCGCGGTCGAGTTTTTCGCGACGCGCTCGCGCCGCCAGCAGCGGCGCTTGCTGGATCGCGCGCACGAACTCGCGGCGGATCCATTTCTCGAACCGGATTACTACAGCGACGATGCCGATGGGCACAAGGTGGCCAGCGTCGTGACGGGCGACTTCGTTTTTTCCTACTGGGTGGATCATGCGGTGAAGCGGGTCATGATCACTGAAATCGCGCTGGCCGAGTGACAATCTCCGGGGCCTTTGATCGAGCCCGCATGATGCCTACGTAAACCGCGGTCTCAGTCGTAGCCGCGAGCGTCAGCGAGTGGTGGTTCGCCCGCTCGCTGGCGCTCGCAGCTACCCCAACCCTGCCGTCGCAAGTTTACCGCCTCTGGCGGCGCCGCCGGCGACCAGGCCTTCGGGGGGATCGGACCCATGGCGAAGGAAGGCGCAACCGTGCGCGCCTCGCGGCCACGGCACGGCCGGCTTGCGCCGGTGAATAGGTGGCGCGGTTTTCGGTTCGCGTGCGCCGCGGCTTAGCTCTGAGTTGGAGGCTACACCCCGCCTCCCCATGACCACCGATCAACTCGCCCTCTGGCAGCGTATCGCGGCGCATGCTTTCGACGACCCCGCGGCGTCGCATCCGTTTTCAATTCGGCTCGCGAAGGAGAACCGCTGGTCGCTCGCCTACACGCGCCGGGCGATCGACGAGTATCGGCGCTTCGTGTTTCTGGCGGTCGCGTCGGGTCATCCCGTGTCGCCGTCGGACGCGGTCGACCAGGTGTGGCACCTGCACCTCCTCTACACCCACGACTACTGGGGCGAGTTCTGCCCCGACGTGCTGCGCACGTCATTGCACCACGGGCCGACACGCGGCGGGCGGACGGAGGTCGCGAAATTTTCGGACTGGTATGCGCAGACGCTCGCGAGCTACCGGCGTTTCTTTGGCGAGCCGCCGGCCGACTTGTGGCCGGTGCGGCCGCACCACCCGCGGGCTGCGCGCGTCGATCTCGACACGCACTGGGTCGTGCCCAAGCCACGCCTCGGCCGCCGGCGCGCGACGCGCGTGCCGCCGGCCCCGATGTCGTCCGCGCCCGCGATGCTGGCCGTGCAAAGCGGCGCGCTTCCGGCGCTCGCGCTGATCGGCGCGCTCGTGGCGCTGCCCACGCCGGCGCACGCCGCGGAGGATATGTTCTGGCCGTTCAATCTCCGCGGGCCGGAGTTCCTCGGCTTTTACGCGTGGTTCGCACCGCTGATGTTCGTGCTCGCGTTGGCGTTGCGCTGGTATGCGAGCCGCGGGGCGGCGCCGCGCGTCCATGCCGCCAAGCTCGATCCCTACGAAATCGCGCATCTGGCCGGCGGCGAGACGCGCGTGCTCGAGGCGGTGCTCGCGAGCCTGCGCCAGAAGGGGCTCGTCGAATTTCAACTGCACAAGGTCGTCCGCGCCGCGCAACCGGCGCCGGACGACCTGCCGTTGCTCGAACGCGTGACGCTCGCGGCGATCGCGCGCGATGGATCGGACCCCGGCGACTTGCAGGATGCGATCGCCTCCGCGCTGGCCGCCAACGAGGCGACCTTGGTGGAAAACGGTTTGTTGCTCAGCGAGGCCGCGGCGTCGTCGGCCAGGAACGGGGCGTTGGCGGTCGCGCTGGTCGCGCCGGTGGTCGGTTTTGCCAAGGTGGTGCTCGGCCTCCTGCGCGAGCGTCCGGTGGCATTCATCGTGATCCTGAGTGTGATCGCGCTGCTCGTGGCGCTGGTGGCGTTCCGCCGGCGGCCGCGGCTCACGGCGCGCGGCAAGGAAGTCCTCGCCCACCTGGAAGCGGAAAACGCCCGGCTCGGGGAGATGAACGACGCCGGCCTGGCCGCGCCGGATTTCGGCACCACGCTGCCGCTCGCCGTCGCGTTGTTCGGACTCGGCGCGCTGAGCCACACGGCGCTCGCCGGGATCGAACAGGATCTGGAGCCGCTCGCGCAGCGCCGGGCGCAGGAGGACGGCAGTGGCTATTTTGGCTGGGGAGACAGCAGCTCGTCCGACAGCGACAGCAGCGATGGCGGAGGAGATGGTGGAGGCGGAGGCGACGGTGGCAGCGGCTGTGGTGGTTGTGGCGGCGGCGGCGGCGACTGACGCCGCGGCGCACCAGTCCGGTCTTCAACCCGTTCGCGAATTGACGCGGCGGACGGCCCGTGGCAGACGGGTGGCATGAAACGCGCGATCATTACCTCCGCGGCGTTCTTCGTAGCGACCGCGACTGTTGGCCAAACTTCCTTTCAGCAGCAAATGGCTGAGATGGATCGGCGATCAGCCGAACGAAGGAGGGAGCAGGCGCAACAGATGGAAAGGTGGGAAATGGACCGCAAACAGCGCGAAGCCCAACGTCAGGCGGAGAGCCGAATGAGGGATATCGAAGGGCAAATCCAGCAGATGCAGGCGGCAACTGCGGCGCGGCCGTTGCGGCAGTCGAACAATATCCAAGAGGAGGATGCAACTATCAGCCGACGGCCGCCCATGTTCAATCCCGTCTACGCCGATCCGATGGGGCTTTATCGCCAACAGGCGCGCCCGGCGCAGGCGGAGCAGACGAGGCCAGACTGGCAACGTGATATTATCAACGCCCATCTTTATGAGCGGGCCTTGATCAATGCCGAAAACGCGAGGGCACAGTCGCAGCGGGAGATTCAACAACAGGTCGGTGCGGCCTATGCTGAAGGGCGCCGGGCTGAGGCTGAACGAATCGCGAGAGCGCAGTCGGAAGCACCGATGATTTTGAATCTTGAGAGCGTGAAAGTGCCGCAACCTGCGCCCGCACTCCCAACGGAGCCGGAATTATCCGCCGAGGAACAGGAATATCGCCGGGCGGTGACGGTATCTCGCATCCGGGCATTCGCGCTTTACCCGATGTTCGCCAATCCAGACGGAGCCTGGCGGCAAAGACTCAATGCCTACGTCGAGGGAGAGTTTGAAAAGAACTCCCCAGAACGGGAAAATTTTTTCGCGAACACAGATTGGCCGCTCCATATCGTGATCGAATATCTGGCCAAGAATCAGATGCTCGGACCTGACGGGAAGCTGAAGCCCGAGTTCGTCAGGAAGTAGGCCGCTTTGATTTCGCCACCAGCCCGCTCGAATCGCTCGCCCCGCAGCTCGCGCTTTCCGCGTAGGGCCGGAAATGCAACCACTGGACGCGCGCTGGGGTGACGGCGTGTTTTCGGCGCAAAGATGCGCCAGAGCACGCTCAGACTCACCCAGTCGCAGGAAGTCGCGTTCAAGGACTACTTGAACCGGCGGCTGCGCGAGTTGCGACGCGACAACAAGGACCGCATTGATGCGGACAAGGAGTCGGACCGCATCTATCGCCTGCAGCGGGAGGACCGGGCGCGCGTGGGCACGGTCTTCGAGAAGAGCAATTTCCCGGTGCCGCTCATTTCGTGGGTGATCGACCATTTCGCGGCGCGCACCGAGGATGAGGTAATGAGCCGGACGCCGCCGGCCAAGTTTCAGCCGCAGGGGCCGACGGACGACGATCTGGTCCGCGGCACCAACCGGCTCGTGGCCTACAAGCTATTCGAATAGGGCGGCACGCAGGCCGACCTCCAGCGGTCGATCTACCCGATTTTCGCGCACCGGGCGCTCATCCTGAAGGCGGTCCACGCCGAGAAGTTCAACGACGCCGCCTATGCCGCGCGGCGGGCTCGACGAGGTCGCGGTGTTCGGCTGAAGTCGTCCGTTCCGCGATGATGTCCTATTGGCAACTGCTGCTGCTGGTGCTGCCCGTGTTCGCCGTGATCGGCGTGGGCGTGGCGGTGCGGCGCGTGCACTGGATCGAGGGCGAGGCGGAGACGAGTCTCATCCGGCTCGCGGTGAACGTCTGCTATCCGTGCCTCATCTTCGAATCGGTGGCGGGCAATGCCGCGCTGCGCACACCGGGCAACCTCGTGCTGCCGCCGCTGGTGGGTTTCGGCGTCACGTTTCTCGGCATCCGCGCGGGCCTGCTCGTGGCGCAGGCGATCGGGTTGCACGTGGGGCAGGGGCTGCGGACGTTTGCGCTCGCGGTCGGCATCACCAACTACGGCTACCTGCCGCTGCCGATCATGGAGGGCATCTGGGGGCCGGAGAGCCGCGCGGTGCTCATGGTGCACAACGTGGGTGTCGAGGCCGCGATCTGGACCGTCGGCCTGCTCGTGCTCAGCGGCGAATCGCTCCGCGACGGCTGGCGGCGGCTCGTGAGCCCGATCGTGGTCGCGCTGGGCCTGGCCGTCGCGTGCAACCTGTCCGGCCTCACGCCGCACTTGCCGAAAGTCGTCACCGACACGATCCACGCGCTCGGCGTGTGCGGCATCCCGCTCGGCCTGATCATGACGGGCGTGAGTCTCGCCAGCTACGTCGACAAGCCGAGCGAACTCTTCGACGCGAAGGTGAGCGGGGCCGCGATGGCGCTGCGCCTGGGCGTGCTGCCGGTGGCGATGCTGCTGCTCGCGAAATACGTGCCCTTCTCCAGCGAGTTGAAACGCGTGATCGTCGTGCAGGCGGCGATGCCGACGGCGATGGTGCCGGTGATCATCGCGCGCCTCTACGGCGGCCACCCCCGCACCGCGGTGCAGATCGTGCTCGGCACGACGGTCGTCGGCATCTTCACGATCCCGCTGTGGATCGGAGCGGGGCTGAAGTGGGTGGGGGTGTGAGCGAAATCTTTCTCTTTCCTCTTTCTCTCAATCTTTCTCCCCGCACCGCCAACCGCCCGAGCCCTGACGAAAGAGAAAGATAAAGAGGAAAGAGAAAGAAACGGGCCTGCGTTCGCTTGCCGGCGCGCGTCTCACTTCAACTGGTCGTCGGACAGGCCGAATCTCTTCCAAAACGCCGGCCAGCGTGGATCGGAGTGCAGGCTTGCCAGCGCGAAGGAGGCCTTGGTCCAGGCGAGTCCGCCGTCGTGCTGGCGGTAGGCGCGCTCCAGCCATTCGAAGGCGCGGTCGCTCTCGCGCCGATAGCCATAGGCCCACGCGATCTGGACCGCGGCGATATCGGCGGTCGAAGAGATGCGCCCCCACCGGATGGCGGGATCCGGCGCGCTTGCTTGAACTCGGAAATCCCGCCACGTTGGCTCCGCTCCTCCAACGCGTCCGCCCTCTCCGACCATGACCTACACCGAAGCCCTTCGTCATTTCGTGGCCGCGCTCCGGGTGGACCCGCACACGCCGCCGCCGGCGTTGCGCACCGGGACGGTCGATGAGTTTCATGCGTGGAAAGCGGAAATGCGCGCCTTCGACGCCGCCCGGATCGAACTCGGACTCGCGACACCCGAGGGCATGCAGGAGGAGAACGCCGCCGTGCGGCTGGCGGGACGTCCGTGGCGCATTGTCGAGCATGCCCGGCATCCCTGAGCGCACGCCCGCGGACTTTGCCGAGGTCCTTTCCGGTCCGGAGCTGCCGCTCATCGTCGGTGGGCAGGCCGTTAATCTCTGGGCGGAGCTTTACGTCGCCGAACTTCCCGCGCTCGACGATTTCAAGCCCTTCGTCAGCAAGGACGCCGACATCTACGGCACGCGCGCCCTTGCCGAAACGCTCGCGCGCCGGTCCGGCTGGGAGTGCATCTTCGATGCCCGAAAGGCCCCGGTGATTGCCGCCATCCTCCGCAAACCCGGCGCCGGGGCGGGCGAGGCCGCGCTGACGATCGAGGTGTTGAGCGAAGTCAACGGACTCACGACCGCGGATCTGGACGCGAGCACCGTGGTCGAGCTGGGCGGCGCGGACCGCTACCGGATACCGCCCCCGACCGTCCTCCTGAAGGCCAAGCTCTACAACCTCGCCTCGCTGTTCTTCACCGAGCGCCCGCAGGATTTGAAGCACGCGCGGATGCTGTGTGCGATGGTCCCGCATTTCCTGAACGAGCTGCTGGCCGAGTGCAGCGCGGGCCGTGTGGACGAGGCGACGTTGGTCGGTGCCGTCCGCTACACCGCGGACGTGATCACCGCCGGCTACGCGGGCAACGCCGCCCGCAGCTACGGCCTCGCCCTGGACCGCGTCGTTCCGCGCTCGCTCTGGCTGGATGGCCCGGCCGCCCTCCAGCCGATCCTCGCGCGCTTGCACGCCGCCGGCCTGGGGCCGCCATAGCTTCGCCGGCAGCTTGCCACGCTTGGGAGGCGCTGAACGGCGGCAGGGGCCGGGCTCCGAAATCCTGCGGAAGCAACGGTGCGGATCGCGGAAAAAAATCCGACAAGAAGGCCTGGCTGTTGAGCGATGATCCAACCGCTCATTTCAGTTGCACATCCACGTAGACGGCCCGGGCTTTTTCGGCCAGCGCGGCGTAGCTCGGGTGCGCGCGGAGCGCGGTGAGCTCCGGATCGAAGAGAATGAAACTGGCAGCGGTGTTTCGGCTCCGGGAGGTAAGGTTCTTGTCCAAGGCCGCGACGACCTCCGGGATGCGGCCGAGCAGCGTTTTCACGATCAAGACGCGTTGCTCGTTCTGCGCGTTTGCAGGGACGAGTTGCTGGTAAAGTTCCAGCGCTTCGGCGGCCTCGGCGTGGCGCCCCAAGTGAGCGAGCGTCGCCGCCTTCATCCTCAGCTCGATCCGGGCGGTCGGGATGGCGTCCAGTCGCCGTTGAATTTCCTTCAGCGCGACATTCCACTCCGTCGCAGCCGCCGAGGGGCGATTGGCCTGCTGGTGGGCGAGGCCCTTGAGATAGGGCGTGGGACCGTTGAAGGAGTTCGCGCTCAGATACGGATAGGTGGAGCCGAGGAGACGCAGAGCCTCATCGGTTTCGCCGGTCGCCAGAAGCACGCGCGTGGCGATGGTGATGACGGGGTCCTCGCGCAGCGCGGCCTCCGGGACTTCCCGCAGCGCCTGCCGGGCGGCGGGGAGATCTCCGGCCAAGCGGAGGAGCAGATCGATTTTGTAGCTGTGCGTGCGATGAGCCAGGGGCGCCAATTTGAGGGAGCGATCAAAGGCAGCCAGGGCCTCCTTTAGGTTCCGCGACCCGCCCATCTGAGTCTGGCCGATGTTGAACTCCGCTACGGCGTCTCCGCCGGGGAGCGCGGTCGCCCGGCGATACACGGCCAGCCCCTCGTCCCGCGTCTCGGCGCGGGCAGCCAGAGGGTGGGCGAGACCCCGCAGCATCAGTCGATTCTCCGGATTGCGGGCGACCACATCGCGCAAGATGGGGACCGCTTCCTCCCACGCGCCGGGTTTGCCCTCGAGGCGAATGGCAAAGGCCCGCGCGAATCGCGCGTTGTCGGAGTTGGGCGCGAGTTTGACCGCGCGCTCCGCCTGCAAACGCATCTCGACGCGGCGATCTTCCAGCGTGGCCGACATGGCGACGAAGGCGCACGAGACGAGCGCTTGGTGGGCCCACACTTCACCATCGGTCGGATCGAGTTCGATGGCGCGCTTGAGAAACTGGTCCGCCATCACGAGGTCGTCCTTGGTGGCGAGATCCCAGGGTTCGTAAAGGACGCGGGCCTTTTCAACGAGCTGCCGGGCGGGGGAAAGCGGCGCCGCGGCCTTGGCAGTGGCAGGCGGGGGCGTCGCGGTTGACGAGTTCGAACTCAGGGCAGGTTTTGCGTCGGTATTCTGGGTCGGGCGCAACGCGAAGTAGAGTGCGGATGCGGCAACAACGGTGGCGGCAGCGATCCATACCGGCGCTGGGACGCGCCGGCTTGTCTTCGGAGTGGCACGGGCTTTCCAGCCCGTGTCGCTCGGACTCACGGGCTGGAAAGCCCGTGCCACGTCCGAACCGCCGAGCAGCGTCTTCACCCGCGCGCAGAATTTCTCCGACGCCTCGCCGCCCGGCAGTCGCGTCCACTGCACCGCTTTGAACTCGGCGGGGACGCGTGCGTCGGCATCGCGCGTTTCGTCGATCACGACCGGGAGCAGAAACGCGGTGTCGTCGGACATCGCGTGCGTGCGCTGCGCAGCCAGCCGCCACTCGATGCGGAAATAGCCTTCGCGACGCTCCTGGGTATTGGCCGAGATGATCGGCACGAAGAGCGCACACGTCGCGATCTGCCCGCGGATTTTTGCGTCCCACACGTCGCCGCCGACGAGTTCGCTTTGGTCGAACCACACCTCGACGCCCTCGGCGCGCAGCGCTTCGCAAATGCGCCGCGCCGCCTCGGCGTCTTGCGAGGCGTAGCTGAGAAAAACCGCACGGCTGGATTCGGCGGGCATGGGCGGTGGGAGACGGCCCGCCAGCGTGGCACCGCGTCGATGCGAATCAAACCTTCCGTGCGCGCCGACCCGGTTGCCGGCTCGAATTGCCACGCCCGATTCCAACGCGCGGCGCGTTGACCGCGCCCGTCGCGTCCGTCTTCCTCGGCGCCACCATGGACTGGCTCACCGACCCTCAGATCTGGATTTCGCTCCTCACCCTCACCGGGCTCGAGATCGTGCTCGGCATCGACAACGTGATCTTCATCTCGATCCTCGCCGGCAAACTGCCGGCCGACCAGCAGGAGCGCGCGCGCAAGCTCGGACTCTCGCTGGCGCTGATCACCCGCGTGCTGCTGCTGCTGAGCCTCACGTGGATCATGGGTCTCACCAAACCGCTTTTCACGCTGCCCGTGATGAACCAGCCCATCTCCGGCCGCGATCTTGTGCTGCTGATCGGCGGGTTGTTCCTGATCTGGAAAAGCGTCAAGGAGGTGCATGAAAAACTCGAAGACGCCGACGGCCACGCCACCGCGGGAGCGCGCGGCGTGACGTTTGCCGGCGTGATCGTGCAGATTCTGATTCTCGACGTGGTGTTCTCGCTCGACTCGGTGATCACGGCCGTGGGCATGGCGAACCAGCTCGGCGTGATGATCGCGGCCGTGGTGATCGCGCTGGGTGTGATGCTGGCGTTTGCGGGGGCGATCGGCGATTTCGTCAACCGACACCCGACCCTCAAGATGCTGGCGTTGAGTTTTCTGATTTTGATCGGCGTGACGCTGGTCGGCGAGGGACTCGGCCAGCACATTCCGAAAGGCTACATCTACTTCTCCATGGCCTTCGCGTTCGGCGTGGAAATGCTCAATCTCAAGTTGCGCTCGAAGGAGCGGAAGCAGCAGCCGGTGGAGCTGCACCAGCCGTATCGGTGAACCGGCCATGCAGTCGGCCGTAGCAGCCGACGTGAAGAGGCTGGGATCGGATGAACGTCGATTCCGCAATTGAACCGCAGAGAGCGCAAAGCACGCAGAGAGAAAAAGCGCGTTGGCTGCACGTCATCCCCATGCACCCACGAGGTGAACGCCGCGTGACCAGCACGAAAAACCGGCGAGTCTCTCGTTGCGCTCTTTGTGGTTAATTCCAGCTGCGCCTTCTAGGAGCAACGTCGCAACCCAGCCTCGTCACCTCGGCTGCTACGCCGTTTTGCGGGTTTCGTCTGCCTCGTTTTGAGCTGAGCGGACGGTGGGCGGGCGGGGTGAACGTCGGACAATTTCAGGCCCGTAGAGCCCGACCTACGGGCCGGCGATCGGGCGGCGGAGGCTCTCCGCCGGCTACGCGAGCTTGGGTAGCGCGGCGCCAATCTCGGCGGCGTGCGGGTGGTTGCGCTTGTCCTTGCGGCGGCCGTGGCGGCGGCGCAGGAGGCCGTCGAGTTTGTCGACGAGCAGGTCGAGCGACTTGTAGGCGTCGTCGCTCGCCACGCTCGCGATCAGATCGGGGCCGGCGATTTCGATGTGGCCCTTGGCGAGAAACTGGCGGCCGATGGCGCGGGTGCGGTCGAGTTCGAGGTCGACGCGGAGGCGGATAATGTGGGCGTTGTGCCGGAGCACGCGGGCGGTCTTGTCAAAGACGGCGGCGCGGAGGGCCTGGGTGAGGTCGAGATGGATGCCGCGGAGCAGCAGCTTCGAATCGAGCGCAGGGGCGGGGAGTTTGGTTGTGAACATGCACAAGGGAAGACTCCGCCCGCGGCGAGTTGTTGAATGGAAAATCCCGCGGGTTTTCGAACGCGGGCCGCAGCGTCAACCGCGGCGATGGTCAGAGGCTGTCATGCACCTTGCGCAGCGATCGTCCGAGGTAGCGCGGTGCTTGAGCCCGCGCCTCAGCGTGTCCTGCGCGGGCTGAAGCACCGCGCTACCTCGGAGGCGTGACTCAAAGTGCCTGACCGCCTCTAACGCCGGCCATACAAGGCGGCGAGATGGTGCCAGGACTCCGGCGGCGTGCCGGCCGCGGCGGCGGGCGGCGCGCAACGATCGCGCGTGAAGTAGCGCAGGTGCACCGTGGCGTGGCGCCGGTTCGGGAAGAGCGGGACTTTGGTGGCGAGTTCGGCGCGCAGCGCGGCGGGCGAGCGGACCGGACCCCATTTGCATTCGCCCAGTTCGATGAGGCCGTCGTCGCGGAGCGTCACGTTGTCGATTTGCACGTCCTTCGCCCAGAATTCGCCGATGGTGGCGGCGGCGGCGACCTGCTCATCGGCGTGCAGCAACGGGAGCGCCTCGCGGCAGAGCCGCTCGAAGGCCTCCCCGCAAAACGCCGCCCAGCCCGGGCGCACGAGTTCGCGCACCGCGCGCTCGGGCCCGAGCACGGGGATGCGGCTGAGATTCGGGTAGACGAAGCGAAACCAGAAGCGCAGCAGCGGATCGGCGATGGCGTAGCGGGTCTCGCGCGCGGTGTTGGCGGCGCCGTGCAGCGGGTGGCGGCGGCGCACGTAGCCGAGTTCCATGAGCGTGCTGAGATAGTAGTGCAGCGCGCGGTCGCCGAGGCCGGCCGCACGGGCGATGCCGCTGTTGGTGCTCTCGCCGCCCGCGGCCATGGCGTGGAGGATCGCGTGGTAGTTGGCCACGTCGCGCAGCTCCTCGCGCAGGAGAAACTCGGGTTCGCGGGCGAGCGGGCCGTTGTCGCGGAAAAAATTGGCCGCGAGATTCTGCTCGATCGAGCGGTGGCGCTCGAAGCATTCGAGGTAGGCCGGCAGGCCGCCGCAGACGAAGTAGGCCTGCGCGTGGTCGGCGGACGCCCAGCCGGGATGAAACGCCGCCGCGTCGCGGAACCCAAAGGGTCGCAGGAGCATTTGCGCCGTGCGCCGGCCAAAGAGCGGGCTCTTCTTCCCCAGCACCTCGCGCTCCATGAAGCCGAGATACGAGCCGCAGAGGATGAGCATGACTCTGCCCGATTTCTGCCAGCGCCGGTCCCACGCCTCCTGTAGCACGGAGGGCAGCTCGGGACTGCTCTCGGCGGTCCACTGAAACTCATCGAGCGCGAGCAGGAGTTTGCCGGGGCCGCGCCAGCGCTCCTCGACGAGCTTGAAGGCCTGCGCCCAGCCCTCGACGGCCACCTGGGCGAGCAGCGGCTCGCCGAGGGCCGTCGCGGCGAGCTGCATGAACTCGGCGCGCTGGAGCGCAGCCGGCGCCTGTTTGCCGACGTGGTAGATCGCGGGCCTGCCCTGCGCGAACTCCACGATCAGCCGGCTTTTGCCGGTGCGGCGCCGGCCGTAGATCGGGATGAAGGCGGACTTGGCGCCCGTCCACGCCTCGGTCAGGGCGGAGAGTTCCGGGGTGCGGCCGACAAAGGACATGGCGGGAAGGCAAGCCACGGCGGTGGCGTAGTCAAGACATGACTTGTCAAGTTGTAACTTGAATAAGTGGCGGCATCGGGCGGCGGCGAGCGATGCCGGCGGATTTCACCCCAGCAGCGTCAGCGCGATGCCGGCGAGGAGGCCGAGGACGGCGGGGAGTTTCTGGCGGCCGTTCACCTCGCCATAGAGCCAGATGCCGCCGGCAAACGCGACCAGCGTGCTGCCGCGGCGCAGACTGGCGACGAGCGACACGAGCGCGTCGGGGTGGCGCAGCGCGTCGAAGTAGAGGAAGTCCGCCACGAGCAGCCCGAACGAGATCACGAGGATGCTCCAGCGCCAGTGGAACTCGTTGCGCGTCCAGAGGCGGAACTTCCAGGCGAGGGCGAGCGGCAGGAAGATCGCGGCGAGGTAGATCGCGAACCACGCCTGCACGGTCGCGGCACTGAAACCCTGCCGGTGCAGCAGAAAGCGATCGTAGAGGCCGCTCGTGGCGCCGAGCAACGTGCCGGCGACGAGCCAGCCGACCCATTTGTCACGGTGAAACTGGACGCCCCCGCGCGCGCCGGCGAGCGCGAGCCCGACGAAGGACGCGAGCGTGATGGCGACGCCGAGAAGCTCGAGCCCGCTCGGGCGCTCGCCGAGGAGCAAGAGGGCGCCGAAGAGTGTCCAGACCGGTCCGGTGGCGCGAATGGGCGACGCAAGGGAGACGGGCAGGTGCTTGACCGCGAAAAGGCCCCCCCGGGGCATTTGCTCAAACCCGCATGATGCCAACTCAAGCCGTGGCCCCAGTCGTAGCCGCGAGCGCCAGCGAGCGGTGGTTTGCCCGCTCGCTGGCGCTCGCAGCTACACCAACCAAGGCGAAGCATGCTTACCGCATGGCGCTACTTCTTCTTGTTGAGCGCAGCGCTGAACCAGTCGCCGGTGAGGTTTTGCGGCGCGCGGGGGGAGGTGGGTGGCGCACTCCGTGCGCCGCCGGCCGCGCGCGGAGCGCCCGGCCCACCGGGCGGTTTCTGCCCCGGCGCCGTCTTCGGGCCGATCACGGGATTGCTCCGCATCGAGAGCGCGATGCGCTGGCGCGGGAGATCGACCTCGGTGACGGTGACCTGGACCTTCTGGCCGGGTTTCACGACGGTGTTGGGTTCCTTCACGAACTGATCGGCGAGCTGGGAGACATGCACGAGGCCATCCTGATGGACGCCGATGTCGACGAAGGCACCGAACGCGGTGACGTTGGTCACGAGGCCGGGAAGTTTCATGCCGGGCTTCAGGTCTTCGGGCTTGTTGACGCCCTCGGTGAAGCTGAAGGCCTCGAACTTCTCGCGCGGATCGCGGCCGGGCTTGGCGAGCTCGGCCATGATGTCGGTGAGCGTGGGCAGGCCGACATCGGCGGTGACGTAGTGCTCGAGTTTGATCTTCGCGCGGAGTTTCGCGTCGCGCATGAGGTCGGCGACGGTGGCGCCGCAGTCGGCGGCCATCTTTTCGACGAGGGCGTAGCGCTCGGGGTGCACGGAGCTGGCGTCGAGCGGATGCGCGCTGTCGCGAATGCGGAGGAAGCCGGCGGCCTGTTCGAACGCCTTCGGGCCGAGACGCGGAACTTCCTTGAGATCGGCGCGGGACTTGAAGGGGCCTTTCTCGTTGCGGCGCGTGACGATGGCGGCGGCGACGGCGGCGTTGAGGCCGGAGACGTAGCTGAGGAGTTGTTTCGAGGCGGTGTTGAGCTCGACACCGACGCGGTTCACCGAGCTGACGACCGTGTCGTCGAGGGAACGCTTGAGCGCGCCTTGATCGACGTCGTGCTGGTATTGGCCGACGCCGATGGATTTCGGATCGAGCTTCACGAGTTCGGCGAGCGGGTCCATGAGGCGGCGACCGATTGAGACGGCGCCGCGCACGGTGATGTCGTGGTCGGGGAACTCCTCGCGGGCGACCTCGCTCGCGGAGTAGATGGACGCGCCGGATTCGTTGACCATCACGACGGGGATGGTCGATGGCAGCCCGAGGGCGCGCACGAAGGCCTCGGTCTCGCGTCCCGCGGTGCCGTTGCCGATGGCGACGGCCTCGACTTTGAAGAACTTCACGAAGCCGAGAATCTTGTCCTTCGCCTCCTCGGCCTGGCGGTCGGGGTAGACGACGTCGTTGTGCAGCAGCTTGCCCTGGCGATCGAGGAGCACGCATTTGCAGCCGGTGCGAAAACCGGGATCGATCGCGAGCACGGCGCGCTGGCCGAGCGGGGCGGAGAGGAGGAGTTCGCGGACGTTGTCGGAGAAGACCTTGATGGCGGCTTCGTCGGCGCGCTTTTTCGATTCGAGGCGCATCTCGGTTTCCATCGCGGGGGCGAGCAGGCGCTTGGCGGCGTCCTGCACGGCGAGCGTGACGTGGTCCGAGCAGGTAAGTGGTGTGGGGGTAGGGGCGGCCGGCCCCAGCCGCCCTGGGTTGCTGGGCGCGCTGGGCGAAGGCGCGTTGGAACCCAGGCCGGCTCGGAGAGCCGGCCCTACCTTCACGAAGAGCGACTGCACCTCGGCGAACGCGGCGGCTTCCTCGGGCAGCTGCACGCGCATCATGAGGAAGAGTTCCTTTTCGCCGCGGCGCATCGCGAGCACGCGGTGCGACGGGGCCTTGGCGAGCGACTCGCTCCACTCGAAGTAGTCCTTGAACTTGGCCGCCTCGGGATCGCCGTCCTTACCGGGGACGACCTTCGATGAGACGACGGCGTCTTTCTGGAAGAGGGCGCGGAGCTTGGCGCGGGCGTCTTTGTCGTCGGCGATGCGCTCGGCCAGGATGTCACGGGCGCCGGCGAGCGCTTCGTCGGTGGAAGCGATGGTGGAAACCTGATTCTTGCCATCGTCGGCGGTGTATTCGCGACCGACGTAGTCCTTGGCCGCGGCGAGCGGATCAGTGGCGGCGTCCTGGGCCCAGATGAGTTCGGCGAGCGGTTCGAGGCCCTTTTCCTTGGCGATGGTGGCCCGTGTGCGCTTCTTCGGGCGGAACGGCAGGTAGATGTCCTCGAGGACGGCGAGCGTGTCGGCGGCAGCGATGGCCTTTTCGAGCGCGGGCGTGAGGAGGTTGCGCTCCTTGAGTGAGGCGAGGATGGAGGCGCGGCGCTCGTCGATGGCGCGGAGGTTTTCGAGACGGTCGCGGATCGTGGTGATCTGGACCTCGTCGAGCTCGCCGGTGACCTCCTTGCGGTAGCGCGCGATGAAGGGCACGGTGGCGCCCTCGGCGAGCAGCTGCGCGGTGGCGGCGACTTGGAAGACCTTGACGTTGAGCTCGGCCGCGAGGCGGAGCACGTGGTCGGCGTTGGGTTGCGTGGGGGTCGGCGTGGCGACGGCGGACATGCGGAGAAAAGTTTCCGAAGACACCGCGCGCGGCAGACCGCGCAATCACGAAAACGAAATCCCGGCACATAGTTGCGTTGACGCCGCGGGGCGACACGGTTTCGCGCATGAAAATCCTCCTGCGTTTTGTTGCGACGATGCTGGCCGCCGGTGTGCTCCGCGCCGCGGACGACGCCGCGGTCATCGAACAACAGGTCGCCGACGCGGTGAAATCGCCGGGCATCACGGTGGTGCATTTCTGGGCGACGTGGTGTCCGAACTGCGTGGCGGAGCTGGCGGAGGGCTGGCGGCCGTTTGTCGAGAAAAACGCCGGCGTGAACTTCGTGTTCATCAAGTCCTGGGACGAGAAACCGGGGGCGCCCGTGCTCACGAAATACGGTCTCGGGCCCCAAAAGAATTTCGTCGCCTACGACCACCCGAACCCCTCGCGCCGCGATGGCGAGAAGCTGGAGCGCTTCCTCGGCTTCCCGATGATGTGGGTGCCGACGACGTGGGTGTTTCGCAACGGCCGCCAGCGCTACGCGATGAATTACGGGCAGGTGCGCTTCTCGATCCTGCAGCAGATGATCGACGACGCACCGGCGGGGAAGTGGGACAAGTAGGCCCCGCGCTTCGCGGTAGCAGCCGAGGTGACGAGGCTGGCCGACTTGACCTTCAGTCCGCCGGCCTCCTCACGTCGGCCGCTACACTCTGACGGTCAGTCATAAAAAGCGGACACGCGTCCGCACCCGGGGCTTGTGTCGCTGGGGCGAATCTGCGGAAGTGGACCTCCCGCGCATTACCGCCATGTCCTCGATCAACGCGTTTCTCCTCAAGCACAACCTCCGGATCGCGACCAATCCCTGTGTGTCGCCCGACTTCTGCCTCGATTGGGGCGCGCTCAGTGCGAAGCTGAAATCCGGCGCCGCCGGCGTGAAGGTTTACGAGAAGAGCCGGTTCGGCACCAAGGCCGGGGAGATTGTCTTGCTGGAGGATGGCGCGACTGGCGACTGCGCCTGGAAACTCGCCGCGAAAAACACCACGCTCCTCGACGGCGGCGAGGCGCTGGCGGATGGTTCGACGGTTTACCCCGCGACCTTCGCGAACCTGCTCAAGCTGAAAAATCTCGCGCAGGAGCATAATCCGGCCTGCACGATCTTCCCGACGGCCGCGGAAAAACTCGGCCAGAGCACCCTCGGCCTCGGCGCGCGTTTCACGACGCTGCACTGGCCGGCGACGGAGTGGGCGATGAGCGCGTTGTCGCTCGGCTTCACGGCCAACCAGAATTCGATCCCGCGCGAGCTCGTCTATGACGTCGACGTGATGCTCGCCGGCCAGCTCGACACCGTGCCGTTCCCGTTCATCGGCACCAACGTCCCCGAAGGTCATCAGGGTCAGAGCGTCGAGGGCATGAGCCACGGCTGCGTGATTTCGAAGCTGAAGACCGGCTTCCATCGGCGCGGTATCGCGTGGTCGTTCAACGCCGACCACCAGCCCATCGGCGGCAAGTTCGACGTGCGCGAGGATGCGCTCGTCACCGGCTGCGTGCTCGCGAGCTACATCACTTTCGATCTCTCGCCCGAGTTGGCGCAGACGAAAGTCGCCGACGATGCCGGCGTGTGGGTGAAGGCCAATGTCCCCGCCGACCTCATCGCGAAGGTGAAGGCCCGTGTCGCGAGTGTCGGGCTCACGTTGAACGAAGCCGATTTCGCCAAGCTCCTCGCCTACGTCTGGCCGTCGCTGCAGAAGATGAAGCGCCGCGACGAAAAATACGCCGCCGCGCGCGCCAAGCTTTTCACCACCGACGTCGGCCGCAGCTACCTGCGCGAACTCTCGATCGACGAATTGCCCGGCCTCACCACGCCCGAGACGACCGCGATCATGCTGTCGCTCTGCGAGGCGCTCGGCATGAAGATCCACTTCGTGGCGCCGGCGTTCGGCTTCCAGAAGAACATGCCGTATCCCGACAACGCGCAGCTGCGCGGGCTCGCCGAGAAACAGTGGGCGGTGTGCAAGCAGTTCGGCGCGTCGATCGGGTTCCACTCGGGCTCCGGCAAGTCGGCCGAGAATTACCAGGTCATGGGCCAGGTGACCGGCAGCCGCCTCGAGATCAAGACCAGCGGACGCTACACCTACGAAATGGGCCGCGCGCTCTTCGCCTCGAAAGACATCGCCGACCAGGCGCTCTGGCGCGACTGGTATAAGTTCACGCTCGATCTCGCGGTGCTGGGCGCCTTCGCCGCTGATGCCACGGAGCAGAAGATGGCGCGCTCCTTCATTGTCGACGCGCTGACGAAGTCGGGCGAGCCGACCGAAGTCTTCTCTACCTCGGGCACCACGCGCACCGCGCTCGAAGCGCTGCCGGCGAGTCCGGAGCACATGTTCTGGTTCGAATACAACTTCCTCTACGTGCTCGCGGCCAGCGGTCGCGCGGAGAAGGCCGCGCTCGGCGATCACACGCCGGCGGGTTACCAGCAACGCGCGCGTTTCTACACGATCAGCGACGAGGGCCGGCTCAACTTCGCCAAGAACGTCGCGAGCTACATCGTGTTCCTCGCCGAGAATACCGCTCTCGCGCCCGCCGCCACTTGCGCCGCCGCCCGGAAGCTCCTCGAGCGTTACACGACGCTCGCGGACATGCTTAACGACATCTCCAAATAAACCTTCGCCGTCTGGTAGGTCGGGCTTTACGCCCGACACGCTTCACCGCAAAAAATGTCGGGGATAAACCCCGACCTACGAAATCTCAGCCATGGCCAAAACCCCCTTCATCCACGCCGACTTTCTGCTCGCCACCAAGCAGGCCCGCGCTCTCTACCACGACTTCGCCGCGGACGAGCCGATTTACGATTACCACTGCCACCTGCCGCCGGACCTGATCGCGAAGAACCACCAGTTCGCCGACCTGCAGGAGCTCTGGCTCGGCGGCGATCACTACAAGTGGCGTGCGATGCGCACCAACGGCGCCAACGAGCGCTTCTGCACGGGCGACGCCACGCCGCGCGAGAAATTCCAGGCCTGGGCCGAGACCGTGCCGCACACGTTGCGCAACCCGCTCTACCATTGGACGCACCTTGAGTTGAAGGCTTACTTCGGCGTCACCGAGCTGCTCGACGGCAAGTCGGCCGAGCGCATCTGGAAAAAAGCCAATGCCCTGTTGCCGAAGCGCCGCGTGCACGACCTCATCAATATGTCCAAGGTCGCCGTCGTCTGCACCACGGACGATCCGGCCGACTCGCTCACGCATCACGAGGCCATCGCGAAGAACCCCGGCAAATTGAAGGCGAAGGTTTATCCCGCCTACCGCCCCGACAAGGCCCTCGCCGTCGGCAACCCCGCCGGCTTCAACGTGTGGGTCAACAAACTCGCCGCCACCGCCGGCACGGAGATCAAGAAATTCGACGACCTCCTCGGCGCGCTGAAGAAGCGCCACGACGATTTTCACGCCATCGGCTGCCGCGTGTCCGACCATGGCCTGGAGAGCGCGCTCTCCGAACCCTGCACGCATGCGCAGGCGAAGATGATCTTCGACGCCGTCCGCGGCGGCCGCGCCGCCACGCCCGAGGAAGCCGTTCGTTTCGGCTCCTACCTCATGCTCGAGATCGGCAAGTGGAACGCCGCGCGCGGCTGGGTGCTCCAGCTCCACCTCGGCGCGCTGCGCAACAACAACGCCCGCCTCCTCGGCAAGCTCGGGCCCGACACCGGTTTCGATTCGATCGGCGACTTCCCGCAGGCTGCGGCGCTCTCGCGCTACCTCAACACGCTCGATTCCACCGATCAGCTCCCGCGCACGATCATCTACAACAACAACCCGATCGATAACTACGTTTTCGGGACGATGATCGGCAATTTCCAGGACGGCTCCGTCGCCGGCAAGATGCAGTTCGGCTCCGGCTGGTGGTTCCTCGACCAGAAGGAGGGCATGGAGTGGCAGATGAACGCGCTCTCGAACCTCGGTCTCCTCTCGCGGTTCATCGGCATGATCACCGACTCGCGCAGCTTCGTGAGCTACCCGCGCCACGAGTATTTCCGCCGCACGCTCTGCAACCTCCTCGGCGCCGACATGGCCGCGGGCCTCATCCCGAACGACCTCAAGCTCGTCGGCCCGATGGTGAAGAACATCTGCTTCGCCAACGCCCGCGACTACTTCGGCCTGCAGCTCGCGCCGGAGTTTTCGAAGTAACCTTTTTTCTGTCATTCTGAGCGCAGCGAAGAATCCAATTGAACTTTCGCCGCGGTGCGCGCCGACGAATCTCCTGCTGGATTCTTCGCTTCGCTCAGAATGACAAATCCAGTCAGCGCGTTCCCCACCACCCCCGCCTATGACTAGCCCCGCCACCGCCGCCGCCGACAAGCGCACCAACTTTCGTTGGATGATCGTCGTGCTCCTCTTCTTCTGCACGACGATCAACTACGTCGATCGCAACTCGCTCTCGGTCCTCAAGACCATCCTCGAAAAGCAGCTGAGCTGGAGCGAGGCCGACTACGGGTGGATCCAGTTCGCGTTCACGTTCGCCTACGCCGCGTTTCCGCTCCTCCTCGGCCGGCTGATCGACCGCATCGGCGTCAAGACGGGGCTCGCGGCGGCGCTGATCATGTGGTCGGCGGCCTCGATGGCGCTCGGCCTCGTGCACAGCGTGCTGGGCTTCGCCGCGGTGCGTTTCCTCCTCGGCCTTGCGGAGTCGGCCAATTTCCCCGCCTCGATCAAGGCGATCGCGATGTGGTTCCCGCAGAAGGAACGCGCGCTCGCCACCGGCCTCTTCAATTCGGGCACCAACGTCGGCGTGATGGTTTCGTTCGGCACGGTGTGGCTCGCGGAACAGTTCGGCTGGCAATGGGCGTTCGTGACCATCGGCGCGATCGGCTTCATCTGGCTCATCTTCTGGAAGTGGGGCTTCGACAAACCCGAGGAGAGCAAGCACGTCTCGCCCGCCGAGCTGGACTACATCCGCGCCGGGCAGCCGAAGGGCGAGGAGAAGCTCAACCTCCCGTGGACGACGCTGCTGCGCTACGGGCAGATCTGGCCGTTCCTCATCGCGAAATTCCTCACCGACCCGGTGTGGTGGTTCTATCTCTACTGGCTGCCGTCGTATCTTTCGAAGGAGCGCGGCCGCGACCCGATGAAGAGCGCGCTGCTGCTCGCCCTCATCTACACCGGAGCGAGCGTGGGCTCGATCGTGGGCGGCTGGCTCTCCGGCTTCCTCATCGGCCGCGGCTGGAAGATCGGCGCGGCGCGCTACGGCGCGATGCTCGCGCCCGCGATCCTCATGCCGTTCTCGATCGTGGCGTATTACACGGAGAGTTTCGGACTGTGCGTGGCGCTCATCAGTCTCGCGACCGCCTGCCACCAGGGCTGGTCGGCCAATGTGTTCACGTCGGCCACCGACCTCTTCCCGTCGAAGGTGTCCGGCTCGGTCGTCGGCCTCGGCGCGACGACGGGCGGCATCGGCGGCATGTTCCTCACGTTGCTCGCCGCGCTGGTCATCCAGTGGACGGGGAACCAGAAGCTGGTGTTCATCTGGGCCGGTCTGATGCATCCGCTCAGCCTGTTGATTTACTGGCTGTGGCTCGGCACGAACTTCACGCCGGCCAATGTCGACACGCCGCCCGACGAGACCAAGTCGCACACGCCGCTGCTCACCGCCGGCTCGATCATGGCCGTGGCCGGCGTCGTGCTGGTCGGCCTGATCTGGCAGAACTGGGCGGTCTGCGTGAAGGCCGCGAAGCTCGCCGGCGCCGCCGGCGCCGCGACCGCCGCCTCCGGGGTGTTGATCATCGGCGTCGCGCTCGTCTACGCGGGCATGGCGAAGAAACCGGCCGCCGCGTGAGGTGGGCAGGCGCGTCCCTGCGCCTGCATTCGTCCCCTCCGTTCTCTTCGTCCCCTGCGCGCACGGGGACGTGCGCGCCCACCCACGGCAGTCACCCCCGCGCGACCGGACGGGTTGCCGGCTTCGCCGCCGGCAGACTCGCCCCATCCACCCACCGCCCCTCGACCAAAATGCGGCGGCAATAACGCGGCACGCCGCGCTCGTTTTGGTGGATGAGCCCGGCGAGCGTGCGCATCGCGACCTGGCCGATTTCGAGGGAGTTTTGATCCACCCCCGCGTCGAAATCTCCGTCCAGCACGCTGAGCGCCGCCGCCGCGAGATCGCGGGGCACTTCGATCCCGAGGTCCGTGAGCATTGCGTGGAGGCGCGCATCGGTCGTGATGATGGCGTCGGGCTTCCAGCGGCGCAGCCACGGCTTGAGCGCGCGCTCGTCGAGGCGCGCGTCGCGTTCTTCGAGCAGGAGCGGCTCGAGGTGCTCCGGCAGCGGCAGTGTCGCGTCCTGGATGGCGAGGTAGCCGGCGCGGAAGTTGCCGCCCGTATTCCGGTCGTGGCCGCGCGAAGTCACGTAGCCGATGCGGCGATAGCCGCGCTCGCGGATTTTCATGAAGGCCAGGCTGGCGCAGTTCATCTGGTCGCACGTGATGACGTGCGCCCGCGGCTCCTTGACCGACACGCCGAAGCGCACGACCGAGCACTGCGCCCAGTCGAAACCGGGCAGGCTGAATCCGTGCACGTGCGGCGGGAGCAGGATGCCCCGCACGTTGCGTGTAGTCAGAATGCGCTGCAACCGCTCTCCGGTCATCTCGCGATCGAGCACGAATTCTTCCAGCCGGTAGCCGAGGCTCGTCGCCGCCTCCTGCGCGCCGCGCCAGTAAGCGGCGAATTCCTGCAGCCGCCGCAGCGCCTTGGGATCGGGCCACTGGTTGAGCCACGCAATGGTCGAGTGGATGGTGACCGGGCGCTTCGAGTGCCGGTAGGCGGAGAGCGACGCGAGCATCGGATCCGGCCGGTAGCCGAGCTTTTCCGCCGTGGCTTTCACCTCTTCGCGCCGGGCCGCCGACACCCGCGGGTCGTCGCGCAGGGCCAGCGACACCGTCACGTGCGACACGCCCATAACGCGGGCGACATCGCGGAGCGACACGCGGGCGGGGTTGGGCGTGGCGGCCGGAGGCATGGCCGCAGCGTGCTCGCCGGGCGTTTCCAGTGTAAATCCAATTCGCCCTTCAACTCGCCCCCTCCACCTCATCCGGCCCAAACTATGTCGCAATTGCGACATAGTTTGGGCAGAGCAGCCGGAGGGGTTGGTTACCAGTGAAACTGGCCGAGGCTTTGTGTCGGCGGCGGCTTCGGCGGATGAGTCGTGCGTTCCGAAGTTCACCTGCGCCCCACGTCCGCCCGTCCCAATCCTCGCCGCCGTATGAAAACCTCCCGCGAATTCCGGTGTCTGTCGCTCCGCCCTTTCCTGGTGCTGGGCTCGCTCGCCGTTCCGCTCATCGCCCAGGTCGCCCCGAAACCCGGCGCGCCCATTGCTCCCGCGCCGGCGGGCGCCGTCGTGTCGACCAGCGCGTCCGCCACGCCAAAGGACGTGGTGGAGCTCTCGCCGTTCACCGTAAACGCCGAAAAAGATAACGGCTTCGCCGCCACCAACGCCGGCACCGCCACCAAGCTCGGTCTCGATATGAAAGACATGGCCGCACCGTATTCGGTCATGACGGGCGAGTTCCTCGCCGCCCTCGGCATCACCGACATCCAGGAGGCCGCGTTGTGGTCCACCAACGGCGCGCCCGTGATCGACGGCCAGGGCGCCGACCAGTTCGCGTTGCCCGCGATGTATAACATCCGCGGCCAGGTCATCAACGCAGGGCAGCAGCGGAATTTCTTCACCACCGCCTCGCCCGCCGACACCTACAACACCGAGCGCGTCGACTTCGGCCGCGGCCCCAACGCCGTGCTCTTCAACACCGGCGCCAACTCCGTGCTCGGCGGCGGCATCAGCAGCCAGACCAAGCGCGCACGCCTCGATCGCGATGCCGACACCGTCGGCGTCACCGTCGGCTCGTGGGACAACTACCGTTTCACGCTCGATGTGAACCGCCGCCTCACCGACAAGCTCGCCGTGCGCGGCAACCTCCTCTGGCAGGACAAGCAGGGCTACATGGATCACGAGTTCGAGAAGCGCAAAGGCGTCACGCTCGACGCCACCTACCGCCTCACACCGAAGACCGAGGTGCGCGCGCAGTTCCTCAACGACAAGGTCTCGCGCACGCGGCCCACGTTCCCGTCGTTCGACCGGCTCAGCGGCTGGGATGGCACGACGGTCTTCGATGCGCCGATCACCAACGCCCAGCTCACCGCGCTGGGCGTCAACGGCGAGCGTCAGGGCATCGAGCGCCTCGGCAACGATTTCGTCTTCATCCCCGGCGAGACCACGATCATGAACTGGACGAACATGGCGCGCACCCGCCGCGGCGACTCCACCGCCAACGTCCCGCTCTACGTCGGCGGCAACGTCTACACGCGCGGCGGCAACACCGAGCTGCTTTCCTTCGGCAACTGGGCCACGCAGCAGCGCCCCGCCACGCCGAGCGTCACGCAGAACGGCGACCAGGTCCCCTTCGGCTGGAATTTCGCGCTGCCCGACAACCGCTTCGACCGCGCCATCGCGGCGTCGAAGTTCCGCGTGCCCGGCAAAACGTTCACCAACATGCCCGAGGACCCGACCTACGTCTCGTGGGACAAGAGCGTGAGCCTCGGCTTCACGCACCAGTTCAGCGACCGGCTCTACTTTGAGCTCAACTCCACCTACGACCGCTATCACGAGCGGCTGCTGAACAACATCAACGGCTTCCGCGATTCGTTCATCGACATCAACAAGAACCTCCCGAACGGCCAACCCAACCCGCACTACCTCGACGTCTACGGTCAGGGCCAGGAGCGCATCCGCGAGCGCTGGATCGACAACGGCGGCGTGCGCGCCTCGCTCAACCACCTCCTCGATCTCGGCAAGTGGGGCAGCTACACGTTCAACCTCACCGGCGCCTTCACGCGTCTCGAGCGCGACAACCGCCAGTCCGTCGCCTCCATCGCCATCGCCGCCGACCCGCGCGAGTGGCAGGGCCAGGCGGTCAACATCCGCGAATATTGGAGCGACACCGCGCGCACGTTCGCGACGAACCGCCTGCCGACGAGTCTCTTCAACCGCGTCGCCGACTCGACGGGCAACGCCTTCACCACCTCCACCTCCACGATCACGCCGCGCTGGGTGCTCAACGGCTGGGGCGACGAGACCGAGACGCAGCGGCAGGGCATCTTCGCGATGGCGGGCCGCTACTTTGGTGGGAAGCTCGTCTTCTCCGGCGGCGCGCGCCTCGACAACTGGAAGCGCGAGGTCCGCAGCCAGCCCACGTCGATGGGCTTCCTGCCCGTCGCCGCGAACTGGGATGGCTACACCCTCGACGATCGCTACTGGCGCCCCAACGCCCCCGCCGACTGGGCCAAGCTCACCTACACGCCGAAGGACGCCGCCGGCAACCCGACCTCCACGGTCCCGCTCCTCGCCGTCGATCGCCCGACGGTCGCCGGCACCAACGGCGTCAACACCCAGAATCCCCTCTACGCGAACGATCGTTTCCGCAACGACTACAACGCGCCCGTCCGCAAGGCCACCGGCGTCAACACCACCGCGAGCCTCGTCTATCACCTCACCTCGTGGATGTCGCTCGGCGGCAGCTACGGCGACAGCTACGCGCCGCGCACCGGCGGCGCCTACGAACTCGACGGCACCGACGCAAAGCCCGAGACCGGCAAATCCTACGACGGCGTCGTGCGTTTCACGCTCTTTCAACAGCGCGCGCTCGGCGGCATCGACATCTCCGCGCGCACCTATTTCAACCGCCGTCAGAACGCCCTCGGCGATCCTCCCGGCAAATCGAATTTCAACGCCCTGCTCGGCCGCAACGATGCGCGCGACGCCACGCCCAACGGCCGCAACCAGCTCGGTTTCCAGGACCTCATCGGCCAGGATTATACCGCGCAGAAAAACAAAGGCATCGAGATCGAGGTGAGCGGCCGCCTCACGCGCGGCTGGCGCATGACCGGCAGCCTCGGCACCGGCCGCATCGACGACTACGATCGCTGGAAGAAAACGCAGTCCTACTTCTCGGGCCGCGTCGCCGATATGCGCGCCGTGCTCGAAGCCGCCGGCGGCCGTCTCGATACTTCGCTGAAACCCGCCGGCTCCACGAGCGCCCCCGGCCTCGCCCTCGTCAACCCCGCCATCACGGCGGCGATCCCCAGCGAGCAGCAGAACGCCGTCAACGACTACAATGCGTTCTGGGTGAACTACGACACCATCCCCACGCTGGCCGACACCATCGGCATCAAGCGCATGACGATCAAACTGTTCACCGACTACTCGGTGCAGCAGGGCCGCTTCAAGGGCCTGCGCTTCGGCCTCGGTGCGAACTACGTCGACCACGTCGTCGCCGGCTACCGCTCGGGCGACACCATCGCGAACCCGAACTACAACCCCGCGCTGCCCGTCACCGCGACGAACCGCCCGTGGGTCGACGATCCGAAAGTCGACGCCAACACGCCGGTGTGGATCAAGCAACCCTTCGAGCTCACCGGCACGATCGGCTACTCGCTGCGGCTGAAATCCGGCCCGCGTTTCGTGCAGGGACGGGAGCTGCAATTCCACCTCGTCATCCGCAATCTCGCGAACTGGCAGAAAATTTTCAACCAGGACGAAGGCGTGTCCCTGCGTCCGCCCGACGGCAACCTCGCGCTGCCGTATCGCACCGCGGTGCCGAGCCGCATCGGCCAGTTCCAACGCCCGATCAACTTCGAGTTCACCACGACCCTGAAGCTCTGACCATGGATCCGAGGGTGGAGCGGCTTGACCCCAAGCCGCTTCGTGCGCCTCCGATTCCGGATCAGCGGCTTGAGGTCAAGCCGCTCCACCTTTCAGCAATGAAACCCTCCGCCGCCATCCCGGTCGCGAACCACTCCTCGTCCGCCGCCTACGACCGCGCCTACGCCGTCTGTGTCGACAAGGCCCGCCGCAACCTCGCCCGCCTCGCCGCGCGACCGGTCGCGGGGCCGTTCGCCCGCGATGGCGATTACTTCGCGCATCCCGAAGGCTTCTTCGACATCGGCAACTGGACCTCGTCGTTT
Source organism: Verrucomicrobiota bacterium (assembly GCA_016235555.1). GTDB lineage: Bacteria > Verrucomicrobiota > Verrucomicrobiia > Opitutales > Opitutaceae > JACRKC01. Next base: position 107,319 of record JACRKC010000006.1, read on the forward strand.
CACACCGGCATGGCGTTGCAGGCCTTCGAGTCCACGCACGATCCGGAGTTCGTCCAACTGGCCAACCGCCTCGGCGATTCCTACCGCGCAAAGGTCACGCGTGCCCGCATGGACACCATGCACGACCTTGGCTTCCTCTACTCGCTCTACTCCGTCGCGCTCCACCGGCTCACGGGCGACGTCGAGCACCAGCGCACCGGCCTGCTCGCGGCGGACGAACTCGCGAAGCGCTTCAGTGCGCGCGGCGGCTACATTCGCGCCTGGGGCCGCATGGACGAAAACGACACCGACTACGCCGGCCTCGCCATCATCGACTGCATGATGAACCTGCCGCTGCTCTTCTGGGCCGCGCGCGAGACCGGCAGCCGTTTCTACTCCGAAATCGCCGTCGCGCACGCCGACACGACGCAGGCGAACTTCGTCCGCGCCGACGACAGCGTGTGCCACGCGTTCCGCTTCGATTTGACCACCGGCGCGCCGCTCCGCCCGGAAAACTACTGCGGCTACGCCGTCGATTCGCACTGGGCGCGCGGCACGGCGTGGGCGATCTACGGCTTCGCGCTGGCCTTCCGTCACACGGGCCGCACCGCGTATCTCGACACCGCGGCGCGGCTCGCGAAAAAATTCGTCGCACTCCTCGATCGCGAAATCGTCCCGCTCTGGGACTTCCGCCTGCCCGCCGGCAGCGAGCCGGTTCGCGACTCCTCCGCGGCCGCGATTGTGGTGTGCGGCCTCGATGAAGTGTGCGCGCACCGGCCCGACACCGCGCTCTCCGCGGCGGCCGAAAAATTGCTCGGGCGGCTGTGCTCCGCCGGGTATCTCGATCCGAATCCGGAGTGCCCGGGCGTGTTGCGTCACGCCGAGGTCGGGGCCGGACCCGGCGTCGTCCCCGGCACGATCAAGGCCCAGGACGTTTACACGAGCTGGGGCGACTACTATTTCATGGAGGCGCTCAGCCGGCGATTGAACCGGACCGCCGACTGGTGGTAGACCGGCGCCGCATGCTCTTGTCTCTCCGGTTGTGGTGCCTCGCCAGCTTCGTGCTCATCGCGCAGGTCGTGGCGGCGGATTTTTCCTTCACGCACCCGGGCTTGCTCCACTCGGCCGCCGATCTCGCCCGCCTGCGCGCCGCGATCGCGGCGAAGGCGGAGCCGACCTTCGCCGGTTTCGAGAAACTCCGCGCGCATTCCGCTTCGCGCGCGACCTATGTGCTGCGCGGCCCCGGCGAGGAAATCGGGCGTGCGCCCACGGTGAATTTCGGCGAGTTCGATGCCGACGCCAACGCCGCCTACCAGAACGCACTCCTCTGGTGCCTCACCGGCCAACGCGCTCACGCCGAGAAGGCGAAAGAGCTCGTCAACGCCTGGTCAGCCACGCTGAAACGCGTGAGCGGCGCCGACGCCGTGCTCATGGCTGGACTCGGCCCGTTCAAATTCGTCAACGCCGCCGAACTGCTGCGCCACACCGACGCCGGCTGGCCTGAGGCCGACGCGCGCCGCTGCGAGCGCCTGCTGCGCGAGGCGATTTATCCGGCGCTCAAGGACTTCGCGCCTTTCGCCAACGGCAACTGGGACACCGCCGCGATCAAGACCGTGCTCGCCATCGGTGTGTTCTGCAACGACCGCGCGATCTTCGAGCGGGCGCTGCGCTACTACACCGACGGCGCCGGCGACGGCCGTCTCACGCACTACATCATCAACGACGCCGGCCAGTGCCAGGAAAGCGGCCGCGACATGCCGCACACCCAGCTCGGCCTCGCGCACCTCGGCGACGCGTGCGAGATCGCGTGGCACCAGGGCCTCGATCTCTACGGCCACGCGCAGAGCCGCCTGCTCGCCGGCTTCGAATACACCGCGCGCTACAACCTCGGCGAAAACGTCCCCTTCGTCGAAACCCTCGATCGCACCGGCAAATATCACCACATGCGCATCGCCACGCAGGGTCGCGGCAACCTCCGTCCGGTCTACGAACAAATCTACCACCACTATGTGAACCGTGCCGGTCTCGCCGCGCCGTGGACGCAGCGCGCCGCGGAGAAACTTCGCCCTGAAGGCGAAGCCCGCCCCGGCGCCGACCACCCCGGCTTCGGCACGCTGCTCTACACGCGCTCACGTGGCGAAGAACTCGTCGCGCGCCTCGCCGCTCCCGCCGCCGTCATCGCGCGCGGCACTCCCGCGGCCAACACGCTCGCGTGGATCGCCGTGCGCGGCGCCACGCGCTACACGATCAAGCGCGCCACCACGCCGGCCAACATCTTTGCCATCGTCGCACGCGACGTGACCGCGACGCATTTCACCGACGCGGATGTTACGCCCGGCACGCTCTACACCTACCTGGTCACCTCCACTAATGCCGCCGGCGAAAGTCCCGCCTCCTTCGCCACGACGATTGCCGCCGGCCTGCCGCGTCCATGGGAATCCGCGGACATCGGCGCTCCGCCCACCACCGGCGGCACGAGTTTCAATGGCCGCACCTTCACGCTCGAAGCGGCCGGGACGGGAATGACTGCCCTGGCTGACCAGTTGCACTTCGTCCATCAGCCGCTTGCCGGTGATGGCATGATCGTCGCGCGCTTCGTGCCGCAGGTGAGTTCGCAGTTCAGCCAGTTCGGCGTGATGGTGCGCAGCTCGCTCGCGCCCGACGCACCGGCCGTGGCAGTGTTGCTCGCGCCCGTTTCGACTGAAGACCGCGAGCGCCCGCGTTGGCGGCCCACATTGCTCGTCCGTCCGGCGCCAGGACTCGCAGTCCAGACCGTGTCGGCATTCGAACCACTTCAGGCTCCGATTGTGACCTATGGCCGCCTGATGCAGCCCTGCTCGCTCCGGCTCGAACGCCGCGGCGACACGTTCACGGCGGCGTTCTCCGCCGACGGTCAGACTTGGACCACCGTGGGCACGGTGACCACCCGGTTGTCGCACGGCACCCTGATCGGACTCGCTGCGTGTTCGCATCTCGCGACACTGACCACCACGGTCGCCTTCGATCGGGTGGATGTTGGAGGGGCCACTCCGGCGCACCCCTGATCGGTCGACCTCAGTCGGCGAGAATCGCGGCGATGTGGCCGAGGATTTCGGCACGGCCGGAGTTCGTTTTCGACGAGGTGACGAATGTCTCCGGCGGGCTGCTCCGCATCCGGGCGAGCTGCGCCATGAAGACGGCGATGTTGGCGCGTGTGGCGGTGGGCGACTGCTTGTCGGCTTTGGTGAACACGAGTGAGTGCGGTGCGGCGGTCTGCCCGAGCCATTCGAGAAACTCGAGATCGATGGCCTGCGGAGGCAGGCGCGAATCGATGAGCACGAACACGTGCGCCAGATTGGTGCGGCGGGCGAGGTAGAGCGCGACTGCTTGGTTGAACCCGGCACTCACCTGTTTCTCGACGCGGGCGTAGCCGTAGCCCGGCAAATCCACGAGACTCCAGCGGCCGTTGATCACGAAGAAATTGAGCAGCTTGGTCTTGCCTGGCGTGTTGGACACCAGCGCCAGTTCCCGCCGGCCGGCGAGCACGTTGACCAGTGAGGATTTTCCGACGTTGGACCGGCCGATGAAGGCAAACTCCGGCAGTTGCCAGTCGGGGCACTGATCGAGGCCCGGGGCGCTGGTTTTGAATTCGGCGGTGCGGATGGTCATGGGTGCAGCCGTCACCGTGCGCAGCCGAAGCGCCCCATGCGAGCTTTGCGCGCGGGAATCGCCCCCGACCTCGTTACCCGTGGCGCGTAATCTTCAGCCTTCCCGCGCTTCCCGTTTTCCGTCTTTCTCGCCCCATGCCCCTCAAGGTTCTCATTCTCGGCGCCAACGGCTTCATCGGCAGCTCGCTCACGCGGACCATCCTCACGCAAAAAGACTGGGAGGTCTACGGCATGGACATCGGTTCGCACAAACTCGAGGACAGCCTCGGCGATCCGCGCTTCAAATTTGTCGAGGGCGACATCACGATCAACCGGGAGTATATCGAATATCACGTGAAGAAGTGCGACGTGGTCATCCCGCTCGTCGCCATCGCCAACCCGATCCAATACGTGAAGGATCCGCTGCGGGTGTTCGAACTCGATTTCGAGGCCAACCTCGGCGTCGTCCGCCAGTGCGCGAAATACAAGAAGCGGATCATCTTCCCGTCGACCTCCGAGGTTTACGGCATGTCGCCGGACACGAAGCTCGACGAGGCATCGAGCCCGCTCGTCTACGGCCCCATCGAGCGCCAGCGCTGGATCTACGCCTGCTCCAAGCAGCTCCTCGACCGCGTGATCTACGCCTACGGCGTGCGCGACGGCGTGGATTACACGCTCTTCCGGCCGTTCAACTGGATCGGGCCGAAACTCGACGACGTGATGGAACCGAAAGAAGGCAGCTCCCGGCTCTTCACGCAGTTCATCTCCAACGTCATTTTCAAGAAACCGCTCCAACTCGTCGACGGGGGCAAGCAGACGCGGTCGTTCACGTTCATCGACGATGGCGTCGATGCGCTGCTGCGCATCATCGAGAACAAAGACGGCAAGGCGTCGCGCCAGATCTTCAACCTCGGCAACCCGCGCAATGAAGTGAGCGTGGCGGAGCTGGCGAAACTGATCATCGCGGCGTTCAAGGATTTTCCCGATTACGCCGAGCACGTGAAGGCGGCAAAGACGGTGGTCGTGCCGAGCGGAAAATACTTCGGGAAATATTACCAAGACATCCAGAAGCGCGTCCCCTCAATCGCGGCCGCGAAGACGCAGATCGGCTGGACGCCGAAGGTGAATCTCAAGAAGGCGATCAAGCTGACGCTGGACTATCACCTCGCGCACAAGGATTACCGGCTGGAGTAGTCGAGGGGAACGACTCGGGCGCGTGTTATGAGGCAGTTTTTCGTTTGCGTCCCGGCGAGTAGGTTGCCGGTGGCTCTAGGAGACGCATTTGCGGATCTTCGTGACCATTGCGCATGGCCACGCCGAGCCGGGTATTTTCCTCCACATCTTCATTGCCCCATTGTGCCCAGCCCGGGCGTTTGAAGCGGGCAAACAATTCCAGATACGGCCCAGGGGAGCAGCGTTCGATCAAATCGTAGATCTCGTCAGGCTTGCGGGAGTGCTCCCGTTTGCGGGTGGCCATGATGTTCACCTGAGATCTTCCGGGTGCCAGTGTTCTCATTGAGCCTCGCACACCGAAGAGGATGAGTTCGGTCACATTACGAAAGTAAAAACCGACGCCTCGTCCATCCGGGCCGCCATCTGCCCGAATCTTATACCAGACCAGGTTGCTTTTGTAGGTAAAACCCCAGCGCCGCATGACCTCCAAGCCCTCCGCCATAAGGGCGTTGGGGACCCAAAGATAGAGGTGCGCCGTGCTGGCAGCCATCTCACGGACGGGGAGTTCGCAAATCTCCTCCAACTCCATGGTCGGGTATCTCAACAAACGCTTGTGCTCGGGGGCCATTTTCCCGGTGCGATTCTGAAACTGCCACGGCGGGTCGGCCAAGACGGTCGTGTAGCATTGGCGGACTTTGTCGCGCAAATCGTGGGCTGCCGACGGAAGCGGCAAATTAGTCACCGTGTTCATAGAGTGATTTCTTGATTCCAAAGACTAAGATCGGGCATCCGCCACCGCCGCCGCCTTCAATACGCGGCAATAGCTTTCTCATATGAGTTGTCGAAGCGCCATACGAAGATCCCCTTCCGAGGTCGTCGAATATTTCCTGAAGCTCGTCGGTGCGGGTGATGATCACGCCGACCGAGACGGCACGCAGGTCAAATAACAACCTGAAATTGTTGAGGTCACGGTCGTAGAACGGATCTTTGTTGTTCCATTCGATTTCCAATGCCACCCGGTTCTTGAAGCAGTCGATCTCGTGAGTCGGCGAGTTCATCACGGTCTCATCAACCGTGATCTTGGTGTCGAAATTGCGGGCGGCCCATCCTCGCGCGATGAGCGCGGAATCGATAAACTCCGAAACCTTCGATTTTCTGCCACCGCCAACGGTGATCCACTCCTTCTGAATCCGGAACGCAGTCAAGACGGCGCCGATATCTGCAAACTCGTTCGGAAAGTCGCTCCGCAGGATGGCCAGCGCATGACGCCACTCGTGGATCTCGTAGTGGGAATCGATGAATGGAGTGATCTGGGTCGCCACGGATTTTCTCTGAGCATCGTGCCTGGCCCCGTGCCGAATGCCACCCGAAATTGTCCGTCGTCGCTGTGGTTCGCCTTTATCCTTGATCGTGTCATCCGTGGATCAGCAGATAAAGGATAACTATGTCCCTCCGTCTCGCGCTCAAAGTTGATGTCGACACCGACCGCGGCACGCGCGAGGGCGTGCCCGATATGGTGGCTGACCTGAAGGAAATTGGCGCGCCGGCGTGTTTCCTGTTTTCGCTCGGGCCGGATCAGACGGGGCGCGCGATCACGCGCGTGTTGCGGCCGGGGTTCTTCAAGAAAGTTTCCCGCACGAGCGTGGTCTCGATCTACGGCGTGCGCACGCTGCTCAATGGCACGCTGCTGCCCGCGCCGCATATCGGCCGGCGCAACGCCGACACGATGCGGGCGGTGCGCGACGCCGGTTTCGAAGTCGGAATCCACTGTTACAACCACTACCGCTGGCAGGACTACGTGCAGACGATGGCGATCGAGGAGATCCGCGCGGAGTTCGTGGCGGCGCGGGCGGAGTTCGTGCGTATCTTCGGTGGAGAAGCGCCCACGGCCGGCGCGGCGGGCTGGCAGAGCAACGCCCGCAGCCGCGAGGTCTACGACGAGGCCAACCTGCTTTACGCGAGCGACACGCGCGGGGCGTCACCGTTTTTTCCGCGCGTCGACGGCAAGGTTTTCAAAACTCTGGAAATCCCGAGCACGCTCCCGACGTTCGACGAGCTGATGGGGCGGCCGGAATATCCGGACGAGAAGATTGCCGCGCACTATTTGTCGCTGCTGCGGGAGGATCGCGTGAACGTGCTCACGATCCATGCCGAGATCGAGGGCATGGGCCGGCGAGGGCTGTTTCGCGAGCTGCTCGCCGCGTGCCGGCAGCGCGGCGTGGAGTTCATCCGGCTCGACGACTACGCCAAACAGCTTCTCGCCAATCGCGCCGCCATCCCCGTGGGCGATCAAGTGATGGCGGAGATCGACGGCCGGAGCGGAGTGGTGGCGGTGCAGGCGGGCTGAGGGTAGGGACGGCTCTCCGAGCCGTCCTGGGTCGGTGGGTGATTTCGAGGCCGCGTGTATGAACCTAGCTTCCGCAATCGAACCGCAGAGATCGCAAAGCACGCAGAGAGAAAAAGCTCGGTGGCGGCACGTCGTCCCCCTTCGCCCATGAGGTGAACGCCGCGTGGTCAGCACGAAAAACCGGAGAGTCTCTCTTTGAGTCCTTTGCGCTCTTTGTGGTTAATTCCAGCTGCGTTTTCTAGGATGAATCCGCGCTGGAGCTCGGACGCCTCGGAGAGGCGTCCCTACCGCTCGATCCGGCGGAACAAGTGCACGCCGAGGGCGATGAAGATCAGATTCGGCACCCACAACAGCAGGTCGGGATGATATTCGGGGTGACGGTCGAGCCACTTCACCATCACGGTGAGAAAATAGTAGCCGAGCACGAGGCCGAGGGCGACGCCGAGGTTGGCGCTCGTCTCTCGGCGCGAGACCCGGATGCCGAGCGGCACGCCGATGAGCGCGAAGGAGAACGCGGCGACCGCGAGGTTGAACTTATCCTGCACGACGAGTTCGAGCTTCATGCGCTCGCGCGCGGCGTCCTTTTCCTTGCCGGGTTCGACGGGCTTGGCGGCGAGGCGGGCGCGTTCGCGATCCAGCTCGGGGTAGGTCATCCAGTCGAGCTTCACGCGCACGCTGTCGCGGCCGAAATAGCGGTCGAGCGGGATGCGCACATCCTCGGCTTTCTCGAACGAGGCGAGCCGCGGCGCCTTGGAAAAATCCTCCGGCTTCTCGGGATTGCGCTCCTCGACCTTGGCGAGCGTGAAGGTGGGCACGAGCGCGTTGGTGGATTCGTCGAAATCGAGCCGGCCGGATTCGGCGCGCACCATGCGTTTCACGCGGCGCTCGTTGTCGAGTTCCCAGATCCAGACGTCGCGCAGCACGGCACCGCGCACCTCGCCGATGTAGACGACCACGCCCTTGAAATCGCGGATGAAGGTTTTTTCCCGGATGAAGCTCATCGGGTTTTTGCGCACGGCCTCCTTGAACTTCCGCTCGTAGGTCACGCGGCCGTAGGGCATCGCCTCGAAATTGGTCCACAGCGCCGCCGCCGCCCCGAGCACGCCGAGCAGGAAGATCGGCCGGGCGATGCGCGAGAGACTGAGCCCGGCGGCGCGCATGGCGGTGATCTCGCTGTCGGCGGAGAGCCGGCCGAGCGTGAGCAGCACGCCGGTGAGGATGCCCATCGGCAACGCGAACGGCGTGACCGCGAGCACGAGCAGGAACAGCAACTCAAAGAGCAGCCCCCAACCGATCTGGCCGGTGGCGAGCGGCGTGAGCAAGTCGCGGACGGCATTGCCGAGCAGCAGCACGAACGCGAACAACCCGATCGTCGCGGCGCAGGTGCCGAGCACACTTCGGAAGATGTAGCGATCGAGGAGGTTCACGCGGAGGCGAGGGCGGAGTTCATCGCAGAGGGACCGGCGGCGGACAAGGCGGTTCGCGGAAAACTCATGGCGGGGGCGCAGCTCAGTTTCTTGCAGTCTGGAGAGAGCGAGGGAGCGGCGGTTTTGAACCGCCGAACTTGGGCGCTTGGAAAAGCGCCCCTCCGCAGTGCAGAAAACCGAGCTGCGCCCCCCGGCGGGGCCGGCGGGCGTTTCGCAGGTGGCGCGGCGCAAGATTCCGCCCAGCACGAGGCGGGACGCCTCGTCCACGACGGCTTTTAGTCGTGGCTGAGGCGCCCCGCCTCAGCGGTCGTGCTGCCGCTACAATCCGAGCGAGAGCTGGGGCTCATCGCCGGCGGCTTCGTCGGGCCGGGCGGGCGCGAGGCACTCGGGGCCTTCGTTACGCACATTGCTTACGAACCGGCTCACGGCGGCGGCTTGCATCGTCTCCGCGGCTTGCGGCTGAAGCAGGGCGAGCACGCGCGCCGGGTCGGTCAGGCGGTCGTCGAGCCACGGTTCGCATTGCTCGGGCGTCAGCATGATCGGCATGCGGGTGTGGATCGGCCGCATCAGCTCGTTGGGCTCGGTCGTGATGATCGAAAATGTCTCCAGCGGCCCGCCGTCGCCGCCATGCCAGGTTTCCCACAGCCCGGCGAAGGCGAACGGCGCTTCGTCGCGTCGGCGGATAAGGAAGGGCTTTTTCGCGCGGCCGACGGTCTGCCACTCGTAGAACCCGGTCGCGGGCACGACGCAGCGGCGCAGACGCAGCGCATCGCGGAAGGCGGGCTTCTCGGCGACGGTTTCGAGGCGGGCGTTGACCAGCTTGAAACCGACATCCTCCTTCGCCCACGCGGGCACGAGGCCCCAGCGGAGCGAGGCGGTCTCGCGTTTCGTGCGCGTGCGGATCGCTGGCACGCGGGTGTTCGGCGCGATGTTGTAACGGGTGGCGTAGCCCGGGTCGCCGCCGAGGCCGAGCCGCTTGAGCACAGCGAGGAGATGTTCGCGCAGAAGAACGAAGCGGGTGCACATGGCGCGTCCCGACCAAACGCCGGGCTCACAGCAGCGTCAACTGCTCGCCGCCGGGGCGGCGGAAGTGCGCGGTCGAGAGGCGGCGGCGTTCCGTGGACAGGCCGGCGCGACGGGCCGCGGTCTCGAACAGCGCGCGGATTTGCTCCGCAAAAATACCTTCGCCGCGGAGGCGTTTGCCCCAGGCGGTGACGTTCAGCTTGCCGCCGCGGATTTCGCGGATGCGGTCGACCACGCGGGCCTTTTTCGTCGGGGCGTGCGTGTCGAGCCAGCTCAGGAAGACCTCCTTCACCGCGTAGGGCAGGCGCAGGACGATGTAACCGGCACCGGTGGCGCCGGCGGCGGCCGCGGCGTCGAGGATGGCGGGAATCTCGTGATCGGTCAGGCCGGGCAACACGGGTGCGACCATCACGCCGACCGGGATGCCGGCGTCGGCGAGCTCGCGGATGGCGCGCAGTCGTGCGGCGGGCCGCGACGCGCGCGGCTCGAGTTTGCCCGCGAGGTCGGGGTCGAGCGTGGTCACGGAAACGTAGGCGGCGGCGGCGTGAAGCGCGGCGAGCGGTGCGAGCAGGTCGCGGTCGCGCGTGATGAGCGCGTTCTTGGTGACGATGGAGATCGGCTGGCGCAGTTCGGCGCAGACCTCGAGGCAGCCGCGGGTGACGCGAAATTGCCGTTCGGCCGGCTGGTAGCAGTCGGTCGCGCCGCTCATGGCGATGTGCTGCGGCTGCCAGCGCGGCGAGGCGAGCTCGCGGCGCAGGAGCGCGGGGGCGCGGAGCTTGACCATGATCTTGGTTTCGAAATCGAGGCCGCTGCTCCAGCCGAGGTATTCGTGATAGGGCCGGGCGAAACAGTAGGCGCAACCGTGCTCGCAGCCGCGATAGGGGTTGAGGCCGAAAGTGTAGGGGATGTCCGGGCTGTCGTTTTCGGTGAGGATGGACTCGGAGGCGTCGAAGAAGAACTGGGTGCGCGGGTGCGGCCGGTCCTCCGGCAGGCAGTCCGGGTCGGGGACGATCAGCAGCGGCTCGAAACGGTTCGGTGGATTGACCACGGCGCCGCGGCCAGGCGGCGGGGGCTGGGTGGGGAACGCCATAGTGTGCGCGCGAACACATGGTCGAAAAGCGTCGCGACGCCAGCTCGTTTCGCTCTTTTTCGCGCCATGTTGCCCGCCAAGTCCACGCGCCCGGTCGCGCTCACGCGCTTCGACGGCGCGATGGCGCCGGAGGCGCGCGACGAGGCGCTCGCCGTGGAGGAGCCGCTGGAAATCCGCGTGGGCGGCCGCGCCGTCGCGGTCGTCATGCGCACGCCGGGCCACGACCGGGAGCTGGCGGCGGGTTTTTTGGTGACCGAGGGCGTGGTGCGGCGGCGGGATGAGGTGGTCGACATGGTTTATTGCCGGATGAGACCCGCCGCTCACGAAGCGGGCGACGGGACGCCGAACGAAAACGCCCTCGATGTGCTGCTCGCGCCGGGCGCCGCGGTCGATTGGGCGCGGCTGACGCGCCATGTGTTCACGTCGTCGAGTTGCGGCGTGTGCAGCAAGGCGAGCATCGAGGCCGTGCGCGCGCAGTTTCCGCCGCTCGCCGGGGCGCTGGCGCCGCGCCGCGAAATCCTCGCGCAACTGCCGGACCGGCTGCGGGCGGCGCAGGCGGTCTTCGACGCCACGGGCGGGCTGCACGCCTGCGCGCTGTTCGACGCGGCGGGCGCGATGCGGGTCGCGCGCGAGGATGTCGGGCGGCACAACGCGCTCGACAAGGCGATCGGCCACGCGTTTTTCGCCGATGCGCTGCCGCTCCCGGGTCACATCCTGCTCGTGAGCGGGCGGGTGAGTTTCGAGATTGTGCAGAAGGCGCTGGCGGCCGGCGTGCCGTGTGTCGCGGCGATCTCGGCGCCGACCAGCGCGGCCGTCGAGCTGGCGCAGGAGAGCGGGATGACGCTGGTCGCTTTCCTGCGTGGAGCGCGGATGAATGTTTACGCGGGCACTTTGGCGGGTTGAGTGTGTCGCACGGGTCTCGCCTGAATTTTTTACCACGGATTACACGGATGAACACGGATTCAACCCACTTGATTGGTCATGCTGAGCGCAGCGCAGAACCCGGCAGGAGGCCCGCGGGCGGGAGTCGCGGTGGATTCTGCGCTGCGCTCAGCAGGACACGCGGCGGGACGTTATCCGTGCTCGCCGTGGGCCTGTTGGTTGTTTGCCTGATGTCATCCGCCCGCGCCGGGGAAACCACGATGGCCGAGCAGACCTTCAAACGCATCGCGGAGAAGCAGCGGGCGCTGTTCGCCGAGGCGGCGAAGCAGGGCGACAAGCTCGACGAGGCGAGCTTCAAGACCCAGGCGCAGGAACTCGTGCACGACTACGAGCGGTTTTTGCGCGACAACCCGAAGCATGCCTCCGCCCACGCCGCCTACGGCTACCTGCTGGGCAAAGTCGGCATGCGCAAGGAAGCCGCCGCCATTTTGCTCAAGGCCAACCAGCTCGATCCCGACATCGCGCTCGTGAAAAACCAGCTCGGCAACTATCTCGCCGAGGAGGGCCGACCGCGCGAAGCGGTGAACTACTTCCTCGCCGCCATCAAACTCGAGCCCAACGAGCCGCTCTACCACTACCAGCTCGGCACGCTGCTCCACGAGGCGCGCGACGATTTCCTGAAGGGCGGCGAGTGGACCCGTGCCGGGCTCGACCAGTCGATGCGCAAGGCCTTCGAGCGGGCCGTCCAGCTGGCGCCGGACCGCTTCGAATTCGCGTATCGTCACGCCGAGTGTTTTTACGACCTCTCCACGCCCGATTGGGAAACCGCGCTGAAACTGTGGGCCGCGCTGGAGGAAAAAGCCCCCACTGCCATCGAGCGCCAGACGATGCGGCTGCACGCCGCCAACGTCCTCCTGAAGATGGGCCGGCGCGAGCACGCCCGCTCCTTGTTGGGGGCCGTCGACGACCCGGCGCTGCAAAAACAGAAGCAAAAGCTCGTTGCCCAGCTCGCGGAAACCCCGAAGAAGTGAGCGCATGGATTTAGGTCTCTCGCCAGATGCGATCCGCAACGGGTTGCTGCTCTACTTGGTGCTGTTTGCGAGCCTCGTGCTGCGCACCTTCGCGCAGGCGTGGCTGGCGGACCGCTTCGGCGATCCCACGCCGCGCGACGAGGGCCGGGTAACGCTCTATCCGGTGCCGCACATCGACCTGCTCGGCAGCGTCGTGCTCCCGCTCATTTGCATCTTCTACCTGCAGCCGCAGCTCGGGCAGATCAATTTCTTCCTGGCGTGGATGAATCCGGTGCCGATGAACCCGTCCAACTTCGGCCATCCCCGCCGCGATTTCCTGCTCACGCAGTTTGCCGGCTTTGGCATGAGCGTGATTCTGGCGTTGGTGGCCGCGATCCTCGGCGGGCTCCTGCTCAGCACCAGTCGCGAGACGGTGGAGATTTTCATCCCGCTGATCGGCATCAACGCCATGCTCATGATGCTGGATTTCCTGCCGGTGCCGCCGTTGCCGGGTGGGGCGCTGCTGCGGCACTGGGGCGTGATCGGCGAGGAAGCCTATTGGTCGATCGCGCGGTGGAGCGGTCTCGTGCTGATCATCGCGTTCAATTTGCGGCCGGTGCAGCTCGTGCTTGGAATGATCGTCGGCCTGTTTCAGGCGCCCTTCATTCTGATCTACAAACTCGTCGCCGGCGCAGTCGGCTTCTGAAGCGGGGCCTGCCGCGCATGACCCTCGGTGACTGGTTGACCTCGACGGAGCAGCGCTACGCCCGATCCAAGGTCGCGCTCGGCCAGGTGGCCACCAACGCCCACGACGAGGCGCTCTACTTGCTTCTGCGCACCCTCGATCTCCCGCTCGACAGCGAGGCGCGCGTGCTGGCGAGGAAGCTCTCCGCAGCCAACCAGGCCAAACTCGACGCCGTGCTGCACCGCCGGCTCGTCGAGCGGGTGCCGGCGGCCTACCTGACGCGCGAGGCGTGGCTGGGCGAACACCGCTTCTACGTCGACGAACGCGTCATCATTCCGCGCAGTTATTTTTTGGAGATCATCCCGCAGCTCGGCTGTAGGGCGGGGTCGCCGAACCCCGCCGTTCGGACCGCACGCCCGGATCAAAAAAAAGCGGGGTTCGGCGACCCCACCCTACAACCATCCGTTCGCCGGGTCGCCGATGTCTGCACCGGCTCCGGTTGTCTCGCGATCCTGCTCGCGCACCACTTTCCCGGCGCGACGGTCGACGCCTGCGATCTCTCGGCCGACGCGCTGGCGGTGGCGGACATCAACGTCCGCGAGCACGGCCTCACCCGGCGCGTGAAATTATTCCAGAGCGATGTCTTCGATGCCGTGCCCGCGGTGAAATACGACCTCATCCTCAGCAACCCGCCCTACGAGCCCAGCGCGCTCGTCGACGCGCAGGCGCCGGAGTTCGCCGCCGAGCCGCGGATGGCGCACGACGGTGGTGTCGACGGCCTTGCGATCGTGCGGAAGCTGCTCGCGCAGGCGCGCACGCGGCTCGCGCCGCACGGCATCGTCGTGATCGAGGTGGGCGGCCTGCGCGCGGCGATCGACCGGGAATTCGCGGCGTTGCAGCCGCAATGGCTGCCGACCGAAGACGGGTCCGACTGCGTGTGCCTGTTTCAGGCTGAACGATTGCGGCGGGCTGCGCGCTGAGCGATCGGAGGGCGGCCCGGGCGGATGGGGGCGCGGACGGGGGGCGCATCTCACTTTCTTGCAGCGAGGCGAAAGGTGGGCCGGCCGCTGCTCCGCGGGCGGCCAGGGCGAGTGAGAACTGAAGTCAACTGGCCGTGCGCGGAGCGCCCGGCCCACCCTCTGGCGCGCGCCAGCGCGCTGGCCTACGCGGGAACAATTTGTGCATTCAAACCGGAAAGCCGTGCCGCGGACGGGCTGGCCTGACAATAACAGTCGCCTCGCGCGCTGTCGTCGGCCTGGATGGGCGAGCTTCGGTTTACCCCAAATCCCCGCTCCGATGAGCCTCGTGTCTCCGCCCGCGTCCCCCCCGCCTGCCGCGTCCACCCGCCTGCAATCACTCGATGCATATCGCGGGCTGATCATGGTCACGCTGGCCTTCAACGGTTTTGGTCTGGCCGCGACGGCGCGGAACCATCTCCAGGCCGATCCGCAGTCGGGGTTCTGGCAGGCGGTTTATCACCAGTTCGAGCACGTCGAGTGGGTCGGGTGCGGCTACTGGGATCTCATCCAGCCGTCGTTCATGTTCATGGTCGGCGTGTCGATGGCGTATTCCTACGTGAACCGGCAGCGGGAGGGGCAGTCGTGGGCGCGGATGTTTGGCCACGCCTGCTGGCGCGCGGTGGTGCTGGTGCTGCTCGGGATTTTTCTCACGTCCAATGGCGCCCGGGCGACGGGCTGGCAGTTCATGAATGTGCTCTCGCAGATCGGGCTCGGCTACGCGTTTCTGTTCCTGCTGTGGGGGCGCTCGCTGCGCGCGCAGGTCATCACCGCGGCGGCGCTGCTGCTCGGCACGTGGGCGCTTTACGCGTGGTTTCCGGGCGCGGGTCCCGACCTCGCGAAAGGTGCGCCGGCGGCGGGCGTGCCGGCGAAATGGGCGCAGGAACAACTCGCGGGCGTCGGGGCGGCGTGGCACAAGAACGCCAACGTCGGCCACGCGATCGACACCCGGTTGCTGAATCTCCTGCCGCGGCGCGAGCCCTTCGTCTTCAACACGGGCGGCTACCAGACGATCAATTTCATTCCGTCGCTGGCCACGATGCTCTTCGGGCTGATGGTCGGCGAACTGCTGCGTTCGTCGCGCGAGGCGAGGCGGAAGCTGCTCCTGCTCGTCGGCTGGGGCCTGGCCGGACTGGCCGTGGGCGGGGTCTGGAGCTGGCTGGGGGTGCCCGTGGTGAAGCGCATCTGGACGCCGTCGTGGGCGGTTTTTTCCACCGGCTGGTGCCTCCTCATCCTCGCGGCGCTCTACGCGATCATCGATCTGCGACAGTGGCGGGCGTGGAGTTTTCCGCTCGTCGTGGTCGGCATGAACTCGATCGCGATCTATGCGATGGGCATGTTGCTGCGGTCGTGGACGGCGAAGACGCTGCAAACGCATCTCGGCGAAAACGTGTTCAAGATGTTCGGCTCCGCCTGGGCTCCGGCCGTGCAGGCGACGCTGGTCGGCCTCATGTTCTGGCTCGTGTGCTGGTGGATGTATCGGCGGAAGATCTTTCTCCGGATCTGATACCAACGGCTGCTGAAGAATGGACGATTGGGTCGGGTGGGTGGGTCGGGGTTTATCCCCGACGCCTGCGGTCGGACGATGTCGGGCGTAAAGCCCGACCTACGATCATCCAAATCTCAACAGCCGTTGGTATGATACCAATTACGGCGCGCTTTGAGACTCCTGATCTTGCAGGCCCGCCCGGTGGGCGGGCGGCCCGGCCACCGGCCGGGCCGACAAAAGGCATCGTCCCAAAGCGGGACGTAGTCGGTATCAGGCGCGCCGGTCCTGCGCCGGGCCGAGCACACTGCGCAGCACGGCGAACAGTTCGCCGGGCGTGTAGGGTTTTGGCAGGACACCGTGGAAGCCGTGGGCGCGGAAATTGGCCATCACCGGATCGTGCGAGTAGCCGCTGGAGACGATGGCGCGCACCTCGGGATCGATGAGGAGCAGTTGTTGCAGCGCTTCGCGTCCACCCATGCCGCCGGGCACGGTGAGGTCCATGATCACGATATCGTAGCGGCCGCCGGCGGCGTGGGTGGCGCGAAAGCGTTCGATCGCGCCGGCTCCGTCCTGGGTCGCATCGCATTGCGCGCCGGTAAAAGCGAGGGTGGCCTCGAGCGTGGCGAGCACGAGCGGATCGTCGTCCATGAGCAACGCCCGGGACAAGCGGGGCGGGGCGGTCGCCTCGTCGCTGGCCGGTGTGGCCGCGGGGGCGTTGGCGGCCGGCAGCCACAGGCGAAACGTCGCGCCGCGGCCGGCCGGCGACTCGACGGTGATGGCACCGCCGTGTTTGCGGATCACCGAGTAAGCGACCGCGAGGCCCAGCCCGCTGCCGCCGGTCTTGGTGGTGAAATAGGGATCGAAGATGCGCGGGAGGTGCGCGGGCGGGATGCCGGGGCCGTGATCGGTGACGGTCACGCTCACATAGCGGCCGGGCGGGAGCGCGGGTGCGGCCGGGTCGGGCAGCGGGCGGTTGGCGGCGGAGAGATGGATGATGCCGCCACGCGGCATCGCCTGCGCGGCATTGAGGCAGAGGTTGTGCAGGGTCTGGCCGAGCTGGCCCCGGTCGGCGTCGACCGGCCAGAGGTCGGCGGCGAGCACGAGTTCGGCCCGGCAGGTGGAGCCGTGGAGGGCGAAGTCCGCGCTTTCGCGCAGCAGGGCGCCGAGGTCGATGGTGGTGCGCACGGGATCGCCGCCGCGGGCAAACGTGAGCAGTTGCTGCGTGAGATCGCGGGCCCGCTGCGCGGCCGTGTCCGCGCGGCGGGCAAAATCCCGCATCCGGGCGGGGTCTTCGCCGGCCTGTCCGGCCAGCGCGAGGTTGCCGAGGATGACGCTCAGGAGATTGTTGAAGTCGTGGGCGATGCCGCCGGCGAGCACGCCCACCGATTCGAGTTTCGACGCGCGCTGCATCTCGCTCTCGAGCTGGCGGCGGGGGGTGATGTCGATCGCGAAACCCTCGATGTGCGTGAGCCGGCCCGCTTCGGCGGTGGCGGTCCGGGCGCTCTCGGAGATCCAGCGGGTGGAGCCGTCGGGCAGCCGCACCTCGGACTCGAAATCCGCCACGATGCCGTGGGCGGTGAGCGTCCGGAGAAAGGCGCTGCGCCGGCCGGGCTCCACGTAGGCCACCGCGGAAAACTCCTCCGGGCGGGCGCAGCCGAACAACCGCAGGAACGCGGGATTGGCCGCGAGGAGGCGCCCCTCCGGGGTGGCGCGGTAGATGCCGACGATGGCCTGCTCGAAGAGCGTGCGGTAGCGTTGTTCGCTGGTGCGCAACTCGGCCTCGATGCGCCGGCGCTCGGCGATCTCGCGCTGGAGTTGTTCGCGTTCGCGGAACGAATCGGCCACCCGGCTGGCCAGCGGGCCGAACTCCGTGCGTTGCGCGGCGACCGGCGCAAGATCCGCGGGCGAGCCGGTGGTGAGGCTGGTTTCAAGCGCGCGCAGCGGCTGCAGCACCCAGCGGCGCAGCATGAACGACAGCGCGGCCAGGGTGGCGAGGCCCCAGCCCACGGCGATCGCGGCCTCGAGGGCGCGGTCGCTTTCGAGTTGCGGGAGCAATTGCGGCGGGTGGTCGACCGTGAGTTCGTAGAGTGGCCGTCCCTGCCAGTCGCGGAGCGTGCGCTGCACCCGCACGACGCGGCCGCGGTCGACCTGCGGCGGCGCCACCCCGCGGGAAGAAATGGCGGCGTGGCCCTCGACCAGCTTGCCGAGCGAGGCGAGATACGCGGGATCCCAGGTGCGGGCGACGAAGAGCCAGGCGAGCGGCGTGGTCTGGCGGGCGCTGTCGGCGGAGGGCTGCACGGGCGCGCCGCGGACTTCGAGCGGTCCGGCGGGAGTCGGGACGAAAAAATGCGAAAACGGCAGGCGGCTCGTGAGCGTAGCGACCTCGGCCGGGCCGAGGGGGCACGGTGGCCCGACTCCGGGCTCGCGACTCGCGCCGTAGATCACGCTCCCGTCGCGGCGGAGGACCCACACGAATTGGGCGTCGAAGTCCTTGAGGGAGTCACGCAGGTTGTAGTCCGCCCAGGCCACGCGGGGTGCGGCGACGTAGGCGACCAGGTCATCCCAGTAGGAATAATCGAAGGCGAGTTGCTGCAGGCGCAGGCCCCGCAGCTCCATGATGCGCGCGAGGAGCGCATCGCGTTCGCTCGTGAGCCGGGCGAGCACTTCGCCGGTGGCGTTTCGCCGGAGCGCGGTGAGCGAGGCGAGTGTGAGGAGCGCGAGCGCGACGGCGCCGCCCAGCAACAGCGAAAAGCGCGTGCGGATGTTCATCGGCGCACGCGGCGTTTGGGTGTGGGGCCGGAACAGGTGGACGACAATCGGCCAGGCACGCCGCACTCTGACGCGAACGGTCGGGGCGGTGCAAGTCCGCCGATGGGTCCGGGCGCGACACGGGTGTGACTCATTCTCCTGCACGCCGGGCCATGGGAGCGGCGGTTTCCAACCGCCGATTGATACCAACGGCTGCTGAAGAATGGACGATTGGGTCGCGTGGGTGGGTCGGGCTTTATCCCCGACGCCTGCGGTCGGACGATGTCGGGCGTAAAGCCCGACCTACGATCATCCAAACTTCAACAGCCGTTGGAATGAGACTCGCCTAATCGACTGACGTCGGGCGTTCGGAGTAGGGCGGGTCACAGCCCCGCCCTGCTTCAGACCGGCCGCTTGGGATCGCGGCTCCGCCGGTCTATCGCGGGAACCTCAATAGTTCGTTGCTGCGGCGCGAGCAAAGTGCCGCTTCTGCTGCGTTGGCGCGGAAACCGGGCGGCGCCCCCGCTTTCAGCCTACTTCTTTTCCTCGACCTTGCGCACCGGCAGGCCGGCGGTGACCCACTCGCGGAACGAGCCGACGTTGGACGTTTTCACGCCTTTTTTCGCGAGCTCCTCGGCGACGGCCATCGAGCGGCCACCGCTGCGGCAATAGAGGATGAGTTCCTTGCCCGCGTTCTTTTCGAGAAACGGTTTCCACTCCTTCTGGGCGCCTTTGAAATCGCTCATCGGCAGCAACACCGCGGGAGCGGCCACGCCGCCGTCCGCCCATTCGGCGGGCTCGCGGACGTCGACGAGCACGGCCTTGCCCGTGGCGACGAGTTTGGCGGCGTGCTCGGGGCTGACGCGTTGGACGTCGTCGGCGAGGGCGAGCGCGGCGGTGGCGAGGAGGGTCGGGAGGAACGCGCGGAGTTTCATGGGATCGCTACTTTTTCCTTGGCGCCGCCTTGGCGGGCGCCGCGGGCTGCGACGGTGGTGGCGGCGGCGGTGCGTTGTCAACCGTCACGCGCAACAGCCCGCGAAACTCGCCCACGCGGTAGCCGGTGGCCTGATCCGTGGGATAGAGTCTGCCAAGTTTCGCCCGGAGGTCGGCCGGCTGTTCGGCGACATCTCCGTGGCATTTCATGCAGACGGGCATCACGCCCACGGGCCGGTAGACCCGCCACTCGGCGGCGGTGCCGGGGGCGCCGATCCGTTGCACGAGCACCTTGGGCGGGCCGGCGTCAGAGGAAAGTTCCTTGAGCACCTGGTCGAGCGCGAGCTGGTCGGCGGCGTCGGGGGCGTTGTTGCCGGCGCGGAGGCGGAAGCTGGTCAACTTGATGGTCTTGATGCGCGGCAGGCCGGTCACGCGGTCGCCGGTCTTGGGAAGATTTTTTAGGTGGGCGAGCTCGATCGCGCTTTCGATGCCGCCCTTGGCGAGGGCGGTGTTGAGTTCGTTGACCATCGTGAACGCGAGGCGGTTGATCGCCGTCTCGCCTACGCTGCGGATTTCGGCGACCTCCCTGGCGGCGGGATCGACGAAGGTGGCGTTGAGCGCGGGGGCGGCGGGCTCGGCGCCGAACACGAGGGCGGCGGTGCATGCGAGGACTGAGCCGGTGCGGCGGGAGATCGGGAGCTTTTTCATGGTGGGGTTGGAGGGGCTCGAGCGGGAGTATAGCACCGCGGCGGGGGTGTCCGAATCTCGCAGTGCAGGCGGGCAGACGGAATAAGCCGGGGTGTTTGGCGCTGGAAGGTCCGGTCATTTTCCGCGGCACGGTAGCCGGCCGGGGTTTTGGCGGCGTCCTTTGTAATAACCGCGGTGCGGCGGGGTTTCCTTCTTCAGTGAACACCATGTGGCTCCTCTCGCTCCCTGCTTTCCGGCCGGTGTGGCGCTGGCTGGCTGCGCCCGGCGACGCGGCGGCCGAGGCGGAAACGGCACCGACCGGCGAGGAAGATGCGATCTGGCTGGAACGGATCGGCCGCGGCGATGAATCGGCGCTCCAGCGGCTGTTCGACAAGTGGAAGCGGCCGCTGCTGGGCTATTTCTACCGCTCGCTCGGGTCGCATGCGGATGCGGAAGATCTGACGCTGGAAGTCTTCGTGCGGCTGCATCGGGCGGCGCGCGATTACCGGCCGGAGGCGAAGTTCTCCACGTTCCTCTTTCACATCGCGCGCAATCTCCTGCTCAACGAGCACCGCCGGCGCCAGCGCAAGCCGGCCGACGCCGCGCCGCCGGAGATTTTCGAGACCGTCGCGTCCGGCGATGCCGCGGAGGAGCGCCGGGCGGCGGAGCTGGAGGAACTGTTGCGCACCGCGCTCACACGCTTGCCCGAAAAATACCGCACGCCCCTCCTCCTGTTGCACCAGCAGCAGATGGATTATCCGACCGCCGCCGCGACCCTGCACATCACCGAAAATTCCCTCCGCGTGCTTGTGCATCGCGGACGCGAACTGCTTCGCACCGAAATGGAGGCCCTCCGATGAACCCCAACCCCAAGCCATCGCCGCGTGACGAAGAGATTGATGCATTTCTCCGGCGCAACTATCGCGATACCACGCCCGAATTTGAAAAACGCTGGGTCGATCTGAAGCGCCAGCTGCGCAGTGAGCCGGCCGTCCGTCGCCCGGCGCCGTGGCTGTGGTGGCTCGGCGCGCTCACCGTCGGCGCCACGGCCGTGGCGTTGCTGGTCACGGCGCCGCGCCGGAGCCCGCCGCTGACGCCGGACTCCGGGCCGTCGCCCGCGCTGGCCGAGCTCTTCGCCATGGACACCGTGCTCAGCCGTGGCACCGCGCTGCTCGATGGGGAGAATCGCGACGCGCTCCTCCACCTGCCCACTCAACCCAAGCTCCAAAACTGATCCGCCATGAAAACGAAGATGCTCCTCCCGATCGGGTTTGCCGGATTGCTGCTTGCCGCGTGGCTGCACGCCGCCGAGCCGGCGCCCGCAGCGGCGCGCCCGGCCGTCGACGTCAAGGAGATGGCCGCGGTCGAACAGTTCCTCGGCCTGTCGGATTCCGACCTCGAGCAAATGCAGCAGGTGATCGCGCGCATCCGGGCCATGAAGCCGGAGGAACGGGCGGCGTTGCGGGCCGAGATTGCGCGTTACCGGCAGCTGCCCGATCCGCAAAGGCAGCAGCTCCGGCAAGGTTGGGGCTGGATGCCGCGCGAGATCCAGGACGGCTGGCGCGAAATGATGCAAGGGGCGACCCCGGAGCGCCGCACCGAAATCCAGAACAAGATGCAATCACTGCCGCCCGAGGAGAAGATGACCTACCGCCGCCAACTCGTGGAGGAGTATCTCAAAGCGAAGGCGGCGAAGAAGTGATACCAGTTACGTTGCGGTTTGGCATTGTAGGCCCGGCCGGTGGCCGGGCAGCCCGCCCAACGGGCGGGCCTACAAAACTCAAAGTGCCGAAGCACCGCGTAACTGGTATGAGGTGCGGACTGGGGTGTGACTCAAACTGAGGTCAGCGATCTGTAGCGGCGGTCTATGACCGCCGCTACAGCCGAGGCCCTCGAAAGATGACCTCACTTTGAGTTACACCCTGCGGACTGGCCGAGCGGAGGCCGGCGCTCCGTCGCCGAGTGAAGTAGCGGCGGGCGTCCCTGCCCGCCGGTTCAGGACTTTCGCTCGATCCGTCGGCGGGCAGAGACGCCCGCCGCTACGCGTTGGCCGGCGACGACCTTTCCTCAACGGCGCCTAGCGCCTCCGCGCGAGCAACTGCACGACGGAGCCGAGACCGTGGGGGCCCGGGCCTTCGCGCACTTCGCGTTCCAACTCTTTCGCCACGAGGAAATCGACCGGGAGGTCGGCGATCTCCGCGCGCAGGGCGTCGAGGGTCACGAGCAGTTCCGGGTTGTTGACCGGACCGCCGGTGCGGTGGCGCACCTGGTCGGGGTGATAGAGTTCAAGGACGAGGCAGCCGCCGGGCTGCAGGCCGGTCACCGCAGCGCGGTGCACCGTGTGGCGAAGTTCAACCGGCAGGTGCACGAAGGTGGCGACGACGCCGGACCACGCGGCGGGCGCGATCACGAATTGCGCGAGATCGGCCACCTCTGTGCGCAATGGGAGCCCGCGGCTCGCGGCGAGGTGGCGGGCCTTGGCGAGGCCAGCGTCGGATTGATCGACGGCCAGCACGTCGTGGCCGAGGGCAGCGAGGAAGACCGCGTTGCGGCCTTCGCCCTCGCCGAGACACAACACGGGGCCGGGAGGAAGGTGGTGGGCGACCGAGGCGACAAAGTCGTTGGGCTCGGTGCCGTAGTAGTAATCGGCGGCGCCGAAGCGCTGGTTCCAGTAGGCGGGGTCCATGGTGGCTACAGGTGTCGGCGGCCACCGGCGGTCCGTCAATGCGCCTGATACCAACGTCACCTTGCTTTTGGACTGTAGGCCCGGCCGGTGGCCGGGTTGCCCGCCCAGCGCGCGGGCCGGCAACGGAAAGTCTGAAAGCTACGGGACGTTGGTATGACAGCGGAAAAACAAAAAGCCGGCCGAAGCCGGCTTTGTGGGTGGGCGACGCGCTTAACGCGTTCGGTTCCTGGTCAGAGTTTGATGCTCATGCTGACCGCGATGGAATGAACGCCGCCGGAAAGCTGCGGATAGGCGGAGTCCTCGTATTTATCGAGGCGGTAGCCGACGCGGAGCTGCTGGGTTTTCGAGAGATCCCAAGCGGTGCCGATCACCACGGAGTGCAGCACGCTGTCAAGGGTGTCGTCGATGGGGCCGAGCGCGGCGGCGACGCTGCCGCTCGCGAGATTGCCGTCGGCCGAGGTGAGGTTGTAGGCGACATTGAACTTCAGGTCTTTGCCGGCCTTGTAGTCGGCCCCCACGGCGAACAGGTAGTGGTCGACGAGCGAGCCCACCAGGTCGCGGAGGGCGAAGGTGGTCGTGGTCTCGAACCGACGACGGTTGCTCTCGAAGAAGAGGACGCTCGCGTCCATGCGCATCCAATCGAGGCTGACGTAGGCATTGGCGTCCTTGGCCGGCTGCATGTTGAGTGAGAGCCCGCCCGATTGGACGGTGCTGCTGATGTCCTGCGTATAGGTGGCGGGGGTGGCGACGGCTTTGTCGGTGAGGCTGTTGTGGTCGTTCTCCTGGTCTTTCACGTGGTAGTAGGCGTTCAGGAGGAGCCCGTTCGGAGCGGCATAGCTGGCGGCGGCCTTGAGTCCGACGGCGCGGCTTGGCTCAGTGACCAAACCGGTTTTTTCGGCCCACGCGTAGGAGGAATTGAGACGGAGCGTGACGCCCCTGAAGTTGAGCGCACTCAACTTGGCGTAGACTTCGTGCGTGTCGGTGTCGCTTCGGTAGAGGGAAACCAAGGGGATGATCTCCGTGGCATGATAGGTGAGGTCGCGGTTTTTCTGTTCGCTCTTCCAGCCGAGGGTGATCGTCGAAAGCAGGCCTTTCGGTCGCACGGCCGCCGCCAGTCCGTAGGTGGTCGACTCGAGCCGGTTGAGTCGCACGCCGAGGGTCTGGGATTTTCCGACGCCGCCGTCGATGAGCCCGGTGACCGGGTAGGAGGAGTTGTTCTCGCGGTGGCCGGTGCGCACGAAGCCCTGCAGGGCGACCGCGGAATTC
The DNA here is from genome assembly GCA_016235555.1 of Verrucomicrobiota bacterium. Classification (GTDB taxonomy): domain Bacteria; phylum Verrucomicrobiota; class Verrucomicrobiia; order Opitutales; family Opitutaceae; genus JACRKC01. The sequence goes on from JACRKC010000006.1 coordinate 131,386, forward strand.
ACCGTCGTGTCGAAGTTGAAATAGGCCGACTCGGTGGCCGCCTGGCCCGTCGTATACCCGAGGCGGATTTGGGGCGCGGTGAACGTATCCTGCTCCAGCTTCGAGTTCGCATAACCGGCGGCGACATTCGTCCGGCCGATCTGTTTCGAGACCCGCACGGCGTGGGAAAGAAGGGTCGAGTCCGGGATGAAGCCGAGCGGGCGCGTCCGGTCGGCGGTGGCGTTGTAGGAGTAAGGTGCCACGAGCGGAATGTCGGCGTGCGTGAAGGTGCGCGCGCGATTGTCGAAGCCTTCCCACGAACCGGTGTAGGCGACGACGAACGCCTGTTGGGGCGCGGCGCTGACGTTCCAAGTGAGGCGGTTCATGTTTTCATCGATGGGTTGGTTGATTCCGCGCCAGCGCTCCAACACGAAACTGCTGGTCGGCGCAATCGGGGCCTTGACCACGTCGCTGCCGCCGAGGGCATAGGTCATGCGGCGGTGCCCATAGCGGAGGTAGCCGGCGTAGTTGACGGCGACGGTGGTGTTGGCGCCGAGGACGCCCGGCAGGATCTTGAAGCCGAGGCCGTAAGTCAGCCGGTTCGAATGAAAGACCGTCCGGTGCGAGTCGTCGTTGAACTGCGCGGCGTAGCCGGAGGCGGAGTTGGTCGAGGCCGGAAAGAAGTAGGACGGATCGGTGCCGCCGGGCACCTGGTCGGGGCCGAAGAGATAGTCGAGGCCGCTGCTGGTGGTGCGGATGAAGTTGTAGTCGGCGGTGAACTCGGCGCGCTCGTTGTTCCACACCGCCCGACCGCCATGCCGGTATTGGCCTTCGCCCCAACGGTTCACAACGAAGGACTGTTTTTTCACGGACTGGTAGACGAGATTCAGGTCGAGGTCCATCAGCAGCCCGGAGCGCGTGTCGCCGGACCAGCCGCGCCGGACGTCGTAGCGTTCGAGGAAGCTGGTTCTGTTCGCCCCCACGCCGTCGAAGTAGTCGAAGGCGATGAGTTTGGGAGTGATCTCTCCGGTGAGTCCGGTGTCAGGGGCCTTGGTCGCTGGATCAGCGGCGTGGCCGAGGATGCAGGTGAAAGCGAGAACGAGGGAAATCTTGGTCTTCATAGACGGCGGTGGGTCGGGGGTTAGTAACGCAGATGCTGATCCTGGCTGCTGCCATGCACCTGGCTGTGGCAACTGGCGCAATCGCGGAGGACCGCGGCGGTGATCGGAGTGGCGTTGGAGTTGGCGCCGGTCTGACCGTGGCGGTTGTTTGCCAGGCTGTGACATTGCAGACACAGCATGGGCTGGCTCATCGTCAGCAGCTTGCGGTTGGGTGAACCGTGCGGGTTGTGACAATTGGAGCAGTTCTCAGCCGCCGGGATGTGCTCGAAGACGTGGGGCCCGCGCACGGCCTGGTGGCAGGAGGTGCAAAGCGTGTTGGTGCTCGTAAGGGTCGCCTGCTTGTTGCCGTGGGCATCGTGGCAACTCGTGCAACCGACCGAGCCTTCCTTGAGCGGGTGGTGGGAGGCCATCGAGAAGCGGGCCTGCACGTCCTGGTGGCAGCCGCCACAGGAGGTCGCGCCCTTGACGATGGTGCCGTCCTCGCCGCCTTTTTTCACGTGGATCGATGCGGGGCCGTGGCAGGATTCGCAGCCGAGCTCCCGGCCTTTGCCGCCGCTTGCGATGAGGTGGGAGTGGGTGCGATCGCCGAAGTGGTCGGTCACGTCTTCGTGGCACTCGACGCAGGCGGTGGAGCCGACGAAGTTCGCGCCGAGCATGCCCGGCGGTGTAACCGCAGTGCGGTTGGTCATGACACAGGAGACCAGGAGCAGGCCCCACGCGACAGTTCCCGCGTAGATGAGGGAGTTTCTGGTCCAATGGAATCGCGCAGCTATCATTTTCTTGGGGGGGTTGAGGTTGCAGACAGCAGAACGGAATCGGTGCAGCTATCGCTGCGAGGCTAGAGGATGCAGCATTGTGCAGCTGTGCATATCTTGACTGCCTAGGCGTGTATTTTGGTCATCTACTGAGGCTCGCATACTTGAGTGACACGCGGTGGTTCGGGGAGCGCCCGCGTCCCGCGGGCTGTCCTCGGCGTCTCGCCGAGGACTTCGGAGGTGCCGGCGAGACGCCGGCCCCAGCACCCGAGACGGGTGCGCTCCCCGAACCACCGCGCTCTTTGTCACCCTATTTCGCGAGACTCAGTA